>NZ_JADPVH010000039.1 GCF_026932795.1 Paenarthrobacter sp. Z7-10 | reverse complement strand
ACGTGACCTGACCGGGAAACCCGACCCTTGCGTAAAAGACGAACCCTTCCCCAAAAACGATGAACTACTTACTGCTGCTGATTCCATGGGTGCTGCAACTCCCGATTAGTCGGGGGTGTTGCAACGTTCGCTAGAACTCGCCCAGAACCCCGTTCTGCTCAGCCACTGGCCGCGGTCAATGAGCAGAACGGTGCCCGCGGTGGAGCTACCGGTCGGCTGCCCGGGCCTTGAGGGCGCGCATGACGCCGTCACGGCTTTCGAGCACCAGGCGGCGCAGTGCCGGCGTCTCGCTGCCCAGCTCCGCCAGGAACGCATCGGTCGCGTCCAGCGTGCTTTGCGACACCAGCAGGGTCGGATACAATCCGGTGACTATGGTGGAGCTGATTTCGTGCGACTTGGTGGCCCAAACTTTCCGAATCGAACCAAAGTAGGTGTCAACGAACGGCTGAAGCAGCGCGGTGTTGTGCACTCGGGTGAAACCCGTGATGGCCGAGCGCTGCGCGGCGTTCGGCATGTCGCCGTTGACGACGACGGCGTCCCAGACGGCCGCCTTTGCTTCGGCAGTGGGGACGGCGGCACGGGCGCCCGCGGCGGCGAGTTGGCCGGTTTGGGTATTGTCGCGTTCCAGTTCTGCGTCGATGGCTTCCGGCCCCAACCGGCCACCGGTCACCAGTGAGGTGAGGAGTTCCCAACGCAGATCCTGATCCACGCTCACGCCCTCCAGCGCAATGGATCCGTCCAGCAGATCCGCCACCGTGTCCAGCTGGGACGCGGTGCGGGCGAAGGACGCGAAGGCCTTGGCGAACTGAAGCTGGGAATCCGACCCGGCGGCCGCCTGCTGGCTGAGCGTCCACAGCGCTTCAGCGGCGGAGGCTGAGGTCTCCTCCTGGTCCTCTTCGGCAATGTAGAGGGCCAGCGTCGTGGCCAGCTGACGCATCAGCACAGTCACCACGGAGGAGTCGCTTTCGGAGCCGATGTTGGCGAGCACCAAGTCCACGTATTCACGTGCCGGTGTCTCGCCGTCGCGCGCCGCGTCCCAAGCGGAGGCCCAGACCAGGGTCCGGGGAAGTGATTCGGCAATGTCCTTCAGATGTGCCTTCGCCGTGGCCAGCGACACGTCATCCATCCGCACCTTGGCATAGGCCAGGTCGTCGTCGTTCAGGATCACCAGCGCGGGCCGCTTCAGCCCCACCAGGGCCGGAACGTCGGTCCGCTCACCGTCCACATCCAGTTCCACCCGGTGCTGACGAACCAGCTTGCCGGCTTCGCCATCCCCGGCCTGCCCGCCACCGGTGGCGAAGTCGTAAAAGCCGATGGCCGCCCGGTGCGGACGGATGGTCGGCTGCTCCGCCGTGGCGGACTGGAGCACCGCGAACGAGGTGAGAACGCCGTCGTCGTCCACTGTCAGCTCCGGACGCAGCGTATTCACGCCCGCCGTCTCCAGCCACTGCGCGGACCATCCCTTCAAATCCCGCCCGCTGGAAACCTCCAGCTCGCCGAGCAGATCATTCAGCTCGGTATTGCCCCAGGAATGCTTGCCGAAGTAAGCGCGGACGCCGGCCATGAACTCCTCCTGGCCCACCCAGGCGACCAATTGGCGCAGCACCGAGGCCCCCTTGGCGTAGGTGATGCCGTCAAAGTTGACCAGCACGTCTTCCAGATCGTTGATCTCGGCGACGATGGGATGGGTGCTGGGCAGCTGGTCCTGGCGGTAGGCCCAGGACTTTTCCATCATGGCGAAAGTGGTCCAAGCCTGCGTGTACTGGGTGTTTTCCGCGGCAGCCAGTGCCGACATGAACTCGGCAAAAGACTCATTGAGCCAGAGGTCATTCCACCACCGCATGGTCACCAAGTCGCCGAACCACATGTGCGCAAGTTCGTGCAGGATGGTGATGGCCCGGCGCTCGATGGTGGCGTCGGTTACCTTGGAGCGGAACACATACGACTCCAGGAAGGTCACGGCACCGGCGTTCTCCATGGCACCGGCATTGAACTCCGGAACGAACAACTGATCATATTTCGGGAAGGGGTAGGGCGTGCCGAACTGCTTCTCATAGAACTCGAAGCCCTGCCGGGTGAGGGCAAAGATGTTTTCGGCATCCATGTACTGCATCAGGGATTTGCGTGCGAAAACGCCCAGCGGGATGGTGCGGCCGTCGGAGCTGGTGAGCTCGCTGCGGACGGACTGGTAGGGGCCGGCAATCAGTGCTGTGACATACGAGGAGAGTACCGGGGTTGGCTCGAAGTGCCAGGTGGCGCGGGCGCCAGCATTCGAGGGCGCGCCAGCATTCGAATGTGTGCCGGCATTTGATTGCGGGTCGGTGGCTGCCTCGGATTCCGCAACCGGTCCGGCTTCAACGGCCTCGGGGGTGGGGGAGTTGGAGATGACGTCCCAGTGCGCTGGGGCCGTGACGTGAAAGGCGAACGTAGCTTTCAGATCCGGCTGCTCGAAGACGGCGAACATCCGCCGGCTGTCCGGGACCTCGAACTGGGTATAGAGGTAGATCTCGTTGTCCACCGGGTCCACGAAGCGGTGCAGTCCCTCACCGGTGTTCATGTAGGGGGCGTCGGCTACCACCGTGAGGGTGTTCTCCTCGAGCAGGTTGGGCAGTTGGATGCGCACGCCATCGGAGACCTCGGCCGGGTCCAGGTCGACGCCATTGAGGCTTACGCGATGCACGGCACTGGTGACGGCGTCGATGAAGCTGGCAGAGCCCGGGGCGGCCTGGAATTTGACCACCGTGGTGAAGGAGAAGGTTTTGTCGCCACGGGTGAGATCGAGGGTGACGTCATAGGAGTCGACGGACAGCAGTTTTGCGCGGTCGCTGGCTTCGGCGCGGGTCAGATTCATGCCTGGCAAAGAAGGGCCTCCGGTTAGTCGGCAGATGGATGTGCCGCCGGTCCGATGACCCCACGACATTGTGAAACCATTCTTTCACTTAATGCCGGCGATTGCGGAACCAGCCGTCAGCTGCGGGAGCCTGTGGTTGCCGGGAACCTGCCGTCAGCTGCGGGAGCCCGTGGTTGCCGAGAGTCGCAGGCTGCGGAACCTGCCGCATCGTGCCCGGGTCCCACAACCCAAGGGTCCGCCCGGGCGCTCGGGCATAGGCTTGGGTCATGGCCTCCGAAAGAACCGGCCCGGACGGAATCGGTCCCGGTGGAAATGGCTCCCATGGACCTGTGCGCGGCAGGATCGATGCCAGGGCGCTGCGCTTCGCGATAGGTTTTCCCATCGTGCTGGCGGCGGGTTTCGTGCTGGCCGCATTCTCGCTGAACGGGCAGGTGCCCCGCGGCGCGGTTTTGCCTTTAGGCGGTTCAGCGCTGCCGTTCCCTTGGTACCTCGCCGTCAGTGCCGGGGCGATCGTGGGGATGGGCGAGCTTATCGGCATTCCTGCCGCCCGGACCGTCCTGCCGGCAGTTGGCCGCCGGCTGCTGCTGGGGTCCGCCGTTGGTGTTTCGCTCTTTCTGGCGGCCCTGTTCGGTTCGGCCCTGGTAGCCCAGGCCGGGACCAGTCAGGCACCGAGTCCGCGGGTGGATGCCATAGTGCTTGCGATGGGCTGCGGTGCTGCTTTGGCGCTCGGAGTCATTATGGCGTTGGTATACAAACCCGACGAGCAGTGGACCCGGCGGGACGATGAAGCCCTGCTGCGGGTTCTGGATCCCTCGCTGGTGCAGGAACAGCTGAGCTATTGGATTCATCCGCGCAGCTCCGTGATTGTCATGATCCTGCTCACGGGGGCTTTCCCTGGCATCCTGATCGGGCTGCTCCTTCCGTGGCTCGGGCTGCTGCTGTTCCTTCTGGCACTTGCCCTCATCGGCTTCCTGACGGCCCGGGTCACCGCCGGTTCCGGCGGCGTCCGCGTGCGGATGGCCGGCACGATTTCCGTGATCCGGTTTCCAGTCTCGGCTGTGGAAAATGCCACCGCCGATGGTGTCCTGGCCCGGGAATTCGGCGGCTGGGGCCTGCGCCGACACGACGCCACAGTCTCCTATCTGAGCGCAAGCGGACCGGCCGTCGTCGTCCGACTGAAGGGAAAGGCGACCGCCATCCTGGGTGCACCCGACGCGGCAAGAGCCAGGGACCTTGCCGCTCGGCTCAGCCAGCCTTCCAACTCGGACGACGACGACGGCGGCGGTGGCGGTGGCGACGGCGGTGGCGGTGGCGGCATGCCGCGGGACTTGTAGGCTTGAGTCAGTTCTCCTCCGCACCGACGATCGGACACTTTCATGAGCCCGCTGCGCGTTCACATTGCCACTGACCATGCCGGCATGGAGCTGAGTGCCCACTTGATCGCCCATCTGAGCGCCACCGGGTATCAGATGGTGGACCACGGTCCTAAGGCGTATGACGCGCAAGACGACTACCCGGCGTTCTGCATCCACGCTGCGCAAGCCGTGGTGGCGGATCAGCAGGTCGGTATTGAGGCGCTCGGAATTGTCCTGGGTGGCTCAGGAAACGGTGAACAGATAGCGGCGAATAAGGTCCGCGGCGTTCGGGCGGCCCTGGCATGGAATCTGGAGACGGCCAAGCTGGCCCGTGAGCATAATGACGCGAACGTGGTGGCGGTGGGTGGCCGTCAGCACAGCGTCGAGGAGGCCACCGCGATCATCGAGGCATTTCTCGCCGAACCCTTCAGCAATGCTGAACGGCATGTGCGCCGGATCGGCAAGATTGCCCGCTTTGAATCCACCGGCGAGGTGGACGGCTGAGCTATGCCGGAAGGCCACTCCGTGCACCGGCTTGCCCGGCAGTTCCAGGACGTTTTCAGCGGCAGACGGCTGGCCGTTTCCAGTCCGCAGGGCAGATTTACCGACGGTGCGGCGTTGCTGGACGGACGGACGCTGGAATCCGCCGGTGCGCACGGTAAACAGCTGTTCCTGCACTTCGACGGCGGGCTGGTGCTGCGTACCCATCTGGGACTTTACGGCGCATGGGACTTCGGTGGGGACTCCAGCTTTACCGGCGCCTCCAGCATTGGGGCACCCCGGCGCGTAGGCGAAAGAGAGGTTGCCGCGGCGCCCGATGCGGTGGGCGGGAGCGCCTACGCTGGTCCACCGAAGCCCCGGGGCGCCGTCCGTCTCCGGTTGGTATCGGAACACGGGTGAGCAGACCTTCGGGGTCCCACCGCATGCGAGGTCCTCACTGCTGAGGAGGCCGCTGCCGTTGTGCTGACGCTGGGGCCGGACCCCCTGCACGATCCGGAATGGGACCAGGACGAATTCATCCGGCGGGTGACGGCCAGCCGGAGCTACCTCGCGGTGCTGCTGATGAAGCAGGACATCGTGGACGGAGTGGGAAATGTCTACCGGGCGGAAGTCCTCTTCCGGCAACGGCTCAACCCATGGCTGCCCGGAACCGATCTGGCACCGGCGCCCGCCGGCCGCTTGTGGCGCGACATCGCCTCCGTCATGGCGGACGGAGTACAACAGGGCCGGATCATCACGACCCGCGTTCCGGACCGTTCGTCGGCCGCGTTCCCGGTTCCCCCGGCTGAAGCGCACTACGTTTACAAACGCGTCGGCCTTCCCTGTCGGATCTGCGGAACGAACATTGCCCTGGCTGAGCTGGCGGGACGGAACCTCTATTGGTGTCCCGGTTGTCAGGGCCCGTTTCCGGGGTAACGAGGCGGGTGAACAGGCTCCCCGGGAGGGTAAACGCCGAGGTGGACGCGCAACGCCGAGGGGTACGCGCAACGCCGAGATGAAGGCCCAACGCCGGGTGCGCCTGTCGGGAAGCGGTATCGCCAGTCGTGGGGGAAGCGGTCTAAAGGCCGGGGCTGGAACGCGCGCCCAGACCGGGAAAAAATAACTGGAGGGGGCGACGGGAATCGAACCCGCGTCATCAGTTTGGAAAACTGAGGCTTTACCATTAAGCTACGCCCCCGTGGGGCCCGCCGCCGCCACAATTCGACTGCGGCTGCGCTGCGGCCGTCCGAACAGAAAGTTGCGGTCTTCCGGCCGGGTATAACTACACCATACCGGGGGCAGGTGCTGTCAAATGAGCATGGAAATCCCGGTTGGATACGCGGGATGGCGCAGGCAATCGGGGAGGATGACTGTCGGGTCCGTCCATCGGGTCCGTCTGTCGGGTCCGTCCATCATTCCGTCCTTCGGGCCGACGAGTCGAGCGCTAATTCGCGGCTGATTCCTACCGTGATTGTGCACCGGCGCAACTTAGGCCGTAGACTTGCCGGTGCACAACGGGGCGTAGCGTAGTGGCTAGCGCGCCTGCTTTGGGAGCAGGAGACCGCAGGTTCGAGTCCTGTCGCCCCGACTCAGCATTTTCGCCCGCCGGGCCAGTGATAAGCGCCCGGCTCAGAGCATGCTGATGAGACCATCTACAATCGACCATTCAGGAGTACCACGCTGTGAAGAGCGCCGTCGAAAACCTCACGCCCACCCGGGTAAAGCTCAACGTCGAGGTTCCGTTCGAGGAATTGAAGCCGAGCATTGATGAGGCCTACAAGACGATTGCTACTCAGGTCCAGGTTCCAGGGTTCCGCAAGGGAAAAGTCCCCCAGCGCCTGATCGATCAGCGGGTGGGCCGCGGCTACGTGCTGGAAACTGCAATCAATGACGGGCTCAACGGCTGGTACCAGGCCGCCGTGCAGGAGACGAGCATCCGGCCGCTCAGCCAGCCGCAGGTGGAAATCACCGAGGTTCCGGACCCGGCCGCCACGGATGGCGAATTGAAGTTCCACGTCGAGATCGACGTGCGCCCGGAGATCGAGCTGCCGGATTACTCCGGTATTGCGGTTGAGGTGGAGGCCACCGAAGCCACCGACGAAGACGTCGAAACGGCCCTGGATGAGCTGCGCGGGCGTTTCGGCACGCTGAAGAATCTGGACCGGCCGGCCGCTGACGGGGACTTCCTCTCCATTGACATCACCGCCACGGTGGACGGCAAAGAGGTGGATTCCGCTGCCGGACTGTCCTACCAGGTCGGCGCTGGAACCATGCTGGAAGGCCTGGATGAGGCAGTCACCGGCCTGAGCGCGGACGAAGAGGCAATCTTCGACACCAAGCTGGTGGGCGGCGAGCACGCCGGTTCGGATGCCCGGGTCACGGTCGTGGTGAAGTCCGTCAAGGAACGCGAACTGCCCGAAGCTAACGATGACTTTGCCCAGCTGGCCAGCGAATTCGACACGATGAGCGAACTGCGCGAGGATCTCGCCAAGCAGGCCGCCGAGTCCAAGACGGTGGAGCAGGGCGTCGAAGCCCGCGACAAGGTGCTCGACAAGCTGGTCGAAATGATCGAGGTTCCGGTTCCGGAGTCCGTAATTGAGGAGCAGCTGGAGCAGCACTTCAACGGCGAGAACGCCCACACGGCCGGCGAGGAGCATGACACCGAGGAGCACCGCGCGGAGGTCAAGACCAACACCGAGCGGGCCTTCCAGAACGAGATCATCCTGGACGCCATCGCGGACAAGGAAGAGATCGGAGTCAGCCAGAACGAGCTGATCGACTACATCGTCTCCTCCGCCAGCCAGTACGGCATGGACCCGAATCAGTTCGCCCAGATGCTGGACTCTTCCGGACAGGTGCCGATGATCGTATCCGAGGTGCGCCGCCGCAAGGCGCTTGCCGCGGTCCTGGCTCTGGCCACGGTCACGGACACGAACGGCCAGGAAATCGACCTCAGCGACTTCGTGACGGCAGGAGATGCCGAGGAGGCTGACGAGTCGGACGTGCTCGAGGGCGAGACGATCGAGGGCGAGACCGTCGAGGGTGAGACGGTCGAATCTCCCGCGTTCGATGATCCGGGTGCTGCCCGCTTCTAGCTGAAATTTAGATTGCCGCCGGTCCCGCAAGGGTCGGCGGCAACCTGCTTTTAAGCCGGACCTTGGCGGCTGTCTTGGGCGGGCGCAGTGGTGTCGCCGCTGCGTCGGCAGCGCGAAAAAGTGCGACGACTGCGGCCTAAGGGCGCCGCTGCAGGCGGCACTGGTGCTGGTGCGCCGTCAGCGAACAGCCCGGTTTGCGGAAACAATTCCGCCGCCAAAACGGCTACTGTCCAAGTAAGAACGATGAGTAATGACGAAGTCCCTTCGGTGCCGTAACAGCACCAGGCGAAGCGGCCCGGAGTCAGTAACGAGAGGGCAGATCAACCATGGCACAGCAAAACCCAGTCCCGACGATGGCCACCGTCGAGGCGGCAAGCCGGGACGACTACATCTACAATCGCCTGCTCAGGGAGCGCATTATTTGGCTCGGCTCCGAGGTTCGGGACGAAAACGCGAACGCGATCTGCTCCCAGCTTCTGCTGCTCTCCGCCGAGGACCCCGACAAGGACATCTTCCTTTACATCAATTCGCCCGGCGGCTCGGTGACCGCCGGAATGGCCATTTACGACACCATGCAGTTCATCCCCAATGATGTCGTGACGGTCGCCACCGGCCTGGCGGCCTCGATGGGGCAATTCCTGCTCTCCTCGGGAACCAAGGGCAAGCGCTATGCCACTCCGAACGCCCGCATCCTGATGCACCAGCCCTCCGGCGGCATCGGTGGAACAGCCTCGGACATCAAAATCCAGGCCGAGCTGATCCTGCACATGAAGAAGGTCATGTCCGAGCTCACGGCGGATCAGACCGGCCAGACGGTGGAGAAGATCCTCAAGGACAACGACCGTGACAAGTGGTTCACGGCCAAAGAGGGCTTGGAGTATGGCTTCTTCGACAAGATCAGTGCGCACGCCGGTTCCGTAACCGGCGGCGGCGGCACGAACGCAAAGTAATCCGGCGGATATGCAGATTCCAGGAGTAACAACGATGAACTATAACTTTGGCAGCACCGCCGGCAACCTTCCCACGAGCCGCTACGTCCTCCCGCAGTTTGAGGAACGGACCCCTTACGGGTTCAAGCGCCAGGATCCCTACACTAAGCTCTTCGAGGACCGCATTATTTTCCTTGGGGTGCAGGTTGACGACGCTTCCGCCGACGACGTGATGGCGCAGCTGCTGGTGCTTGAGTCCACGGACCCGGACCGGGACATCACGCTGTACATTAATTCGCCCGGCGGCTCCTTCACCGCCATGACGGCGATTTATGACACCATGCAGTTCATTCGTCCCGAGGTGCAGACGGTGTGTCTGGGCCAGGCAGCCAGCGCTGCGGCGGTACTGCTTGCGGCGGGTGCCCCCGGCAAGCGGTTGGCGCTGCCCAACGCCCGCGTGCTGATCCACCAGCCGGCCCTCTCCGGCGGTCAGGGCGGACAGGCCTCGGACCTGGAAATTCAGGCGGCGGAGGTCATGCGGATGCGCACCTGGCTGGAGGAGACACTGGCCAGCCACTCCGGCCGCACACCGGAGCAGCTGAACAATGACATCGAGCGGGACAAGATCCTCACCGCTCGGGAGGCCAAGGACTATGGCCTGATCGACGAGGTGCTGGACCCGCGCAAGATCAAGCCGCAGGCCATCACCAAGTAGGCCTCGGTCCCGGCGTATTCCGGAGAGGTCCGCAAATGTGGGCCTCTCCGGCGTTTGCCTCCCGCATCTGGTCGTGTTTTTGGCCTAGAGTGGAACGTAGCCGAACACCAGCAGAAGCAGCATCAGCATCAGGTTCCCCGAGCGGAGCCACAGCGGTTCAGGAAAAGAACACGAAGGGGTTTCCAGATGGCTCGGATTGGCGAGAGCGCGGATCTACTGAAGTGCTCTTTTTGTGGCAAGAGCCAAAAACAGGTCCGGAAACTGATCGCAGGGCCGGGCGTCTACATCTGTGATGAATGCATTGAACTGTGCAATGAAATCATTGAAGAGGAACTTGCCGAGGTAGCGGATCTGGGCAGTTTCGAACTTCCTAAACCGCGCGAAATTTTTGATTTTCTGCAGGAATACGTCATTGGTCAGGAGCCGGCGAAGCGCTCACTGGCGGTAGCCGTTTACAACCACTACAAGCGGATCCAGGCCGGGCACAGCACTAAGAGTGGAACACTGGCCGACGGCGGCAGCCACGAGGAAGTGGAAATTGCCAAGTCCAACATCCTGCTGATCGGGCCCACCGGCTGTGGGAAGACCTACCTCGCGCAGACCTTGGCCCGCCGGTTGAACGTACCTTTCGCCGTCGCCGATGCCACCTCGCTGACCGAGGCCGGGTACGTGGGCGAGGACGTCGAAAACATTCTGCTCAAGCTGATCCAGGCCGCCGACTACGACGTTAAAAAGGCCGAGCAGGGCATTATCTACATCGATGAGATTGACAAGATTTCGCGCAAGAGCGAGAACCCTTCCATCACCCGGGACGTTTCCGGCGAGGGCGTGCAGCAGGCGCTGCTGAAGATCCTCGAGGGCACCGTCGCCTCGGTCCCGCCGCAGGGCGGACGCAAACACCCGCATCAGGAATTCATCCAGATCGACACCACCAATGTGCTGTTCATTGTGGCCGGGGCCTTTGCCGGCCTGGAGGAGATCATTGGTTCGCGGGCAGGCAAGAAGGGCATAGGTTTTGGTGCTCCACTCAGTGCCCTCAAGCGCGAGGAAGCCAGTTATGCGGACGTGATGCCGGAGGACCTGCTGAAGTTCGGGCTCATTCCCGAATTCATCGGCCGGCTGCCCGTGATCACCACCGTGTCGCATCTGGATCGTCCCGCGCTGATCCAGATCCTTTCCGAGCCGAAGAACGCCTTGGTGAAGCAGTACCAGAAGATGTTCCTGCTGGACGGCGTGGAGCTGGTTTTCGAGGACGATGCGCTCGACTCGATCGCGGACGCCGCTTTGGCCCGGGGGACCGGAGCCCGTGGGCTCCGGGCCATAATGGAGGAAGTGCTGCTCCCGGTGATGTTCGACCTGCCGAGCCGCGAAGACGTGGCCAGCGTGGTCATCACTGCCGAAGTGGTCAACAAATCCGCCCAGCCCACCCTGATTCCGCACGACGTCGTCGCCAAGCGCCGCAATAAGTCCGCCTGACGTCCCGGGAATCGCGGGCGGTCCTGCCGCGTTGTACCTCTTGTTTGGTAGCCGAACTATTCAGGAGAGATATATGACTGACACCACAGTGAGCTCATCCAATAAGGCCGACTTTTGGTTCGACCCGCTATGTCCCTTCGCCTGGGTGACGTCGCGCTGGATCGGCGAGGTCGAAAAGGTGCGGGACATGAGCGTCGACTGGCATGTGATGAGCCTGTCGGTCCTCAACGGGGACAAAGAGGGAATGTCCGAGGAGTACAAGTCGCTGATGGAACGCGGCTGGGGCCCGGTCCGCGTGATCACCGCTGCGCGTGAATTGCACGGATCCGATGTGGTGAAGCCGCTCTACGATGCCATGGGCACCCTGATCCACCATGAGGGCAACAAGGATCTTACCGAAGTGGTGCAGAAGGCGCTGGCCCAGGTCGGTCTCCCCGCCGAGCTGGCGAAGTTCGCGGACCAGACCAGCTACGATGCACAGGTGCGGGCCAGCCACGACGCCGGCATCAGCCAGGTGGGCCAGGAAGTGGGAACGCCCGTCGTCGCCTTCAACGGGACGGCATTCTTCGGTCCCGTCATCACCCGCATTCCGCGCGGAGAAGAGGCCGGACGGTTGTGGGACGCCACCGTGGAACTGGCCAGTTTCCCGTATTTCTTCGAAATCAAGCGCAGCCGCACCGAGAGCCCGCAGTTCGACTGATGCCGGGCTGGGGTCGGTGCGGGAGTGTCCGCACCGACCCCACGGGGTGTTTAGGCCTTGGCTGCGTCCTCCAGGGGAGCCAGCACGACGGCGGACACGCTGAGTTCCGGGCCTTCCGTCAGTGCGATATCCCTCGCGTTTCCGGCGGCCAGCAAATCGCCCAGACCGGCGGCCAGCTGCACCAGCTGCCTTTCCGGGGCGGTGATGATGGCACTGAGAACCTGGGTGCGCTGTTTGACCTTGGCCTCGGACTTTGCCTTACGGATACCGCTGAGGGCATCGCCCAGCGTGGCCAGCATGGTGGCATCCGAGCCCCTGGCGCCACCGTCTGTGGCCAATCGGAGCGCGGTCGGCCATGATGCACGGTGGATCGAACCGTTCCGCCACCAGGACCACACCTCTTCAGTGGCGAACGGGATAAATGGGGCAAAGAGGCGCAGCAGGGTGTCCAGCGTGGTGGCCAAGGTGGCCAGCACGGAGGCCTGCTCTTCCTTTCCCGCCGCTCCATAGGCACGGTCCTTGACCAGCTCAACATAGTCGTCGGTGAAGGTCCAGAAAAAGCTCTCCGTCAGCGCCAAAGCGCGCGCGTAGTCGTAGCCCTCGAAGGCCGTCGTCGCCTGGTCGACGACGTCGGCCAACTGAGTCAGCAGCGCCCAATCCAAGGCATTGCTGATCACCGCCGCAGCGTCGGCGCTTTCCGGGCGCAGAACCGAACTCTCCGTCACGCCAAGGTTGAGTACAAACTTCGACGCGTTCAGCAGCTTGATCGCCAGCCGCCGGCCAATCTTCATCTGGCCGACCTCGTAGGCCGTGTCCGCCCCGAGCTTGGCCGAGGCCGCCCAATAGCGCACCGCGTCCGCGCCAAAGTCATCCAGCGCATCCGTCGGCACCACCACGTTGCCCTTGGACTTGGACATTTTCTTGCGGTCCGGATCGAGGATCCAACCGGAGATCGCGGCATGCTTCCACGGTGCGGCGTCCTGCAGGGCGTCTGCCCGCACCGCGCTGGAGAACAGCCAGGTTCGGATGATGTCATGGCCTTGGGGGCGCAGGTCGAACGGGAAGACCTTGGAAAACAGCTCGTCGTCCCTGCTCCAGCCACCGACGATCTGTGGTGTCAGCGAGGACGTTGCCCACGTGTCGAGCACGTCCGCGTCACCGATGAACCCGCCGGGAGCGGCCCGCATGGATTCGTCAAAGCCCGGCGCAGGTTCGGCCGCAGGATCGACGGGCAGCTGGTCATCGGCGGGGAGGATAGGCGCCTCGTAGTCCGGGTTTCCGGCAGCATCCAGGCGGTACCACACCGGAATCGGCACACCGAAGAAGCGCTGCCGGGACACGAGCCAGTCGCCGTTGAGCCCCTCCACCCAATTTTCATAGCGCGAGCGCATGAAGGACGGATGGAACTCGATTTCCTTACCGCGGGCAATTAGCCGGGTGCGCCGGTCCGCGTCCCGGCCGCCATTGCGCAGGTACCATTGCCGGCTGGTGACGACCTCCAGCGGCTTATCGCCCTTTTCATAAAAGTTCACCGAGTGCAGAACAGGCTTGGGCTCGCCGTCCAGGTCGCCGCTTTCGCGCAGCGCGGCCACCACCGCCTCCTTGGCGCTGAAGATGGTTTTGCCGGCAATCGCCTCATAGGCCGGGACGGCGGAACCGGTGATCCAGGCCGGGGTATCGGCCAGGATGCGCCCATCGCGGCCCACGATTGCCCGGGTAGGCAGCTGCAGCTCGCGCCACCAGGTCACATCGGTCAAATCTCCGAAGGTGCAGACCATGACCAGACCCGAACCCTTCTCCGGCTTGGCCAGTGGGTGAGCCTTGACTTCCACTTCCACTCCGAAGAGGGGGGAGAACACGGTGCTGCCAAAGAGTGCCTGGTAGCGCTCGTCATCCGGATGCGCCACGAGGGCCACGCAGGCCGGAATGAGCTCCGGGCGGGTGGTTTCGATGTACACCTTTTCGCCGTCCGGGCGGTGAAAACTGATCCGGTGGAACGCGCCGGGCCGTTCGCGGTCCTCCAGCTCGGCCTGTGCCACGGCGGTGCGGAAGGTGACATCCCACAGCGTCGGGGCCTCGGCCATATACGCGTCGCCGGCGGCCAGGTTGGCCAGGAAGGCGCGCTGGCTGACCGCCCGCGAGGTGTCATCTATGGTCCGGTAGGTCAGATCCCAGTCCACTGACAGCCCCAGTGTGCTGAAGAGGTTTTCAAAAACCTTTTCATCCTCCACGGCCAGTTCCTCGCACAGCCGGATGAAATTCCCGCGGGACACCTCCACGAAGTCGCGCTCGTTCTTGGCCGGCTGCGCAGGCGGGGCGAAGTCGGCGTCGAACCGCAGCGAAGGGTTGCAGCGGACACCGTAATAGTTCTGCACGCGCCGTTCGGTGGGCAGACCGTTGTCGTCCCAGCCCATCGGGTAGAAGACATTCTTGCCGAGCATCCGCTGGTACCGGGCCAGCACGTCGGTTTGCGTGTAGGAGAACATGTGGCCGACGTGCAGCGACCCGGAGGCCGTGGGTGGCGGTGTGTCGATCGAGTAGACCTGACCGCGGCTGGTGTCCGGGTTGAACCGGTAGATCCCCTGCTCGTGCCAGCGCCGGGCCAGAACCGGTTCCAGGCCCTCCAATGCGGGCTTGTCGGGAACGTTGGACGCGGTCGCGGCGGGCGTGTCTGTGCCCGCAATATTGTCAGCCATGGAGCAATTCTTTCATGTCGGGAGCGGGCTAGGATGCGGCTATGGGAAAAATGCGCATCCGCAGGGTGTACGACGACGGCGGCGCCCCGGCCGCGGAGAGCGGATTTCGTGTGCTGGTGGACCGGCTCTGGCCGCGCGGTGTGAGCAAGGAGCGCGCCGCCGTCGACCTCTGGCTTAAGGAGGTGGCGCCCTCGACGGAACTGCGCAAGGCCTTCCACCACGAGGGCGCGGCGTTTGATGACTTTGCCCGCCGCTACCGGGCGGAACTGGAAGGGAACCCGGCTGTGCAGGAGCTGCGGCAGGTCGCGGCCGAGCATGCGGAGGTGGTGCTGCTGTTTTCGGCAAAGGACCCCGCCCAGAACCAGGCTGCCGTGCTGCGGGATTATCTCTACGAACACCCGCAGCGGTAAACTCACGGGGGCTATCGGCAGCTGAACGGTCTGCAGGCCGGCCCCGGCTGGCCCGTTGTCGGCTGGGCGGGTCCGCCCGGACCGGCGGCTTTCCGGCGGGCAGGATAGATTGGGATCATGCCTGATTCTGCGCCCGACGCCGCTGCTCCGTCGCCATTATTGAACGCCCAGGATCGAACCGGCGCCGCGGCGCCGTCGTCGGCCCGGCTCGCCGTCGTCACTGGCGCCAGTTCGGGCATCGGTGCCGCCACTGCCCGCCGCCTGCGCGCCGACGGCTGGGACGTCGTCGCCGTGGCCCGCCGCGCTGAAAGGCTGCAGGCGCTGGCCCGGGAGACCGGGGCGGTGCCGTTTTCGGCCGATGTAACGAACGACGACGACATCGCGGCCCTGGTGGACTTCGTCGCCGCCCGCGGTGGCCTGGATACGCTGGTCAACATTGCCGGTGGAGCCCGCGGCGCGGACCAGGTGGGCGCCGCCGAGCAGGAGGACTGGGATTGGATGTACCAGGTCAACGTGATCGGCACGATGAAGATGATCCGCGCCTTCCTGCCAGCCCTGCGCAGCTCCGGCGAGGGAACGGTGCTGAACCTGACCTCCACCGCGGGATTCGCCGCGTACGAAGGCGGCTCCGGATACAACGCGGCCAAGTTTGCCCAGCACGCGCTCACGGCTGCACTGCGGCTGGAGGAGGCTGAGAACAACCTGCGGGTCATCGAGGTGGCGCCCGGCATGGTGCACACGGAGGAGTTCACGCTCAACCGGCTCGGTGGGAACAAAGCCGCCGCGGAGAAGGTCTACGACGGTGTGGAGAAGCCACTGACGGCCGACGACGTTGCCCGGGTAGTGGCGTACTCGCTGAACCTACCGCACCACATCAACCTGGACCAGATCGTGATCCGGCCGGTGGCTCAGGCCGCCAACCACAAACTGATCCGCAGGCCAGCGCAGAAGTAACGCCGGTCGGCCGCTGAGCCCGTATGGCGCGTTGGCTTGGGCGCAACAGGTTCTGCCCGCCCGCCGAAGTGCGGCGCGGGCGGGCAGACAGTAGAATGAAACCAACAGCTGTGACCCGGCCATCACCGGTGAGCTTCCGGAAGAAAGCGCCGTTCGGCAGGAGAGCAGGGACTCTCCGTCAGCGGCGCCGGTAGAACCGGACGGGCAGGCCCGTTACAGCCGTCAATGAGCGGCCAACGTTCGCCCGGTACCCAGGTGTCGGAGGCGTCGGTAAGTGAGGTGGTACCGCGGTATTTGCCCCGCTGGACAGCAGTAAAGCTGCTGCCGGTCCGGGACGGACGCCGTCCTCGCATCCTGAATGATTTTGTGTTCAACCGCTCCCACAGGATGAAGAGATGACCCAGTACCCGAAGGCAACGACCGCTCCCGCCAACCGTGCAGACGGCTCCGGCGCCGCCGCCCCGGCGGTGCCCACAGCCGCGCGTTTCCCGGAAATCGAGGAGCGCATCCTCAAGTACTGGGCCCAGGATGGCACCTTCCAAGCCAGCATTGACAATCGCACTGCCGGCGCTGACGGCAGCAACGAATTCGTCTTTTATGACGGTCCGCCCTTCGCCAATGGTTTGCCGCACTATGGCCACCTGTTGACCGGGTACGCCAAGGACCTGGTGGGCCGCTATCAGACGCAGCGCGGCCGGCGCGTGGAGCGCCGCTTTGGCTGGGACACGCATGGTCTGCCGGCGGAGCTGGAAGCCATGAAGCAGCTGGGGATGACGGACAAGACCCAGATCGAAGCCATGGGCATCGACAAATTCAACGATGCTTGCCGCGCCTCGGTGATGAGGTACGCGGACGAGTGGAAGTCCTACGTGACCCGGCAGGCGCGTTGGGTGGACTTTGACAACGACTACAAGACGCTCAATGTCGAATATATGGAGTCCGTCCTCTGGGCCTTCAAGCAGCTGCATTCCAAGGGCCTGACCTACAACGGCTACCGGGTGCTGCCGTACTGCTGGAAGGACGAGACGCCGCTGTCCAACCACGAACTGCGGATGGACGAAGACGTTTACAAGATGCGCCAGGACCAAACGGTCACTGTGACGTTCCCGATTCGGATCGACCCGGTGCGCGATGCGGAGCGGATGCGGCTGAGTCTAGCGCTGCTGGACCTCGACGGCGTGGCCGCGCTGGCCTGGACCACAACACCCTGGACGCTGCCCACCAACCTGGCCCTCGCCGTCGGCCCGCGGATCAGCTACGTTGTGGTGCCCGAGGGTCCCAACGGGACGCTGCTCGGCGGTGCGGCCTTGCGCAGCCAGCGTTTCCTGATCGCTTCGGACCTCCTCGGCGCCTACGCCAAGGACTTGGGTTACGGTGATGGCGCCGACGGCGAAGCTGCCGCGGCCGAGTCGGTTCAGGCCAGCTACCTCGGTGCGGACCTGGCCGGGCTGGAGTACGAGCCGCTCTGGGATTACTTCGCGGACACGGAAAAGTACGGCACGGACAACGCCTGGCGCATCCTGGTGGCCGACTACGTCACGACGACGGACGGAACGGGTATCGTGCATCAGGCTCCTGCCTATGGTGAGGATGACCAGAAGGTCTGCGAGGAGGCCGGCATTCCGGTGGTGCTCTCGGTCGATGAGGGCGCGAAGTTCCTGCCGCTGTTTGCCCACGGTGAACTCGCGGCCATCGCCGGACTGCAGGTTTTTGATGCCAACAAACCGATCACCCGGGTGCTGCGCGCCAACGGCCGGCTGCTGAGGCAGGCCAGCTATGAGCACAGCTACCCACACTGCTGGCGCTGCCGTAATCCACTGATCTACCGCGCCGTCTCCTCCTGGTACGTGGAGGTGACGAAGATCCGGGACCGGATGGTGGAGCTGAACCAGGAGATCAACTGGATCCCCGGCAATGTCAAGGACGGTCAGTTCGGCAAATGGCTCGCCAACGCCCGCGACTGGTCCATCAGCCGCAACCGCTACTGGGGCAGCCCCATCCCGGTCTGGCAGTCCGACGATCCGGAGTACCCGCGCACCGACGTGTACGGCTCCTTGGCCGAGCTGCAGGCGGATTTCGGCCGGCTGCCGCTGAATAAGGAAGGCCTGGTGGACCTGCACCGACCCTTCATTGACGAACTGGTCCGTCCCAATCCGGATGACCCGCGCAGCCCGGCTGAGGGCCAATCCAGCATGCGGCGCGTCGAGGACGTGCTCGACGTCTGGTTCGATTCCGGTTCCATGCCCTACGGCCAGGTCCATTACCCGTTCAACAACGAGGACTGGTTCGACACCCACAACCCGGCGGACTTCATCGTCGAGTACATCGGGCAGACCCGCGGCTGGTTCTACATGCTGCATGTGCTCTCCACCGCACTTTTTGACCGTCCGGCCTTCCGCAATGTGATCAGCCACGGCATCGTGCTCGGCGACGACGGCCAAAAGGCCTCCAAGAGCCTGGGCAACTACCCGGATGTGCACGAAACCTTCCAACGCGATGGTTCCGATGCGATGCGCTGGTTCCTGATGTCCAGTCCGATCCTGCGGGGCGGAAACCTCATTGTCACCGAGCAGGGCATCCGCGACGGCGTGCGTCAGGTGATCCTGCCGCTGTGGAACGTTTACAGTTTCTTCACGCTGTACGCCAACGCTGCGACCGGCGGCGGAACGAGGGCCGGCGGCTATGAGGCGAAGCTGCGATACGACGGATACACGGACACCTTGGACGAGTATCTGCTCGCCAACACCGGGGATCTGGTCCGCGACGTCACAGGCTTCCTGGACAGCTATGACATCTCCAGCGCCTGCGAGGTGCTGCGGAGCTACCTGGATATGCTCACCAACTGGTATGTGCGGCGCAGCCGGCAGCGCTTTTTCGACGAGGACGCGGATGCCTTCGATGCGCTCTACACGGCGCTGGAGGCAGTCTGCCGGGTGGCTGCCCCGCTGCTGCCACTGGGCACCGAGGAAATCTGGCGCGGCCTGACCGGGGGCAGGTCGGTGCATTTGACCGACTGGCCCGATGCTGCACTCTTCGTTTCCAACCCGGATTTGGTGCAGCAGATGAACCGCATCCAGCAGATCTGCTCCACCGGTTCCAGCCTGCGCAAAGCGGCCAAGCTGCGGGTCCGGTTGCCGCTGCAGGAGCTGACCGTGGTGGCCCCCGGGGCAGACACGTTGGCCGGTTTTGCTGCCGTGGTGGGCGATGAACTCAATATCCGCTCGGTCCGGCTGGTCGATTCCGCCGTGGCCGCACCTGAGCAGTTCGGCATCGAGCAGCGGCTGGTGGTCAATGCCCGGGCCGCCGGTCCACGGCTGGGCAAGGACGTGCAGGCAGCGATCAGGGCGGCTAAATCCGGGGACTGGTCGGTGGCTGAGGACGGGTCTGTCACGGCCGGCGATCTTGCGCTGGAGCCGCAGGAATATGCGCTGGAAACGATCGTGGCACAGGGCGGAGCGGACGGAGCGGCGGCTGGGGCACAGGCCGTGGCCGTCCTGCCCGGCGGGGGCTTCGTGGTGCTGAACACTGAGGTGACCGCGGCCCTGGAAGCCGAGGGGATGGCCCGGGACATGGTCCGGGCCATTCAGACGGCGCGCAAGGACGCGGGGCTGCAGGTCAGCGACCGGATTGTGACGACCGTGAACGGGCCGCAGGAGCTCATTGACGCGCTGCATGCCAATGCGGACCTGGTCCGGGCGGAAACACTCACCGTCCGCCTGGAACTGGTCCCCGGGGACGAGGACACTACTATCGCTGTTGAACGGACGGTTGCCTGATGGCCTTAAATGATGGAAACCATGACGAGTTTTCGGTGGAGAGCGTCTACGCCGAGCTGCTGGGGCGTGCCCCGGAGAACAAGATGGAGCCGCGGCTGGCCCCGCTGTTCCGGGCCATGGATGTGCTGGGGGAGCCGAACAAGGCCTTCCCGATCATTCATGTCACAGGGACCAACGGCAAGACCTCCACGGCACGGATGATTGAAGCCGGGCTGCGGGCGCATGGGCTGCGCACCGGCCGCTACACCAGTCCGCACCTGACCAAGGTGACAGAGCGCATCAGCATCGATGGCGAACCCGTGCCGGATGCCACGTTTGTGCGGATCTGGGACGAGATCCGGCCGTACTTGGAATTGGTCGACGGCGAATTAAGTGCCGCGGGGGAACCGCGGCTGACCTATTTCGAGTGCCTGACCATTCTGGGCTTCGCCATCTTTGCTGATGAACCCGTTGATGCGGCAGTCATTGAGGTGGGATTGGGTGGCATCACCGACGCCACCAACGTCGGGGACGGGCAGGTGGCCGTGGTGACCCCAATTTCGCTGGACCACACCGAACTGCTCGGCGGCACCACGGCGGACATCGCCCGCGAAAAGGCCGGCATCATCAAGGAAGGCGCGTTCCTGGTCAGTGCCGCCCAACCGGCGGACGCAGCGCAAATCCTGCTCGAAACCGCCCGGGAGAAAAACGCCGAATTCCGGTTCGAGGGAGTCGAATTCGGTGTGGAATCCAGGACCGTGGCGGTCGGCGGACAGCTGGTGACGCTGCAGGGCCTGGCCGGGCGTTATCCGGATCTGGTGCTGCCGCTGCACGGCGCGCACCAGGCGGAGAACGCCGTTGTCGCCCTGGCCGCCCTTGAGGCGTTCTTTGGCGGCGGAACCCGCGAACTTGATATCGACGTCGTGCGCGAAACGTTCGAAAAGGTCAGCTCGCCGGGCCGGCTGGAAGTGGTGCGAACCGCGCCAACGGTGTTCGTGGACGCCGCGCATAACCCCGCCGGTATCCTCGCCAGCGCGCAGGCTCTGCAGGAGGCGTTCACGCTGAGCAAGCTGGTGCTGGTGCTGGGCGTGCTGCGGGAAAAGGATGCGGAGGGAATCCTCCGCCAGCTCCGGGAATCGTTCGGCGCGCTGGCTGAGGAAATATGCCTGACGCAATCCAATTCCCCGCGTGCCGTACCCGCCGTCGAACTGGCGGAAATGGCCGTGGATCTGGGCTGGGATGAGGAGAATGTGCACGTGGCCGAAAAGTTGGACGACGCGATTGAATGGGCCATTGCCCGCGCCGAAAGCAACGAAGACCTCGCCGGCGGCGTCCTAATCACCGGTTCCATCACCCTGGTGGCCGAGGCACGAATCCTGCTCGGCGCCGACGCCGACCGGTCCACCGGAACGGGCGGTGCCTAGGACATGGCGCGGCTGACGAAAGCACAGCGGGACTGGCGTCCCGGCATGCCAAAGAAGCGCAGGTCCACCAAGGTCATGTTTGCCTCCGTCGTCCTGGGTCTGGAAGCGTTCGTGGCATTTTTCGCCACCCTGGCCATCTTTGGCCTGCACGGCAGCTCGCTGCCCCGGCCGGTGATCCTGATCGTGGGTCTGCTCCTCAGCGTGGTGTTGGTGGCGGCCTGCGCCGTGGTTCCGCGGAAGTGGGGACCGGCGCTGGGCTGGGTGCTGCAGCTGGTGCTGATCGCAACAGGATTCGTGGAACCGATGATGTTCGTGGTCGGGGTGCTGTTTGCGCTGTGCTGGTGGTATGCCCTGCGCGCCGGAATACGGATTGACCGCGAGAACGCCCAGCGTGACCGCGAGCAAACCCGATGGGAGGCCGAGCACCCCGACGAGACCGCGCCGGGGGCCGCGAACACCACCGAACCTTCCACGAATCAGCCACCCCGCAGCCCGTAGACTGGCTGAGGAATCCCTACCCAACAACACTGGAGCACCGCTGTGAGCATTGAACGCACTCTTGTCCTGGTCAAGCCCGATGGCGTGACCCGCAATCTTTCCGGCAGTATCCTGGCCCGCATTGAGGCTAAGGGCTACCAGTTGGTGGAGCTGCAAAAGACCACCGCCAGCAGGGAGCAGCTGGAGCGGCATTACGAGGAGCATGCAGGCAAGCCGTTTTACGAGCCGCTGCTGGAATTTATGCTCAGTGGGCCGGTTGTCGCCGCCATTTTTGAGGGCGAGCGTGTCATTGAGGGCTTCAGGTCACTGGCCGGAACCACTGACCCGACGACGGCTGCCCCCGGCACGATCCGTGGTGACCTTGGACGCGACTGGGGCGCGAAGGTGCAGCAGAACTTGGTGCACGGCTCGGACTCGGTGGACTCCGCCGAACGGGAGATCGCAATCTGGTTCAGCTGAGCCCGCCTCCCACTTCCCAGCTGAGTAACAGCTGATGCACCCATTCGTCCCAATGAGTGCATCAGCTGTTACTCAGTTGAGCGAAGGGGGCCGGGGTGAGGGGCACCGGTGGCTCCGGTTACGGAGGGACAGGGTCAGCCCACCCCAGGGACGAAGAGGTTGATGAAGCGGAAGAAAATGCTCGCGATGACGCCCAAGGCGAGCAGCGCTGCCAGTATCCACGCCCACTCGCTCAGGAACCGGGTTACTCCGGCAGGCGCCGGTAGAACACCGTGGACCAAGTTGCGCACGGTGGTCCAGATGAACAGCATAATCATCATGGCCCAGACCACCATGCAATAAGGGCAAAGGATGGAAATCACGTACACGGCCTGGAACCAGAGCCAGCAGATCATCGCCATTCCCAGCGTGACGCCGGTCTGCAGTCCGATCCAGTACCAGCGGCCAAGCCGTGCTCCGGAAAGCATGGCCATGCCGGTGGTGATGACGACGGCAAAAGCGAACAGCCCAATCAGCGGATTCGAGAAGCCAAAAATCTCGGCCTGGTGAGTCTTCATAACCGAGCCGCAGGAGACCACCGCATTGATGTCGCAATTGGTGACCGCATTCGGGTTCTTGTACAACTCGAGCCGATCCAGCACCAGAATACCTGACGAAAGCCAGGAGACAATGCCGGTGCCAAGGAGCAGCCAGGCAAAAGGCTTCTGCCGCGTCATGAACGGCTGGGCCGATTCCATGTCCGAAAGCTCTGCGGTTCCTGCATCGTCCGCGAAGTCCACGGCGGTGTGCTGGGAGCCCATCCGGCCGTGCCGCGATGCTGGACCGCCTGCTGCTGCGGTGCTGCTGCGGCGGCTGCTGCCGGTGCTGCTGGGGGTTTTGGCCCGGGCCATTGTCACCTGATTCTCTGGAGGACGGATCTGGCTCGATTGTAGCCCGGCAAACTTGATGTACTCGGGGGGAGGGTCCCGTACCGCAGGTGGGCAGGGATCGCCGGGCCTGCATTACGGGTTGTTCGGGGCCCAATGTGAGACAATGTTGGTGGCTGGAGGACGATCCACATGCGGATTCCAGTCCAGTGGCAAGCCTTCAAGCTCGCCGGTGATGCATTCGGACCCAGCCGGGGGAGATACCCGGTGAGTACCGATTATCCACCAGGCGGCCCCTGCTGAGACGTATCAGCAGGCCAGGAGACGCGCCACTGGCTTTCGAGTGATGCCGCACTCCACTGTTGGTGCGACCTCGTCAGTAATTAGATGACTTCTGTCAACGCCCGCGGGTTTTGACAAATTTCGCTCTCATGGGCGTTGGATGTGGCGGCGCTTAGAGGGCAGGAGTGGCGCCATAAATGGATGACAATCAGCAATTCGACAAAACCAGTTCCACGGCTGAATCGAACGCTTTATCGACCAATACCGCAGCGGAAGCTGCGGATCCGCAGTCTGAGTCCGCGTCCCTGACGCCGCCGGTGAAGAAGGCCGTTCGAGCCCGGCGCAAGGCCAGCGCCCCGGTCCAAGCGCCGGCGCCCAGTGAATTGGCGGTGCCTGACGCAATCCCGGCTGACGCCACGGATACCGGCTCCACGGGCAGCCCCGCCGCTGACACCGCCGCCAATGGGACCACAGGGTCCGACGGCATGATCAGCGTTGAGGCACCCGTCAAGAAGGCGCCGATTCGCCGCAGCAGGGCCAAGAAGGTTCTTGAGCCCGCGGCCGGCATCGAACCGGAAACTTCAAGTGAAGCCGGAATCGCCGCTTCCGCGCCGTATGCGGCTTCCCTGCCCTCGCCGGAGGCGGCCGCAGCGGCTCAGTCCGTAGCCGATTCCGCTCCCACCGACGACGACGGATCCGCTGGGTCAGCGGCTGACCTCGGCATCAGCGCCGCGCCAGCCGCGCCGAAGAAGGCTCCGCGGCGCAGGGCCTCGGCGAAAGCCGCGTCCCCCGCCAGTGAAGTGCCGGCCGAGTCAGTACCTGAAGTGCAGGCCGCCGCGGTACCTGAAGCATCGGTACCTGCAGCGTCAGTTGCTGCTGCATCCGGGACGCCTGCTGCCGTGACAGCTTCCGATCCCTTGGCTCCGGCCGCGTCCGGGGCCGAGGGCACCGCTTCATCGACGCGGCAGCCACGCCAGCGCAGGCAGAGCCGCGCCAAGGTCCAGGCGAGCGAGCAGGGCGCCGCAGCAGCAGCCACAGCAGCGGAGCCGCTGGAACAGATGAAGGCCCGGAGCCAGGAATCCCATTCCGTGAATTCGGAAGCTGCGGGAACTGAAGTTGCCGGCGGAGCCACTGCGGAGGATGCCCAGCCGGTTACTGCGGGTAGCCCGCAGGCTCCGGTCCTGATTCAGCAGGCACCGGGGCTGTCCGTCCTGTTCCAGGCTCCGGACCTGAGCGCCGCCATTGCCGCAGCGCCGGCTGTCGCTGCGGCGGCCCAGGACGATGATGACGAGAACGGGCAGGATGATGGCGACGGCGAGACTGGCCGCCGCCGGCGCCGCAACCGCGGCCGCCGCGGACGCAGCGGCGCCGACTCCCAGTCACCGGACGCAGGCCGGAGCCAGGACGAGACCGACCAGGATGAGAGCTCCGACGACGAGGACAACGAGGCCGGCAACGACACCGGATCCGACGGCGTTACCTCCCGCCGTCGTCGTCGGCGCCGCCGTGGCGAGCAGGATCTTGAACTCAGTGGCGGCAACGACGACGACCCGCCCAACACCGTGACCCGCGTCCGCGCGCCCCGCCAGGCATCGGAGGCGCCCGTGTCCAACAAGGTCACAAGCCTGCGCGGCTCGACCCGGCTGGAAGCGAAAAAGCAGCGCCGCCGGGACTCCCGGGACACCGGCCGCCGCCGCCAGGTCATCACCGAGGCGGAATTCCTGGCCCGGCGCGAGTCGGTTGACCGCACCATGGTGGTCCGGCAGCAGGATGACCGGATTCAGATCGGTGTGCTGGAAGACGGAATTCTGGCCGAGCACTTTGTCTCCAAGACCCAGCAGGATTCCCTGATCGGCAATGTTTACCTGGGCAAAGTCCAGAACGTCCTGCCCAGCATGGAGGCGGCCTTCGTCGATATTGGCCGCGGCCGCAACGCCGTGCTGTACGCCGGCGAGGTCAATTGGGACGCCGCGAACCTCAACGGCCAGCCGCGCCGGATCGAGCACGCGCTCAAGTCCGGAGACTCCGTGCTGGTGCAGGTCAGCAAGGATCCGGTGGGACACAAGGGCGCCCGGTTGACGAGCCAGATTTCACTGCCCGGACGCTACCTGGTTTACGTGCCGGGCGGGTCGATGACCGGCATTTCGCGCAAGCTGCCCGACGTGGAGCGCAACCGGCTCAAGCGGATCCTGAAGGACCACTTGCCCGAACATGCCGGAGTGATTGTCCGCACGGCGGCCGAGGGTGCCAGCGAGGAAGAACTGACGCACGACATTAACCGGCTGCGGGCGCAGTGGGAGGGCATTCAGGCTCAGACGACCTCCACCAAGGTGCTGTCCCCGGAAATGCTCTATGGTGAGCCCGATCTGACCATCAAGGTGGTCCGCGACGTCTTCAACGAAGACTTCAGCAAACTGATTGTCTCCGGTGAGGAGGCGTGGGACACCATCGAAGCCTACGTAACTTATGTGGCCCCGGACCTGCTGGACCGGCTGGAAAAATGGACCAACGACGAGGACATTTTTGCCGCGCACCGGATCGATGAGCAGATCTCCAAGGCGCTGGAGCGCAAGGTGTTCCTGCCTTCCGGTGGTTCGCTGGTAATCGACCGGACCGAAGCCATGACCGTCGTCGACGTCAATACCGGAAAGTTCACCGGCTCCGGCGGCAACCTCGAGGAAACCGTCACGAAGAACAACCTGGAGGCGGCGGAGGAAGTTGTCCGCCAGCTCCGGCTGCGCGACATCGGCGGCATCATCGTCATTGACTTCATCGACATGGTGCTCGAATCCAACCGCGACCTGGTGCTGCGCCGTTTAGTGGAGTGCCTGGGCCGGGACCGGACCAAGCACCAGGTGGCCGAGGTCACCTCGCTGGGTCTGATCCAGATGACGCGCAAACGGATGGGTACTGGCCTGCTGGAGGTCTTCGGCGAGCAGTGTGAGGCCTGCGCCGGGCGGGGTGTGGTGACGCATGAGATCCCGGTGGAGCACCGCCGCGTGCACACGATCGCCGCGGAACAGCACCACCCGCAGCCGCGCGCTGACCAGAGCCGGCCGGAATCGGGCCGACCTGCCCGGAGCGAGAAGAAACGCAACCGGGGCCGTTCTGCGTCCAACGCGGAGCAGTCCGCGGCGGAAAGCCACGGTCAGGGGCACGGCACTGGCAACGGCAACGGCCACGATGAACTCAGCGAGGCGGAGCGGCAGGCGAAGGCCAGTGCCGCGCGGGCAGCATTGGCAACCATCGCGGCGGCCACGCACGCCCCGCACAGCGAGGAAGCGCGCTCCGAAGGACATCCGGAAGCGGGAGCGGAGTCCGTCCGGGACAGCCGCTTCCAACAGCAGCAGCAGATCCCCGCGGATCAGCCAACCGGTGCGTCCGCGTCGTCGGCCGGCCGGGCGGACGAGCCGACGACGGCGGCACAGGTTCCCGCCGCTGGTTCGTCCAACGCTGTCCTAACCATTGGCGGAGAGTCGATTGAGCTGCCACGCGCCGTGCATCAGGAGGTGCAGGCAGCCGTCGATCCTTCCCGCACGCTGGCTGGCCTGTCGCAGGCCCTGGATCAGCTGGCCGACGGCGTTGATGTGCACCAGGCGGATCACTCCGGCTTGGATGCGCAGGGGCAGCCACAGGTGCGGGCCCGGCGCGGGCGCCGCAACCGGGCGGCCAGCCGTCCGCAGGGCGCCGCTAATACCAATGAAGTGCAGCCGCGGGCGGCGGAACCGGAGCTGCCCCGTGGTGGTCACGAGCACCTGGTCATCCCGGCCAAGCCGGAGCAGGCGCCCAAGTCCTCGAAGGCCGTCAAGCCCACGTCAGAGCCCCTGATCCTTGGGGTCGGCGTCCCGGCCTCGGAGCTCTAACCGCCAGTCCCCCCGGCCGCGGAAACCCCAGCAACCCGCCCGCTTAGGCTCCGGCACCCGGCCGCCGAAACCCCCAGCAACCCCGCGAAGCTTGCGCAGGTTGCTGGGGTTTCGCGCAGGTGCCGGGGTTTCGGCAATGGGCCAGGGGAGCGGGCGGGTCGAGCGTCAGGGATCGCCGAGTCAGAGAGCCGTTCAGGAACCGTCGAGTCAGTGCCCGGCGCGGGGGAGCGGACGGAACTCGGTATGCTGGGTCGTGACACGGGGTGCCGCGCCACCTGGCCGGCTGAGATCCAGACCCGTTGAACCTGTCCGGTTAGAACCGGCGAAGGGATGTCGTCCTTGTCTGCCTTTGATCCTGCTGAAACATGGAAGCCCGCAGCCGCCCGTTTTGTGCCAAGACCGGTCCCTCGGGTCTTGAGCATTGCCGGTTCGGATCCATCCGGCGGCGCGGGAATCCAGGCGGACCTGAAGAGCATCGCGGCCAACGGAGGCTATGGCATGGCCGTCGTTGCTGCCCTGACGGCCCAGAACACCAGAGGAGTCGTGTCAGTCCATGTACCTCCGGCCGCCTTCCTGAAGGAACAGCTCGACGCCGTCAGCGATGACGTAATCATCGACGCCGTGAAGATCGGCATGCTTGGCACCGCCGAGGTGATCCGCGCCGTGGCCGCTTGGCTGCACAAGAGCCGACCCGCCGTCGTCGTACTCGATCCGGTCATGGTGGCCAGTACCGGAGACCGGCTGCTCGATGCCGACGCCGAGGAGGCGCTGCGGAACCTGCTGCAGTACGCGGATGTGGTCACGCCCAATCTCGCCGAACTGGGTGTGCTGCTGGGTGAGCCGGCGGCACAGGACTGGAACGGCGCCCTGCGCCAGGGCAAGCGCCTGGCCGCCGGCGCCAGCGTCACGGTGCTGGTCAAGGGCGGACACCTCGCCGGTTCGGACTGCCCGGATGCGCTGGTGAGCAGCGGCGGAACTGTGGTTCAGGTCGATTCGGCGCGCGTGGACACGGCCCACACGCATGGCACGGGCTGCTCGCTTTCCGCCGGTCTGGCCACGGTCCAGGCACAGCTCGGGGACTGGCCCGAAGCGCTGCGTCGGGTGAAATCCTGGCTGCATGGCGCGTTGCTTACGGCCGACCAATTGGAGGTCGGGTCAGGCCACGGCCCAGTGAACCATTTCCATCAGCTGTGGTCGCACCGTCCGCCGGCGGGGGATGCCTTCTCCGCCGAATTGTGGCAGGATATTGCGGGCATCCGCGCCGCGATCGCCGAGCTGCCCTTTCTCCGCCAGCTGGGGGATGGATCGCTGAGCATTGACCACTTCCGTTACTACCTTGGCCAGGATGCGCTCTACCTCAACGGCTATTCGCGGGTGTTGGCACGCGCCAGTGCGCTGGCCCCCAGCGAGGCGGAGCAGCTCTTCTGGGCAGGGTCGGCGCAAAATTGCCTGGTCGTCGAGGCGGAGCTGCACCGGAGTTGGCTCGGGCCTGACGCTTCCCGAACCGAGCCGGACCGGGTGACCAAGTCCTATCTGGACCATCTGCTCGCCACCGCCGCCCGGGGCGGTTACGCGGAAACCATCGCCGCCCTGCTGCCCTGTTACTGGATCTATGCCGACGTGGGCGCGGCATTGCATGCGGCCTTCACGTCTTCGCACGACGACGGCCGGCATCCGTACGCGGATTGGCTCGGCACCTATGCAGACCCAGCCTTTGCCGCTGCAACGCGGCAGGCGATCGTGTTCACCGACGCGGCAGCGCGCGCGGCCTCCGCGCGGGAACGAGAGGGTATGCGCCGCGCCTTCCGGGAGTCGGCAGGCTTCGAACTGGACTTCTTCGCCGCGCCCGGCGCGCCGCAGGCCGGTTGCGGGGGCAGCAGGCCATTGGAGGCTAAGCTCGAGATGCATGTTGCGGTTGAGACCGACGGCGCCGCCCAGTGGCGCTGATCACGTCTGGACCGGCGGGGGCAGCGCATTTGCCGCCGGGTAGGAAATTAGCGTATTCTGGATCTTCGGTGCTTACGCCAATGCAGGGCAAACACTCCTTCGAGAGGTCCGCGGCGTTGAGGCACAATGTGCAGACACGCACGCTGTGTAAAAATAGTGTGTAGGTGCACGTCCGGACGCTGGCAATTATCTGCCGCATCCGCATGCAAAATTTGTCATAAACGTCGAGAGAAGTGAGTTCCCCAGTGGTGTACGCGATTGTCCGCGCAGGCGGCCGCCAAGAAAAGGTTTCCGTTGGAGACTACGTAACCCTGAACCGCGTGCCCGGTGGAGCCGGCAGCAGTCTTGAACTGCCCGCCCTGCTCTTGGTTGATGGTGAGAAGATCACCTCCGCCGCGAAGGACCTGGCCAAAATCAAGGTTACGGCGCAGATCCTCGAAGATCTCCGCGGCCCGAAGATCGTCATTCAGAAGTTCAAGAACAAGACCGGGTACAAGAAGCGCCAGGGTCACCGTCAGGAACTGACCAAGGTCCAGATCACCTCGATCGCGTAACGCGTCCGTCGAGCATCAGTCGCAAAGGTAGGCATATCAAATGGCACATAAAAAAGGTGCGAGTTCCACTCGCAACGGCCGCGATTCAAACGCTCAGTACCTGGGTGTCAAGCGCTTCGGCGGTCAGGTAGTCAAGGCGGGCGAGATCATTGTCCGTCAGCGCGGAACCCATTTCCACCCGGGCGAGAGCGTCGGCCGCGGTGGGGACGACACCCTGTTCGCGCTGGCCGCCGGTGCGGTGGAATTCGGCACCCGCCGGGGACGCCGCGTCGTGAACATCGTGGGCGCAGGAGTTGCTGAGTAATCAGTAACTGATCGTTCAGTCTTCGGGTGGGGTGAGCCTTTGGCTCGCCCCACCTGCTTTTAACTACCGATTAGAATCGGTAACAGCTTGTTTTACTAGAGGAGAATCCATTGGCCAGCTTTGTTGACCGGGTTGTATTGCACGTATCCGGCGGGTCGGGTGGTCATGGCTGCGTCTCGGTAAAACGCGAAAAGTTCAAGCCCTTGGGCGGTCCCGACGGCGGCGATGGCGGCGACGGCGGCGCAGTGATCCTGCGGGTGTCGGCGCAGACGACCACGCTGCTGGATTACCACCATGCGCCGCACCGGCACGCCAGCAATGGCGGCCCGGGCATGGGTGATTGGCGCGCCGGCAAGAACGGCGAGACCCTGATCCTGTCAGTCCCCGATGGAACGGTAGTCAAGGCCAAGGACGGCACCGTCCTGGCGGACCTGGTGGGCGAAGGCACGGAATTTGTTGCCGCCGCCGGAGGACAGGGCGGGCTGGGCAATGCCGCTCTGTCTTCGCAGAAGCGAAAGGCGCCCGGCTTCGCGCTGCTGGGTATCCCCGGTGGAGCACGGGACGTGGTCCTGGAACTAAAGAGCATCGCAGACATCGCCCTGGTCGGCTTTCCCTCGGCTGGTAAGTCATCGCTGATTGCGGCCATGTCCGCCGCACGTCCGAAAATCGCCGACTACCCCTTCACCACCCTGATTCCCAATCTGGGTGTCGTGCAGGCCGGCGAGGTGCGTTTCACCATTGCGGACGTGCCCGGCCTGATAGAGGGTGCCAGCGAAGGCAAGGGCTTGGGCCATCACTTCCTGCGGCACGTGGAGCGCTGCGCCGCACTGGTGCATGTGCTTGACTGTGCGGCGCTCGAAGCGGACCGCGACCCGCTCAGCGACCTTGCCATCATTGAGCAGGAACTGGACAAGTATGCCGTGGACATGAGTTACGCCGGTGTGGACGGCGAGGTGGTGCCCCTGACCCAGCGTCCCAAACTGGTGGCACTGAATAAGATCGACACCTCTGATGGCCGCGAAATGGCCGAATTTGTTCGAGGCGACCTGGAATCCCGCGGCTACAAGGTCTTCGAGGTGTCGGCCGTCAGCCATGAGGGCCTGCGCCAGCTGGGCTTCGCGATGGCGGAAATTGTCCAGGCAGCCCGCTCCGAGATTCTCAGTGCGCCGCCCAAGATCACCCCGCCGGTGCTGCGGCCCCGCGCGGTCAATGACGGCGGCTTCAAGATCCGCCGCGAGGAGAAGAACCTCGAACCACTGTTCAGGATTCTCGGCGAAAAGCCGGTGCGCTGGGTCATGCAGACGGACTTCAACAACGAAGAGGCGGTCGGCTACCTCGCGGACCGGCTGGCTAAGCTCGGTGTGGAGGATCGCCTGTTCAAGGCCGGTGCAACGCCCGGCGTGACAGTGGTGATCGGCGAGGGCGACGGCATGGTCTTCGATTGGGAGCCAACCATGATGAGTGGTGCCGAACTGCTCGCGTCCCCGCGCGGAACGGACGTCCGTTTCGCGGACATGGGCGATCGCCCCACCCGCGCACAGAAACGCGAAGAGCAGGACGAGCGTAAGGAGGCCCGGGCGGCGACGCGGGTGGAACTTGAGGCCGAGCGGAAGTCCGGCTTCTGGACCGAACCGGCGGATCCGCGGACCAAAGCGGCTCCATTGCGGGAAAGCCAGCTGGCCCAGTCCACTGGTACGGACGACGACGGCGATGACGCCTGAGCGGGATCTGTCTCCGGCCGCGCTCCGAACGTCCCGTTCGGGCGCGGCACCGGCGGCCCAGCGGCCGGTGTCCCTGACGGCGTCCGGATCATTAGCGGGGAAGCCTCACCGCGGCCGCAATCAGGCCCTTGACCGGTCCGGGCTGGCCGCGGCCGGCCGCATTGTGGTCAAGGTGGGGTCCTCGTCTCTGACTACGCTCGCTGGCGGCATCTCTGACACGGCCCTGACCTCGCTGGTTCATGTGCTGGCCGCGCGGCGGCTTCAGGGTGCGGAAGTCATCCTGGTTTCCTCTGGCGCCATCGCGGCTGGCTTGGCACCCCTGGGACTGGCCCGGCGGCCAAAGGACCTTGCCACCCAGCAGGCCGCAGCCAGCGTCGGGCAGGGTTTGCTGATGGCGCGGTATACACAGGCGTTTGCGGCGCACGGAATCACCGTGGGACAGGTCCTGTTGACGGCCGAAGACCTGACCCGGCGGTCGCAGCACAGCAACGCCAATCGAGCCCTGGAACGGCTGCTGCAGCTTGGCGTGGTTCCCATTGTTAACGAAAATGACACGGTGGCCACGCATGAAATCCGGTTCGGCGACAACGACCGGCTGGCGGCTCTGGTGGCCCATTTGGCCAAGGCCGAGGCACTGGTGCTGCTCTCCGACGTCGACGCACTGTATGACGGTCCCCCCGCCGACGGTGCCCGCCGGATCGTTGGCATCGCTGGCCCGCAGGACCTGGAGGGGATAAGCATCGGCAGCACTGGCCGGGCCGGCACCGGCACCGGCGGAATGGCCACCAAGGTGCAGGCGGCAACCATCGCCGCCGGGACCGGCATCCCGGCCCTGATAACCTCCACGGCGCAGGCTGCGGCAGCGCTGGCGGGCGAGGATGTGGGCACCTGGTTCAGCGTCACAGGCGTCCGGCGTCCGGTCCGGCTGCTCTGGCTGGCCCACCTGGCGGATATCCACGGATCTCTGACGCTCGACGACGGCGCGGTGACGGCAATCCGGGAGCGGCACCGGTCGCTGCTGCCGGCGGGCATCACGGCCGTTGCGGGCAGCTTCGAGGCGGGGGACGCGGTGGAACTGACCGATCCGCACGGCGGAGTCATCGCCCGCGGGCTGGTCGGATATGCCGCGGCGGAACTGCCTCAAATGCTCGGACGCGGGACTAAGGAACTGGCCGGAGCATTGGGCCGCGAGTATGAACGCGAAGTCGTTCATGTCGATGATCTGGTGCTCGTTTAGGGCGGAATTGACCTAAGCTTGCTTCATGACTGAGCTGGCTGTGCAGCGGGATTCCGCCTCCCGAAGTGACGTGGCGGCTGCCGTACGCGGCATCACTGACCGGGCCCGGCTGGCATCCAGGCATATGGCCCGCGCAACGCGGGCGGAGAAAGACGCCGCGTTGGAGGCGATCGCGGCCGCCCTGCTGGCGGCGCGCGATGACGTGCTGGCTGCCAATGCCCTTGACCTGGCGGCGGCCCGCGCGTCGGGAACGAGTACCGCGCTGCTGGACCGGCTAACGTTGACCGAGCCGCGGATCCGTTCGCTGGCGCAGGCGCTGGAGAACCTGGTGGCCCAGCCGGACCCCGTGGGGCAGGTGGTGCGCGGACAGACGTTGCCGAACGGATTGCGGCTGCGCCAGGTCCACGTGCCCATCGGCGTGGTGGCCGCCATCTACGAAGCGCGACCCAACGTCGGCGTCGACATTGCCTCGCTGGCACTCAAGAGCGGCAACGCCGTGATCCTGCGCGGTGGCACTGCGGCAGCGCAGACCAACCAGGCATTGGTGCAGGTGCTGCGTTCAGCCTTGGCAGCCGTCTCGCTGCCCCCGGATGCCGTACAAAGCGTGGACGAATATGGCCGGGCCGGAGCGGACGCCCTGATGCGCGCCCGCGGCCACGTTGACCTGCTGATTCCCCGCGGCGGCCGTGAGCTCATTCAGACGGTGCTGAACAACTCAAGCGTGCCCGTCATCGAAACGGGCGAGGGCAACGTGCACATCTTCCTGGACCGCAGCGCGGATGCGCGGATGGCCGAAGAGATAGTGCTCAATGCCAAGACCCAGCGCCCCAGCGTCTGCAACACGGTGGAGACCCTGCTGGTTCATTCCGGCTCCGGGGTGCTTCCCGGCGTCCTCGCCGCCCTCGATGCCGCCAACGTGCGGCTGCATCTGGACGACCGCGCCATGGCGGCATTGCCGGCGGGCATTGCGGCCCAGAGCGCCACCGAGGAGGACTGGGGACGGGAATACATGGACCTGGACCTCGCCGTCGCCGTCGTCGACTCCTTGGATGAGGCGATGGCGCACATCCGGCGTTGGAGCACCGGTCACACCGAAGCGATCGTGACCAACGACCTGGCCAATGCGGAGCGCTTTATCGCGGAGGTGGACTCGGCCGCCGTGATGGTGAATGCCTCTACCCGTTTCACCGACGGCGGCGAGATGGGACTGGGGGCGGAAGTGGGGATTTCGACCCAGAAACTGCATGCCCGCGGACCGATGGGCCTGCAGGAACTGACCACCACCAAGTGGATCGTACGCGGTGACGGGCACATCCGCGGCTGAGCGGCGCGGCTGGCGCGCCAGTACAGTCCGGTTTCGCGTAGCATTAGAGCGAATCCACAACTGATAACCATCGGTGCGCTTCTGATACGACGCTCATCTGAGGACTTAGGGGAAAACCATGCTGACCCAGCTTGCCGGCGCCGCCATCATCGCCGCTGAAACCGAAGAAAAGGCGCCGTTGTTCATGCCTTGGTGGATGTTCGGCGTGGTCATCTTCGGCATCCTGTTGGTGCTGATGTTTGTCTGTATGTCATTCAGCAATATGGGAAACCGGCACGAGCCCGTGGATGAAAGCGCCGATCCGCACCGCCAGCACACCAACAAGCATGACCACGGCCAGGCTGAAGAGATTTCCCATTCCTGAGGCACCCGTCGTTTCGAGGGCGGCGCAGCACCTGCCGCAGGGCCGGCATCCCGGCGCCCGCCGGTTCCGGCTGGGTGTCATGGGCGGCACCTTTGACCCGATACACCATGGCCACTTGGTGGCCGCCAGTGAAGTGGCAGCCGTCTTTGATCTCGACGAGGTGGTCTTTGTTCCCACCGGCGAGCCGTGGCAAAAGTCCCAACGGGAGGTCAGCGCCGCTGAGCACCGCTACCTCATGACAGTGATCGCTACCGCCTCCAACCCGCGGTTTACCGTCAGCAGAGTGGACATCGACCGCCCCGGTCCGACCTTCACCATCGACACACTGCGCGATTTGCGCCGGATGCGTCCTGAAGCCGACCTGTACTTCATCACCGGCGCGGATGCCATGGCGCAGATCATGTCATGGAAGGACAACGATGAGCTGTGGTCGCTGGCGCATTTCGTCGGCGTGACGCGCCCCGGCCATGTGCTCGACGGCATGGGCCGCTCCGACGTAAGTTTGTTGGAAGTCCCGGCGATGTCCATTTCGTCCACGGATTGCCGTGACCGCGTGCAAGAGCACAATCCGGTCTGGTACCTCGTCCCGGACGGGGTGGTGCAGTACATCGCCAAGTACCGCCTGTACGTGCAGCCGCAGCCCGCTCCGGGTGGAGCCGGCGAAGAAGTAAGTTTCAGTACCGAATGAGCACCAGATGAGCAATGAAGAAGCAGTGAGCGGCCGCCGCCGGGCCACCGACCGGCCAGTGGACGCCCCCGGCACTGCCGCGCCCGCCAGCGCCCCGCGCCGGGCACTGCTGCCGACCGGCACTGGAACGGCCAGCGCTCCGGGTGTCTCGCGGCTGGATTTGTCCGCCCGCGGCGCCAATAACGACAGCGGCGCCAATAACGACAGCGGCGCCAATAACGACAGCGGCGCCCGCGCCGACTTCCTCGCCAGCGCGCGGGACCAGATTTCCAGTCTTCCCGATGTCCCCAACGAGAATCCGCTGATGGTGGACCCTGAAGTACTGGCCCAGCAGCAGGCCTTGGCGGCACGGGCGGCCGTCCTGAATCGGCAGGCGCCGATTCCTGCGGCGACCGCGGCCGACCCGAGCGCCAACACGGCTCCGGCCAGTGACCCCGCCGCCGCACACAACCTCGCGATGCTCACTCCGCCGGCATTCATCCACATTCCCGGGATTGACCGGCCGGTCCCACGACAGCCCACCACCTCGCACATCCCCGTGGTCCCGCAACCAGCGCTCAGCACCGAAAAGGACAGCGAGATGCCGCCCCTTGCGGCCGAAAGTGCCCACGGGCTGGAGCCCCTGGACGCAGTCACAGCCGGGTTGGGCCGCGTGCGCCGAAGCCGGGCGATCCAATGGGGAGTTGTGGTCGTCGGCGTTTTGGCTCTGATCGCAGGGCTGACCTTGATTATTACGGAAATGGTTCATTAGGCCATGCCATCCAACGACGAAGGAAACCAGTGACAGCTACAGAAACATCCATCGCGATCGCCCGCGCGGCTGCCCGCGCAGCCTCTGCAAAGATCGCCCAGGACATTATTGCCCTCGATGTCAGCGACCGGCTGGCTATCACCGACATCTTCCTGGTGGCCTCGGCTCCGAGCGAACGGCAGGTGAACGCCATTGTCGACGGCATCGAAGAGGAACTGCATAAAACGAACCTGCGGCCCGTCCGGCGGGAGGGTCGTTCGGAAGGCCGCTGGGTACTGCTGGATTACGTCGAAGTCGTGATCCACGTTCAGCATGAGGAAGACCGCGTTTTCTACGCCCTGGAACGGCTCTGGAATGACTGCCCGGTCATTGACCTTCAGCTTGATGAAGTGGACGCGTCGGCCAAACAGGGCGAACAGCCGGCATCTCCGGAGCAGTGAGCGCTTCAGCCTTTGCCTCCGTCCTGGCCGGACCTCCGGTCGGGCGGCGGCGGATCATTTTTTGGCGGCACGGGCGGACCAGCTGGAACGCTGCAGGCCGATTTCAAGGCCAAACGGACATTGACCTCGATGACACCGGCCGGGCCCAGGCGGACAAATCCGCCGCTCTGCTGGCCGCCGTGGGTCCTACCCGGATTCTCTCCTCTGACCTTGCCCGCGCCCGGGACACCGCCACTGCCTTAGCCAACCTGACGGGCTTGCAGGTGGACACGGATCAGCGCCTTCGGGAAACGTTCGCGGGGTCCTGGGAAGGTTTGACCTTCGAGGAGATCGGTCAACGCTATCCAGGGGACATGTTGCGCTGGCGCCAGGACGACGCCTTGGTGCGCGCGGGCGGTGGAGAGACCAGGGTGGAGGTAGGCGAACGCATGCGGGCAGCGGTCCTGGACTCCCTGTCAACGCTCCCGTCGGATGGAACACTTGTGCTGGCTACACATGGCGGTTCGGCACGAGTAGGCATAGCCCGCCTGCTTGGGTTGCCGTACCAGAACTGGCAGGCACTTTCGGGCCTCGCCAATTGCAACTGGTCCGTCGTGGAAGAGTTGGCGTTCGAGGAGACGGCCCCCGGGCAGTTGATCCATGCCGTTGGAGTCGAAGTGACAGACATCGGGGCCGGGGACGTCGGCCGGCCTGCTGATGCAGCTGCGGCGACGCAGATACGCTGGAAGTTGACGGAGCACAACGCCGGCACTTTACCCGAGCCAGCCACCGTGCAGGAAGGCTGAGCTTCCCGGCCCCCGCGCCCGGCATCGGGTCTTTCAATCGTTGAAATCCGCGGATCACCGGCCTGGAGCCAGCCGATTTGGCAACTGGGAATCCCTGTTCTAAGATTGACAAGTTGCCTCGGAACGGCGGGAAACCAAGGTTTTGGCAGCATAGTTTGAAGATAGTTTGGGGCTGTGGCGCAGCTGGTAGCGCACCTGCATGGCATGCAGGGGGTCAGGGGTTCGAATCCCCTCAGCTCCACCAAAAATCCACCGGAACTCAAGGGAAACCGCGAGCTCCGGTGGATTTCTTTTTGCCGTTTGGACCGGCGCGTTCCGCAGTGGATTATTGACGAACGGAAGGGCCACCCGGGCACTGATCCGCTACGAAGCCACTCAGCGTACCGGTTCCCTTAGCTGTGAACAGCCGTTCATACCGATTCTTGAACACTGCTGACAGCGGACGGCAGGTCGTTGCGTACGACCCGTGCCATCCCATCCATTGCATGACGCGTATTCAAGGTCAACCAACCAGCTGGCCCCATAGTATCGGTGTGGCTTCTGCGGTTTACTGGTGGTACCACTGTCGTGGTCTAAGGAAAAGAGGCCGGTTCCAATGGATACAACCGCATTGATCTGGATTATCGTCGTCGTCGTCGTTGTGCTCATCATTATTGGCCTGCTGATCTTCTTTGGCCGGAAGCGGAAGGTGGAGTCCAACCGGCGGCGGGCCGGCGAACTGCGGCAGAGCGCCGAGGAAGAGGAGATCGGGGCCCGGGACAGCGAGGCGAAGGCGGCCCGGGCGGATGCCGACGCGAAGCAGGCGGAAGTGGACGCCCAGCGTCTGCGGCGTGAGGCGGGCAGCCGTCAGGAGGACGCTCAAACTGTTCGGTCGCGCACCGATGACCGCATGCGGGAGGCAGACAGGCTGGATCCGGACGTGGATTCCGCCGGCCGACGCCGCGCGCAGGCGGGGGATGCCAGCCCGCCCGCGGATATGGATGGGCGGAATGGCACCGGGCGCACGAATCGATCCATCAACGACGACGACGACGGTGCGGCACGCGTGAACCGACCCATCAACGATGACAACGACGACGGCGCCGGACGCCTGAATCCATCCATCAACGATGACAACGACCGCGACAATGGCGGTGTGGAAAGCACGGGCCGGCGTGTGGAAGACCAGGACGGTCCCAAGCGTGCGGATCCCCGCCGGCCATAGCAGGTCGCCTCTGGCAGCTGGCCGCTGTCGGAGTAGTTCCGGGCGGGGACTTGCCTCGACCTGGAACGGCCGAGTGGAGTGTTCCCGTTTTTGTGGACTCGGGATTATGCCGCGAGTTCGTGAATAGATTTATAGCCTAACTCAATTTCGGCTGGCGTCAAATAGCCGAGCGTTGAATGGCGGCGACGTGTGTTGTAATAGCCTTCAATCCAAAGAAACGT
>NZ_JADPVH010000038.1 GCF_026932795.1 Paenarthrobacter sp. Z7-10 | reverse complement strand
GGGCGGACACCCGCCGGCGTCACCGCCCGCGTCGTCCAACGCCTGCTGGCCCTGACCGCAGCGATCTGGCACAACGATCGGATCGGCCAAGCTGTGCGTCGCTCCATGACCGCCTACGATCACTGACCCTTGGAATTATTCATCTAGGACAAGGAACCGCTGCGGGTACTGGGTCCATAGCCGTCGTCGTGCATGTTCGTCCCCGGGTAGAACCAGAGACTTCCGTCCGACTTGATCTGCGCCAGATCCGTCTTTCCGTCGGCGTTGGCGTCTCCGATACCCAGTACGGCCGGTGGAGTGTTCCATCCATCGCCGAAACGTTTGCCTCCGCTGTAGCCTTCACTGCGGGCGGAGACTAGCCCTGTACCGGCGTAGAACCACAGCGAACCGTCCGTCCGGGCAGCAACCCAATCGTTCCGGCGGTCGCCGTTGAAGTCGCCAACAGCAGAAATGGAACTAAAGGAGTTCCAGCCGGAAGATCCGATCTTGAGGCCGCGGGCATAGCCCTCAGAGGAGGAATCGACCCTGCCGGTGCCGGCGTAGAACCACAGCGAACCATCTGCACGCACGCCGGCCAAGTCGTTGCGGCCGTCGCCATTGAAATCGCTGATTCCAATGACGCTGGTGTAGATGTTCCAGCCGGAGCCGATCTTCCGGGCCCTTGCGTAGCCTTCATTGGATGCGGAAACAGAGCCGGTTCCTGCGTAAAACCATAGTGAGCCGTCCGCACGCACGGCGATCAGGTCGTTGCGGCCGTCGCTGTTGAAATCCCTGGCGCCAATGATGTTGGCGTACGCGTTCCAACCTGAACCGATCCTCAGCGCCGTCCGGTAGCCGCCGTCGCCGTTACCGGCGTAGAACCAAAGGGTGCCATCGGGGCGTACGGCGACCAGATCAGGCCGGTTATCCGAATTGAAATCTCCGGTCGGAATGACCTGCTTGAAAGCCGTCCAACCCGAATTTCCAACTTTCCGGGGAGGCTGATAGCCCAGGTTGGCCATCCCGGTTCCAGCGTAGAACCACAGCGAGGAGTCCGCACGGCGCGCCATGATGTCTGCATTTCCGTCGCCGTTCATGTCGCCGGAACCAAAAACATCACTAAAGCCGTTCCACCCCGAGTTGCCGATCTTGACAGCCGGTTTATAGCCGCTGCTCGCGGTGGTCACGCGCCCGGTACCCGCATAGAACCAGAGGGAGCCATCTGGTCGCGTCGCGGCGAGATCGTTCTTGCCGTCTTTGTTGAAGTCCCCGGTCCCGATGAGAGTTGAGTATGCGTCCCAACCTGAATTTCCTATCCGGACAGCGGGGCGGTATCCACTGCTGTTCGCTGAGACCACACCGGTACCTGCGTAGAACCACAAGGTTCCATCGGGCTTCGTCGCCACCAGGTCGTTCTTGCCGTCACCGTTGAAATCCCTGACAGCCGTAACCTGGCGGAATTGGTTCCAGCCGGACGTGCCGATTTGAACGGCGGAGCGGTAGCCCTCATTGTCGCTGTCCACTGCGCCGGTGCCGGCGTAAAACCACAGGGAACCGTCCAATCGGATGGCCAGGACATCGTTCTTGCCGTCGCCATTGAAATCTCCTGTTCCGGCGATCTTGGCGTAGATATTCCAGCCTGTGCCGATTCGGCGCTCGGCGGAATAGCCGCCCTGGCCATTGCCGCCGGCAAACCACAGAGTCCCATCCGGGTGGACCGACAGCATGTCGTTGCGGCCATCGGCGTTGAAATCACCCACGGGTGTGACTTTGTTCGTGCTAGTCGTCGGGATGACGATTGGTGGCGCAACGATTGGTGGCGCAACGGGCGGTGGTGAGCTGGCCGGAGGGGCAGTGGCGACCGGCGGTACGGCTGTTGTGGTGGGCGAAACGAATCTTAGGAGCTGGGCATATGAACCATTGAACACGTTCTGGTCCCCCGGAAATGTTCCACTGTCGGCATACTGCCACACGCTGAACACCGGCCACCCCCCGGGCATCAGGAGGTTATCGAGGCTGGCCCCGTAGGCAGCTATCCACAGCGGATTGGCCTGGCTGAAACTCGTGGTTCCACCCATACAGCTGTTCCAGAAGTAGTAGGCCGAATAGATGATGGCATCGCGGCCCGTCAGCGACTTGTAGGTGCGGGTGAAATCCTTGGTCCATTGCACCAATTGCGCGGGGGATAGCCCGTAGCACGGGCCTGTACCGTCCAGGGTGTTCTGTTCGAGATCCAGAACCCCCGGAAGTGTCCGTCCATCCGCTGACCACCCGCGGCCACTGCTGACCAGAACAGCCGCCTGGTTAGCTCCGGAGGACAGATTGGGCCGGGCGAAGGTGTACGCGCCGCGAACAAGTCCGGCTGCTGCGGCACCGTTGTACTGCTGGGCGAAGTAGTCGTTAAGCTTCCATGGACCCTCAGCAGCCTTTATGAAGGCAAACTGACCGCCGTTGGTGCGGACCGAGGTCCAGTCGACGTTCTGCTGCCAGCCACTAACGTCCAGGCCCAAAGGCAGCCCGCTCGTTCCATCCGGGCGCTCAGCCACCGAGGGCGTGGACGTACTGGGGCGTTGGCTCATGGGACCAGCCGAAATCTTGCTGGACTTCGGCCTCAGGCTTTGACCGATCGTGGCGCCGGCATTCGCAGGCTTCAGTGCGCTGACATCGGAGCGGTAGCTGGGCATCTGAACAACTGCTGGCCGTGGCGAGGGGCTTTGACTTGCCTCGCGCGAACCCGAGGGGGCGGTGGGTGCCGCTGTTGGCGTGGCAGGTGCGGTGGTTGAGGCCGTAGGTGCCGGTGCTGGGGTGGCAGGCATGCTATTTGGGTCGGTGGGTGCCGCTGTTGAGGTGGCCGTCCCATCGGCTGTTGCCCACGCCGGCGACGGAGCCGCTCCGAGCATCAGCACGGTACTGACGGCTCCGGCAATTGCGAATACGGCGCAACGGCGCCATGGATTAAGAACAAAAGAGACCTGAGCGCTCTTTCGAGGTGCATTCATGGTTACCCCCGCTGGGCAGCCGTTATGGCAGCGCAGACGTAGCTTGGAAGGAATTAATCGGGATTCCCGCACCGTGTATCCTCAGGCGAGACTACGTGAGGGTACTAGCGAGTGCGCCTACAATATCATTAGAGTTGCAAAAGTTAACAATGTTGCTGGTGTGAAAACTTCCTAAAAGTTAAATCAAACGGCACATTCCCGTGCTTGTCCCCAACTATCGACCGCTGGACCTGGTCCGTTAGCAACTTCTGTGTCCATCCTGCCGGAATGTGCACGGAGTAGGTGGAACGCGTTTGCCCGAAGTCCGGGGCCTTATCAGCCAAGCGGCGCGAGCAGGCCGCTGATGACCTTGCGCTCCACTGCTTCGTCTTCGTCGGAGCTGAGCGCCTGGGCGGCCAAGTGGGCATTGTTTTTGAGTTCACGGATCCGCTCCACGGACAGGGACTTGATGGCGTTGGCCAACGCTCCGGGAGAGAAGTCCTCGGTGATGACACCGAGGCCGTACTGCTGTATCAGCCGGGAGGTTTCGGGGGAGGGGCTGAATACCAAGCCCAAACGAGCCTGCACGAAGTCGAAAAACTTGTTCGGCAGCATGAATTTGTGGTTGGTTGTCAACGGGGGCAAGCTAAAAATCCCCAGGTCATACTGGTTCAGGGTGGCGGACAATTCCAGTGGGGGAACGGCGTCGTGGAAGACGATCTGGTCCGAACTTCGGGCCAGCTCCTTCAGATGGTCCCAATATTTGCCACCGTCACGGGCCCTGACGAGGTAGAGGTCCAGCGTGTATTGACTGCCCAGTTCGAGGACTGCTTGAATCATTCCCTCAAGATTGCGCCCGGGAACGGCGGCGCCGCTGTGCGCCAAACGTATCGCGCCCTCCTTTAGGGAGCTTGGCGCGAGGTCCTGATAAGCACCGGCATTGCGGACCACTTCGACGGTGCAGCCGAATTGCTCCCGATAAAGCTGTGCAATTGATTCATTGACGGCGGTAATGGCCTGAGTCTGCGGAAGGTATGTACGGCAGACATAAGTCATGAAGGGTTTAATAAGAAGCCGCCAAGACCGTACATGCACGCGCTCTTCGGGGGCCCATTCATGCAGGTCGCCCCATACCGGAGCCCCGCCCGGAATTTGCTGGGAGAGGAAGTGCGCCACGGGGAGTGCCCTGGCCTCGTTGGCGACAATCAGATCAAAATGCCGGTCGGCAGCTAACTTGGCGGCCTCACGAACAGCTGGTGCCTTTAGCACCACGGACTTGTATTGGTGCAATCCCAAGGCTAGAACTCCCGGGATCGTTTGCGGCAATGACGGCAGGGAGGAATCTATTTCCAGGTGTTCACTCGAACCCGCCGGCTTGTCACCGTAACTGAGCGTGGTTACTTCACCGAACTCGGAAAGGACAGCCAGCTGCCGCAGCACTCTGGAGTCGGCCCGGATGTCCGAAAAGGAGATGCAAAGAATTTTCGGCTTCATACGCATACTTTCTGGAGGACTGGAGGTTGGCAATCAGACGTCTTTGCGCCCGGCGTCGACAGAATAAGGTCCGGCAGACGGAAACGAAAACCCCCATGGAGCCAGCCTAGTGGAGATTTACAGGAGGTGAAGCCTCCACCTGCGGGTGAGGACCTGTTGACGTGGCCGATGCATCGCAGCAGGCCATCATATGCTTGGGCAGACTGCAACCTGCGCGGGCTCGGCGTTGAAACCACCCGACGGGACGCCTGTCTTCGCGTCCTCCATCGCTGTCTGAGGATGGGCTCGTACCAAACTGCCGTTGGCAAAGGAGAAGTTATGAAGGTTGCTCTGACTAAAAGTACTTTGTTGGTGCCGCCCACCTATTTCGCCATCAATCATGCCCGGCAAATGTGCGACGAGCACGAATTCAGGTTCTTCACGCTGGCGGCGAAACTCGCGGATTCCGACCTTGGCGTGCCGGTACAGGACTTTGTTCCTTTCCGGAAGGCTAATTTCACCGACCGGGAGAAGTTTATTCCGCTTTTTATGCCCGTGATGTCGGCTGCGATTGCGCGGTTCCAGCCGGACATCATTCATCAGCACTTCGCCACTTGGTCCTGGCCCGCCGTTCGCGCGTCTAAGGGTAGGGGTTTTCCCCTACTTACGACCATCCACGGCTCGGATGTCGTCGTTGCCGGGCGGCCGGCGGCAACCGCAATGGCTCGGTGGCACCACAGAAACATCAGGCTGGCCCAGGAGCAGAGCAGCAGAATATTGGCTGTCAGCACATACCTGGCTGACCTTGCCGTGGTTGCGGGATTTCCGGCAAAAAAAATCCAGGTGCACTACCAGGGGATTGATACGGAGTTTTTCGAGCCGGGGCCGGAAGGTGAGACCGATGATTCTGCCCCAAGCGATGGACCGCCTCGAATCCTGTTCGTCGGGTCAATTAATCAGCAAAAGGGAATCCTTGACCTCGTGCAGGCATCAAAGCAACTGGTAAAACGCGTCGAACACGAGCTGGTTGTCATCGGCTCGGGACCCCTTGAGAGCGTCGTACGGAAGGAAATTGAAGGAAGTACGCACATCAGTCTGCTCAGTCAGCTTGATCGGGTTTCGGTGCGTAACTGGATGCGCCGAGCCACGGTTCTGGTGGCACCGAGCCAAGAGTATCGGGGTGCCCGTGAGGCGGCGGGTCTCGTTCTGTTGGAAGCCCAGGCGTGCGGTACGCCGGTCGTGGCCTACCAAAGTGGTGGAACAGGGGAGATGGTGGATCCGGTCAGCGGCGGACTTGTCCCCGAGGGGGATGTTCCGGCCCTGCGGGGCAGAGTAGAAGAAGCTCTGAATCTTTCCGACCGTGACCAAATGTCGATGAGCGGCGCGGCCCGAAGCTTCGTGCTGCGGGAACGCAGCCTGGCGCTCAGCTGCGAAGAACTTGGCCGGCATTACGACGAAGTCGCACAGGGGCGGCAGAAGAACTAGGCCTTCGTTTCTTCCGCCGGGGCCGTGCCTCGGGACCTGGTTTTCAGGCCGCGGACGTCCCGCCAATTGATGCCGGCCCACAGCAGGAGGAAAACAAGGGCGAGCGCGACGCCCAGCCAGGGCGGAGGACTTGCTGTGAAAAGGTACCAAAGGCCTGCCGTAAGCAGGCACAGGCCGGCGAAAAGCCGCAGGAAGAGGCCCGACCACGATTGCTTGTCGAGCCGCCAGCTCAAACCTATAAGGACGGCGGCAACGGCTGCACTCGAGACAAGATACCCAACGGCGATGCCCATCACGCCCAGCCCAGGGATGAGGATCAGCCAGAGCGCCACCGACAGGAGCAGGCCTGCGGCCGCCGTTCCGCTGACAAACCGGGCGCCCTTGACGCCGACCGAATTAAGCCGGTTCACCGAAGCGATCGGCATGGTGGTGAACATCACGGCCATCAGCAGGATGGGAAGCAGGTAGCGTGCACCCAGGAATCGTTCGCCATAACAGATGTAGAGTACGGCGTCGCTGGCTAAGGACAATGCACCAAAAATGGGCACCATGACCACGATCAGCCCTCGGGTCATGGTATCGGTTTGCCCCCGCAAGCCCCGTGCGTCACCGCGGCCGCCGGCTTCGGCCATGATCGGAAAAATAACTTGGCTGAGCGTCCGTGCCAACATCGTTGCCGGCGTGGCAAGACTGAGCGCCGTCGCATAAAGCCCCGCCTGAATGGCGCTGCCGGCAAGGTGTGCGGCAATCATGGATAGCTGGAGCAGCCCGGTGCTGGAAAGTGTGCCCAGCACTCCATAGCCAACGAATCGGTTCATGTCGCCGACAAGGGTCTGATCCACCGGTACGGCGGACGGCTTGGGCCAACAAATAATGGCATAAATCCCGTAGCCCAGAGCCAACGGCAACAGCACCACGGGTTCCCAACGCAGGAGCAGGACCAGCAGGAGCATGCCAACCGAGAAAACGGAGCCGGCAATATCCCAGGCGGCCGCCCGGGCAATCTGGTTGGCGCCGTACTGGACACCCCGGGCAAAGGACCACCCCGCGTAGCCCAACAGCAGCAGCCCCGTGCAGAGGGCCGTCCACAGATCCGTGTGCAGGATGCCCAGACAAAACCCCACCGCTGCGAGCGCCAGCACCACCGCTGTGCCCAGCATTCGGCGCCCCAAATAGTTGGCGACCGCCGAGGCCTGATCGGGCCTGCCCGCACCGCGCATCTGCGCGACAAACCTCGTAGCGGCCTGGCCGGACGACGTCGGCCACAGCAGGCTCAACAGCAGCGCCACCGAAATGGCGGAATTGACGGTGTTCAAAACGGCGAGACCCAGGATACGGCCGATCAGGACACTGTAAAGAAAACGGACTCCGCCCTGCGAGGCGCTGCCCAGCAACCCCATGATCCATCTCGCCTTCAGGCTCACAGAGTTCTGAGCGGAGACATCAGTTCGCCTGAACAACTGGGGCACCGAGTTCCGCCTATCTTTCCAAACGTCGTGATGCATGTCCTCGGGCCCACCGGCACGTCGGCCTGAGGGGCCGAAGCCGCCTTGGGCCGCAGTTCATCCTACTAGCCGCCGCTTCGGTGGGTTCGCCCGCAGCGGCGGACTTCCCGTCGTCGGACGGGGAACTGCCGGATGAATATTTGAAGTTTGCTGGTCGTTTGGGCTCATGGCGGCCGGATATGGTTGTTCCATGACTGTTCTGGTTACCGGTGGAGCCGGCTATATCGGCGCCCACGTTGTCCGACTGCTCCTCGAAAGAGGCGAAAGTGTCGTAGTGGTGGACAATCTGTCCACCGGCCGGGCGGAACGCGTGGCAGGTGCCCAGATGGTGGGCCTGGACCTCGCTGCGCCCCAGGCACAGGATCGGCTGGAGGGCTTGATCCAAGAAAACTCGGTGGATTCCGTCATCCATCTGGCGGCGCTGAAGCAGGTAGGCGAGTCGGTGGCCGATCCGCTGCTGTACTACCGGACCAACGTCGGCTCGACGACGGCGCTGCTGGCTGCGATGGAACGGACCGGAGTGCGCCGGCTGGTTTTCTCTTCGTCCGCTGCCGCGTACGGCGTTCCGGAGGTGACGATAGTGGACGAGTCCACACCCTGTCGGCCGATCAACCCCTACGGCGAGACGAAACTGATCGGGGAGTGGATGACGGCCGCCTGCGCCAAGGCATGGGGGCTCCGGGCGGTCAATCTTCGATACTTCAACGTGGCCGGAGCCGCCTCCGCCGATCTGGCCGATCCCGCAGCCCTGAATCTGGTGCCCATCGCCATCGGCCAAATCCTCGCCGGGCGCAGCCCCGTGGTGTTCGGCAGCGACTATGACACCCCGGACGGAACATGCATCCGGGACTACGTCCACATCTCGGACCTGGCTGATGCCCACCTGGCCGCCCTCGACTCCACCGCGGGCTCCGGGCCGCTGGAGAGCGTCCTCAACGTGGGAACAGGCGCCGGGGCATCGGTGCTGGAGGTGCTGGAGATGCTTCGAAGGGTCTCCGGCCGAACGGTGGACGCCGAGATCGCGGACAGAAGGCCCGGTGACCCGCCGCAACTGATCGCGGACGTGGCCAGGATTCAGCACGCGCTCGGCTGGCAGGCGAAGCGGAACCTGGAGGACATTGTGACCTCAGCCTGGGAGGCGGAACTGGCCAACCGGTCCAAGTAAAGCGGACCGTTCCGAGCACGAAGGACGCCCGCTCCCGCCGCCAATCGCGATAGGCTGTTGGCGCGGGTGTGGCGGACGCCGGACCCCGCCGAGGGCACAAGACCGGCCGAAGCCAGGCTGGCGGGGGAGGACTAATCCAGGTGAAGTTTGTTGTTGTGGGCGACGTTGGCCAAGACGCGTACCACGTAGGCGATGAGGCCATGGCCCTGGCCGCTGCCGATGAATTGTCCAAACGGACGGGTGCCGAAATTGTGCTGCCATCGCGGAACCCGGACCAGACTCATGCGCTGCACGGCCGCACGGCGATTCCCGCCCTGCGGTTTCCTTGGCCACCTGCTCAGCGCCGGCATCATCTGAACCTGGTTCGCCGCGCCGCTGCGGGAGACAAAGATGCCCTGCCCGCAACCGACAGCGTGTGGACGGTCATCGATGCGGTGCGCGGGAGTGACGGCGTTCTGATCGCGGGCGGCGGCAATATGAATTCGCTGTACGGCTGGCTGCTTTATGAACGGTGCGCGATGGCGCTGATAGCGCACGCCAACGCAAAGCCGGTGGTGATTGCGGGCCAGACCTTCGGGCCCGAACTGACCGGCTACGACCGGCAGGTGCTGCATACGATGATGGAGCACGCGTCGCTGATTGGGGCACGGGAGCCAACGTCATTCCGCATCGGCTGCGAGTTGGGATTTGGAACCGACAAGTTGGTCAAAGTCCTCGATGACGCCACGTTCCTGGCCGAGGAACCTGAGACGACGGATAACGGGACCGAACTGCCGGCGGAGACACGGGAACTGATCAGGAAACCTTTTATCGCCGCCACCCTGGGACCGGAAGCCTGGCGGGACGAAACCCGCACCTTGGCACAGCTCGCCGGTGTCCTGGACGACCTGGCCCAGAAGGCGCAGATGGACATTCTGCTGATCCCGCACGTCGGAAGCCAGCGGCTCGACGGCCGGGACGGCGATCTGGAATCGCACCGCGTGGTGTTGGCCCACTCGCGCAGCGGCCGGTTGCGGGCAGCCCCCGTGCTGGCGGCGCGGAAGGTGGCGGAAATAACCCGGCGGGCGGAGCTGGTTCTTACCAACCGTTACCATCCAGCCGTTTTCGCCCTGGCAGCTGGCGTGCCGGTGGTCAGCCTGAGTCTGGATGTGTACTCGGACGTGCGCCTGCATGGCGCCATGGGTCAGTGGGGCCTGGCAGCGTTTGCCCTGCCGCTCCCGTCTCTGGCCTCGGGGGGATTTGCTGCTGCGACGAACGAGGCGTGGCAGCGGCGGCGAGAGATCCGCTCGAATCTGGAAGGGCTGACGCAGCTGCGGAAGAACGAGTTCAGCACCTGGTGGGACGCGGCGGCGAATTGCCTCAGCGGAAGGGAGCCCGCCGAAAGGGGGCCACTCCAGGGAATCGGGTTGTCGGACGTTCCCATCGTCAGGACGGATTCGCACTGGGCGCGGGATGCGGCCTGGCTGAGGCCGTGGTTCCGAAGCATCAGTTCCACCGTGGCATCGGCCTGGACTGAAGGAGATGACGTCCGCAGCGAGCGAGATGAACTGCGGCGGCAGCTGGGCGCGGCGGAGCAGGAACGTGCCCACCTCTTGGGGTCCAGATCCTATCGAACCACCATGGCCCTGAGCCGGACGGCGGCTCACATCCGCCGTCTCACCGGTGGAGCCGCATGAGCGCGAACGCGCGCGTCGCCGTCGTCGTGCGCACGAAGAACCGTTCCGTGCTGCTGGCCCGGGCGCTGGCGGACATCTTTGACCAAACCTTCGCGGACTTGACCGTAGTGGTGGTCAATGACGGCGGGGATCCGGCACCGGTGGATGCCATTGCCGGCGCCTACGCGCACCTTCCCGCCGGCAGGCTTATGGTCATTCACCACCTACACAGTGCCGGCATGGAGGCGGCGTCCAACGCGGGCATCAGAGCCTCGCAGTCGGACTACATTGTGATCCACGACGACGACGACCGCTGGCACCCGGATTTCCTGCTCAACACCGTGCAGCATCTGGATGCACATCCCGGCGTGCGGGGTGTCACTGTCCGTACGGAGATCGTGTTCGAGGACATCATCGCTGGCGAGATCCTGCAGACCGGGACCCAACCGTGGTGCTCGGAGCTGACCTCGATCACGCTGGCGGACATGATGACCTCTAACCGGATGGTACCGATCTCGTTCCTCTACCGCCGTGCCGTGCACGAAGAGGTGGGCTATTACAACGAGGACCTCGACGCTGTGGGGGACTGGGAGTTCTCTCTGCGGTTCCTGTCCTACAACAGCATCGATCTGCTCTCCGAGGAGCCGCTGGCTTACTGGTGTCAACGGCCATCGCTGGACGGCGATTTGGGCAACAGCGTGATCGCGGCCGCGGACGATCATCAGAAGTTCGATCGGTATGTCCGCGACCATCACTTGCGCCACGAAATCCGGCAGGGTGGACTGGGCTCGTTGCTGTACCTGGCGGAAATGGCCGGAGCTCAGGAGGCGGAGGCCGCGCACGCCCGGCGAACCGCGGAACTGCTGATCGATAAGGTCGATCGGCTGGCACAGCGGATGGAAGCGTTGGAGGAGAGTGTGCAGCGGCGGACCAGCCTGACGGATTTGGCGAAACGGCCCGGCCGTTTCCTGGCCCTGATCAGAGACGTACTCCAGGGCCGGCGATGAGCACTGAGCCGGCCGACGGTGGAACGGTGCGGCTGGGGCACCGCACGGTGTCGATGGCGGATCCCGGCGTGGACAGTAAGTTGCCGATGCTGAGCCGGCCCGCGGAGGCACCGGAGATTATCGGATCGACAGTACCGCAGGACATCGTGGATGGCTCCCGGTTCGGAAACCCCGCCCATCTCTACCCTTATCAGGCGCAGGACGGGTATGACCGGGTCCGGACTGAACGGTCGCTGCGGACGGTGGTGCTGGAAAACGATAGGCTGCGCGCGGTTTTCCTGCCGGAACTGGGTGGCCGGCTCTGGGAGCTGTTTGACAAGGCCGCCGGTAAGCCGTTGCTGTACACCCCGCCCAGTATCCAGTTCGCGAATTTGGCGTTGCGTAGTGCCTGGTTTGCCGGCGGCATCGAATGGAACATTGGCACCCGGGGTCATGCGGCCAGCACCTGCAGTCCGCTGCATACGGCCATCGTCCGCACGCCGGATGGGCAGGACGTGCTGCGGATGTGGGAATTCGACCGGCTGCGCCAGACCGTTTTCCAGATCGATGCCTGGCTGCCGGTGGATTCGGCCGTGTTGTTCGTCGCGGTGCGGATCCGGAATCCCAATCCGGAGCCGGTGCCGATGTACTGGTGGACCAACGCCGCCGTGCCGGAGGCCGCCGGCAGCAGGGTGATCGCCCCGGGCACGTCCGCCTTTGCCACCGAGTACGGAACGGGCATTTCCCGGGTGCAGCCCTCCGACGTGTTCGGCGTCGACTGCACGTGGCCGGCGCGGAATCCGCGGGCGGTGGACTTTTTCTTCGACCTTGCCCCCGGCCGCCGGCACTGGATAGTGAACGCGGACGACGACGGCGACGGGCTGGCGATGATCTCCACCTCCCGGCTTCGGGGCCGAAAGCTTTTCGTTTGGGGCCAAGGTCCCGGCGGGCAGCGCTGGCAGGACTGGCTCAGCCCGGACGGTGGTCGCTATGCGGAAATCCAGACGGGGCTGGCGCAGACCCAGTTTGAGCACCTGGCCATGCCGGCTGGGGCCGAATGGTCTTGGCTGGAGGCTTACGGGAATGCAGCCGTTGACGCCGGCGCCGCGCACGGCACCGACTTTGGCGCCGCCATCGGGCACTGCGAAAGGCGCATCGACGCGCTGCTGGATCCAGCGGCGCTGGAGGCAGCCCACCACCGGATGCTCGGTTGGGCAGACCTTGCGCCGGAGCGGATGGTTCTTTCCGGCAGCGGCTGGGGCGCCTTGGAGTCGGCGCGGCGGCTGAGGCATTCGCTGCCGTGGCTGGAGGTGACGGGAACACCCTTTGGCCCCGAAACCATCGATGCCGGACAGCGGCCATGGCTGAATCTGCTTACCGGCCACGGGTTCGACGGCGCCGATACCTTCGTTTCCGGAGCGGATTGGGAAACACTGCTCGCCCGCGCGGAGCAGTCGGCGCCGACCCTGCTGCACCGGGCCGTGCTTGCGCACTCGACGGGAGAAGCACGAGAGGCCCGCCGTTTCTATGCGGCATCCATCCAGCAGGAGGACAACGCCCAAGCGCGCAGGGGTCTTGCCCTGCTGGAGCTCGCGGACCGTCATTGCACCGAGGGTCTTGACCACTATGCGAAAGCCTGCGCCCTGCTTCCGGCCGCCCCGGCGCTGCTGGCCGAGGCGGTGGCTGCGTTTCTTGGTGCCGATGCGGCCGCTGCCGCACTGGCGCTGATTTCTGCGGCCGGCCCCGAGCTGCGCCGGCTCGGGCGAATCCGTTACCTCGAGGCCCTCGCGCTGTCCCGCAGCGGCGATCGGGAAGCTGCCGCCGGCATTCTTGCGGCAGGTGTGGAGGTGCCTGACCTGCGGGAGGGGGAAAACTTCCTGGCCGAATTGTGGCAGCAGGTTTTCCCCGGCCAGGATCTTCCCGCGCAGTACCAATTCAGCATGTCTGCCGGCGTTGATCCTGACGGTGCGGATCCTGACGGTGCGGATCCTGCCGGCGCGGATCCTGCCGGTGTCGAGGCGCAAGCCTGATCAGCTTGCCCGGCGCTGACCGGAGGATCAGCCTCAGCCGGGCACAATCACTGTTTTCAGCCCCTGCCCGGCGGCGGCCGCAGCAAAGGCGTCGCGGAATTTCTCCAGCGGAACAGCGTCTGTGATGAGCGGCGTCAGCGTCACTTTGCCCGATTCGATTAACGTCATGGCCCGCCGCCAGGAGGTTGGCGTGGACGCGAAACCGCTGGTCACCGTCAGTTCTTTATAGAGCACGGCGTCGAAGGGCACCGACACGTCCTTGCCGAAGATGCCAATCTGCACATACCGACCTCCCGGACGGACGGCGCGAAAGGCCGCAGCCGCCCCGGCGGCACTGCCCGAGCATTCCAATACGACGTCGAACCCGTCGTCGTCGACCGCTTCGGTCGTTCCCTCGATGCCCAATGACGCGGCAACCGCCAATCGCTCCGCGTCCTTGGCCAGTCCGGCCAGGGTCACCCGGCCGCCCTGCGCCCTGGCCACCTGGGCGGCTAGTTGCCCCATCGCACCGGGACCCGTTACGAAGACGCGGTCACCCGCGTTGATGACCGGGGGATCCAACAGGCAGTGTGTGATGCAGGCAAGCGGTTCGGCCAGGGCGCCGTCGTACTGTCCCAGCGAGGCAGGAAGCGCATGCAGGTTGATGACCGGAACCAGCACATGGGAGGCGAATCCGCCGTTTTCGAAGGAGCCGAGCGAGCGCCTGCGCTGACACAGATTACGCCGTCCGTCACGGCAGGCGGCACACACCTCGCAGGCCGAAAAGTACGTTTCGCAGGCCACCGGTTGCCCCAACCATCCGGCGTCCGCTGTGGCTCCTACCTCGACCACCTCTCCGAAAATCTCATGTCCCATCACCACGGGCGCCTCATAGCCGTACTCATCGTGCGCGACGTGGACGTCCGTGCCGCAGATCCCGGTGGCAATAATTTTCACCGTCGCCAAACCCGGTCCAGCTTTGGGCACCGGAACCGTGGTCAGCAGCACGTTCTCCGGGCCCAGTCCGCTCTTCACAACCGCAGTCATCCGGCCGGGAGCCCCAGTTGTGCCGGCTGCGGAAGCGGGGGCGGTTGTATCCATTGGCCCGGCTGCGGCGGGAATCGTCTGTGACATCGGGTGGATCTCCTTACTCGATTTGTGAATTCAATCTTTCAGCCGGACGCTGGGAAGTCCAGTTCCTAAGCCAGTTGTGCACAGCATCATTACCGTCGATAGACCCGCCGGGCGTTCTGCCCTAGGCTTCAGATCCTGAGCCCGATCGGGCTTGCGGTCCGTCAGGCAAACGCCGGGGGATTCATGGATGCAGTCAGCATTGTCGAGGACGAGGTCCGGGAACTGATCCGGCGTCGCGGCCTTGATCCACTGCGGCAGGTGTCCGAGGTGCGCCGGCTGGTGGAAGCCGCGGTCAATGACTACGATGAACGGTCCCTGCTGGGGGCCGTTCCGCCGCTGGGTCAGGTTGAATCGGCACGCAAGGCAGCCTTTGATGCCGTCGCCGGGTTCGGGGTATTGCAGCCGTTCCTGGATGATCGGGACATCGAGGAAATATGGATCAACTCACCCTCGGAAATCTATGTTGCCCGGGGCGGCGAATCGGAGCTGACCACCCTCAGTTTAACCGGCACACAGGTGCGCGATCTGGTGGAACGGATGCTCAAGAGCTCCGGACGGCGACTGGACGTCAGCTCACCCTTCGTGGACGCGGCACTGCCCGATGGCTCGCGGCTCCACGTGGTCATTCCCGACATTACGCGCACCCATTGGGCAGTCAATGTCCGCAAATTCACGGTCCGGGCCAGCCGGTTGGAACATCTGGTGGAGCTGGGAAGCCTTACCGGACAGGCCGCACGGTTCCTGGGGGCAGCGGTCAGCAGTGGCCTGAACATCCTGGTTTCCGGTGCCACCCAGTCCGGCAAGACCACCATGCTGAACTGCCTCGGTTCCAGCATTGGCTCCCGCGAGCGGGTAGTCACCGTGGAGGAGATCTTTGAGCTCGCACTGCCGCTGCGCGACGTCGTCGGCCTGCAGTGCCGCCAGCCGAACCTGGAGGGTGAGGGCGAAATCCCGCTCCGCCGCCTGGTCAAGGAGGCCCTGCGGATGCGTCCGGACCGGCTGATTGTGGGCGAGGTGCGGGAAGCCGAGAGCCTGGACATGCTGATAGCCCTGAACAGCGGCTTGCCTGGCATGTGCAGCATACATGCCAACTCCGCGCACGACGCGGTCACCAAGTTGTGCACGCTGCCGCTGCTTGCCGGTGCGAATATCAGCTCCGCCTTCGTGGTCCCCACAGTCGCGTCCTGCATCGACCTGGTGCTGCATTGCACCCGCCTGCCGAACGGCCGCAGACTGGTCTCCGAAATTTTGTCCCTGGGCAGGCGGGTGGAAAACGGCGTCATTGAGTCCGCCATGGTCTTCGCCGTCTCCGACGGCTGCCTGTCCGCGGTGGCTGCCGCCATGCCTTCACCGGAGAAATTCGCCAAAGCCGGCTATGACGTTGCAGCCCTGCTCGAGGTCCGCTGATGGCAGCGGCGGCGGGACTGCTGGGCGGGCTGGGGCTCTTTCTCATCTGGTGGTCCTGCTGGCAGCTCCCAGCTCATGCGGTCAGACCTCCCCGGGTGGACCGCATCCATGAGCTGCTGCTGCGCGCCGGTGTGGAAAAGGTCAGTTCCGGCGGCCTGATTTTCAGTTGCGCCTGCCTGGGTGTGCTGACGGTATTGGTTATCGACCTGCTGACCCGATCGTTACCCATCGCGCTGTGCTTTGGCTTGTTCGGCGGCTGGCTGCCGCTGGCGGTGGTGCAGCGCCGGGCGCGGCAGCGGACCGCGCTGCTGCGGCAATTATGGCCCGATGTCGTTGACCACCTGCGCTCGGCCATTCGGGCAGGCCTTTCCCTCCCCGAAGCGCTGAGCCAATTAGGAGAAAAGGGACCGCTGGAACTGCGCACCTTTTTCACGGATTTCGGCTTGGATTACCGGGCCAGCGGTCAGTTTGACTCCGCGCTCGCCGCGCTGAAGGAACGGCTCGCGGATCCGGTGGCGGACCGCATTGTCGAGGCACTTAGATTGACGCGCGAGGTCGGGGGATCGGATCTTGGCCGCCTGCTGGGAACGCTGGCTGAATTCCTCCGCGACAATGCCAGAACCCGCAGTGAGCTGGAGGCCCGTCAATCGTGGACAGTTAACGCGGCACGGCTGGCGGTAGCCGCTCCCTGGCTGGTCCTGATGCTGCTGGCCACCCGGCCGGAGGCCATCTCAGCCTATAACTCGGCGGCAGGCTGGGCGGTCCTGCTCGGCGGACTGCTGGTGTCCCTGGCCTGTTACCGGGTGATGCTGCGCATCGGGGCGCTGCCCGCCGATGAGCGGGTGATCCGATGATGCCCCTGACCGGAATGGCGGTGGGCGCTGGCGTGCTGCTGGGTGCGGGGTTGTGGCTGGTGCTTGTCCGGTTGCCTTTTATGCGCCGGCCCAGCTTCGCCCAGCGGATTGAACCGCAGCTTCGGTCCGCGGTTTCCCAATCGCGGCTGTTGCGCGAACCCGAGCGCGCAGCGACTCTGTTCGGGCCGCTGGAACGGATCCTCCGGCTGGTATTGCAGGACTCCCGCACCTGGTTGGGGCGGTTCAACGTGGGCACATCGGCGCTGACTCTGCGATTGCAGCAAAGCGGACAGAACCGCAGCGCCATCGATTTCCGGGCCAGCCAGCTCCTTTGGGCAGGGGTGGGACTGGCCCTGGCTGTGGCCGGATCGCTGCTGGCGGTGGCCCTGGGCCGGTTCAGTTTACCGTCGGCACTTTTCGCGGTGGTCCTGCTGACCCCGGGCGGCTTCCTTGCCAAGGATTATCTGCTGTCCGTTGGCATCAAGCGCCGGGAGCGGAAAATGCTCGCCGAGTTCCCGTCACTGGCGGAACTCATGGCGCTCGCGGTCAGCGCGGGGGAGAGCGCGACCGGAGCTTTGGAGCGGATCTGCCGATCGTCCCGGGGAGAACTGTCCAAGGAATTTTCCCTGGTGCTCGCGCAGACCCGCAGTGGTACGCCGCTGGTGGAGGCGCTGTCAGGATTCTCACATCGGACCCGGCTTGCTCCGCTGGTGCGGTTCGTGGACGGAATCTCCGTGGCGGTACAGCGGGGTACCCCGCTGGCTGAGGTGCTCCGGGCGCAGGCCCAGGATGTGCGCGACATGGCTAAGCGGGAGCTGATGGAATCCGCCGGCCGCAAGGAAATCGCCATGATGGTTCCGCTGGTCTTTGGCGTCCTTCCCCTGACAGTTATTTTTGCCGTTTTCCCCGGGTTGGCGCTGTTGCGGCTCGGATTCTGATATGCCCATCATTCGGCCGTGTGCCGACCAAACAGGAGGAACCGTTCATGAAGCACCTCAAACTCATTCCGCCGGCGTTCCTGGCAGGCCTGATCCTGCTCGCGCTGCCGGGCGCATCGTTGGCCCGCTTCGCAGGGCGGCGCCACGGACCAATGCGCCGATGGTCGGCAGCGGGGTCAGAGAGCCCTGAACGAGGTGATGTGCCAGGCTGGGTGATGATCACCTTGATGTCGGCGGTGCTCGTTGCCGGACTGTTGGCAATTGCCGGGCCCGCGCTCCAGGATCTGTTCAATCAGGCGATCAGCCAGGTCACCCAGGGGAAATGAACCGCCGCGCGTTCACCCGCGCTTCCAGGGACGAATCCGGATCCGCCGTGGTGGACTTTGTGCTGGTGAGTGCCCTGCTGACGACGATCTTCCTGGCCACCGTTCAGTTGGCTCTGGTCCTTCACATTCGCAATACCGTCACCGACGCTGCGGCCTCCGGCGCGCGGTACGGAGCGTTGGCGGACAGGTCTCCCGCCGATGCGAAGGACCGGACCCAGCAGTTGCTCATGGCCACTTTGGGACCGGATTACGCCGGCAACGTGCGGGTGACCGAGGAAGTGTTCCAAGGCATCCGGACGCTAAAGGTCAGCGTTCGGTCGCCACTTCCGGTGCTGGGCCTGATGGGGCCGGCCGCTGCGATGGAGATATCCGGCCATGCCGCACTGCAGCCCTGAGGTGAACAGGCAGAACTGTCGGGAGCCGGCACGGGCTCCAACACCGGAGGATCAAAACGTGCGTTTTTGGGGCGGCCGCTTCCGTGCCGGGAGGTCGGAGGAAGAAGGAAGCGCCGTCCTTGAATTTGTGTTCCTGGCAGTGCTGCTGATGATCCCGGTGGTGTATTTCATTCTCACGCTCGGTCAGCTCCAAGGTGGGGCTTTTACCGCCGCCGGGGCGGCGGACCAAGCAGCCAAGGTGTATGTCATTGCAGTGGATCCTGGCACGGCGCGGGCAGCCGCTGAGCAAGCCGTCCTGCTCGCCATGGCCGACGCCGGCCTGGCGCCGGCCAATGCGCAGCTGAAAATTTCCTGCCGGCCGGCGGATTGCCTGGCACCCGGGTCCACCGTGACGGCAACCGTCACCATCGCCATTGAGCTGCCGCTGATACCCAGCCTGCCGGGAGTCAATCTTCGGGTGGCCCAGCTCCGATCCGCCGCGAGCGCAACGGTGGGGCGATTTCGGTGACGGCACTCCTGTCGCTGGCCCAGCCTGCCCCGCTGGCCCAGCCTGCCCCGCTGGCCCAGCCTGCCCCGCTGGCCCAGCCTGCCCCGCTGGCCCAGCCTGCCCCGCTGGCCGAGCCTGCCCCGCTGGCCCAGCCTGCCCCGCTGGCCGAGCCTGCCCCGCTGGCCGAGCCTGCCCCGCCGTCGGCATGGCACAACGACGAGGGTCAGGTAATGGTGCTGATCATCGGATATGTGCTGCTGGTGCTGCTGCTTGTAACAGTCGTTGCGGCAGTTTCCTCGGTGTATCTGGAACAGAAGAAATTGCTCTCTGTCGCGGACGGAGCAGCCGTGGCGGCGGCGGACAGTTATGCGCTGAATCAGGTTGGCGGCACCACCGGCGCGCCCGTGGCGGCGTTGAACCGCGACACGGTGAACGCGGTGGTTCGTTCGTATTTGGACCTCAATGGCACTTATGCGTTGTTCTCCGGGCTCGCTGTTGGCGCAGGAACCGGAACGCCGGATGGCCGGACCGCCCAGGTGACGCTGTCCGCCGTCGTACATCCGGCGATGGTTAATTTCCTCATTCCGGCAGGAATTGAGGTCTCAGCGACCAGCACGGCAAGGTCGCAGCTCAAACGCTGACGGGCGCGGTCAGGGATCATGGTCCGCGGCCGCAGACCAGCAGCGCGCGCGGTAGCAGTGCCACCGCACGATCCCGGACGCCGCCGTCGATGCCGTAGGCTGGAACACTATGGCTGAGATAGATTTTTCCGCAGAAATCCGCGCGCTGCGCGCCACCTATGTTTCCATTGAGCGGGTGTCCGAAGTGGACGCGCTCAAAGAGGAGATCGAGGATCTGAGCGATCAGGCCGGTGCGCCGAATTTGTGGGACGACCCGTCGGCCGGGCAAAAAATCACCTCCAGGCTCTCGCATGCGCAATCCAAACTGCAGAAGCTGCAGGGCCTCGCCGCACGCATTGACGACCTTGAGGTTCTGGTGGAATTGTCCAAGGACGAGGGGGACGAGGATTCATTGGCCGAAGCCGGCCGCGAACTGACCTCGCTGCAGAAGGCGCTGCAGGAGCTGGAGGTGGTCACGCTGCTCTCCGGTCAGTATGACGAGCGCGAAGCCGTGGTCAGCATCCGCTCCGGCGCCGGTGGAGTGGACGCGGCGGACTTCGCCCAGATGCTGATGCGGATGTACCTGCGGTGGGCGGAGCGGCACGGCTATCCGACCGCCATTCTGGACACCTCCTACGCCGAGGAGGCCGGCCTGAAATCGGCTACCTTCGAGGTCAAGGCACCCTATGCCTTTGGTACGCTCAGCGTTGAGGCGGGAACGCATCGGCTGGTTCGCATCAGCCCCTTCGACAATCAGGGCCGGCGGCAGACCTCCTTCGCCGCAGTGGAAGTCATTCCACTGATTGAGCAGACGGACAGCATCGAGATTCCGGACAACGAAATTCGGGTGGACGTCTTTCGTTCCTCCGGACCGGGCGGGCAATCGGTCAACACCACCGACTCCGCCGTTCGGCTCACGCACATTCCCACCGGGACGGTCGTGTCCATGCAGAATGAGAAGTCGCAGCTGCAGAACCGCGCCGCGGCACTGCGCGTGCTGCAGTCGCGGCTGCTGCTGCTTAAACAGCAGGAGGAGAACGCGGAGAAGAAGGCCATGGCCGGGGACGTCAAGGCTTCTTGGGGTGACCAGATGCGCTCCTACGTGCTCAATCCCTATCAGATGGTCAAAGATCTGCGCACCGAACACGAAGTGGGAAATACCTCCGCGGTGCTCGACGGCGAGATTGACGACTTCATCGATGCAGGGATCCGCTGGCGGGCCGATAACCGCAACGCCGCTTCAGGCAGCCCTCAGTAACCCCCCAACTCCTCACCAACCGACCCAGCTCCCCTCAGAACCCAGCTTCCTATTTCCGAACTGGGTGGCAGCTGATGCACTCAAAAGCCCTTTTGAGTGCCTCAGCTGTTACCTAGTTTGCGCTGAGCGAATTCTGATAGAGGTCCAGCAGTGCAGGCAGGCCACCGGATGCGAAGGCGCGGCGCTGACGCTGGGAGCCGGTGCCTTGGTCGCTGAGCCGCTGCAGGCCGGAGTGTACGAATTCTTCATCGCCGGTCCGCTCCAGGGCCGGGCGAAGGTATGCCACGAACGCGTCCAGGACCTCACCGGCTGGTGCCAGCTGTCCGCGGTGCGGATGCATCAGATCGCCATTCAGCCCATGGCGGGCGGCCTGCCACAGTGCGGCGTCAAGAATTTCCGGCGTGCGCGCAAAGTAGGGCCGCCCCTCGGTTGCATCGGTGCTGGCAGTGTCCACCAGCGCACGGATCATTACGGCCAGCAGCACTGCGTCCCGCGCCTCCAGCTGAGCATCCGCGGCACGTACCTCCAGCGTGGGATAGCTGTCCGACAGCCGTGCCACCCAGGTGATCACGCCGCGGTCAATGATGACGCCGGTATTGACCAGTCCCTGCACCCGGGCCTCGTAATCCGCCGCATCCTTGAACAGCGGAGGCACACCCTGGATGGGCCAGCGGCGGTAGGAGATGGTGCGCCAGCTTTCGAACCCGCTGTCGCGGTCCTGCCAGAAGGGGGAGTTTGCGCTCAGTGCCACGATGACCGGCAGCCAGGGACGAATCCGGTTCAGGGCCTGGACACCGCTGTCTTTGTCCTCAATGCCGACATGCACGTGCAGACCGTTGACATACTGGTCGGCCACGATCCCCGGGGCGCTGTCCCGGAGCTGGTGATAACGCCGCTTGTCGGTAACCTCGGGCAAGGCCGTCTCCATCCGCGGAGCCGTTCCGATTCCGGCGGCGCGGGCCCGGGCTTTCAGCGCCGCCTTCGCCAGCTCAGCACGGAAAGCCCGCAGGGACTGCAGGGCTTCGGCGGCTGTATGGCACGGCGGCGTTGATGTTTCCAACTGGCAGGTGAGCAGCTCGGACTGGACATCGTCCACCGCAACGTTGCGCGAACTGGTGAGGAATGCGCTGACTTCGTCGCTGATGAACCGGGGCATTGCCGTGGACGGGTCAAGGAGCAGGTACTCTTCCTCGATGCCAAACGTTCGCACGAATACTCCTTGCTCTTGGCGTTCACCCGAGCATAACGGAGGTCCGCACGGCGCCCTGGCGCGCACCCTTGGGCTAAGCCCGCAGGAGCGGTGGGCCGACCCCCGCAGGCCGGCGCGCAAACCTGTCACGACACACCGCGGCAACTGCCGGTCAATGAGCCAGTAGAGTGTCTAGAGTCAAGGAGCCGGTGGATTCTTCCCCCAAGCAAACGCCCATGCACCGGCCTGTCAGTCCCTTTCGCTGGCTGGGTGCAGAGTGGCTGGATTTACTACCGTCATGATTCGTTTCGATAATGTCACAAAGGTCTACGATCAGAAGACCCGGCCCGCCCTGGACTCGATTTCGCTGGAGATCGACCGGGGCGAGTTCACGTTTCTGGTAGGGGCCTCGGGCTCGGGCAAGTCCACATTTTTGCGGCTCGTCCTCAAGGAGGACCGTGCAACGCACGGCTCCGTTTACGTTGCGGGCCGGAATGTGGCACATATTTCCAGTTGGCGGGTTCCCAAAATGCGCCGTGGCATCGGCGTGGTCTTCCAAGACTTCCGCCTGCTGCCAAACAAGACAGTATTCGCCAATGTCGCGTTCGCCATGCAGGTGATCGGCAGGAGTCGTGGCATTATCCGCGAGACAGTCCCGGAGGTCCTGAAAACGGTTGGGCTGGAGGGCAAGGAAAACCGGATGCCGCACGAGCTCTCCGGCGGCGAGCAACAGCGCGTGGCAATAGCCCGCGCTGTGGTCAATAAACCCGGCATCCTGCTGGCGGATGAGCCCACTGGAAACCTGGATCCCACCACGTCGATGGGCATCATGAAGGTTTTGGACAAGATCCACCGCAATGGCACCACCGTCGTGATGGCCACGCACGACGACGACATCGTCAACGAAATGCGCAAACGCGTGGTGGAACTGAATAACGGCGTTATCGTCCGGGACGAGGCCAAGGCGCTGTACACCTCGATGCTGCCGGTGGTGCAGGCGAAGACCGAACCGGGCCATGGCGCCACCCGGGAGGCCGGAGCATGAGACTGGCCTTCATTCTCGGCGAAATCGGCGGAGGCCTTCGCCGGAACCTTTCCATGGTTGTCTCCGTCATTCTTGTCACCTTTGTCTCGCTGACCTTCGTAGGGGCGGCCGGGATGCTGCAGATGCAGATCACCCAGATGAAGGGCTTCTGGTACGACAAGGTCCAGGTCGCCGTCTTCCTCTGCGTTGATTCGTCCACCTCGCCCACCTCGCCCACCTGCGCGGCCGGGCCGGCCACCGACGAGCAGAAGAAAAACATCGAGTCCCTGCTGGATTCCCCGGCGGTCAAGCAGTACGTGACCAGCTGGACTTTCGAGTCGCAGCCCGATGCACTCAAACATTTCAAGGAACAGTTCGCGAACTCGCCCATTGTGGATTCGGTGACGGCGGACCAGCTGCCCGCGTCGTTCCGGGTAAATATGGTAAATCCGGAAAAATACCAGATCATCAATGAGACTTTTTCCGCCACCCCCGGGGTGGAGACCGTCATCGATCAGCGTCAGCTGTTGGAACGGCTGTTCTCGGTAATGAACGCCGCGTCACTGGTGGCGGTCGGCATTGCGGCCCTGATGCTCATCTGCGCCATCCTGCTGATCGCCACCACCATCCGGCTCTCCGCCTTCAGCCGACGGCGCGAAACCGGCATCATGCGCCTGGTCGGAGCCTCGAAGGCGGTGATCCAGCTGCCTTTTGTGCTCGAAGGCGTGATAGCGGCGGTCATCGGCGCCGTCCTGGCCTCCGGAACGATCTGGCTCGTGGCGAGATTCTTCATCCAGGGCTACCTGGCCGAGCAGTACAAGGATACGGCGTTCATTTCGGCCAGCCAGGTGCTGATCCTGGCTCCGGCGCTGATCGTTCTGGGTATTCTGTTGGCTGGTCTGTCGTCGCTGCTCACCCTGCGGAAATACCTGAAGGTATAGGTCCGTGTCCAGCGAAGCGTCCCGCAGCGGGGAAACCATTCGTCCCTCCTGGCACGGCCGCGCCGCCGTCATAAAGAGTCGCCGACGTGTCCTCAGCGCTTCCATTGTGGCGGTCCTGCTGGCGGGGCTGCTGGCCAGCGTCCCCGCGCACGCGGATAATCTCGACGATCGTGCCAAGGCATTGCAGGCACAGGCCGACGACGTAGAGTCCTCGCTTGAGTTCGTCGATGCCTCCCTGGCCAAGGCCGCGGCAAACCTCACCCTGTACCGTGGGCGGCTTCCCGGAGCCCAGCAGTCGCTCTCCGATGCGCAGGCCCGCGTGACAACGGCCACTGCCGAGGTGGATGGGCTGGCCGCACGCGTCGATCTGGCCCAGCAGAATAAAGATGAGATCACCGCCCAGATTGGCGCGGATGCCCGAAAACTGGCTGACACCAAGAAGGTCATTGGTCAGATTGCCGCCCAGTCATATAAATCCGGCGGAGTTCCGTCCAACCTGAGCCTGATTCTGGGCAGCAGTTCCTCGGGGAGTCTGGCCAACACTATGAACATGGCGGACCAAGCCCTGCGCAGTCAGAATGCGGCGTTGGATAAGTTATCCCAGCAGCAGGCCACCAACGTCAATGTGCAAGCCCGGCTGGAGGCAGTGGAAGCGGAGATCAAGGATCTGAAGGGTCAGGCGGATGCCGCGCTGGCCGGCGAGCAGGCCGCCCGGGATGAGGCTGCGGCCAAAAAAGCCGCTGTGGACAAGTTAATCGCCGATGCCGCTGCCCTCGATGCCGAACTAACGGCAAAGAAACCGCAGATCCAGGCCAAGATGGCGGCGGTGAAAGCGCAGCAGGAAAACATTGCCAACCAAATCGCGGAGCGCCAGCGCAAGGAACGCGAGGCGGCGGCTGCGGCTGCCCGTGCGGCCGCAGCGGCTTTGGGAAACCACAACTATATTTCGCCGCCTGCCGGCAGCCCGTCCGCGTTCGGCCTCCGGCACCCGTTTGCAGCGGGTATTGCGATCACCTCCGGCTTTGGCTTGCGGCAGACACCACCAGGAACCATAGATTTTAACGGCTCTGGATCGTACCTGCACAGCGGCATCGACTTTGGTGCCGCCTGTGGAACGCCGGTCTACGCACCGGCGGCCGGAACCGTAACCCTTGCGGGCTGGACGAATCTGGGTGGAGGGTTCTCCGTCTGGATCAGCCACGGCGTGGTCCAAGGCAATGCCCTCATGACCGTCTACTACCACAATTCCAAAGTGATGGTCAGCCAGGGCCAGCACGTCAACACGGGCGACCTCATCGCCTATACCGGCAACACGGGCAATTCCACCGGCTGCCATGCACACTTCGAAACGTGGCTCAACGGCAAGCCAGTGGACCCGATGACCGTTCTGGGGAGCTGACTGCCCTGGACCCGAGGCCGGTCGGGCCGCGGGACCACCCCTAAGAACTCTGGCGTACACTGGTAGTCCGCCGACCGGCGTCCGGAATGTGACTTTTCCAGCTGGCTAAGATCCAGACTGCCCAACATCCAAGGAGTGTATCCGTGCCCAAAGAAAGTGGCCTGAAGGTAGTGGCCACCAACCGGAAGGCCCGGCACGACTACCACGTGATGGATACATACGAGGCCGGATTGGCTCTGATGGGCACCGAAGTGAAGTCGCTCCGGGAAGGCCGTGCCTCGCTGGTGGACGGTTTCGCCACCTTTTACGACAACGAATTGTGGCTCGAAGCCGTCTACATTCCGGAATACCTCAATGGCAGCTGGACCAATCATTCGGCGCGCCGCCGGCGCAAGCTGCTGCTGCACCGCGAGGAACTGGAAAAAATCGCCCACAAAACCCGTGAATCCGGCTTCACTATTGTGCCGCTGCAGCTGTACTTCCTCGACGGCCGGGCCAAGGTGGAAATCGCCGTGGCCAAGGGAAAGAAGGACTACGACAAGCGGCAAACCCTGCGCGAGAAACAGGACAACCGGGAGGCGCTGCGGGCAATGCGGGAGAAGAACAGGCCCTAGATGCCGCCAGTGGATGTGTTTTTCGGCAGCTGGACGTTCGATCCGTGGGCCGCGGGCGTGATTCTGGCAGCGGGCACCCTCTTTGGGGTTGGAGTTGTCCGCGCCGGCCGGGCGGGCGTCAGCTGGCCGCGCTGGCGGATCGTCTGCTTCTCTCTGCTTGGTCTGGGCTTTTTCGGCTTCGTCTCTTTCGGCTTCCTCGGAAGCTCTGCGGGTCAGCTGCGCTGGGCCTTTTCAATCCGGCTGGCCATGCTCCTGTTCATCGTCCCGATTCTGTTGTCGCTGGGCAAACCCTTATCGCTGCTGCGGGCGGCCACGCACTCCACCAGCGTGCGGCGGCGGCTTGCCTCCGTTGGCCGCTGGCCGATGAGGTTCTTCTCCAACGCCGTGGTGGCACCCTTGGTGGGCCTGCTGCTGTTTTCCGCATTGCTCACCCCGCTGGCTGGCGTCGCCAGACTTACCCCGGTGATCGAAGGCCTCCTCACCGTCGGCGTACCACTGCTGGGCCTGCTGCTGATTCTGCCCTTGACCGAGTCCGGGCGGCGGACCACTACCTCACTTTTGCTGCTCGAATTTGTTTTCGCCTTTATCGAGCTGCTGGCCGACGCCATTCCCGGCATGGCGCTTCGGCTCAATGGCTCGGTCCTGGACGGGGCCGGCATCTTATCTGGGCCCCATGCGCCATGGTTCCCCAGCCCACTGCTCGATCAGCAGCTCGCGGGGGACTGGCTCTGGTTTATCTGCGAGGCGGCGGACCTGCCCATTCTCATTCTGCTGTTTGTCCGTTTTTCGCGGACCGATCGCGGCGAGCGTGACGTGCTGGATGAGATGACTGACGAACAAATGGATGCGCTGAACGCCGCGCATCTGGGACGCTACTGAAATGGCCCGGTGTTCGACGACCTCGGGAACAGGGAGGACCGATCCATGACTTGGCGCGCTTACCGCCGTACATACGGTGACGAATATGGGTGCGGCACAGGGCACGGCCGACGGCGGCAGTCGACTATGGCGGCAGACGGCGGCATCGCGCGTGGCCGACTCAGCGTCGCAGCAACCGCGGGTGCAGTTTCCGTCCTGCTCGTTTTGACAGGATGTACGTCCGCCACCGGCAATGGGCCAGCAGGGTCACCGTCCGCTGCGGGAGCGCCGGCAGGCGGTGCGCCCGCCAGCGCCGTGCCTTCGTCCGGACCATCATCGTCCGGACCAGCCACCGCGCAGCCACAGCCGTCTGCCAGCGCCTCCGCGTCCGCAACCGGCGTGCCGCCGTCGCCCGTCGTCACCCCCGCTGCGTCCAAAGCCGCGCGGACGCTGGCTCGGATGACGCTGGCGCAAAAAGTTGGACAGCTGCTGATGATTGGGGCACCCGTCGAAGGTATCGACGCCAATACGCCGATTGACATAAGCACCTATCACGTGGGCAATGTCTACCTAAAGGGACGAACCTACGCCGGATCGGTTGCCGCGGCCGCCGTCGTGGCCCAGCTCAAGGCGCAAGTCAACGCTGTCAGCACGGCCGGCGTGCGGCAGTTCGTCGCGACCGACCAGGAGGGCGGGTTCGTGCAGGTGCTCAACGGGCCGGGCTTCTCCGCCATCCCCATCGCCTTGGACCAAGGCGGCCTCGATCCTGCCATCCTGCGCAGCAATGCCAAAACCTGGGGCAGTCAGCTCGCCGGTGCAGGTATTAACGTCAATCTCGCACCGATCCTGGATACGGTGCCCAGCGACGCCGTGGCCACAGGCAATGCCCCGATCGGCCACTATTTCCGCGAATATGGCTTCACTCCGGAGTCGGTGGCCAGCCATGGAATCGCCTTCCTTAAGGGAATGGCGGATGCGGGCGTGGCGGCCGTTCCCAAACACTTCCCGGGTCTGGGCCGGGTGAGCGCCAATACCGACATCAGCACTGGCGTGACAGACAACCAGACCATCCGCAACGACCCCTACATAGCCCCGTTCCTTGCCGCCGTCACCGCGGGCTCGCGCTGGATGATGGTCTCCAGTGCGCTCTACCCAGCCATCGACGCGCACCACATTGCGCCGTTTTCGTCCGTGGTGTTGAAAGACATGCTCCGCAAGGACCTTGGGTTTACGGGCATCATCATCTCCGATGACCTCTGCAGCGCGGTTCAGCTCTCGCCATACGCGGTGGAAAAGCGTGGTGCCGACTTTATCGCCGCCGGTGGAACCATGGCTCTGTGCGCGGACGCGGCCATGGTGCCGGCGCTGCATAAGGGTATAACGCGGCGTGCAGAGAGTGACTCGACATTCGCTGCTGCCGTCGATGCGGCGGCACTGAAAGTGCTGGAAGTTAAAGCGGAACGTCACCTTCTTGGACGCTGAACGACTACCCCCACGCTTCGAAGCGATGAAAGATGTGCCATCCGGCGGCGCGGCGAGCCTGGACGACAATCTCGTCGGCCGGCCCGGGAATACACGGCTGCTTGGTTGCGTTAGACTTGCTGTACCGCGGAGTTTGGTGCGGTGTTGACAACTAAATATGGGGATGATTGGTTTCGACGATGTTTGTCGCGACAGGTGAAGCGGGCCGAGGATACAGGGTTATCTCGTAAACGATCTCTGTAAAACAATAAGTGCCAAAACATCGCGCACTGACTTCGCTCTCGCTGCCTAAGCAGTAAGACAGTCCGTCAGCCCGGGTTTGCTCTCGCCCCGGATCCTGGCGTCATTTAGAGGGCCACTGCTCTAAGCCTTCGTCATAGGGGCTTAGGGGACACTTATATGACTGAGCCTGGCAGCTACTTGTTTGCACGATAGCTGGGGCTGAGAAAAACCGACGCAAACTGCGCCCGGAGAAGACCTGACAACACGACATCGGACGGGGGTTCAATTCCCCCCATCTCCACAGATCTGTCCTTTGGCCGGAGACCCTTTTGGGTCTCTGGCCTGAGGACTTTCTCATCACTTTGGTTCTTGCTGGCTCTTCTGTCTCAACTTCCTGACCGGCCTGACCGGCGTGGCCCTCACTTTGACCCAGTATCGCTTTGGGCGGCCTGAGTCCCCCCGCTCCGTGGGCCTCGTCCTCCGCACGGTCGAGCAGGAATGTTCCCAAGCCCGGTTCCTCGTTCGCTCGCGGCGACCGCCACCAGCTGCAGACGAAAGCCGGAGCGGAGGTCTTGAGACGATTACTTCTCAAGATGCCGACTAGCATTGGGCAATGGAAAATGATCCGCCGGTTAACAACTCGTTAGCCTCGGGCGAATGGACCCACGAGGCCGCGCGGAATCCGCGCCGGGTTCATTGGATGGAACTGTTCTTCGACCTCGTGTTTGTGGCTTTTGTGGGGCAGCTCGCCCATGGGATACACGGCGACCCTGGGTGGGCCGAGTTCGGTACATTCGTTCTGCTGTTCTTCCCGGCCTGGTGGGCTTGGGTGAACCTCGCTTCTGTCGTCAATCTACTTCCGGGTCTATCGTCCCGTGCGTTGGGCCTGGCTATGCTCGCTGCCATGGGCGCCGCAAGCATTATGGCCGCCGCCGCGCCGGGCGCCTTCGGCGAACGGGCGTGGGCTTTTTCGTTGGCCAACGCTGCCATGCGGGTCGTCCTGCTGGTTCTGTGGCTGTATCAACACCGCGGACATTCCGACGATACGCCGTGGCGAATCTGGATCTATAACGGCGGAACGGCTGTCCTCTGGTTGGTCGCCGCGTTCGCGCCGCTCCATGTCGCAGTAGTCCTATGGGCGACGTCGATAGTCGTCGAGGTAGGCATGGTGCTGCTTGGCGGGCGGTTGTGGGCCGACCGGGGCATCGGCGACATCAACATTGAGCATGCTTCCGAGCGGTTGGGTCTTTTCGTCATCATTGTCCTCGGTGAATCCGTTTTTACGATCGTCTCCGAAGTGTCGGACGATTGGGCCCCGGGCGCAGGTTTGGCCGGCGCGCTGGGTTTTCTCATCGTCGCTCTCCTGGGCTGGGCATTCTTTCAATATGGCACCGCCACCCTGAGCGCGGGGCTTGAGCGGCTGCACGCGCGGTCGGACTTTGCAGGGATGCTCCAGACCACGCTGTTCTGCCCGTTTCTGCTGGTAGTCGGCCTAACAGTCATCGCTGGGGCGATCGCGACTGCCATTCCGCGACCTTTCAATCCTCTGCCGCTGGGTTCAGGAACTTCGCTCGGCGGCGGCCTCGCCTTGTTCTATGCATGCACCGCGATAGTCTCGCTTCGTTACGGTCAGCCGGCCCGCACCGTGCTGCCGTGGGCGGTGTCGACCGTGGTGGGTGCCGTTGTGCTCATACCGGTGAGTGCCTTGGTTTCCGGCGCGGTCAGCCTGGTGCTCGCCGTAGTTCTCCTGGTCCTTGTCACCACGTATGTGGAGATCCAGAGGCGACGGCGCAAGGCCCACGGCCCGTAAAGGGCTTCCACTTCGTCGGCCAGTGGCGTTCGACTCCCTCAGCTGCCGCCTGTGCAAGCCAGCGTAGAGCAGGTTGGGCGTGCGTTCGGTGGGCCTCAGCGAAGGAGTGTTCGGATGGTTTCCTTTGCACCGCGCTCATGGAGGCTCGTTAGGGCGTCCGTGTAAGCTTTCACGAAGCGTTCGCTGTCGATGAGATCGCCAAAGATTTCACGGTTGGCGATGAAGGCCAGCGGCTCCTGATGCTGTTTCTTAGCGGCGGCCATCAGGGTTGGCTTCAGCCGGTCCACCACCTCTATATGGTTGCCGTCTTCGTCTAGTCCTTCGGCGTAGCGGGCCCAACTGGCGACGACGGCGGCTGAGCGGCGGATCTCAGCATGGTTGTCCAGGTTAATCCGGATGACCGGAATCAACCATTTTGGAATCCGGTCCGAACTTTCGGCGCATAGCCGAGCCAGGGTATCTCGGATGTATGAGTTGGAAAACCGTTCAATCAGTGTGCGCTTGTACCTGTCGAGGTCGATTCCGGGAACGGGTTGCAGGGTTGGGCTGCCTTCCTTGTCCATGTAATCGAGGAGGAAGCGGGCGAACAACGGGTCCTGACAGGCTTCGTGCGCGTATCGGTAACCTGCCAGGTAGCCGAAGTAACACAGTGCCTGGTGGCTTGCGTTGAGCAAGCGCAGTTTCATGAGCTCGTAGGGTTCCACGTCATCAACGAGCCGGACGCCCGCATCCTCGAAGAGTGGACGGCCAGCGCTGAATCGGTCCTCCAAAACCCATTGCGCGAACGGTTCGCAGACCACCGGCCAGGCGTCCTCTACTCCGTACTCGTCCGCAATGGTACGACGGTCCTCATCCGTCGTCACGGGAGTGATCCTGTCGACCATACTGTTCGGAAAGGAGACGTTTGCGGCTATCCATGACCCGAGCTCGGGGTCCTTGAGGCGAGCGTAGGCGGTGAACATTTTCCGGGCGACGTCGCCGTTGCCCTGGATGTTGTCGCAGGACATAACGGTGAAGAGCTCCAGACCCCGCTTCCTCCTTCGGGACAGCGCCTCAGTGATGAGACCGAAGGTGGTTCGAGGCTCGGATCCTGGCAGGAGGTCGTGGACGACGTCGGGATTGCCAGCGTCGAAGTCTCCGCTGACGTGGTGGAAGTTGTACCCGCCCTCCGTCACGGTCAGCGAAACAATGCGGACGGACGCGGAGGCCATCTTTTCAATGACGGCGTTGGGATCCGCCGGGGCAAAGAGGTACTCGATGATCGATCCGATGACGCGAGCCTGCCGGGTTCCGTCGGGGTTCTTCACCATCAACGTGTAGAGGCAGTCCTGGCGGTCCATTACCTGCTTCATCCGTGCATCGGCAGGGAGGACGCCGACGCCACAGATAGCCCAGTCCAAGGCCTGGCCAGTGTTCATCAGCTGATCCAGATACATGGCTTGATGTGCACGGTGGAAGCCGCCAACACCAAAGTGGACGATTCCGGTACTCAGGGCTGAACGGTCGTAGGAAGGCTTGAGCAGTGAAACGGGTAGGTCACTGAGCGTGGTGCTGTTGAGCAGGTGCATCCGGGCTCACCTTTCCAAGATTGAGTCGGTCGTCGTTGCGTTGATGTGGACCTGTAGGGCCGACTCCTGCGCCCATTGTCCGGGGGTGCTGACTTTGTCAACACTTTAGCCGCTCGGACGGGTTAGTTTGAGGGCTTTCCTGGGCGGATGATTGATTTTCCGGGGACTTCTGCTCAGGAGTGGTGGTTTGTGAGGCAAATCCCCAGCCGCTGCTCAGATCAGGTTCCAGAGGATGAAACGGTCACGGACCACGATTTTGGGGTCGTCGCCGGCTTCGGCGAGGGTACCCCGAACCTCGTCAAGCACGCCGGGGTCAAGGGCGAGTGGCGCCTCATCGGGCTGGTCGATCGTGCCTGCCGGGTAGTCCACGCCGGGTTTGTTCGACATTTCAACGTGCGCGCCAAGCAACGCGCGGACGGCCGTCGGTGACGCGTCCCGGAACCGGATCAACCGGTCGATGGTCGCCATAAACGCGGGACGATCGCGGACGTAGAGCCGGCAGGGGGCGACGCTGTCACCGGTGAACAGTATGCCTGCCGCCCGGTCGAAGAAAACCAGCGCCGAGGGCTCGTGGCCCGGTGCGCCGATCAGATCCAGGATCCGCCCCCCGAGGTCGAATGTCGACACCGCCGTCGGCCACGCCTCGAAGCCAAAGAACTCGATCACTTCAGTTGTAGTAGTTCCAACCAGGACAGTTGCCGGACGATCAAGCAGCAAAGCGTCACCGGCGATATGGTCGCCGTGGGAGTGCGTGTGCGCAACGACGAGTCCGTAGTTCGAGCCCCGGATCAGTGGGTGCCGGTCCAGCCATTCTTCCATCAGCGCATCGATCGTGGCACGCAGCGGGAAGACGGCTTCGTCGGTCGTCGCACCGGTGTCAAGCAGGAGCGCCCGCTCACTACCGAACAGCAGGAACAGGAACGGCGCTTCCCAATGAGATGTCTTCGGTTGTCGGAGCTGGACGGTGTCGTCATTCAGCCAAGTCAACGCGGCGGTCGTCATACCGCTGATTCTCGCACTTCAACGGCCATCAACAGAACTCTCCGATGTGGAGGTGTCAATTTGTTGTTTGAGATGCTGGCTTTGCCAGCGTCGGCAAAGGAGTGCTGGTCATCAACTGTAGAATCTATTGGTAGCGTCCCTACTCAAGTAGGGAAACTCGGATGACGTGACGCACTAACGGCGGCAGGCATTAGCGGCAGCGAGCAGGAGGATTCCATGAGCAGCACCTCTTTGCGCCGTGCTGTTCGGCTCCTGCTCCGGGGAGCGAGTTTGGTGGTCGTTGTCCTGGCCGTTGTTGCTGGCCTTGTTGGAATGCATGCCTTGTCAGCCGGTCCATCGACACCTATACAGCAGGCAGCTGCGGGTTCTCAGCCGCCCGCTATGCCGATGACTACCATCACGCCGACTTCGTCGGCGGCCATGAATGAATCTGGGGTTCATCCCAACAGAGCTCATGGCAGCGCAGCGAAAATGGGTCGGACCCCAATCGAAAGGGTGGCATCGGGCGGTGCTGGAGCTGGGGGATGCCTGTTGGGCTGCCCCAGTTCCATGGACATGAGCGACGCATGTATCCCCTATCCCAGTAGTTCGATACCTTTTGCGCCTGCCCCGGATACCGGCGTCGTGTCCGTTCTGGGACCGATGCACCACTCGGCTGGCGGGCCGAATTATTACTCTCACTTCCCTGACAGTCCTTCATTGAATCAGCTTTCGATCAGCCGCACGTAAATCCATGCCCCGTCCGTGAAGTCTCCGGGCATTCTGGGCGTGCGCGTTTTATGGGCGCGGCGGCTTTTGATCTAATACATGATTCTTATGAAGGACTGCGTCAATGAAGAAAATCCTGATCATTTCCGCTGCCGCAATGGCCGCAGCGATTTCCTTGGCGGGTTGCTCCGCCGGGAACAGTTCCGCTGGGAATAGCTCCGCCGGTGGCAGCATGCCGGGCATGGACCATGGCACGTCTGCCGGCTCCAGCGCCACGCGTGAAGTTTCATCCGAGGCTGCCTCATCAAATGTCCCTGCATCGGTTCCGGCGGCTGGTGCGGACCATAGCGCGGCGGACACGATGTTCCTGCAGATGATGATTCCCCACCATCAGCAGGCGGTGGAGATGAGCAACACGATTCTGGGCAAGTCCAACATCGATCCTCGGGTGACGGCTCTGGCCAAAAAAATCAAGGCCGAGCAGACCCCGGAAATCGCTACGATGACCGGCTGGCTGAACGGCTGGAGTGAACCGTCGGCGATGGGAAGCGGGGGAAGCATGAGCGGCATGATGAGCGGGGAGGACATGAACAAGCTCGGTTCTGCGCAAGGCGCGGAGGCATCGAAGCTGTTTTTGTCCCAGATGATGGTCCATCATGAGAGCGCGGTGACCATGGCGAAGAAAGAGGCCAGCTACGGCAAGAGTGCCAACGCCATTGCCTTGGCCAAGAGCATCGTCACCTCCCAGGAAGCAGAGCTCAAGGATATGAAGGACCTGCTGGCTGCCCTTTAGGCGTCATCCGGCAGCAGATTCCGGGCTGTGGAATCCTGCAGTCCGGAACACCGTCATTGTGCCATTCAAACCCTGGAAAGATCTCATGTTCAATAAAGCGACACCCAAAATCGTCGACCAGCGTATCTTCGCCGCAGGCGTGGCCACTCTTGCACTGCTGCTGTCGGCCTGTTCTGCCGGGTCCTCGGCCGCAGTTTCGGTTGAATCGATGGCGCCTCCTGCCGCTCACGTCCACGGCATCAGTGTGGAGGCCATGTCCGGGCGCGTCCTGTTGGCCACCCATGAAGGTCTCTACGATGTGACGCGGAAACCTGCCGTCAAGATCGGCCCGACCATCGATTTGATGGGCTTTACACCTACCTCAGATCCCAAGGTCTTCTACGCCTCGGGGCACCCCGGCACAGGATCCGCCCTTTCGAATCCCGTGGGGCTTATCAAGTCCATTGATGGCGGGGTGAGCTGGCAGCCGGTGAGCCGCCAGGGCGAATCCGACTTCCATGCGCTGACCTACAGCCGTGGAGGACTTATCGGTTTTGACGGCGCACTTCGTACCAGTACGGACGGCAAAAAATGGAGTACGACGACGACGTCCTTCGCCCCCGCCGTGCTGGCCGCTAGCCCGGGGTCACCGGATGTGCTTGCCACCACAGAGCAGGGTGTGCAACGGTCCCCAGATGGTGGGAAGACCTGGCAGCTTAATGCCGCGGCTCCGGTGATCCAGTTCGCTGCTTTCGCCACGGCCGCGGAGGTTGCCGGGGTCTCTCCGGCCGGGGCGGTGTATACGTCCAGCGATGCCGGGCGGACGTGGACCGCAACAGGTCAGGTGCCGGGGCAGGTGGAGGCGATCGCGGCTATCGAAGGATCCCCGGGAAAACCGTGGATCTGGGCCGCGACTGATACCGGGGTTCAAGTCTCCACCGACGGCGGAGCCACCTTCCACCCGGCGATAGCCTCCTAAAACCGATGAATATCGGTCACTTCTTCGCCACTACGGTCACCTCCGGAGCGCTCGTTATCGCCATCCCGTTGGCGTTGATCGCCGGTGTGGTGTCCTTTCTCTCCCCCTGTATCTTGCCGCTGGTTCCCGGGTACCTGGGCTACGTCTCCGGGCTGACGGATCCGGGCCAGCCGCGGAACCGGCGCCGGGTGCTGGTCGGTGTGGGGCTGTTCATCCTGGGCTTCGGCGCTGTTTTCACCGTATATGGTGCGGCGTTTGGCGCTATCGGGGCATGGTTGGTGCGCTGGCAGGATCCACTGATGCGGGTGCTCGGAGGTGTTGTCATTGTCATGGGATTGGTGTTGCTGGGAAAGTTTTCCTGGCTGCAGCAAACCAGAAAGCTGAACCTGACCCGTCGGACCGGCCTGGCGGGCGCCCCGGTCCTGGGAGTCGTCTTTGGTCTGGGCTGGACGCCGTGTATGGGGCCGACTTTGAGCGCGGTGTTGGCTCTGAGCGTCACCTCCGGCAACGCCTGGCGTGGCGCCCTGTTGGCGTTCATCTATTGCCTGGGCCTGGGTATCCCGTTCACCCTGGTTGCCCTGGGCCTGAACTGGGTATCCCGGGTGCTGAGCGTCATCCGACGGCACATCCGGGTGGTCAACATTGCCGGCGCCTCGATGCTGATCGTTCTGGGGCTGCTGATGGTCACGGGAGTCTGGATGCAATGGATCTATCAGCTCCAGAACCTCTCCGGTACGTACCTCACCCCGGTGTGACTGCCCGCCAGCCGAGACCCACCCACCGTTTGACTTACATCCAAGGAATCGGAACATGAACAACCAACTGAACCGGCGCAGTTTCTTCGGCCTCTCCGTGGCGGCCACCGCTGCCGCCGCACTGGCCGCCTGCGCACCGAACGCCCCGGCCGCCCGGAAAACCAATAGGATCATGCCCGGCGACCCGTCGATCGCGCGGTACGAATCCCGGCGTGCCTCCACTGGCGCCACGGTCCGCCAGAAGCTGTCTCCCGGCGCCTTCACCACGACCTTGGCGGGGAAGTCCATCACCACGTGGGGATACAACGGCTCGCTCGCCGCCCCGGTCATTCGGGGCAAGGTCGGTGACCAGCTTGATGCCACGGTGGTTAATGGGCTCAAGGATGGCACCAGTATCCATTGGCATGGGCTTGCGCTGCGCAACAACGACGACGGCGTTCCCAACGTTACGCAGCAGGCGATAGCCGCCGGGGCCTCCTACAATTACAGCTTCAAACTGCCGCATCCTGGAACCTACTGGTACCACTCGCATGTGGAGATGCAGCGCGAGCGTGCCCTCTACGGTGCCCTGATCATCGAGGACCCGAATGAACCCCTCAGCTATGACAAGGACTGGGTCATCGTGCTCGATGACTGGATTGACGGCCTTGATGGAACACCGGGGGACGTCCTGAAGGGACTGTCCAGGGGAATGACTGGAATGGCTGGAATGTCAGGTATGGGACAAAGTAGCAGCCCGCCGTCTTCGGCTATGGCGTCGATGTCCGGGATGGACATGGGCTCCGGGGCTCCAATGTCCTCAGCCTCCCCGTCCGCGGGCGGGATGTCCGGCGGATACATGCTGATGGGTGCGCGCAGTGATTTCCTGGGCGGGGATGCCGGGGACGTGAAGTATCCGGTGCACCTCTTCAACGGCAAGACACCAGAGCGGCCGGAAACGTTTGACGCGAAGCCGGGGGAGCGTGTCCGGCTACGCATCATCAACGCCGCGGGGGATACCGCCTATCGTGTTGGGGTCCCGGGCCAAAAAATCACCCTCACCCACACCGATGGGTTCCCTGTCGTGCATAAGGAGGTTGACGCCGTCGTGCTGGGTATGGGGGAACGCATCGATGCTCTCCTGACCGTACGGGACGGTTACACTCCGGTGCTGGCGCTTGCCGAAGGCAAGGGTCAACGCTCCTACGGGCTAGTTTCCACGGGGACCGGAACAGCGCCGGCCATGGCGGGGCTGCCGGCCAGGCTGGAGGGGACAGTCGTCGACAGCGGTCAGCTCACCGCCGATCCCGCCGTGGTCTTGCCGTCCAAAACACCGGACCGGGTCCATGCACTGCACCTGACCGGCGGGATGGGCATGTACGACTGGGGCATCAACGGGCACCGCTTCGACATGACCACACCCTTTGCCAACGCCTTTGAGGTTAAGATCGGCGAGCGTGTGGAGGTGAAGTTCATTAACGACACGGACATGTGGCATCCGATGCACATCCACGGGCACACTTTCCAGGTCGGCGAGTCCGGTGCACGTAAGGACACGGTCATCGTTAGGCCCAAGCAGAGCGTCACCGTCCGCTTTGATGCCGATAACCCGGGACAATGGCTCACCCACTGCCACAATGCCTATCATGCCGAGCGCGGCATGATGGGCGTCTTCTCCTACACCACCTAAGACAGGTCCATCATGAATCCTGCGGCAGCATCTGACCTCTTTTTCCCCTCACCGACCGTCGACGCGTTCGCGCTGGGGCCACTGACGATCCGGTTTTACGCTTTGTGCATCCTGGCGGGCATCATCTTTGCCACCTGGCTGGCAGGGCGCCGCCTCACTGCCCGTGGGGGCAGGCCGGGTGTGATACTTGACATTACCGTCTGGGCGGTGCCCTTCGGCATCATCGGTGGACGTCTGTACCACGTTGTGACGGATCCGGAACTCTACTTCCTGCCGGGTAAGAATCCCTGGAACGCACTCAAGATCTGGGACGGGGGACTGGGGATCTGGGGTGCCGTGGCACTGGGACTGCTCGGGGCGTACATTGGCTGCCGTCGGCACAATGTTCCCTTCACCACCCTGATCGACTCAGCCGCCCCCGGCCTGCTGATCGCCCAGGGGCTGGGCCGGTGGGGCAACTGGTTCAACAACGAACTCTACGGCGACCCGACCACTCTGCCGTGGAAACTGCAGATCCATCGGATGGACTTCGCCTCCGGCCATGCCATCACCGATGCGGCCGGTGCCCCCTTGGTTTTGGGGTACTTTCAGCCAACCTTTCTTTATGAGTCATTGTGGTCCCTCGCGGGCGCGGCCCTGCTGATGTTCCTGGACCGCAAATTCCGGCTCGGCGCGGGCTCCGTCTTCGCTCTCTATGTCGTGATCTATACGGCGGGCAGGTTCAACTTCGAACTGCTCCGTTCCGACTATGCCAACACCATCCTGGGGCTGCGGGTGAACACCTGGGTTTCGGGACTGATCTTCCTAGGCGGAGTGATTGCCTTCGTCTTGCTCCGGGGCAGGCCTCGCTCGGCTGTCGTGGAGGGTGACGCCGGGGAAAGCGGGCAAAGCGTCCCGGCAGGAAACAGTGCAGCGGAAAAAGGAGACAGCGAATGAGCAAGGCCAAACAACGCAGCACGGAACGGCAGGTCATCATCGACGCCGTCTACGCCGGTCACCGGGCCAAGCGGCGCAAGCGCAACGTCCTGATTTACGGTGGGTTCGCCCTGCTGCTGGCGGCGATCATCACCGCCGTCACGATCGTCGTCGTCGGCGGAATCCAACAGAACAACGCACTAGCGGAGGCGGCCAAAAAACCTATCGCCGGCGTCCGGACATTCAGCAAACTTACCCGTCAGCATGTCGATACGCCGGTCACCTACCCACAGCACCCGGGCGTCGGTGGTGATCACTCAAGTTCGTGGACGAACTGCGGTGTCTACGTCAAGTCCGTCGATGAGCAACGCGCCGTTCACTCGCTGGAACACGAGCGCTCCAGCAACGACGGCCCCGACAACGACGGTCCCGACGCCGAAGGCGTCCGTATCGCCGTCGGCGGTGCCGAAGCCGGCGGCGCTGGGTCCGGTGCTACCGGAGTCCAAGCCGGTCAGTGTTGATATCCCGGTGATCGGGGTGCATTCGTCGTTGTTGGAGTTGGGAAGGCCTCCGATGGTATGGCCGCTGTTCCTCCGGGTGAGGCCGGATCTCCGGCAGGGTGGTATAAGTATTCGCCTACGCCCGGTGCGTTGGGACCGTCCGTGATTTTGGGTCATGTGAACTCCACGACCAGCAACGTCGGAATTTTTTACCGGTTGCGCGAACTGAAGCCGGGCCAGACGTTTTCCGTCACCCGTGCCGATCGTAGCGTGGCCGTTTTCCAGGTGGACAGGCTCGCTGATTTCAAGAAAGCCACCTTTCCGACCCTGGATGTGTACGGCAACACCAACCGGCCCGAGATCCGGTTGATCACCTGCGGCGGGTACAACCCCGCCACCAACCTTTACGACGACAACACCGTTGTCTATGCGCACCTCATCAGCAGCCACCGCGCCTAACCCGCTCCACTCCCGGCGTCGATCAGGAAAAGATGAGATTTCGCTTTTACATACAGCGTTTTCGGGTCTTGGGGTATCCCGGTCAGCACGGTCCACTGTGTTCATCGGGGCCGTTCCTAGAGCGACTGTTTCCTGAAACGAGTGTCAAGCCAGCCACCAGCCCGCCAAAAATGGTCAGGCGGTCAGCAGCACGCCGAGGAACGAGTCGCCTTCTGCGTGGCTGCCCGTCCGGAGGCGGCGAAGATCAGCACAAGGACCACAGCCGCGGCCGCCGCGAAGAGAACCGGGTGGGAAGAAAAGTGCCCGACCGGAGGCCTGGTCGGGCACTTTGCCCCGTGCTGTTGAGTTGTTGGCCGGTTCTTAGCCGATGACCCTGTAGTACGACGGTCCCGATCCGATGTTGACACTGAAAACGATTGTCTGGCTGCCGTTCCAACCGCTGTGGATAGCCATGCCGCCCCCGATGTAGATGGCGTTATGCGAAAAGCCCATGCCTCCGTCTGCGTAGTAAATGAAGTCGCCCGGCTGAGGATTCGTTACCGGAGCAGCGAATC
>NZ_JADPVH010000037.1:22503-40231 GCF_026932795.1 Paenarthrobacter sp. Z7-10 | reverse complement strand
GGAAGCAAATGGCCCGCGAGCACACCAACATCCAAAAGCTGACGCTGACCATCATCAATACCCTGCATGAATCCAGTCTTCCGCAATCCCGGGAAACCGTTCGAAGGCGCGCCTTAACGCCCCCGATTAATCAGCACCGTCCTAGGCGGCGTGGATCTATAGGTTTGCGGCTCCGCAGACCCATAAGCCTGAGTCGGGGGCGGGTCAGGCGGGTGCTGAATCCTCCGGCGCCTTTCCCAGCAGCGCCTCCTTAGCCAGGAACCAGACGACCAGCGCAAAGGCTCCCACGATGCCGGCCAAACCGAAGGCCGGGCCGTAGGAAAAGGCGTCAACAACAATGCCGGCGGCGATCGGACCCAAAATGGTACCGAAGTCCTGGCTCATCTGAAAAGTGGCCAGGACCTTGCCGCCGGATCGGTTGTTGCCTATCACGTCCGCCACTGCGGCCTGCTGTGCCGGGCCCAGCAGGCCACTGCCGATGCCGGCGATGGCCGAGACGATCAGGAAAACCGGAATGCTGCTGGTGAGCCCCAGCACGGCCATCGCCGTCGAGTTGACCGCCAAACCGGCTATCACCATCGGTCGGCGTCCCCAACTGTCCGCCAGCTTGCCCGAAAAGGTCAGCGCCGCTCCGGTGCCGACTGCGAAGACCGTCAGCGACAGTCCGGCCACTTCCGGGCCGCCGCCCAGGGCCACCGTCGCGAAGAGTGGCACCAACGCCATCCGGATGCCGAAGGCCGACCAGCCGTTGGAAAAAGCGGAAACCAGGGCCGCACGGTAGGCGCGGGACTTCAGCGCCTCGCTCAAGCCCATCGGCTTCTGCGCCGGCGCCGGCGGCTCGTTCACCTGCGCAAGAGGTTCGCGTCCGGGGACCAAAGGAGCATTCACGACTGCGTTTGCAGTGCCCGATGGAGCGGCACCCCCCGCTCCGGGCTCGGGCAGCGGCATGGTCGGGTGCAGCTGTGTGGCCACCACCGCCGCAGCCAGCAGGAGCGCGGCGGCGTAGACCAGGAAGGGTAGTTGCAGTCCAAAGCCGGCCAATAATCCGCCAATGGCAGGGCCGGCAATATTGCCAAGCAGGAACGAACCCGCGTACGCACTGGTGATGCGACCCCGTGATGTCGGCGGGGCCAGGCGCACAAGCAGACCCATTGCGGCGACGGTGAACATCGTCGAACCCACGCCGCCCAGTCCGCGGAAGACCAGTAACTGCCAGTAGGTATGGGCGAAGGCACAGGCGGCCGAGGAGGCAGCGACAATCAGGATGCCGCTGACATAAATCCAGCGCTCGCCGAACCGCTCCACCAGCTGCCCGGACACTGGTGCAAAGAGCAGCCGGGTGAAGGCGAAGGCACTGATCACAAGGGCTGCGGCACTGATGGAAACGTCGAAACTGTGCGCAAACTGTGGCAGCACCGGGGCCACCAGGCCGTAGCCCACGGCAATGACGAAGGCCGCGGCGATGAGGACCCGAATCTCGCGGACCAGCGGAGCGCGGGCCGCGGCGGCTGCCGGCTGGGGGAGAGGAACCATGATTGAAAGTTTGGCACAGCCCCGGAGCGGAGTCTGCCGCAGTGAACAGCACCCGCGCCCGACGGACGCTGCGGGTGCTGTGAGAAGCTTGAACACGTGAACGAAACTCTGACCATCATCGTGTCCATCGTCGTCGTCCTGGCCGTCATTGGCGTGCTGATTCCGGTTTTCCTGCGGGGCCGCCGCAGCAAGGAGGTCTATCCCACCACCCGGGATGCCAACGACCCGGCGTCGAACCCGATGGCTGGCACCGGCACGCTGTTGGAGGACCGGCCCGGCACCATTGCTCCGCCCATGCCGGGAATAACTTCCGACGAGGACGTTAGTGTCGAGGACGATCTGGCGGGGCTGCAGACCCTGCCGGCGATCGAGACTCCGGCGGCGGTGGAGGGACGCCTGATCCGGCTTCGGGCCCGCCTGGCCCGCTCCAACAACGCGCTGGGCAAGGGGCTCCTGGCGCTGCTCTCCCGCGACAATATCGATGAATCCGTCTGGGATGAGATTGAGGAAACGCTGCTGCTGGCGGATCTGGGCACCGCTCCCACCATGGAACTGGTCGATTCGCTGCGCGCCCGCGTTCGGGTCCTGGGCAGCCGGGACGCGAGCCACGTCCAGCAGATGCTTCGCGAGGAGCTGGTCAAGCTGGTGGATCCAACCATGGACCGCTCGCTGAACATTGAACGGCACGCGGACCGGCCGGCCGTGATGATGGTGGTCGGCGTCAACGGCGTGGGCAAGACAACCACCGTGGGAAAGCTGGCCCGCGTGCTCGTGGCGGAGAACAAAGACGTCCTGCTGGGCGCCGCCGACACGTTCCGGGCGGCCGCGGCGGAGCAGTTGGCAACCTGGGGTCAGCGCGTGGGAGTGCCCACAGTAAAGTCCGACGTCGATGGAGCGGATCCGGCGTCCGTCGCCTTTGAGGCGGTCCGGGCGGGGATCGAGCAGGAAGTGGACGTCGTCATGATCGACACCGCGGGCAGGCTGCAGAACAAGGTCGGCCTGATGGACGAGCTCGGCAAGGTTAAGCGCGTCATCGAAAAGCAGGCAACTGTGGATGAGGTGCTGCTGGTGCTTGACGCAACCACCGGCCAGAACGGTTTGGCGCAGGCGAAAGTCTTTGCCGACGTCGTCAATATCACCGGCATCGTGCTGACCAAACTGGACGGATCCGCCAAGGGCGGCATCGTCGTCGCCATCCAGAAGACCCTGGGTGTGCCGGTCAAGCTGGTGGGCCTGGGCGAGGGCGCCGATGACCTTGCCCCGTTCGACGCTGCGGACTTTGTCGACGCCCTGCTGAACTAGTCCCGTTACAGGGCGAGCAGTCGCCTGAGCACCAATTCGACTTTGAGCAGTACGATCTCGTCGACCAGACCGAACCGCTGTTCGAGCCGCAGCGGCGAGACGGCGCGAATGTCCTCGCACCGGATATAGCTCACGGCGCTGAGGCCGGAGGTGCCGGGTTCAACCTCGACGTGGGTTGAGCGGGCGCGGTAGGTACGCGTAATCGGGAGCACCGTGACCACAGATGGGTTTGAGTCAAGCCAAGGCTGTGCGCTCAGCAGGACTACAGGTCGCCGCAATGACTGCTCATGACCAATGGGAGTGCCGAGGTCGGCTAAGTAGATTCCTCCGCGCCTCACCAGCGGCCTTGAGCGCTTAGGAGGTCGTCGTCTGCGTCAACGAGGCTCTCCACGCTCGAGGAAGATTGGATGTCCGCTTCCCTTTGCCCAACTGGGAGGGAAGCGTTCTCCCGCTGCACCGCTTTCCAGAACGTTCGTTCGTCCGCTGCGTTCAAAGCGTCGTCAATAACGGCAGCCAAAGTGGAATGCTCCCGTTGAGCCCGCGTGGCAATGCGGTCACGCAGGGTCTTGGGCACCTTGATGGTCGTAGTATCCCCGGCAGTCATACTCAAAGTATACGACCAGAGCCGCGTTACATCCCTGAAACATGGCGGTCACCCAGCTTTTACCTGGCCGCCCTTGTTGTAACAGGGTGGCAATCATTCGTCCCAGCGGGCGAAACACTTGGCCGCCAGTCTTGTAGAGACCACATTGCATCCGCCGCATCCTGAACGAACTGCGCGGCAGCAAAAAGTTCTACGAGAAAGGGCAGGAGCCATGAACACTGGCGACACAGCCTGGGTAATGGCTTCGGCCGCCCTGGTACTGCTGATGACCCCCGGGCTGGCTTTCTTCTACGGCGGCATGACCCGGGCCAAGGGTGTGCTGAACATGATGATGATGAGCTTCGGCGCCATCGCCGTCGTTGGTGTCCTTTGGGTGCTCTATGGCTACTCCGCCGCCTTCGGCACCGACACTTTCCACGGTCTGCTGGGCAACCCCTTCGAAAAGTTCGGCCTGCAGGGCGTCCTGACCACGGGTGACAACGCCCCGCTGGTGGGCACCATCCCCGAAATGGCCTTCGTTGGCTTCCAAGCCGTCTTCGCCATCATCACCGTTGCCCTGATTTCCGGGGCCATCGCCGACCGGGCCAAGTTCGGAGCGTGGATGCTTTTCGGTGGCATCTGGGTGACCCTGGTGTACTTCCCGGTGGCGCACTGGGTCTTCGATTTCAACAAGGACGCGAACGGCAACCCGATTGGCGGCTGGATCGGCCAGGGACTGGGCGTCATTGACTTCGCCGGTGGCACCGCTGTCCACATCAATGCCGGTGCTGCGGCCCTGGCCCTGGCCCTGGTGCTCGGCAAGCGCAAGGGCTTCGGCAAGGACCCGAGCCACCGCCCGCATAACCTTCCGTTCGTGATGCTCGGTGCCGGCCTGCTGTGGTTCGGCTGGTTTGGCTTTAACGCCGGCTCTGCCCTCGGTGCCAACTCCGTCGCCGCATATGCCTGGATCAATACCCTGGCCGCCCCGGCCGCGGCCACCATCGGCTGGCTGGTCGTGGAACGGTTCCGTGATGGCCACGCCACCTCCCTCGGTGCGGCATCCGGCGCCGTCGCGGGTCTGGTGGCCATCACCCCGGCCTGTTCCGCTCTCACCCCGGTCTGGTCCATCGTGCTGGGTCTGCTCGCCGGTGCCGTCTGTGCTCTGGCCGTGGGGCTGAAGTACCGGTTCGGTTACGATGATTCCCTGGATGTGGTCGGTGTCCACCTGGTCGGCGGCCTGTTTGGCACGTTGTTTATTGGCCTCGCAGCCAACCCGGAGTCTCCGGCGGCCGCTGCAGGCCTGTTTTATGGCGGTGGCCTGGAACAGCTTGGCAAGCAGGCGATCGGTTCGGTGGCGGTCCTGGTCTACTCCTTCGTGATCGCATTCGTCGTCGGCTGGATCATCAACAAGACCATCGGCTTCCGGGTCTCCGAGGATCATGAGGTGGCAGGCGTCGACATCAGCGTCCACGCCGAATCCGCCTACGACTTCGGCGGCCGTGTTGGCAGCAGCTTCCACCCGCTCGAAGCGGAACTGCACGCCAGGTTCGCCAGTGAAACCGGGGATCGCGCTATCGTCAAGGAATCGCCCACAAGCGACAGCGAAGGAAAGCTGAAGGTAAAAGCATGAAACTGATCACCGCCATTGTCCGTCCGGAAAAACTCGATGATGTCCGAGGTGGGCTGGAAAGCTACGGTGTGCAGGGACTGACCGTCAGCGGTGCCCACGGCTACGGCCGCCAGCGCGGACACACCGAGGTCTACCGCGGTGCCGAGTACACCGTGGACCTGCACGCCAAGATCCGGATTGAGGTCCTGGCCACCGAGGAGCAGGTCGATGACATTGTGGACGTCATCATCTCCAGCTCCAATACCGGCCGTGCCGGCGACGGCAAGGTCTGGACCGTTGATGTTCAGGAAGCTGTCCGGGTCCGCACCGGAGAACGCGGCGACTCGGCGGTCTAAGATTTGGGGCATTCCAGCCGCCCGAGGAGCCGAGAAGGGGCCAGGAGGAGCGGAAAGGGGCAGGGAAGAGCCCGGAGATGGCTGGAGATGCCGGGAGAGTCAGTTTTCGGAGCTGTCCCAACCGCCGGGACCCGCGGATCCGGCCGGATATTCCTCAATCGGCACCGTGTTGTCCCGCCAGGCTTCCAGGGCAGGGTCAACGATCCGCCAACATTGCTCGGCAGTGTCACCTCGAACCGAGAGCAGTGGATCCCCGTGCAGCACGCCGTCCAGCACTTCGCCGTAAGGCAGCAGTTCGTCTCCGGCCAGGTCGGCCTGCAGTTGGACCCGGCTGAGGGTAAAAGGGTCACCGGGACCGTTGATGTCCAGATCAAGGGTGAGCGTATCGGGGCCGAAGCCGATGTGCAGCCGGGTGGGACTGTCCACGCCTTGGAAGCCGGTGGGCAGGTGGGGGACCGCCTTGTAGGTAATGACGGCTTCCTTCCGGGCCCTTCCCAAAGACTTGCCTGAGCGCAGGACAAAAGGAACTCCAGCCCAACGCCAGTTTTTCACCCGGACCTCAACCTCGGCCAGGGTCTCAGTATTGTTGGCTGGGTCCACACCCTCTTCGTCGACATAGTCCGGTACCTGCCGCGAACCTATCTGGCCGTGGGTGTAACGTGCCCGGCGCGTGCTGGCGCTAAAGTCCGGATCGATGCTGCTGGCCCGCAGCACCGCGGCTATCCCGTCCCGGACGTCCCGTTCACTCAACGTGGCAGGGACGTCCATGGCAAGAATGGCCATGATCTGGAGCAGGTGGCTCTGGATCATGTCCCGCAGCGCGCCGGCTTTGTCGTAGTAGCGTGCCCGGTTCTCCAAGGTCAGGTCCTCATCGAAGACAATCTCGATCTTGGCGATGTTGTCGCTGTTCCACAGCGGCTCCAGCAGCCGGTTGGCAAAACGAAGACCCAGAATGTTGAAAACTGTGGACTTCCCCAGGAAATGGTCCACCCGGTGGATATGATCCTCCGGGACCAGCGTGGCCAGCGCCCCGTTCAGCGTGCGGGCCGACGCCTGATCGGAGCCGAAGGGCTTTTCCATCACCAGCCGTGTTCCGGCCGGCAGGTCCTCGGGCCGCAGCACCTCGCACGCCTTTTGGCTCACTGCCGGCGGTAGGGCGAAGTAGATGGCGGTCGGAGCCTGAACTGTCGTGAGCAGTTTTGCGAGCGCGCCCGGTGCCGTCACATCCAGCTTGTGGTAGGTGGTGGACGTCTGCACGGCTTTGAGGGCCGCCTTCCCCTCCGCCGTGGCGTTGTCCGCCACCTGCTCGAAGGCGTCGGAAACCCGTTCCTGCCACTGCTGCGGCGTCCAGTCGTCGCTGCCGGCACCGACCAGAGTAATCCCTTCGGCGCGGCCGCCCGCAATCAGCCGGGACACACCGGGGAGCAGCAGCCGGCCGGTCAGGTCGCCGGAAGCACCCAGTATGAGCAAGGTTCGGATGGCGCTGGTCGAGTCAGCCTCGGCCGAGGTGTCTTGGGGAGCTCCGGACTGAAGAGCGGAGTGATTGGCCGGTTTCCTGGGGTCTTGGGAGGTAGTCACACTTTCAGCATGCCATTGAACGGCCCGCAGCTCCCGTGGCGCGCCGTTTCCGGACAGCGGGCTTGGTATCCTTGATAGCTGGGACCGCCGAGGGTCTGCCGCGCGTTCCTTGAGACCGTCCGGCAGCCGTGCCTTAGTCGGCAGGTCCGCCAGCCATTCGACGATGAAAGAAGTACACGGCGCGTGTTCAACTCACTATCTGACCGGTTGACAGCAACCTTCAAGAATCTCCGCGGCAAGGGCCGGCTCAGTGAAGCCGACGTCGACGCCACAGTGCGGGAAATCCGCCGCGCGCTGCTGGACGCGGATGTCGCGGTGCCGGTGGTGCGCGCCTTCACGGGCAAAATCCGCGAACGCGCCTTGGGCGCCGAGGTCAATGCCGCGCTGAATCCGGGTCAGCAGATCGTCAAGATCGTCAACGAGGAGCTTGTCGCCATCCTGGGCGGCGAGACCCGCCGGATCCGGCTGGCGAAGAACCCGCCCACGGTCATCATGCTGGCCGGTCTGCAGGGTGCCGGCAAGACCACGCTGGCGGGAAAGCTGTCCAAGTGGCTCAAGGGCCAGGGTCACAGTCCGCTGCTGGTGGCCGCGGATCTGCAGCGCCCCAACGCGGTCAAGCAGCTGCAGGTCAACGGCGAACGCGCTGGCGTTCCGGTCTTTGCTCCGCATCCGGGCGTCAGCTCAGAATTCGAGGCCGCCACCGGTGACCCTGTCGCCGTCGCCCGTGCCGGCGTTGCCGAGGCGCGCGCCAAACTGCACGACGTTGTCATTGTGGACACGGCCGGCCGTCTGGGCATCGACGAGGAGTTGATGCGCCAGGCCGCGGACATCCGCGCCGCCATCGTTCCCGATGAAGTGCTCTTCGTCATCGACGCTATGATCGGCCAGGACGCCGTCACGACCGCCCACGCCTTTGACGAGGGCGTGAACTTCACCGGCGTCGTACTGACAAAGCTCGACGGCGATGCCCGGGGAGGCGCGGCGCTTTCGGTCGCGTCGGTGACGGGTAAGCCGGTGATGTTCGCCTCCACCGGTGAGGGTCTGGACGACTTTGAAATCTTCCATCCGGACCGGATGGCCAGCCGCATCCTGGACCTCGGTGATGTGCTTACCCTGATTGAGCAGGCCGAGAAAAACTGGGACAAGGACGAAGCAGCCCGGATGGCGAAGAAATTCGCCGACCAGGAGGACTTCACGCTGGACGACTTCCTGTCCCAGATGCAGCAGATCCGCAATATGGGATCAATGAAAAAGATGCTGATGATGATGCCCGGTGCCGCCGGTATCCGCCAGCAGTTGGAAAACTTCGACGAGCGCGAAATTGACCGCGTGGAAGCCATTGTCCGGTCCATGACCCCGCACGAGCGGGTTGCCCCGAAGATGATCAATGGCTCGCGCCGTGCCCGGATCGCCAAGGGCTCCGGAGTGCATGTCTCCGAAGTCAACGGCCTGCTGGAGCGTTTCGGCCAGGCCCAGAAGATGATGAAGAAGATGGCCCAGGGCGGGGGGATGCCCGGCGTGTCGGGAATGCCCGGATCCGGCGGCGCACGCAAGGGTGGCAAGAACGCGCCCAAGAAGAAGGCGCGTTCCGGAAACCCGGCAAAGGCGGCCCAGGAACTGCGGGAGGCCGAGGAGCGCCGGGCCAGCGGCGCCAAGGCCCTGCCCACCGGCGCGGCCTTCGGCCAGCAGGACGAGCAGGGATTCGATCCGTCCGCGTTGAACCTGCCCAAGGGCTTCGACAGGTTCCTGGGTAAATAGCGGCGGGTAGTTCGCGGCGCCAGTCCGTCCCGAAAGTCCGTCCCGCCGGTGGTTCGCACTCATCCAGTCGCTGACTGGCGAAAGTCCGTCCCGCCGTGCAGTACGGCGTCGGGGTCGTTCCGACGCCGGCATATTTCCGCAATTTTTGTACAGGAGCTTTCAGATGCACAAAGAGCGGATCGTTTTTGTCCACGGCGCCGGCGGTTTCGGTGCCGCCGCCTGGCCGAAACAGCACGGCCTCGCATTAGCCTACGATGCGCTGTTCCTGAAGCGGCACGGATTCGATGCCGAGGCCGAACCCCTTCCCACCGACTTCGATGCCGACCGGGACATTGTGCTGGACGCACTGGGCAGCGGGGGACACGTTGTTGCTCATTCACAAGGTGCCATCTCGGCAATGATGGCCGCCGTCGACCGCCCCGATCTGGTGCATTCCTTGGTGTTGGTCGAACCTGCCTGCCTGTCGCTGACGGCCGAGCTGCCTGCGACAGCCGCTCATCGAGGCCTGATGGATCCCCTGTTCGCGCGCCGATTTGAACTGACCGATGATCAGTTCCATCGGGAGTTTGTCCGCATCGCGTCCTCGAGCGAAGCCCAACCGCTGCTCACTGAGGAGGAACGGCGGGCTGCCCGCAGGCTCCGACTTCAGACGCCTCCGTGGGAAGCTCCGCTGCATTTCGTACCGGGGGTTCCCACCCTGGTCCTCACGGGCGGTTGGGAACCGCTGTATGAGGAGATTGCCGGCTACCTCGCCTCGACGGGGGCAGCGCACCGCAGCACCGCCGGCGCGCACCGTCCACATGATACGGCCGACGGCGACCGGTTGATCCGCGCGTTCCTCCGCGATCAGCCGGGACGGTAAAAGCGAAAAGGCGGGTTCCCGGAGCCGCTGGTCCCGAGTGCCATCGCATCTTGTCGGTGGGCCGACATAGGCTCGGATTATGCTTGAAATCCGTCCCGCCGCGTTGGCCGAATTGTCGCTGCTGCCCGCCATTGAGGCCGAATCGGACACCCTGCTCACCGCCCTTGATGTCCTTCCGCTTACCGCTGTGCTGCCGCCGGGGGCCGGGGTTGCTGAATTCTCCGCGGCGCTGCATATTTTGGTGGCCGGGCGTCCGCCGGTGGCCTTCGCCCGGCTCGAGGAATTGGACGGGCAGGCGCACTTGGAACAGCTTTCCGTCCACCCGGATTGGGCTAGGCAGGGAATTGGACGCGCCCTTGTCCATGCCGCCGTTGCCTGGGCACGGGAATCCGGCTACCGCGTCCTGACCCTGTCCACTTTCGCCGATGTTCGCTTTAACGCACCGTTTTATATGAGCTGCGGCTTTGTGGCCGTGACATCGCCAGGACCGGAACTGCAGGAAGTGAGCCGCCGCGAAGTGGAGTTGGGACTCGACAAGCTGGGACCCAGGGTTCTGCTGCAGCGTATTTTACCCGGCGTGCCAGAGGGAAATGGTGCCCCACGGCCGCGGTTTCTGACCCACGGAGAACAGGGAAGACCGATCATGCCGCTGTAGCTGAATCTGCCGCGGGCATTCGGGACGTTCCCGGGTTCTGCCGCAGCGGCTGCTGCCCCCGGAGATTGCCGAAGTTCCGGGGTTCTGCCGCAGCGGCTGCTGCCCGGCTGGAAACGGGATAGACTTTTGGAATAAATTGAAGCTTCAACCAATTGAAAAAGGCACAAGGCCGCCGACAGCGGACCACCGACCGAGCCGGAGTACGAAATGACCAGCACCAGCACCGCATCCAGCCAAGATCAACTATCTTCCGATCTCTCCATGGGCACCGTGATGCTCAAGGTGGGGGATATGGCAGTAATGTCCACCTACTACCGGCAGGCCCTCGGGCTGACAACCGTGGCCGAAGCCGACGGAGGCCTGTATTTAGGCAGAGGCACGACTCCCTTGGTGCATCTTGCTCCCGCGCCGGGCCTGCGTGTCCCCGGCCGCGGCGAAGCGGGCCCCTTTCACACCGCACTGTTGTTCGAGGATCAGGGCGCACTGGCCGCCACCGTCGCCAGCGCCGCCAAGTTTGAGCCGCGGGCGTTCGTAGGCAGTGCGGACCACTTGGTCAGCGAAGCGTTTTACTTCACCGATCCGGAAGGTAATGGAATCGAACTGTATTACGACCGTCCGCGCGAGGCATGGCAGTGGGATGACGGCTCCGTCGTGATGGACAGCCTGGCTCTGCCGCCGCAGCAGTATCTTCAGGACCACCTTCTCGAAGCCGAGGCAGCCGGACAGCGGCAGGCGGACGCCGCCGTCGGCCATGTCCACCTGCAGGTAGGTGACGTGCAGACCGCCAAGCAGTGCTATGTGGAAACCCTGGGCTTTGCGCAGACAGCGGGTTGGCACGGACAGGCACTCTTCGTCTCCGCCGGTGGCTACCATCACCACATGGCGATGAACGTGTGGAACAGCCGCGGCGCAGGCCCCCGCAAGGACACCTTGGGGCTGGGCGAGGTGCTGATCCAGCTGCCCGGCCGCGACGACGTTGGTGCGCTGTCGGAGCGGCTGGACTCGGCGGGAGTCGCGGTGGCCAATACCGGTGCCGAGCTGTTGTTTGAGGATCCATGGCGGAACCGGATCCGCGTTAGTGTGGAATCAACCGCATAGGATACGCAGCGGCGACCGGATCGGACTTAGCCACGCTTACCGATCCCAGCCGCGCATCGACGTTGGAGGCAATCAGTGCCCGCATTTTCGGAATTTTTCGTTGCAGACCACCGCAGTGCGGTGCGCTATGCCACAGCGCTTGAAGCGGGGGAGAATCCCACGGTGGACTTGCCCCGGCTGGCCGCGCCGGAGGTTACGGATCTGGACGTGGAGATCCTGGGCGAACTGGCCGCGGCTACCGTACACGCCGGTGGAGTCGACTGCGCGCTGGGCATGGTGGACGTGGAGCTGGAGGAGCTGTACGTGGTTCCGGAGCCGCTGACCGTCATTTTTGCCGAGCTGAAGGACCTGGAGGACCAGGAGGACGTCAGTGCGTTGGCCGCCAGCTGGGCGCACTCGGAGGAAATGGCTTCCACGCCGGCCAGCACCGAACCGATGGTGCGTGCCCTCTCGGAGCTGGCATCCATGGTGGACGAGGAGGGCGTGCGCAATCTGTACTTCTGGAACTATCCGGGTTGAGTTCGCCGCACCCTCCGGCATCTGGCATAATGGAGGCGTACTCGATCCATGTGGCCCCTCTCTCCGCGTGAAGATCTTGTCCTTTGAACCCGAACGATCGGCCCGCCCCACGGGAGCGTGACAATGGGTTCGTCCCTTTTAGAACCAGGAGTGACCACAAAAGTGGCCGTAAAGATTCGCCTTAAGCGCTTTGGTAAAATGCGCGCACCGTACTACCGCATCGTCGTTGCCGATTCGCACACCAAGCGTGACGGTCGTGCCATCGAAGAAATCGGCAAGTACCACCCGACCGAAGAGCCCTCGTTCATCGAGGTCGACTCGGACCGCGCCCAGTACTGGCTCTCCGTCGGCGCGCAGCCGTCCGAGCCGGTTGCCGCGATCCTGAAGATCACCGGTGACTGGCAGAAATTCAAGAACCTGCCGGGCCAGGAAGGCACCCTGAAGACCAAGGAACCGAAGGCAGCATTCGTTGCACCGGTCAAGTCCTCGGTCATCGTCAAGGAAGCCATCACCCCGAAGGCCAAGCCGGCTGAAACGACCGACGAGGCCGCAGCCGCAGAGACCACCGAGGCCAAGTAAATTGCTCGCCGAAGCGCTTGAACACCTGGTCCGCGGGATCGTTGACAGTCCTGAGGATGTCAAGGTCAACGTGAAGAGCAACCGCCGCGGGGAATCCCTCGAGGTGCGCGTCCACCAGGAAGACCTGGGCCGGGTTATCGGGCGTCAGGGACGTACTGCCCGCGCTTTGCGCACGGTGATTGCTGCACTGGCCGACGGCGAGCAGGTCCGTGTCGACGTGGTCGACACCGACCGCCGCCGCTGACCCCAGGGCAGGCGCTGTACAGCAGGGCGTTCCAGGTTTGGCCCCGGCACCTCCAAGGTGCCGGGGCCAAACCTTTTTCAGTGCTCCGAGCCGGGCGGAAGGCGTACGCCCCGCACGGAGCAACGGCACTTCCAATTTCAATTTTTCAGGAGACGCGGGAGCACCGCCGTCCGGACAGCAGGAGGAGTTCCATGAAGGTTCAGGTTGCCCGGATCGGTAAGCCGCACGGTATCCGCGGTGAGGTCACCGTGCAGGTGCTCACCGACGCCCCCGAAGACCGCTTTGTTCCCGGCACGGAACTCGAAGTGGAGCCTGCCACTTTGGGCCCGCTGACGATCGAGGGCTCCCGCTGGAATAAGACCATTCTGCTGCTGGCTTTTGAGCAAATCCAGACCCGTAATGAAGCCGAGACTTTGCGCGGCGCCAAGGTCTTCATTGATTCGGACGAGGTGGAGGACGACGACGACGACGCCTGGTACGAACACGAATTGGTGGGGCTTTCGGCGCGGGTCGGCTCCGAGGAAGTGGGCAAGGTCGTGGGACTGAACACGATGCCTGTGCAGGATCTGCTGATCATCGAAGACGCTCACGGCGAAGAGATTCTGGTGCCCTTTGTGACCGAGATCGTCCCCGAGGTCAATATCGAAGGCGGCTATGTGCTGCTGACACCGCCCAACGGGCTATTTGACGTGAATTCCGAGTCGGCGGTCGCGGCTCCAGAGGCCCCCGAGCCCCGGGAAACCCCGGGAGCCTGATGCGCTTCGACGTAGTCAGCATTTTCCCGGAGTATCTGGCGCCGCTGGAACTGAGCCTGATTGGCAAGGCCCGGCAGGACGGAATCCTGGAACTGAACGTCCATGATTTGCGGGACTTCGCCACCGACCGGCACCGCACCGTCGACGACACCCCATACGGCGGCGGTGCAGGCATGGTGATGAAACCGGAACCCTGGGCACTCGCCCTCGAGCCGCTGGCCCAAGCGTCAGCCGCGGACGTCCCCGATCCGGTGAACCGGACTGAAGCGGCCGCCCTCCTCGATCCGGAGGTCCGGGCTGAAGCGGGGGACCGGTCCGGTTCGGATGGGCAGGGCAGCCAGGCGGCGTTAGTCAAGCCGACGCTGATTGTGCCCTCTCCGGCGGGCGACGTTTTCACCCAGCAGCTGGCCCAAGAACTTTCCACCGAGGACCGCTTGGTTTTTGCCTGCGGCCGCTATGAGGGCATTGACGAACGTGTGCTCGAATGGGCCGCTGATTATTTCACCGTCCGGCCAATCAGCCTCGGAGATTATGTGCTCAACGGCGGGGAAGTGGCCGTTCTGGCGATGGTGGAGGCCATTGGTCGACTGTTGCCCGGCGTGGTGGGCAACCCGGCGTCCCTGATCGAGGAGTCACACTCGGACGGCCTGCTGGAGTATCCCGTCTACACCAAACCCTCAACCTGGCGTGAGCGCAGCATTCCAGACGTCCTGCTCAGCGGCAACCATGCCAAAATCGCTCAATTCCGCCGGGATGAGCAGTTGCGCCGAACAGTGGCCCGCCGGCCAGACCTGATTGCCGCTCTTGATCCCGCCCTGTTGACCAAGACGGAACGCGCCACTCTAGCGGAACTGGGGTACGCCGTCGTCGGCGGGCGGCTGCAGCGGCACTAAAGCCGAACGAACTGCGGATCCGATTAGCGGCGGGCGGGGCGGCTGTGACAGAATTGATCGTCGTGTCAACTGGGTTGCACCCTGCCACAGGGGGAGTGCGATCAACAGCGGACACGCCGTCCTTCCGATTCCGGACAGCGGCGGTACATCCTAATTTTCGGCAGTGATCTCCGTGCCCGCTCGGGCCCGCACCATGACTGCCGGAACGGAAAGTGAATGACCTGTGGCGTTCACCAGAAGGAATACTATGCATATCCTCGACTCCCTCGATGCGGCCAGCCTGCGCAGCGACGTCCCCGCGTTCCGCGCCGGCGACACCCTCAAAGTCCACGTGAACATCATTGAAGGCAGCCGGTCCCGTGTCCAGGTGTTCCAGGGCTTCGTGCTCGGGCGCCAGGGCGACGGCATCCGCGAAACCTTCACGGTCCGCAAGGTCTCCTTCGGTGTTGGCGTGGAGCGTACCTTCCCGGTGCACTCCCCGATCATCGACAAGATCGAGCTCGTGTCCAAGGGTGCCGTCCGCCGCGCCAAGCTGTACTACATGCGGGATCTGCGCGGCAAGGCTGCCAAGATCAAAGAAAAGCGCGATATCCTTCCCGCAAAATAGGGGATCCGCACTTTGAACCACACGGAACGCCGGTCCAGGAAACTGGGCTGGCGTTTTGTGCTTCTGGCGGTTGTTGTGGTGCTGGTCCTCAGCGCCGTGATCCGCAGTTGCTGGATCGACGTTTACTACATTCCCTCCGATTCGATGGACCCGTTGCTGCGGACCGGGGACCGGGTGCTGGTGTCCCGCATCGCGTACGGATCGGCGCCCATTCAGCGCGGCAACGTCGTCGTCTTCGATGGCCGCGGATCCTTCGCCCCGCTGGACAGCGGCAAGGGCCCGCTCGCGGACGCCGCCCAGAGCGTGGGAGAATGGCTGGGGATCGCCGGCAGCGACACGGTATACGTCAAGCGGGTGCTAGGCGTGGCCGGGGACCACATCCGTTGCTGCGCATCGGATGGCCGGCTGATCGTCAACGGGTCGCCGCTGACGGAGAGCTACCTCTATCCGGGGGATGTTCCCAGCGCGTTGCCATTCGATGTGGTGGTTCCACAGGGTAAGTTGTGGCTGATGGGTGATCACCGGTCGGTGTCAGCGGATTCCCGCTCGCTGCTCGGCGCCCCCGGCGGTGGCCTGGTGTCCGTCAGCAAGGTTATTGGACGGCCGGTCCAGACGCTTTGGCCGCTTGGAAGTTTCCGGCCGTTGCCCCGGATCGACTTACTCCCGGCCGCCTAGCAGGGCCGGACATCTAGAAGGACAGAGAGCACATGCCGCAGAACACGCCAGGACCGCTCGGCGAGGGGACTCCGCACGGACCCCGACATGCTGCGTCCGACAGCCTTGAGCAGGAGCCCGGCGCGCGCTCTCCGCTGCCGGCACAGGACGACGACGGCGGCACGGGCATTCGATCGGATGCTCCGGCCGGTGCGTCGACGGTCGCGGATGGTCCGGAGGGTGCCTCGGCTGCTACCGGTGCCGAAGGCGCCGCTGGTACTTCGACCGCCGACGGTGGCACGGGTTCCTCGGCTGCCGACGGTGGCGCGGGTTCCTCGGCTGCCGACGGTGGCGCGGGCGGCTCGGACGGTGGCACGGGTACCCTGGCAGCAGACGGCGCTGCGGGTGCTGACGGGGCTGCGGCAAAATTCGGCAAGGGAGCCCTGTCCTGGCTCAAAGAGGTGGGCACAATCGTGCTCATCGCCCTGGTGCTCTCCTTCCTCATCAAGACCTTCCTGTTCCGCGCTTACTGGATACCGTCCGGATCCATGGAGAATACGCTCGAACTCAACGACCGCATCTTCGTCAACCTGCTGGTGCCGCAGCCTTTCGCCCTGCAGCGCGGGGATATCGTCGTGTTCAAGGACAGCCAGGGCTGGCTCGGCCCGGAAGCCGCCCCGAAGCCGGCCGGTCCGTTCAGTTGGGTCAAGGACGCCTTCATGTTTGTGGGCTTGGTGCCCGATGACTCCCAGCAGCATCTGGTCAAGCGGGTGATCGGCCTGCCGGGCGACACCGTGATCTGCTGCGACACGTCGGGCCGGCTTACAGTCAATGGCACGTCGCTGACGGAGCCCTATCTGTTCCCCGGAGCAGTTCCCTCGGAACAGCGCTTCGATGTCACAGTGCCGGACGGTAAACTGTGGGTCATGGGGGACCACCGGAATAACTCCGCCGACTCCCGGGCGCACATGAGCACTCCCGGCAGGGGCTTTGTGCCCATCTCCGATGTCGAAGGCCGCGCCACCGTCATTGCCTGGCCCATCAGCCGCTGGACTTTCCTCGGTAACTACCACGACGTCTTCGGCCCGGTTCCCGCTCCTTCCCCGCACTCCACGGGCAGCCCCTCCGCCGTGCCCACGGGACAATAATGGCCGTCCGGGGAAAGGCCGTAGCCGCCCCGACACTGCGCTACGAACGGTCCTTCCTGGCGGACGGACGCCGGCTCATCGCCGGCTGCGACGAGGTGGGTCGCGGCTCTCTTGCCGGACCAGTCAGTGTGGGCATGGTGGTCATTGACGCCTCCGCGCAGCGCTCCCTTGGCAAGGTCAGGGACAGCAAGCTGCTAACGGCAGCCACCCGGATGGAACTTGTTCCCAAAATACAGCGCTGGGCCGTGGCCCACAGTGTTGGCCACGCCTCCGCAGCCGAAATTGACGCCCACGGGCTGATCGCCGCGCTGCGGCTGGCCGGAACCCGGGCCTGGCTGCAGATACTGGCATCCGGGATCGCGCCCGAGCTCGTGATCCTGGACGGCAACCACAACTGGCTCTCGCCGCGCGCCCAGAGTACGCTGTTTGGCCCTGAGTCTGGCCCCGACTTTGGCGAGCTGGAGGCCGCGGCCAGCGCTGAGATGGTGACTGCCGCCGTCGTCGGCCCTGACCTCGAAGGCCGGAGCTGCGACGCACCCGTCTACACGAAAATCAAAGCGGACATGCAATGCCTCAGCGTGGCCGCGGCCAGCGTGCTGGCGAAAGTGGAGCGCGACGGCATGCTCTGCGAGCTCGATGCCGCCCATCCGCAGTACGGCTGGGCGCTGAACAAGGGCTACGCGACCGCCGCGCATCGGGCCGCCATCGTCGAGCACGGGCCCTCGCCCTATCACCGACTGAGCTGGCGGCTGACCGCGGACGTGCCGGGACGGGCGGGCGAAGACGGTAAGGAAGCCGAAGTGGCCGAGGAAGCCGTGGAAGGCGAAGTGGAGGAAGCCGCGTCCGTCGAAGCCCTCGCCGGTGGGAGATGAGAGAAGCATGAGTGCAGAAGATCTGGAAAACTATGAGACGGAAATGGAGCTCCAGCTCTACCGCGAGTACCGCGATGTGGTGGGTCTGTTCAGCTACGTGGTGGAAACCGAACGCCGCTTCTA
>NZ_JADPVH010000037.1:0-22469 GCF_026932795.1 Paenarthrobacter sp. Z7-10 | reverse complement strand
CGAGGGCGAGGTCTATTTCGACCTGACGCTGCAGGACGCCTGGGTGTGGGATGTGTACCGGTCCGCCCGGTTCGTCAAGAACGTGCGCGTCATCACGTTCAAGGACGTCAACGTCGAAGAGCTGGTGAAATCCGACGATCTGGGGATCCCGAAGGACGCCGGAATGGGCGCCTGAGGCCGGATCTCGGCTCCGGGAAAGCGGCGGCGCACGTTATTGCCGCACCGAGGCCGTGCCGTTGCTTCTGACGTCCGTTCATCCACCACCGAGCCGCGGAGACCAGTTACCCACTCCAAGGTGTTGCTCATGAACATGGCCCGCAGCTTGGTCAGCTCACCGCTGCGGGCCGCGACCTGCGAGGCGCTCATCGGGCTGCTTGCCCGGGAAGGTCCGCGGATCAGGGAGGACATGAGCCTCGACCGCAGCGATGTTCGCTGGTCAGGGGAGGGACACTGGCCTCGGTGGCGCTCACGTTCAAGGGCAGACGGAGCCGCCCTGACCTCTCCGGTTGCGGTTCATTTCTTATGCGGGAAGTTCCAGTTCCCAGTCTTTGACGTCCGCTACCGGGGCGAAGAGCCTTGTGTCGAGCTCATCGAGGGCCAAATTGTTCCGCACGCGGTGCGGCCAGTTCCGGTTCGCCAAGGCCGCTTTGCCCAGAGCGATAACGTCGGCGTCGCCGTCCCGGAGCAGGGATGTGGCTGTTTCGGGGTCGTCGAGGTTGCCGTTCGCGATCACCGTTACTCCTGAGTGCTGTTTGGCTAGGGCAGCCAAGGATTCCGGTCCGTCGTCGAATGCCGGTGCGGCAGCCCGGTATTCGGTGGTGTGAATGAAGTCAATCCCCGTAGCACCCAGGGTTTCAAAGATGACCTGTGCTTCTTCGTCGCCACCACTCCAACGGTGGTCATTGTCACTGACCTTGGCCTGGGAGATTCGGATTCCAACTGTCATCTCTGGGCCCACGGCCTCGCGGACGGCGAGGCAGATCTCGGCGGCGAACCGCACTCTGTTCTCGGGTGAGCCACCGTAAGTATCGGTCCTGTGGTTCAGGTAGTCGGTGAGGAACTGGTCAAGGAGATACCCGTTTGCGCCGTGGATTTCGACGCCGTCAAACCCTGCCTTTTGGGCATGCAGTGCGGCGTTGACAAAGCCGTCCCGCACCTCGTCCATCTGCGCCACTGTTATTTCCCCGGGGACGGGGTAGGGACCTTCTCCTCGATAGAACGCCAACTGCTCGCCCTTTGGGGCGATGGCGGACGGTCCAACTGCGGAGTCCACGAACCGGTTCCCTTGCGTCTGGGCACCCGCATGCATGAGCTGGGCGAATATACGGGCGCCGGCTGAGTGGACAGCCTTCACGACTGTGGCCCAGGACTGTGCTTGCCCCTCAGTTGCTATGCCCGGCTGGAACAAGTAGCCCTGGCTGTAGGCGGTGTCGGGGTAGATGCCTTCGGTGATCAGCAGCCCGAAACCACCGCGAGCATACGACTCGTAGTAGGAAACCATTTTGTCGGTGGCATGCCCCTCTGCGGTGGCACTGATACGCGTCATGGGAGCTAGGGCAACACGGTTGGACAGCCCGGTTGAGCCGATCTGAACAGGGGACCAGAGGGGTGCGAAATTCGGCACGAATATCTCCTTTTAGGTGTTTCGGTGGGAGAGAGAAGGCAACGAATGAAAACGTGCTGCCAGGGAGTACAAACGACATACGACCGGCAAATATTTCATGCGCTGACCATGTCGCGGCTGGGGGCTTGAGGGGCAGGCGTCTGGGCGGAGGGTGACGCGTATGTGAAGGAACCTCAGTGCCTCCGGGTCACGGACTGGTTCGAGAGTCTTGCCGGAGTGCCCCGGATATCTTCGGTGCCTCTCCGCATCCGGAAAATGGCGGAAGCAGCCGCTGTAGCCGGCTGCGGTTCGGATCCTCCAAGGAATGCTAATCCCCCCGGTAGCCCAGGGTCGTCCGTGCGTTCCTCTTTCGTTCGGCAAGTTCCTTGCGCGCCACGATGGCTTCGTCCTGGCTGACGGCGATGAACCGGGTAAGTGTGCCGGGGGCGGCGCGTGCCACGAGATCCATGTCGGCGCTGATGACGGTGCCCACCATGGCATAGCCGCCGCCGGAGACGGCATCGCGGTGCAGGATGATGGGTTGGGTGCCGCCAGGGATCTGGATGGACCCGACAGCATAGCCGGCATCGACTATGTTGGACGGGTCGGAACCGGCGCCGAAAGGCTGCTCCCGTTCCTTCCACTTGACGCCGGGACCGGCGTAGCGCAATCCCATCCGGTCGGCCACGGGGGTCAGCTTCCACTCGCCTTTGAGGAGGTTGTCCAGTCCTTCCTCAGTGAGTCGGTGGTCGTACAGGCCAAGGACAATCCTGACCCGTTGTTCCTTCGCGAACACAGGCCGGAACTCTTCGGCAACGGTGTCGGCGTCGGGGAGTTTTCCGTGGTTGAGCGGGCTGCCCACGGGAACCAGGTCGCCCGCCTGAAGTTTCCGGCCGTTGAAGCCCCCGATTGCGCCCAGGCTGTAGGTGGACCGGCTGCCGAGTACCTCGGGAACGTCGATCCCGCCTTGGACTGCGATGTAGTAACGCGTGCCGCCCTGGATGACTCCGAAGCTGAGTTCATCGCCAGCCTTCAGCTGCAACCGGGTCCACTGGGGCCGGGATTCCCCGTTGACCTTGACTTCCACCGGGGCCCCGGTGGAAGCGATGACTACATCGTGATCGGTGGTCAGCACCGGACCCAGATAGGTGCATTCAAGGACAGCCTCTTTGGAGGTATTGCCCACTAGGGCGTTGCCGAGTTCGGCGGAGTATTGGTCCATAGAACCGCTTGGCGGGATGCCCACGTTGTAGTGGCCGGTACGTCCCTGGTCCTGGACCGTGGTGGCAAGTCCGGGTTTCTTGATGTCAAATGCCATTGAGGGCCTCCATGAGTTCTTGGTTGGAGCCTTGGGGATCCGACAGCGCCTTGGACAGCTCGAAGGTCACGGGGGCCTGCCGGTAGCGGAACGTTCCTTCGGAAATCTGCGCCTGGATGTCGTTGTACTCGGCCTCAGTGACCGGCTTGAACTTCACGATGTCTCCTGGGCGGAAGAACACCATGAAGTCCCTGAAGTCTGCCAGGGACTGGGCGGGATCGAAGATCGGCGCGGCCGCAACGCCGAACATCTGGTATCCGCCGGCACCGCGCACTGAATAGATGCAGCCGAAGCAGCCGCCGTGTCCCACCGTCAGCTTGGGGGTGTCGGTGCGGGGACTCAGATACTTGGGGACTTCCAGTTGTTTCTCCCGCTCCGCCAGCTGGAACAGGAACGGCAGGCCGGCAACGAAGCCCACCATGGAGACAAGCCAGGGCTGCTCATGGTGCCGCTGGATGAATTCGGCGGCATCCTTGAGGTTGTTGACCTTGGCCGCGTAGTCAATGTCGGTACCTCCCGGCTCCTGATGGAACCCTTCGCGGAAGCGCCCCGCCACATCCGCTGTGAAAGGATCGTTATACCAGACCGGGACCTCGATGATCCGGGTTTCGAGCACCTGCTCCTGATGGTGCGTCAGGTCCCCTTCAATCGTTCTTACGGTGTCTTCAAGATTCCGTGGCGGCAGGACGTCGGGATCGAACCTCACCAACAGCGATGCGTTGGCAGGACAGACGTCCACGATACCCGGCAGCGCAAGAGCTGAAAGCGTCGAGGCAATGGACATGACCTTGAAATTGGCAGCCAGGCTCATGGACTCCGAGACTTCAATGAAGAGGAATTCGTCGCCGCCCCAGGTGTAGCGCGCCTCGTGGACGGCGGGCGTCGGGCTGCTCATTTTCCCTCCAAAAGATCGGCAGTTTCAAGGAACTTTGAGTGGTGGGTCACGGCGGCAAATTCGGGCCGTGCCAGAAGCGTCTTGTGCACCGGGATGGTAGTTTTGACCCCTTCGATCCGGGTCTCCTCCAGCGCAGTCAGCATCGCTGCGATGGCTGTTTCACGGTCTGGCGCGTGGACGATCAGCTTGGCGAGCAGTGAGTCGTAGTAGGGGCTTACTACGGACCCTGCTTCCACTCCAGTGTCCACTCTGATGCCGTCGCCCGTTGGCCATTCCATGGTCGTGATACGGCCCGGGCTGGGGAAGAAATTGTTGTCCGGATCCTCGGCATTGATGCGGCATTCGATGGCGTGCCCGCTGAAGCGGACGTCATCCTGGCGGATGGACATCACTCCTGTGGAAGCAATCAGCAGTTGTTCGCGGACCAGATCGATCTCCGTGATCTGCTCGGTGATGGGGTGCTCAACCTGGATCCGTGTGTTCATTTCGATGAACGCGGCTTCGTGGTTGACCGGGTCGTAGAGGAATTCGACCGTTCCGGCTCCGCTGTAGCCGCATTCACGGGCAAGTTCCACTGAGGCCTCCCGGATTCTCTGGCGTACGGCGTCGGGAAGATCCGGCGCGGGCGCTTCTTCGATGACTTTCTGGGAGCGGCGCTGCATGGAACAGTCGCGGTCCCCGAGGTGGATGAAGCTGGTTCCGTCGCCCAAGATCTGCACCTCTACATGGCGGGCATGCTGCACAAAGCGCTCCAGATAGACGGTCGGGTCTCCGAAAACGGATGCCGCCTCACCGCGGGCCATCTCGATGGTTTCCAGCAGTTCGCCTTCGCTGTGCACAAAGCGGATGCCCCGGCCACCTCCCCCGGCGGAGGCCTTCACCACCAGCGGATAACCGATGTCGCGGGCCACCTCCAGGGCATCGGCCGCGGGGTCGAGTGGTCCGTCCGAGCCGCGGAGCACGGGAACGCCAGTCTGGCGGGCGGATGCCCTGGCCATGGATTTGTTGCCCATCATTTCGATGGCGTCCGCGTCCGGGCCAACCCAGGTCAGGCCGGCATCGGCGACCTTACGGGCGAATGCGGAGTTCTCGGAGAGGAATCCGTAGCCAGGGTGGATGGCATCGCAGCCGTTGTCCAGGGCGGCGGAGATGATGGCCTCCTGATTCAGGTAGCTGGCGGGAGCAGGTGCCGGGCCCACTATTACCACGTTGTCGGCTGTGCGCGCTGCCAGGGAGTCGGCGTCGGGTTCGCTGGCAACGAGGACTGTCTCGATCCCCATGTCGCGTGCGGTCCGGGCAATTCGAACTGCGATTTCGCCGCGGTTAGCGATGAGCAGTTTCTTCATGGCTGTCCTTCGCGGATGACAATGATGGTGTCGCCCGGGTTGACCATGTCGCCCTCGTTGACCTCGAAGGACTCGAGAATTCCGGCCACGTCGGATTGGATTTCGGTGAACTGCTTCATGATTTCGACGATGCCCAGGGTCTGTCCTACCTCTATAGAGTCGCCTTCGTTGGCGAAGGGCGGTTTGCCTGGGCCGGGCTTGCGGTAGAAGATTCCGGGGAGCGGGGAGTCGATGTTTGTCAAGGGTTAACTCGCTTTCAAATGGTTGGATAAGTCAGAGTCAGCCCAAGACCGCACGCACGGCCGAGGCCACGGCGGTCGAGTTGGGTGCGTCGGAGTGCACGCAGATGCTTCGAAACGGGATGTCCAGTTCGGTGCCGTCAACGGCGAGGACGGGCTGCCCGGCCAGCGCCCGGCGGACGCGCTCTGCAGCGGCGACGGGGTCCGTGGGGACCGGGCGGCGCTGAATAAGGAGCTCACGGTCGGGGCCGTAGTTGAGGTCAACATAGAGTTCCGGCACGAAGTCCACACCCATGGCCCGGCACACGGTCTCGTGAGCCGTGCCCGCGAGCCCGTAGAAGGGAACGCCGAACTGTAACGCTGTTCCGGCGGCGGCCTGCATCAGTTCCTCGTCTCCAGCCAGCATGCCGTAGAGCGCGCCGTGGGGTTTGATGTGGTTAAGTTGAAGCCCGTGCTTTCCGAGAAATGCAGTCAAGGCCCCAGTCTGGTAGAGCATAATCGACTCGACCTCATCCGGGCTGAGCACCATGCGTCGGCGCCCGAATCCCACTACGTCCGGCAGCCCCGGGTGCGCCCCTACGGCTACACCGTGCTCTGCAGCAAGCCCCACTGTCCGGTTCATGACGTCGGGGTCGCCGGCGTGGTATCCGCAGGCAACGTTGGCGACGTCGATGATGCGCATGAGTTCGTCGTCGTTGCCGAATTCATGGAGACCGAGGCCTTCGCCCAGATCCGAGTTCAAAAGCACACGGCCTTGGGGGTAGGCACGGGTGTCGGGAGTCACATTCATTTGCATGATTGCAACGCTACTCAGCATTGCTGGCTGCCGGTATTGTGCAGTTCGCTGAAATTGCAAGCCTCGACTATGGTTGTTGCACTATCCAGCGTCCTTGCCCCGCCGTTCATGGAGGTTATTTTGAGAATTTCAGACCTGGTTGACGACCCAGATCTCGACATTCGCCTTCGGGTTCCGGGCGGACAGGACCGCCTGAACCGGCCCATCACTTGGTGCGCACCCACCGAACATATGGATCCCACGCCCTTCCTCAGCGTCAATGCTCTCGTGCTGACAAACGGTATGGGACTGAACGTCAAGGACTTCAGAATCTGGGACGCCTATGTGGAACGGCTGATCTCCGTGCCCGTCTCCGGTCTGGCATTTGGCCTGGGCGCCGCGCACAGCGAGCTGCCAGACGGTCTTCTACATGCCTGTGAGGTTCACGGCCTGCCGCTGCTGCAGCTCCCGCCGGAAGTGCCTTTCGTGCTGGTCATGCGGCATGTGGAGCGGGTCATCGCCAGCGAGCGTTATGAAGAGCTGCGGAAGGGTTGGGAGCTGGCCGATAACTGCACCCGGCTGGCAGCCGACGGACACTCCCTGGCCGAGGTTCTGGGGCGGGTGGCAAACGCCGTGAACGCAAGGGTGGCTGTGATCGATCAGAATGCGTTCGAACTCGTCTCCGCAGGCGCCGCCCACGGCGGGACCGCGCGGACCACCCTCCGTCTGCCCAGCGGCGCTTCCGAGCAATTCAGACTTTCCATCGAGGGGATCGGGAGCAATGTCGTGCTGCAGCCCATCCTGGGTCCAGTGGCTGCCGTCATCGGCATGCAGCTGAGCTACACCCTCGGGTCCCGTTCACCCCTGCATTCCCGTGAAGCCGCACGGTTCATGGAGGCCCTCTATGGGGACCGCGGCGAGCCGTCCGCGCCGCTGCCCCGGTACGCCCTTGAGGCCGGCTTTGATCCCGACGGAGCATGGGGCTCGGTGCTTATCGGCAGTTCAGAAGAGGTGGAACCCGCAAAGCTGCGCGCCGTCGCATGGCGGGCACGAGTGGGCCTTGAGGCCGATTTCGGCACAGTGAGGTTCATGGAAGAAACCGGCCTCACTTCTCTGCTGCTGCAACACCGGCACGGAACTGCCGACTTGCTCAATTCCGTGCGGGAATTTTTTTTGGATGCCCCGGAATTATCCGTCATCGTCACCGAGTCCGCGAGCCTGAGCGAACTGCCGTTGACGCTTCAACTGGCCCGCCGTCACATGGGACGGCCCGGCGTGCACCAGGCGCCGCTGGCCGATCTCGCCGGCATAGTACAAGGGCTGCCCAGCCCTGGTCTGGTGGCAATGTGCCGGCGGCTCCTGGCGCCCCTGGCCGCCGACGGTGCCAGCGCGATCCGGGAGACGTTCGATGCTTACCTCCGACACAGCGGAAATTCCACGAAAATTTGCGATGAGCTCTTCATCCATCGGAACACCCTCAGCTACAGGCTGCGGAAGATCGAAGCCCTGCTGCAACTGGACCTGTCCGACGGCGAAGTCCGGGCCACCTGCATGCTTGCACTGCACATCGCGACGACGTCTTAGAAATCTTGTGGATAGAGCCTGGGCTGACGCCCGTCTGTCTTCCCTTCTCGTGGGCATTTCGTGTCCGATCGTCCTTGAGACTGGCTCAATCACTTTCCGATGGCCCCGGAACCGCAGCCAGGGTCTCCGTCCAGGCACTGCTCTCGCGCACGCACAGGACTGGTTTCAGCTTGACGGATTCGACGTGTTCGCCGTCAAGGACCCGTTTCAGGAGCTGCACCGCCGTCCGCCCGATATCCAGCATGGGGGAGCGGACCGAGGATAGGGGGATGGGAAGCTCCGACGCCAGAGATGTGTCGTTGAAACCCACGACCGCGATGTGGTGGCCGACGCTTAGGCCGCGGGAGCGCAGCGCTCCCATGGCGCCAATCGCTGCGAAGTCGTTGACAGCGAACAGGGCGGTGGGACGGGGCGTACAGTTCGTGAGGATCGTCCCGGTGGCTTCCCGCCCTCCGGCGGTATCGAAATGAGACCACACCACCGCTTCAGGCGGAATTTGGCCGCCCAGGAAGCGCCACCGATCCACGAAGCCGGCCGTGCGATCAACTGCGGTGCTGGCATAGCGTTCACCCGCTATCACGGCGACATCTCGATGTCCCTCACTCCACAGATGGTCGGCCACCAGCTGGCCGCCGAGGACGTCGTCGCAGGTGGCGGACGGATAGCCGGGAACGCTCCGGTTCACGAGCACGAAAGGAACCTTCCGAACCGTCAAGTCGCGCAAGAGGCCACTGTTCAGGTGGGCGTCGCCGATGATCAGTCCGTCTACGCGGCGTGCCAGCATGGTGTCTGTTTTTCTTCGTTGTTCCTCCGGGTTATCCCTAGAATTCATGACAAACGTGGAATAGCCAAGCTCAGCGGCGGCCTCCTCTATACCCTCGTACATGATGGCCAGAACGAGGTCCGAAAGTCGGGGCACAATCACACCCAGGAGATGGGTGCGACCTGTCCTCAGGCCGGTAGCCTGAGGGTCCGGGGAGTAGCCGCGTTTCCGTGCCAGGTCACGCACACGCTCAGCCGTCGCGACTGACGCCGCTCCGCGGGCCCCTTCTGTGCCCGAGTGCAGGATCCTGGACACCGTTGATGGATGGACTCCAAGCTCTTTGGCGAGATCCTTCAGCGTGACCGTAACGCTGCCGGACAAACTTTCGTTCAATTCGTTCCCCTGTCTACATTCCAAAAACTGCATCATCGTGTTCGCCCAACAATGTTAAATCCGACCCAGCGAACCATTGTTAAATCCGACCCAGCGGACCATTGACGTGCTGCAAGTCACATCCTATGCTTACTCTCAGGTTAACCCAATCGATTGTGCTGTGGGTCATCTGCTGGTCGATGGATGGCCAATCGTGCAGTTGGAGCTAAGCCGCGAGGCGAGAGGAAGTGTGCTTTGGTCACCTACCCAATCGATTGGGTTTCGAGAGCTGCAGGAGCAACACAATCGGAGCGACAATGACTGCCTTGGAATTTTTAGGGCCACATGTGGTCCTGCTGGCCACGGGAGGAACGATTTCCTCGCGCACGTCGGAAGCGGGGGGAGCCGTGGCATCCGACTCAGGGGACGAGGTGTTGGCGAGTTTGCCCGTACAGCCTTCCCATCGTGTCCGGGTGGTTGACGTCTTCAGGAAAGGCTCCTACCTCTTAACTGTCGATGACATGATCCTCATTGGCACCCGGATCAAGGAGGCTCTGGCGGACCCTCAGGTTCTGGGGGTCGTGGTCACGCACGGAACGGACACGATGGAGGAGACGGCCTATCTGGCCGGACTGATCCACGATGATCCCCGACCGGTGGTGTTCACCGGGGCGCAGCAGCCCGCCGACTCCCGGTCGCCGGACGGCCCGGATAATCTCTCCCGGGCCATCGCCGTCGCCGCCTCTCACCAAGCCCGGGATCGAGGTGTGTTGTTGGCTTTTGCCGGGACGGTATACGGTGCCGCGGGAGTCCGCAAGAGTCATACAACAACGCTGAATGCATTCGCCAATCCAGATTTCGGAACAGCCGGAATAGTGTCATCCGACTGCGCAGTCCACATGAAGGGGCCACCGTCCCGAATCGAGCCACTGCCTCTTCCGGGGCCAGGGGCCGGTTCACCGCGGGTGGACCTCGTTGCTGTCCACCCGGGAGCGGACTCCACACTCCTGCAGGCCTCCCTTGTCGCGGGTGCGGCGGGAATTGTGGTCCAGGCTACAGGGATCGGTAACGCAAACCGAGAGATGCTCATTGGCATCGCCGACGCGACCGCCGCTGGCGTCATAGTGGTAACCAGTACGCGGGTGGAAGCCGGGCCAGTCGTCCCGCAATACGGCGACGGGGGCGGGGAAGATCTGCGGGCGGCCGGCGCCATACCCTCCGGGCTGCTGAGGCCCTCCCAGTCCCTGATCCTGCTCAACCTTTTGCTCAGACTCAACACACCTAAGGCCGACGTAGAGGAAGCTTTTGCCCGACGCGGTCGGCTCCCCTGAACGCATTCCCCAAAGCAGCACCCAAATCAAGCACAACGAAATGGCAGGTTAATCTCATGACCAAAAATATCCAAGTTGCGTTCGGCGTGGACGTGGACGCAGTTGCCGGAATGCTCGGCTCCTACGGAGGCGAAGATTCCCCCTGCGACATTTCCCGCGGCCTGTTCAGCGGAGAAGTCGGCGCCCCGCGACTTATCCGGCTCTTCGAGAAATACGGACTGCCGGCGACCTGGTTCGTTCCCGGCCACTCCCTTGAAACATTCCCCGATCTGGTCAAAATGATCGTGGATGCGGGACACGAGATCGGCGTCCACGGGTATTCCCACGAAAACCCGATCGCGATGACCCGCGAGCAGGAGACCGCTATCCTTGACCGCTCGATCGAACTGATCGAAAAGGCCTCCGGACGCCGGCCAACCGGTTATGTGGCGCCTTGGTGGGAATTCTCACCGGTGACCAACGAGATTTTGCTTGAGCGGGGCATCAAATACGACCACTCGCTGATGCACCGCGACTTCGAACCGTACTACGTCCGTGTCGGCGACAGCTGGAAGAAAATTGACTACACGAAGGCCGCCGAGACGTGGATGGAGCCGCTGGTGCGCGGCGAAGAGACCGACTTGGTGGAGATCCCCGCGAACTGGTACCTCGACGACCTTCCCCCGATGATGTTCATCAAGGCCTCACCGAACTCCCATGGCTTCGTCAGCCCCCGGGATATCGAGCAGATGTGGCGTGACCAGTTCGATTGGGTCTACCGCGAAATGGACCAGGCCACCTTCACCATGACCATCCACCCGGACGTCTCCGGTCGCCCACAGGTCCTGCTCATGCTCGAACGTCTGATCGAGCACATCAACAGCCACGAGGGCGTCAGTTGGCTCACGTTCGACCAGATCGCCGACTCCTTCCTCTCCCGCAGCCCCCGAAAGGAAACCAGCAAATGAGCACCATCAATCAGGCAGGCGTCGACCTGACGCAACCTGGCCCGGACGAGAAACGCCGGTTCCCGGCCTTCTCCAAGCGCAACACTTCCGTCGCCACCGTCCTGGCCCTTCTGGCGTGGACCGTCGCCGTTTTCGACTACGGGCTGTTCGGCACCCTCCTGCCAGCTATGCAACAGGAATTCGGCTGGAGCGCAACGGAAGCGTACGCGATTAACACCTGGATCGCCGTCGGCACCGCCGTGGTCTGCTTCGCCATCGGACCCATCATCGACCGGCTCGGTCGCCGTAAAGGCATGATGGCCACCATTGGAGGAACTGCGGTCGTCTCCGGCATCACAGCCCTGATCCCGACTGGAATCCCCTTCCTCAGCAACGGGCTGCTGGTCCTGGTCCGTTCCTTCGGCGGACTCGGATTTTCCGAGCAGGCCGTCAACGCCACCTACATGAACGAGGTCTACCAGGTCACGGAAGTAGCCGATAAGCGCAAGCGCCCTGGATTCCATTACTCCTTCATCCAAGGTGGTTGGCCGCTGGGCTTCCTGCTGGCCAGCGCACTGGCTCTGGCTTTCCTTCCTTCCTTGGGCTGGCGCGCCCTCTACCTGATGGCCACCGTCCCAGCAGCAATTATCGTTTGGGTCATTTCCCGCAAGCTGAAGGAAACCCCCCAGTTCGAACTGCACCACAGGCTCACCGAGTTGGAAAAACGCGGCAACACGGACGAAGCTCACGCATTGGCGCGCTCTTACGGGGTCGAGCACTCTTCAGTAGCTCCCCTCAAACGCATCTGGGAACCCCACCTGCGCCGAAACACGATCGTGTTCTCGCTGGCTTGGATTATCAACTTCTTCGGCATCACCATCTTCAGCGTCCTCGGCAGCTCGGTTCTGAAAAATGCCAAGGGTGTGCAGCTCTCCGACGCGTTCTGGATGCTGATCGTAATCAACCTGCTCGCCTACTTCGGATACGTTTTCCACGGCTGGATCGGTGACAAAATCGGGCGCAAGCGCACCATCATCGGAGGCTGGATCATCTCCGGAATCTGCTTCGCGGTTATGCTCAGTCCTATTGCCACCAGCCCGTTCATGATCATCCTGACCTACGGTGCCGGGCTGTTCTTTCTCGTCGGCCCGTACGCCGCGATCCAGTACTTCATGGCCGAGTGCTACCCAGTCAGCTGCCGCGCCACCGGTACAGCCTTCATCGGGGCAATGAGTCAACCTGGGACCATTATCGGCGGGGCCTTGTTCACGGCCCTCGCTGCGGGCTCGGGCACCGGAACTGCCGCGCTGTGGGTGGGCGCGCTCGGTACCCTCGTCTCCGGTGTCCTGATGATCGCCGCCAAGCCCCCTGTCGAAGCTGCTCTGGAGGACCACCCCCATGACATCTGAGAACAGGGTGGCTGTGATTACAGGCGCAGCCAGTGGCATCGGAAGGGCCCTGGCGGTCCACTACGCCGGGCGCGGCGTGAAATCGGTGATCGGGACTTTTACCGGGGACCCGCACGACCCGGAGCGAACCCTGCACCTGGTGGAGGAAGCAGGCGGCGAGGCTGTCATCCACGAAGTGGACGTCCGGACTACAGCTTCGGTCGAAGCCTTTGCCCAGCGCGCCATCGATGAGTACGGAAGGCTCGACTATGCTGTCGCGAATGCCGGAATACTGCGCAACTCACCACTGCAAAAGCTGACGGATCAACGCTGGCAGGACATGCTCGACGTTGACCTCACAGGGGTCCTGCGTACCTTGCGTGCCGGTGCCGCGAGGATGGGGGGAGGCGGGGCGATGGTTGCCGTGTCCTCCATCGCCGGAGGGGTCTACGGCTGGGAAGAACATGCCCACTATGCTGCGGCAAAGGCCGGGGTGCTCGGGTTGGTTCGCAGCGTAGCCGTCGAGCTTGGCCCCCGGCAGATCCGCGCCAACGCCGTTATCCCCGGGCTCATTGAAACCCCGCAGTCCCTGGATCCCGTCAACTCACTCGGTCCGGAAGGTCTCCAGCGGGCAGGAAAGGATATCCCGTGGGGCAGGGTCGGCCGTCCCAGTGAGGTGGCGAGCGTCATCGGGTTCCTCACATCCGATGAGGCTGTTTACATCACCGGACAAGCCCTGATCGTAGACGGCGGACTCACCGTGAAGATGCGTGCCTAGGTGCAAAGGACAAACATGAACTTGCCGAACGTCGGACAATCGGACGGACCAGGCCGTGGGGTGGTCATCACCGGCGGCGCGAGCGGGATCGGCCGGGCCATCGCCGACGCGTTTAAAGACAACGGAGACAGGGTGGTGGTCCTTGACCGGGCGGACGGCGAAGGCATCGTTCAGGTAGATGTATCCGACGAGGCAAGCGTGCAGAAGGCGTTTGCACAGGCCCGGAAACGGCTCGGAAGGATCGACATACTCGTGAACAGCGCCGGCTTGTTGACGGAATCGCCGCTGGAAGAAATGTCGCTTTCTATGTGGAACGAGACCATTGCCGTTGACCTGACGGGCGTTTTCTTGTGTTGCCGGGAGGTGGTGGGGGAGATGCGGCAGCAGCAATGGGGACGCATTGTCAACATCGCCTCACAGCTGGCGATCAAGGGCGGCACGGGGCTCAGCCACTACAGCGCTGCCAAAGCCGGCGTGGTGGGGCTGACCAAGGCCCTGGCGCTGGAAACCGCCGCTGACAATGTGCTGGTCAATAGCATCGCGCCGGGCCCCATAGAGACGCCGCTGGTCGAAGGCATCTCCGCGGACTGGAAAGCTGCCAAGCGATCCGGGTTGCCGTTGGGGCGCTTCGGGGTTCCGGCTGAAGTCGCGCCGACCGCTCTGCTGCTGGCCAGCGACCCTGGGGGCAACCTCTATGTCGGACAGACGCTTGGACCGAATTCCGGCGACGTCATGCCCTAGAAAGGGAAGATCATATGTGTGGTGCATGCGGCCGAACCGTAGTGCCCGATCCCGTACTGGGCTCCGTCAGAACAATGCGGCAACACCTGATCGTCGCCCAAACGATTAACACCATCTGTGAATCTTGGGCCGGGACCCCGAGAGTGGTCGCCACCCGCGACGGCTGGCTGGTCTCAGGACCGACGGGGGCCGCCCAAGCCGTCTCCACGGTGGAGGCGCTATGGGAGGCAATCTTGGGGAACAGCCCCGGCAAACGGCAACCGGAGCCGCTTAAACATTTCGACGGGAACGGGGACGGGCAGACCGGGGACCTCTCCCTGCGAGTCCGTGCAGTCGGCAAACGCGTATGGCCTGAATTCTCCGGCTCCTCTGCTCACGGATCGGACCCCAGCAGAAAGGAAACTAAATGACCTTCCAGCCCGCCGACCTGATCGCGGAAATTGTCGTCACACTAGCGTCCACACTGGAGGACGAACTTAACAACGCAGTAGACAAGGCCCGTGCCAAAGCCGAATAGGAGGGGCGGCACGGAATTTTGGTCACCCGGCGCGGCCACAGCTGCTTCACCATCGAAATCAGCCCGGATGTACCCTACGGACTGACCCAGGAACGAAACGCTTAGTAGCCGGGCTCCAGCCCGCGGCACTGAAAGCTGGCTTTGGCACTTCGGGAGCCGCCCCGGCAGAGCGAGATAGCCGAAAGACACGATGCGAACGGTGATCGCCGCAAGGTCCAGTGGAGCCAGTCGATCATGGGCGACAACATCCTTGGTGGCGTCCCGGAACTCGTGGTGCTCGTGGATTGCGCTGGCCGTTGTACTTTACTCAGGCGGATCATTGCGCCCCCGGCGTGCGGCCAGAACCCCGCCCTACATGCGGGCCAGACGCTCGATGTCCTCCAGGAATTCGCGGGCTACCTCATCGCTGACCGTCGCCCTGGTGTCGGCTATGGTCCCAAGATAATCTTCCGTGGCCGGGCCACGTTTCAGCTCCGGGCCACCGGAAGGGCCACCGGAATCGCCGGCAGCGCCTGGCTGGGCGCTGTCGCCGTCGTGCTCGTAAAGGGCTTTCTCGAGCGCCCGCTGCGAGGCGCTCCGGGCTGCAAACTCGATGTCCGCCGGTGAGAATCCCCCGCTGCGTTCCACCAGCAGCTCCACCTCCACCTGCGCGAGCACGGCGGCAGGGATGAAGCGCTGCCACATCGCGCGTCTGGCCTCCGCATCCGGCAGACCGATCGGGATCACGTAGTCGAACCGACCGTGCCGCAGGAAGGCGGAGTCCAGCGAGCGGATGAAATTGGTGGCGCAGACCAGCAGGCGGCCGGGCTGTTCACGGAAAGCGGGAATGATTTTGAGCAGCTCGTTGGTGACACCTTGGAGGGCCGACGGCGGTTCACCGGAGCGGTGCGAAGCGATCTCCTCCACCTCATCGATGAACACCACGGCATGTTCCAGCTCAGCAATCTCCAGGAATGTCTCCCGCAGGGCACCGGCAAGGCCGGCGGGATCCGCAGCCAGTCGGGACGGGAAGACCTCCACGAACGGCCACTCCAGCCGGGATGCTATGGCCTTGGCGAAGGTCGTCTTGCCGGTGCCCGGTGGCCCAAAGAGGACGACGGCGCGCGGGGGCACAACGCCGAATTCTTCCGCCAGCTCCGCCTGGGCCAACGGCAGTACCAACCGGCGCTCCAGCAGGTCTTTCTCGCGGCGCATCCCCGCGACGTTCGACCAGAGATCGCGCTTGAGCAGCCGGCCACCGAGTTGTCCGAGCGGCCCGAGTTCCTGGCGCTGCAGCGGGATCCGGCGCTCGAAGTATCTGAGGTTCTTCTTGTCCTCGAATCCGCGGCTCAGGAACGCCTCTACGCGGGTTTCCGTGTCCGGCATCAGTGCGGAGAGCTTGGTCAGCCCCAGGGGCGCCATCCGAGATTCAACGGCGGCGAGCAGGGACGCGCCGATCCCCCGGCCCCGCCACTGTGGCAGCGTCGCCAGGAAGACGATCCAGCCCTGATCATGCGCCGCACGTCCCACGGCAGCTCCGACCACCTCTTCACCCACGACAGCGACGACGCCATGATCCTTTTCGCAGGAGGCCAGCACCTCGGATAGATCATAAACGGGGTCCAGTCCTGCGGACTTGAGAGTCTCCCACAAATGCAGGATCCCCTCCAGATCGGTGGAATGGAAATCCCGAACCTTCCAGGCGCTCATGGCAACTCTCCTTTGCATCGGGTGCCTGCATCATGGCATGCCCGCACACCCGACGGTAACTGTGTGACGCCATCGGATTCCCCAGGACACTCATTCTTGCGACCCTTTTCGTAATTCTGGCTGCCACGAAGATCAGCCGGCCAGGCTCATGCGTTTCAGCCGGTCCAGGCCGACTCCGGTCCGTCGGGCGAGAGTTTCCAGCAGCGTATTGGCAGGATCCATGACCTGCCGGGCGCTTTAATCTGTGGAACCCGGTCGAACGTGCTGATGATCGTGTCAGTGTGTCCCGCCGCTGCACGGACTCTGGGCGGGACGGTTCCGAATCGTGTCCCGCCAGGCCGGCTGTGAAGCCGTGCGGCGCAGGGAGGACCGGCCCTATGAAGGGGGAGTTTGTTTAGTATCGAACGGGCTTCCTTGTTGAAGGGTGCGGGCCGGTCATCAAGGGCTTCTAGCCTAGAGCGTGTTACGGAAGCGGTAGAGGAATGCGGCCATAGCGTCGCGGTTGACTGTATTTAGGGGGCGGTAGGTGCTGTCTGGGTAGCCGGTGGTGATGCCGGTGGAGGCCAGCCAGCTGATCTCTTTGTAGAAGGGGTCCGTGGTGCCCATGTCGGTGAAGGAGGATGTCGGTGGTGCCGTGTAGGTGGGGGAGCTGGCGAGGCGGTAGAGGAACGCGGCCATAGCGTCGCGGTTGACCGTATTTAGGGGGCGGTAGGTGCCGTCTGGGTAGCCGGTGGTGATCCCGGTGGAGGCCAGCCAGCAGATCTCTTTGTAATAGGGGCCCGTGGTGCCCATGTCGGTAAAGGGAGATTTCGACGGTGCCGTGTAGGTGGGGGAGCCGGCGAGCCGGTAGAGGAACGCGGCCATCGCGTCCCGGTTCACGGTACTCAGGGGGCGGTAGGTGCCGTCCGGGTAGCCGGTCGAGATGTGTGTGGCAGCCATCCAGTTGATCGGCGCAAAGAACTGATTGGCGGTCCCGACGTCAGTAAACGCCGGACCGGGGCCGGCGGCAAAGGCGGTCAGTTGGCGCAAGGTCCCGTTAAAGACGTCCTGATCTCCAGGGAAGATGCCGCTGTCGGCGTGTTGCCAGAAGCTGTAGGTATCCCAGCTGGCCGGCATGGGTCCTACCCAGGTGGAATAAGCGGCTATGAACAGCGGCTTATCGCTGAGTCCGGCGTTGTTGCCAGTGCACCTCGTCCACCAGTCCGCGGTCGTGTAGATGGCCGGCGCACGTCCCGTACGGCCTATAACTGTGTTGGCGAAATCGTTGATCCACTGGACCATTTTGGCTTGGCTCAGACCGTAGCACGTGTCTCCGTACGGGTTGTACTCGATATCAAGGAGCGGGGGCAGGGTGTCGCCGTCCGGAGACCAGCCGCCGCCGTTGCCGACAAAGAAGTCGGCCTGGGCTTTTCCGGTGGACCGGTCCGGTAAAGCGAAATGGTAAGCACCGCGGATGACACCCGCGGCGAAGGCGCCGTTGTACTGACTGGCGAAGTAACCGCTGGTAAACCCCGTTCCCTCAGTGGCCTTAATATAGGCAAACTCCGCACCGTTGGCCTTGGCCCTCGTCCAGTCAACGTTTCCTTGCCAGCCGCTGACATCCATCCCGGGAATACCGGCAGGTGCGGAAGATGCCGTCATGGTTCGTGAAGATACCGAGGGCGAACCTTCATGGGATCGAATCGTGGATCCCATCGCATGACCTTGGCCAACGATTGAAGCTGACGGCGCCGACGACGGCGGATACGGTGCCGCCGAAGCGCCCTGTACATCGACGAGCATGGACACAGCGATGAGGAGGACCGCGCTGGTCAGCGTCCTGAACCAGGGGGTGGACAAGGCCGGCAGGGATGAGACCGTCGGGCGACCGCGAGAGAGAAGCATGAGGATGTGGGGCCTTTCGGGGCAAATTGGACCGGCCAGGTGGGCGGGCGTTGGGTGCGCCCGCTGTCCAGCCGTGGTAAACCATCGGATTTGAGAGAGAATCCGTGGGGCTTTCTGTTTCGAAACCGTGCAGCCGCGACCGCCGGTCCGAGAGTTTTCCGGTTCAGGCAGCGTCCGGCACGGCTCCAAACCATCAGCGCCTACAGTTTGACCATCGGCAGCATCGGCCAAACCGTTAGCAGTGGAACATCGCCGCGTGTTCTGTGTCCTGCTGGAGGGGTGCCGCGAAGACGCGGACGGGTGCGCCGGTTTGGCGGGCAGGCGAATTCCAGCTCATGCCGCAGCGGCCGAGCAGAGACCGCAAATCCGATACATCGCCACGGCGGCAGGCCTTGAGTGTGGTTGGCTGTGATACGTGGTTTGGTGGTGCAGTCGGATAAGACGAGCAGGTGCGCCGAGGCGTTGAGCGCCCCCGACGTGGAAGCTAGCAGCCTAAGCGCGGCCCTTTAGGATCAGGTTCCAGTAGACCCGAGGGAAGATATCACGGTCCACAAACCACGATGCACGACTCTCTTTCCACGTCGGCACCTTCGGTATAGAAGGCATAGGCCGGTACTGGTCATCAAATTCGGCGAAGACAACCGTAGAGCGGGAAACTGTGAAGGGGCACACCGAATATCCGTCGTACGTCTCCGTCAATGGTTTGCCCTTCAGGGCTGCCACCAGGTTTTTGGCCAAGACCTTTGTCTGCTTACGCAGCGCCCCGCCGGACTTGGAGTTGGTGGTCGCGGCGGCGTCCCCCAAAGACCAGACGTTCGGAATACGGACGTGCCTAAGGGTCTGCGGATCCACTTCCACGTATCCGCCGGAATCACCCGGTGCGGGCAGCTCAGTGGCTTTGAGCCAGTCCGGGGCCGATTGCGGCGGGACGGCGTTGAGCACGTCGTAGCGCAGCTCCTCGGTGGATCCGGACGCATTGTTGCGGATCATAGCCTTCCCGGCTGCAGCGTCCACCGAAACAAGTTCGCTGTTGAGGCGCAGTTCAATGCCGTACTCGGCAATCTTACGGTTCAGCTCCTCATCCACTCCGGGCACACCGAACACGGTCGGGTAGGGCTGGACCATGACGACCCGGATGTCCCGGAGCACCCCCTGTTCCCGCCAGTAGTCGCAGGCCAGGTACATCGGTTTCTGGCTGGCGCCGCCGCACTTGACCGGGCCGGAGGGCATGGTGAACACAGCTGTCCCGGCTTTAAGGCCACTGAGCAAAGTCCAGGCCTTGGCTGCCAGGTCAAATTCGTAGTGGGAAGCACCGGAGGGGGAATGGACGGCCTCGACAAGACCCGGGATCTTATCCCAGTCCAGCTGCAGGCCGGGGCAGACCACCAGATGGCCGTACCCGAGCTGGGCGCCCGAGGTCAAAGACACCGTGTTGGCCACCGGGTCGATGTCCACTGCGCCGTCCCGAATCCATTCCACCCCGCGCGGCATGACGGAGCGCTGGGTGCGGACGGCTTCTGAAGCCTTCGCCCTTCCGCCGGCGATGTGGGAGAACAGCGGCTGGTAAAAGTGGTTGTCCTTGGGCTCCACCACGGCCACATCCTTCACGCCGTAGCGATGGAGGCGCGCCGCGAGGGAAACGCCGGCGTTACCTCCGCCGATAATGAGGACTTGGTGGTGTCGTCCGGCCATGGCGCTACTTCTTCACTGTTAGGGCAGAGGCCTTGTGCGCTGCCCGCGCACCGGTTTTGGCGGACTCCACGACGTACTGCGGCTCGTCCTCACTGGCCCGGTGGGTGTGTCCGTCCAGCTCGAAGTCACTGACTTTTTTCTGCACTATCTTTCCGTGTGTGGGGCCCTGGGGCGTGTTCCATTCCACGGGTGTTCCCTTGCTGAGCGACATCGTTGCTCCTCGGATAGGGCGGTTTCGACAGCGTATGGGGGATCAGCGGCCGGAGCTTCAATAGTAAGCATAGTGAGCTTTATGAGGTATCGTCCGGCGCGCGCCCGGCCCTGAGTTCCGCGCGCTTGGGCGCGTTGTCGGTGGGTCGGAGCTCCCAGCGCAGGTCCAGGAACCCCCGAGTTTCGTCGGCTGAATCTTTGCGGGCGAATGCACGCCGCGATTGGTCGCCCCGCAGACGCGCCGCTGCGCCGGCACTATCAAATGATTCCTCGATAACCGCGACGGGGGAATCTTTGATGAGTCATCGAAACAACCCCCCGAGGAAGCGTGTCAAGATGCGCGCGTGGCTTTCTTCATGGAATCATTCGAAAGCGCGCGCTTGGACGGCATGGTTTTGGGTCCTTGTTTGCTCGTGGTTAGCGTGAGCAGTTCGGCGGTGAGGGCCTGGACCTGACGCTGGATCGCCGCCGGGTTCAGCGGTTTATTTTCCCGTGTGAGTCTGGTCTTGACCGTCTTTCGGACGGCGCCGTCGTCGGCGAGGACCCTTTGGAAAGGTGTTCGCGGCGCATCATATTTTTTGGTGATCTTCGCGCCGTTTCGTTCCTTGGAAATGAGCTTTTGCTGGGGTGCGAAATGGTTCGTCAGGAGTCGTTGCAACGCCCAGATCCTGTTCAGCAAGTCCAGCTCGCCGGGAGTGTCATAGCGGTGATACCCGACTGTCTGGCGGACGATATGCCAGTTCTTCTGCTCCACATGCGCGCCGTCGTTTTTGTTCCCTGATAGGGGCCGGCTGAAGGTGAGTTTTTCCTGTTCGCACCAGCGGAACAGCTCCCAATTGATGAACTCACTTCCATAATCCGAACTAAGCCGAATTCGGCTTAGTAGTGATTATGCCGAGGAAAATGCTAAGCCGATGAACCGTGCTGCGGCCCATGCCATACGGGGAATAGTGTTCCTTTCCTCGGCTTAGTATTTCCGGGGTTACCGGAGTGTGTAGAGGATTTGCAGCCTTTCTTCGCTGAGCCACTGGGTGTCAGCGTGGCTGATTCCGGGTGTTGCGGCGTTCATCGCTTCTTTCATCATCTCCAGGGTGGCGAAAGCGTAGAAGGCTGAGGTGGTGCTCATACTTTCGTGTCCGAGCAGTTGCATGATGATCGGCAGCGGAATCCCCTGCTTGTAGAGGTCCATGGCCTTGGTCTTGCGGATCATGTGGCAATGCAGCTTGGCCGGGATCGACGGACAGGAATCCCGGGCGCTATTCTCGGTCTTCTTGAGGATCGCCGAGACGCTGTCTTCCGAGAGCCTGGTGGGTTCACCGAAATGGAGGCTGTTGAACAGCGGGCGCGTTTCCGGCAGTGTCGTCCGCCGGGGATGGAACTCGTTGAGATAGACCTGAAGGTGTTCGACCGTTTTGTCGCCCAGAGGGACGACGCGGCTCTTGTTCCCTTTCCCGGTCAACGTCAAGTGCGCCGGCCGTGTCAGCCTGAGGTCGCCCAGGGTCAGGCCGGTGAGCTCGCTGACGCGTGCTGCGCTCTCGTAAAGGAGTATCAGGAGCATGCGGTTCCGCCGCGATTTCATGCTGGAGCCGTTGAAAGCCGCAAGGATCGCCGCTGTTTCATACTCCTGCAGGTATTCGATGGGCTTCTTCGCCAGGGACCATGGCAGCACTAAAGAAGTATCCTGATGAGCTTCGCCAGAGGGCGGTCCGCCTCGTGATGGACGCCCAGAAGAATCCCAGTGGCCGGCGTGGCGCGTTTACCAGGATCGGCGCGCAGCTGGGCATCCCGGCGGACACGATCCGTGGCTGGGTCCGCACAGTGGAGATCGATCAGGGCGTGCGTCTTGGCACTACTACCGATGAGGCAACCCGCGTGGCTGAGCTGGAGCGGGAAGTTGTTGAGTTGCGCCGGGCCAACGCGATCTTGAAATCAGCATCGGCTTTTTTCGCGGCGGAGCTCGACCGCCCCTCCCGACGATGATCGCCTACATCGATGAGAACAAGGACGAATACGGGGTCGAGCCGATCTGCAAACAGCTGCCGATTGCCCCATCGACCTACTACGCGGCCAAGGCCCGCCCTGAGTCCAAACGGTCAATCACCGATGCCTTGACGACGGAGAAAATAGCCCGGGTGCACCGGGAGAACTACGGTGTTTACGGGGCCAGGAAAGTTTATGCTGCCCTGAACCGTGAGGGACACCAGGTGGCCCGCTGCACCGTGGAGCGTTTGATGCGCCGTGCCGGGATCCATGGCGTGTGTCGGGCCAAGGGCCCCCGTACTACTGTGCCAGGTCCATTGTCTGAGCGGCCGGCGGATCTTGTCCGGCGCCAGTTCAACGCACCAGCGCCGAACTGTCTTTGGGTCGCAGACATAACGTACATTCGTACGCTCTCTGGCTGGGTCTACGCGGCCTTTG
>NZ_JADPVH010000036.1 GCF_026932795.1 Paenarthrobacter sp. Z7-10 | reverse complement strand
TGAACACCACAGTCGACGGCGATTACCAAACCTACAAGGGCGAATCCGGCGGATTCGTCCGCGACCACTTCTTCGGCCAGAGCCCGCAGACAAAAGAAATGGTCGCCGATCTGACCGATGAGCAGATCTGGAACCTCAAGCGCGGCGGCCACGACTACCGCAAGGTCTACGCCGCCTACAAGGCCGCCACCGAATTCACCGGCAAGCCCACCGTGGTGCTGGTCAAGACGGTCAAGGGCTACGGGCTGGGCACACACTTCGAGGCCCGCAACGCCACGCACCAGATGAAGAAGCTCACGCTGCAGGACCTCAAGGACTTCCGCGACCACCTGCGGATCCCGATCAGCGACGAGGAACTCGATAAGGACCCGTACCGCCCGCCCTACTACCACCCCGGCATGGACGCCCCCGAGGTCAAGTACCTGTTGGGTCTGCGCAGCCAACTGGGGGGCTCCGTTCCGGAAAGGCGCAGCGCGCACGCTCCGCTGGCCGTGTCCGACTCGCCCAGCTTCGAGGTTGCCAGGCGCGGCTCCGGCAAACAGCGGGCGGCCACGACCATGGCCTTCGTCCGACTGTTCAAGGATCTGATGCGGGACAAGGATTTCGGCGCCCGGATAGTTCCGATCATTCCGGATGAGGCCCGCACCTTCGGCATCGATGCGTTCTTCCCCACCGCGAAGATCTACAACCCGAACGGACAGAACTACCTCTCCGTGGACCGGGACCTGCTGCTGGCCTACAAGGAGTCCATCTCCGGCCAGATCGTGCACGCCGGCATCAACGAAGCCGGATCGGTGGCCGCCTTCACCGCCGCCGGCACCTCCTACGCCACGCACGGCGAGCCGCTGATCCCGATTTACGTCTTCTACTCCATGTTCGGCTTCCAGCGCACCGGCGACGCACTGTGGGCCGCCGGAGACCAGATGGCCCGCGGCTTCATCATCGGCGCCACCGCCGGACGAACCACCCTCACCGGCGAAGGCCTCCAGCATGCCGACGGGCACTCCCCGCTGCTGGCCTCCACCAACCCCGCCGTCGTCACCTACGACCCCTCCTACGGCTACGAAATCGGCCACATTATGAGGGCCGGGCTGGAGCGAATGTATGGTGGCAAGCACCCGGATCCCAATATCATGTACTACCTCACGGTATACAACGAGCCCATTATCCAGCCGGCTGAACCCGAAGGCCTGGACGTGGATTCTCTGCTGCGGGGCATGTACCTGCTGGCGCCGGCGAAAATTGAGGGCCCGCAGGCCCAGCTGCTGGCCTCCGGCGTGGCCGTGCCGTGGGCGCTGGAGGCCCAGCGCATCCTCGCCGAGGACTGGGGCGTCGCAGCCGACGTCTGGTCCGTCACGTCCTGGACCGAGCTGCGCCGCGACGGGCTTGAAGCCGAGGAGCAGGAATTCCTGAACGCCACAGCGCCGCCGCGGATTCCGTTTGTGACCGAACAACTGCAGAACGCCGACGGTCCGGTGATCGCCGTCAGCGATTATATGAAGGCCGTGCCGGACCAGATCCGCCAGTTCATGCCCGGCGACTATGCGGTGCTGGGCGCCGACGGCTTCGGCTTCTCCGATACCCGGGCGGCGGCGCGCCGATACTTCAAGATCGACAGCCACTCCGTCGTCGTCCGGACCCTGCAGCTGCTGGCCAAGCGCGGCAAGATCAGCGCCGACGCCCCGGCCCGGGCCATCGAGCAGTACCGGCTGCACGACGTCAACGCCGGAACCACCGGCAGCGCCGGCGGTGACAGCTGACAGAACCGCCGCAAGGTTGGGCTGACAGTTTGCGCCCGAGTCGTTCAAACCTGGGCGCGAACAGGCACCTCAACCACCCTCCACCCCGCGTTGACGGGGATTCACCTCCGACCTACCTTTGAACCTGGCGCCCCACGGCCGCCTGACCTGGATCAGCAGACAGGGCATCACTGAGCTGGCACCGCTGGCGCCGGCTCTTCCTGTTCCCGGCAGCACCACCAGCAGCCACTGCGACCAAAGGAACACGCTATGACCACTCCCATCGCCTCCCAGTCCCAGGAGCACAGGCTCTGGATCAAAAATCCCCTCGCCTCCTTTACCGCCAACGAGCTGGATGCTTCCGGCGGCATTGTCGTCAGCGACGGGAAAATTGTCGAGGTTCTGGGCGCCGGCCAGCGGCCGGCGACGCCCTGCGAGGAGCTCTTCGACGCCAGCGCGCACGTTCTCACCCCCGGTTTGATCAACACGCATCATCATTTCTATCAAACCCTCACCCGCGCCTGGGGCCCGGTGGCCAGCGTGGAATTGTTCCCGTGGCTGACCAATCTGTACCCGGTCTGGGCCCGGCTCACGCCAACGGACCTTGAGCTGGCGAGCACGGCCGCACTGGCGGAACTGCTGCTCTCCGGCTGTACCACGGCCGCGGACCAACATTACCTGTACCCGAAAGGGCTGGAGGAGGCAGTGGATATTCAGGTCCAGGTGGTCCGCCGGCTCGGCATGCGGGCCATGCTCTCCCGGGGATCGATGTCATTGGGACAGCACGACGGCGGACTGCCGCCGCAGTCGACGGTGCAGACCGCCGAGGTGATTCTGGCCGACAGCGAGCGGCTGATCGATAGCTACCACGAACGCGGCGAGGGCGCGGTTATCCAGGTTGCTCTGGCTCCCTGCTCGCCGTTTTCCGTGACCCGGGATCTGATGGAGGCCAGCGCCGAACTGGCCGTACGCCATGATGTCCGCCTGCATACTCATCTGGCCGAGACGCTGGATGAGGAAACCTTCTGCAAGGAAATGTTCGGGCTGCGCCCGCTGGACTATCTGGAGAGCGTCGGCTGGCTGACTGACCGTACCTGGCTGGGGCATGGCATCCACTTCGATGACGCGGAAATAACCCGCCTTGGCGCGGCCGGCACGGCGGTGGCCCACTGCCCGACGTCGAACATGCGCCTGGCCTCCGGCACCGCCCGGGTCCTGGAACTGGAAGCGGCCGGAGTGCCAGTGGGACTGGGCGTGGACGGCTCAGCGTCCAACGACGCATCCAACATGATCTTGGAGGCCCGGCAGGCCCTCTACCTTCAACGTTTGCACTACGGCACCGCCGCCGTCACCTGTGAGCAGGCGCTGAGCTGGGCTACGCGTGGGTCAGCTGCCGTGCTGGGCCGCAGCGACGTGGGGCAGTTGGCCCCGGGGCTGCAGGCGGACCTCGCCATGTTCCGACTGGACGAATTGCGCTTCTCCGGCAGCCACGATCCAATAGCCGCTCTGCTGCTCTGCGGAGCCGACCGTGCCGACCGTGTGATGGTGGGCGGTAGCTGGCGTGTCCTGGACGGGCAGATCCCCGGCCTGGACATGGGTGACCCTGATAGCCCGGCACAGCCAGGCGGCCCGGAAATTGGTCAATGGGTAGACGCACGCTCTTCTCCAGCCACAAAGTTCAGGTGGGAAAGTCGAGGACGGTTTCACCTACTGCCGATCCTCGATTAGGCGGAGTGGCGGTCGAAATACTCTGCGAGGGCGTCGCGCATTACTTCGCTCTGCGGGCGCTTCTGCGCCGAAACCATCGTGTTTAATTGTTCATTGAGTTGCTCAGTGAGTCGGAAAGTCCTCTTGGGGGATTGATGGCCGTGCCCCTTGCGACCGGCCGTGAGCGATGGCCTGCCGCGGAGCGCTTTCTCAACTTCGGCATGACCGCCGAGAGCGTCCTCCAACGCCACTCGACCTCGGGCTGCTGCGTCTTTTCCGGAAGTAAGTTTCGCTTCTGTACCGAAGGAATCGATCCCCTCAGCCCACTCGCTTCGTTCGTCCCGCGTACTCATTTTCCTCTCAACTCCTCAACTAAGTCCAAAATTTTCCGGCGGGCCTCCATGACATGGAAAACCGAAACATCGGATGGCGGGATGACTTCCACCATCACCTCAATGAGCCGCCGCCTGTCCCGCGATGGACCAATGTACAGATTCGGTCGACCACGTCCCGGCATTCTCGGATCGTCGAAGGACTCCACAAAGTCCACCGCGTTGAGCATCGCATTTAGCGCATCCTCGCGGGCGATTCCGTGTTTAGCCGCCGACGCCGCCCACTCAAATCCCACGGGGTTAGCTTACTAGGAATCCACACATTTATGTAGGACACAAACTGACTGAGTTAGCGACACCACCGACTTGGATACTGTGGCCGAAACTGTCGAACTCCCTGTCGAACGCTGCTGTGGTCACCAGCCACACGCGGTCGGTCGACTCATTGCCCGTAGGCGGCGTAGATGTCCTCCAGATCTTGTAGATGAGTAAGGGCCGGTGTGCGCACGTAAAAGCTCTTAGAACCGCCAGTACGCCTGGACAAGGCGATCAGGCGCGCGCTCGTCTGCGACCGTCGGCTGATTCCTGCTCCTCCCGGGCGGCAGCCAGATCAGCAGCCCGCTCGGCTTCCCGCAGGCCCAGGTAGATGCGGTCGCGGGCTAGGGGCAACTCGCTGAACCGGAGTCCGGTGGCGTTACGGACCGCGTTGGCCAGCGCCGGAGCCACCGGATTGAAGGGACTCTCGCTCATCGACTTGGCCCCCAGTGGTCCCAGCGAATCAGTGGTGTCGGCAAAGTAGACCTCGCTGCGCGGGACATCGGCGAAGGTGGGGATGTGGTACTGGCGCAGGATGTCCGTTTCCACCCGGCCATCCGCACCGATTCGGACTTCCTCGTACAGCGCCGCGCCCAGGGCTTGGGCTATGCCGCCCTCAATTTGACCCCGGCACTGCCTGGGGTTCACCACCACGCCGGCGTCGGCGGCCTGTACGCTCTGCAGGATCCGCAGCTCCCCCGTCCCGGTGTTCACGGCCACGGCGAAGCCATGGACGTTGAAGGCCACGGACCGCGGCGAACCGTGCCAGCGCCCCTCCGACTCAAGCGACTCTCCTCGGTCCTCGGCATGGCGGTTCAACTCGGCCAGCGCAATCAAAGTTCCGGCGCAGTCCACTGCATCAGGACCAAGGACGCACTGCTCCGCCGGAACGCCGCTCAGCTCTGCGGCCAGATTCCGGATTCGGCCAGCGAGCTCCTGGGCCGCGGCCAGCGTCGCCTTGCCGGCCACCACGGTTCCAGTGGATCCGAAGGCGCCGGTGTCGTGCACAATCAGGTCTGTGTCTGCCTGCCGCACTTGGACCCGGTCCGCCCTGGTGCCCAACGCCGTCGCCGCCAACTGGGCGTGCACCGTCGTCGTGCCGTTCCCGAACTCCGCCGTGCCCACGTCGACGCGGTAGCCGCCGTCAGGAAGCAGGCACAGGCGGCTGTGCGCGAAGTGCCCGCGCGGTGGCACGGTGTCGATCATGGACAGCGCCGTGCCGGTGCCTTGGACCCAGTCCGGGCCCAGCTCCGCCAGGCCCGCGGTGAGGTACCGCTCGCGCCCGCGCGCCAGCGCATCCGCGACCAGCTCGATGCACTGGTCCAGGCCGTAGCTGCCGTAGAGCACGTCATCCGCCGGCTCCGGGTGACTGGAGAGCATCGGATCCCCGCGCCGGATGATGTTGCGGCGGCGGAACTCCATTGGATCCATCCCGATATCCGCGGCCAACTCATCGATGGCGGACTCGACGGCGAAGATCATCTGGCTCAGCCCGTAGCCGCGAAAGGCACCGGAGGGAACTGTGTTGGTGTACACGGCGCGCGCGTCCACCTTTTTGTTGGGGCACAGGTAAACGGCCAGAGACTCGCCGCAGCCGTGGAACATCACGCCGGGGGCGTGGTTCCCGTAGGCGCCGGTGTTGGTCAGCACGTCAACCTGCAACGCGGTCAGCGTGCCATCGCGCCGGGCCCCGGCCTTGAGCCGGATACGGAAGGGGTGCCTGGTGGTGGCCGCGGTGAACTGCTCCGACCGGGTGAATTCCAGCTGGACCGGACGGCGCAGGCGCAAGGCGGCCAGCACGACGACGTCCTCGGTCAGCATTTCCTGCTTGCCGCCAAACCCTCCGCCCACCCTGCCCGCGACGACCCGGATCCGGTCCTCGGGCAGATTAAATACCCGGCAAAGCGAGCGCCGGGTCAAAAAGGGCGTCTGGGTGGAGGAGCGGACCACCAGCCGGCCGGCGAAGTTGGCCGCACCGGTGCCGGCCTCGGACGGGCCGTTGGCGCCGAACCGACTTTCGGACTGGCCGCCGTCGGATTGGCTGCCGTCGGATTGGCCGCCGTCGGACTGGGCGCCGTCGGACTGGGCACGGTCGTCCTCGAAATAGGCGATCGACGCGTGCGTCTCCAGCGACACATGCTGAACCCGCTGCGTGCGGTAGACCTTCTCGTGGATGACATCCGCCTCCCGGAAACCGGCCGTAACGTCGCCCAATTCGGGGTGCAGCTCGGCCACCACATTCTCCCTCGGGCTAACAATCCGGGCGAGCGCCGCGTCCTTGTCACAGTGGACCGTCGGAGCCCCGGGCAAGACCGCGAGCTCCGGGTCGAAAACCGCTTCCAGCAGCTCATAGTCCACTGCCACGGCGCGAACACCTGCCTCGGCCTCCGCCACACTGTCCGCCACGACGGCCGCCACGCGCTGGCCGATGAAACGGACCACCGAATCCAGCACCCGGGTGTCATCCGGATCATCGGTGTACAGCTCGTGCTGGGCGGTGGAGAACAGCTGCCCGGGCGCATCCAGATGGGTGAACACCGCACGGACTCCGGGCAGCAGCAGTGCCGCGGAGGCGTCGACGGAGCGGATCCGGGCGTGCGGATGCGGGGAACGGACGAGCTTCATGTGCAGCAGGCCCGGCAGTTCAGCAGCTGGAACGTCCAGAGTGTAGCGGGCCCGCCCGGTGACGATCTCCCGGCCAGCCGGCGCCGGCACGTTATCGCCAAGCTGCTGTTTTCCACCCGATTGGCCGGTGGAGACGCCGCAGACCGCATCCTCGATGGCCGCGTAGCCGGTGCAGCGGCAGAGGTTTCCCTTCAGGTTCCGCGGCAGATTCTCCTTCTGCGCCGCGTCGAAGGTGGCCGCCGTCATCAGCATTCCGGCCGTGCAGAATCCACACTGGAAACCCTGCGCCGCCAGGAACTGCTCCTGCATCGGGTGCAGGGAGTCCGGTCCGGCGAGACCTTCCACGGTGGTGATGGACCGTCCTTGCGCACGAACCGCCGGATAGAGGCAGCTGTGGACGGGCTTGCCGTCAACATGCACTGTGCAGGCACCGCAGTCGCCGCCGTCGCATCCCTTCTTTACGCCAAGCAGGCCCTGTTCACGCAAAAATGTGCGCAGGCATTGTCCTGGCCGTGGCTGTTCCTCGTTTGGCGCTCCGTTGATGTCCATCGCCATGCTCAGGCACCCCTTCCGGTGGATGGTCCGGCAGGTTGCCCGGCCGGGGATTGGGCGGGTTGCCGACCGGCCGGTTCCGCCAGCAGTTCGGCGCGGATTTCCTCCGCCAATCTGTAGGTCATGTCGCGCCGCCACTGCGGCAGTCCGTGGATATCGTCGTGGTAGAGATCGGCGGGGATGGCGGCGCCAAGCGCCGCACGCAGGGCGGCAGCGTCCGGCCGGCCGACGGCGGCAGCGGGCTCCGGCGGGACGACGACGGCGGCAGCGGGCTCAGGAACGTCCGAGCCCTCGGGGTGAGCGTCGAAGCGCAGCTGCACCGGCCGCTTCGTCGCCGCTGTCACAGTAATCAGCAGCGTTCCCTCCTTATCCCGGCGCCCAACCAGCAGCACGCCGGAACGGCCCAGGTTGCTCAGCGACAGCCGGCGGAAGGCCACCCGGGAGCTGAGCGCCGCCGACGGCAGGAAAATGCTGCGCAGCAGTTCCCCCGGTCGCAGCGACGTTCGGCCATCTCCTATGACCAGCTCTGCCACCGGTACTCTGCGGCTGCCGCCGCCGGGCATCAGGATGGTGGCCACACCGTCGAGAGCTGCGCACAGCGAGGTAATCGGGCCAGCCGGCAGCGCGGTGCAGACATTGCCGCCCACGGTGGACATGTTCCAGATCTTGAACGAGGCCACGAAGGAATCACAGCACTGGCGCACCAGCTCCAGGGCCGGCCAGCGCCGGAGCAGACCATCGCGGTCCGGAAGCTCGTACAGCTCCGCGATTGTGGCGCTGGCGGCCAGTTCAATGCCGTCGTCGGTGACGGTGACCGCCGGCCAGCCGGCTGTGCTGATGTCCAGCAGGCGGGTCAGCACGCTGCTGCCATAGGAAAAAAGCACTGTGCCGCCCGCCAGCCAGGCATCACCGGGTCGCCACTGGTCGGGGTCCGCGGTGGGGACCACGGCCGTGATGGTGTTCATGTCCATCGGTTTCTCCTAGGAAATCTTGACGGCGCCCGGTACAAGGGCGTCGGGTAGCGAGGTGCCGGAATGGATGACGCCGGTGCCATCCTTTAGTGAGCGGAAGGCGGCGCCGGTACCGGCAGAGCGGACGACGGCGGCCGCCGCGCCTCCGGACTCTGCACCCCCGACCCCTGCACCCCCGGACGGGTGACTGGCCGCTCCACGCCGGCAGGCGACGATTTCTGCCGCGATGGATACCGCCACTTCGGCCGCAGTGACGGCGCCAAGGTCGAGCCCGATCGGCGCATGCATCCGGGCAATTTTTTCCGGGTCCGCACCGCCTTCCAGCAGGGCCGCGACCCGGTCCTGGTGGCTGCGTCGTGATCCCATCGCGCCCAGGTAGGCCAGCTCCAGTTCCAGTGCCACGGCCAACAGCGGAACGTCGAATTTTGGATCGTGGCTGAGCACGCAGACCACCGTTCGACCATCAATTCTGCCGGCTTCTGCCTCGGCGCGCAGGTAGTGGTGCGGCCAGTTCACGGCGACCTGGTCCGCGTGGCGAAAGCGCTCCTGCCGAGCGAAAACCGGCCGCGCATCGCACAGGGTGACGTGGTAACCCAGCAACTGTGCTGCCGGCAGCAGCGCCGCACTGAAATCATTGCTCCCAAAAATGAGCATCCGCGGCGGTGGGAGCCGGCTTTCCACCAGCAAAGTCGGCGGGTTGTCCGTGCATTCTCCGGTCTCATCCGCCAGTTTCAACAAGCCACTCTGGCCGGCGCGGAGCATGGACATAAGGCCGACCGCCCGGCGTGCCACTCCCGCCCCCAGCAGCCCGATCAGCTCGGCATGGAGATCCTGTTCGCTGATGGCCTGCGGATCGTGGACGACGACGGCACGGCCCCCGCCGTCGTCGAGCCTTGTGATCAATGCCGGAAAGCCGCCCCCCGCGCCGGCCATGGCTAAAGCCAGCGCTCTGAGCTCGCCAACCCCGGCCGAGCCGGCATCAACCTGGTCTGAACCGGCGGCGATGCTGGCAAGGTAGGGCTGAATGCGCACCTCAAGGCTGCCGCCGCAGGTTAAACCCGCGGCAAAGGCATCATCGGCGGTGTAGCGGAACTGCTCGCGCCGTGGCAGGCCGCTGTCCATCGATTCCAGCGCGGCCTCGATCACCGCGCCTTCGACGCAGCCGCCGGAAAGCGAACCCAGGACTTCCCCGCCACCGGATACCAGCATGGAGGTCCCCAGCGGACGCGGAACGGAGCCATCGGTGGCAACAATGGTAGCCACGGCACAGGGCCCGCTTCCCCGGGTCAACAACCACTCCGGCAGCGAATCCATAAGTTCCAGCATTTGTTTTCCCTTCCTTCGCCCCGGTCCGGCACGCTGCGGTGTAACCACGGCGCGCCGGACCGGCCAGCCATCCGACTGCTAGCCTGCCATCCAGGCGCTCAGCGGTCCACGGGCAAAGTACACCAGGAAGCCCGCCGCGACCACCCACATCAGCGGGTGGATCTTCCGGGCCCTGCCAGAAGCCGCGCCGATGATGGCCCAGGAGATGAACCCGGCGCCGATGCCGTTGGCTATGGAGTATGTCAGCGGCATGGTGACGATGGTCAGGAAGGCCGGCAGCGCCACGGAGAACTTGGTGAACTTAATCTCGCGGATCTGGGCCATCATCATCGCACCCACCACCACCAGGGCGGCAGCCGCCACTTCCAGCGGAACGACGCTGGTCAGCGGGGTCAGGAACATCGATCCCAGGAACAGCACGCCGGTGACCACAGAGGCCAGGCCGGTGCGCGCTCCTTCACCGATCCCGGCAGCCGAGTCCACATCGACGGTATTGGACGAACCCGAGGTGGCACCGCCGGCGACGGCGGCGAAACCTTCCACGATAAACGCGGACTTCAGCCGCGGAAAGGTCCCGTCCTTGTGGGTCAGGCCAGCGCTCTTGGCAAGACCGGTCATGGTGCCCATGGCATCGAAGAAGTTGGTGAACACGAGCGTGAAGACCAGCATGGTGGCGGCCAGCCCGCCCACGCGGCCGAAGGCGCCGAACAGGTCGAAGTGCCCCACCAGCCCCAGATCCGGAATGGAGACCAGCTGGCCGGACAGCACCGGAGTGTTCAAGTGCCAGCCACCGGGATTTGCCTCGCCCGCGGCACCGATGTGCATAGTGGCCTCGACAATGGCGGCCAGCACAGTGGTGGCGGCAATGCCGATCAGCAGTCCGCCCTGGACCTTACGCGCCACCAGGATCCCCATCGCCAGCAGCCCAATGACGAAGACCAGAGTCGGCACCGAGTTGATGGAACCGTCCTGACCCAGCTGCACGGGAGGGCCACCCTTGGTGGGACGGACGAATCCCGAGTCCACGAAGCCGATGAAGGCGATGAACAGACCGATTCCGACGGTGATCGCGGCCTTGAGCTCGCGGGGAACCGCCCGGAAGATAGCGGTCCGTGCCCCGGTGATGCCGAAGAGCACGATCAGCAGCCCGTTGATCACAACCAGTCCCATGGCCTCGGCCCAGCTGACTTCGTGAATCACTGACACCGCCAGGAAGGAGTTAATGCCAAGTCCGGCGGCCAGGCCGAACGGAAGGTTGGCCACCAAGCCGAAAATGATGGTCATCAGTCCGGCGGTCAGGCCGGTGACGGCACCCACCTGAGCCGCGGGGAGCCAGCCTCCGGCCACGTCCAACGGAGCGGAGGTGGCACTGAAGCCCCCGAGGATCAGAGGGTTCAGAATGACGATGTACGCCATCGTGAAGAAGGTCACCAGTCCGCCGCGCATTTCGCGTGCCAGCGTGGAACCACGGTGGGTGATCTTGAAGAACGCGTCCAGCCGGGAGGTCTTGGGTTCGCGGGGGCGGGAGGTCCGGCGGACCGGATCGGAAGCGTCAGATTCTTCGAAGGGCTTAGCCAGCAGCGTCATCTCAGCCACCGGTCCTAGTAGGCGATCCGGGATTCGAGCGTGGCCCACGCCTCGAAAGGTGCAACGGCCAACGCTGTCTCCGGATCCAGTTGGCGCACCGGCATCGGCCGCTCCGCCACCGGGGTGTCGAAGTAGTTGTAGAACACCGCGTCGTCAAACCCCGCCCGCGCGGCGTCATGGCGGTCGGCGGCATAAAAGACGTGTTCCACCCGGGCCCAGAGTGCGGAGGCGAGGCACATCGGGCAGGGTTCGCAGCTGGTGTAGAGGGTGGCTCCCGTCAGATCGAAGGTGCCCAGCTGGCTGCAGGCCGTGCGGATCGCCGTGACCTCGGCGTGCGCGGTCGGATCGTTGCTCGCGGTGACGCGATTGACGCCGTCGAACACCTGACCGTCCGCTGTGACTATGACGGCGCCGAAGGGCCCGCCACTGTTGTGGACATTTGCGCAGGCCAGCTCAACGGCCCGGGCCAGATGAAGCTGGCCGGTGATGGTGGATTTCATGGCGACTCCCTTTGCTTTGAAGCTGCGGGGAGGATGCGGGCGTGACTATCACGGGACGGCACCCTTACCTGCAGTGTTGCGTGAAGGTTAAGTTGCGCCTGGTAGATAGCTTCCGTGAGTCGGTTGCCCGCCATTGGCTGGAATGACACTAACACCGCCGTGTGAGCCAAGCAACAGTTTTGTGGAAAGTTTATTCCGGGAAGTGAAAATTTCCGATTGGCCGCGGCTCTCTCCCGTTGGCAGCCCGAACAGGCCGCCCGGGAGGTTTCAGCTAATTGCGGTTCATCTCATCGGAGATGACGCGGGCAGCCTGCTGCAGCAGCGGCACAGCCCGCTGGGCAAACGAATCATCGACCCGGGAGACGGGTCCGGAAACGGAAATCGCCGTAGGCGTCGGAGCACGCGGCACGGCCATGGCGAAGCAGCGCACGCCGATCTCCTGCTCGCCGTCGTCGATCGAATAGCCGCGCTCGCGGATCCGGTCCAGCTCGGCGATCAGCGCATCGATGTCGCCAATGCTCATCGTGGTGGGACGGGGCATGCCGGCACGCGAAACGATGCCGCGCACCACGTCGTCGTCGAGCTGGGCCAGGATCGCCTTGCCCACGCCTGTGTCATGGGTGTGCGCGTGCCTGCCCACTTCGGTGAACATCCGCATCGAGTGCGGTGAGGGCACCTGGGCCACATAGATCACCATGTCCGAATCCAGCACGGCCATATTGGAGGTCTCCCCCAGCGTGTCCACCAACGATTTGAGCTGCGGCCGGGCCAACGCGCCGAGCTGCTTGTTCGCGCCCTCACCGAGGCGGATCAGCCGCGGCCCCAGGGCATAGCGACGATTGGCCAGCTGGCGAAGGTAGCCCATGGTCACCAACGTGCGCAGCAGGCGGTGGATAGTGGGCAGCGGCAGATCGGTCGACGACGACAGTTCGCTGAGCGTGACCTCACCGCCGGCGTCGGTGATCAGTTCCAGCAGCTCAAACACACGCTCGACCGACTGAACGCCGCCGGATGGTTTGTCTGCCATGTCTGCGCACTCCTGATTCCTGGGTTTCCGGCAACTCTTATCCACATCGTGAAAAAGTGCCGATGAACTTCCAACATACCGCACACCGCAGCGGCATCGGCCGCCGGGACACGCTGTCCGTCACCGGGACGGCCGGCCCGGGCGGAGCCAGTGGCATATGGTCTTGTATTTCCACTGCGTAGATAATAATATCCATAATACGAGAACAATTGATGCAGGAACATAAGCCGGCAGCTGGCCGGCACCAGGAGGAACTGCCATGGCGAATCCCAGCCCCGGAAATTCGATCACCCTGCGCGTTGAGGCGCAGTCCAGCTTCAGCGCCACCAGCGAACTGGCTGCCGCCGTGGGTGCGGCAGGTGCGGCCATCACGGCTTTGGATGTCACCTCGTCGCATCACGAGACCATCGTCGTCGATGTCACCTGCAACACCACCGACGATGCGCACGCCGCGCGGGTGAAGGATGCGTTGGACGCGCTCGACGGCGTCACAGTCCGCAAGGTCTCGGACCGCACCTTTTTGATGCATCTGGGCGGCAAGCTCGAGGTGGTCCCCAAAGTGGCGCTGCGCAACCGCGACGACCTCTCCCGCGCGTATACTCCCGGGGTCGCCCGCGTCTGCCTGGCGATTGCGGAAGACCCTGCGGCTGCCCGGAACTTGACGGTCAAGCGCAACACCATCGCCGTTGTCACGGACGGCTCCGCCGTACTGGGCCTGGGCAATATTGGCCCCGCCGCCGCGCTGCCGGTGATGGAGGGCAAGGCCGCCCTGTTTAAGCAGTTTGCCAATGTGGACGCCTGGCCGGTCTGCCTGGACACTCAGGACACCGAGGAAATCATCATGATCGTCAAGGCGCTGGCGCCGGTCTACGGCGGCGTGAACCTGGAGGACATCGCCGCTCCGCGCTGCTTCGAGATCGAGAGCCGGCTGCGCGCGGAACTGGACATCCCGGTCTTCCACGATGACCAGCACGGCACCGCCATCGTCACCCTGGCCGCGCTGACGAACGCGCTGCGGGTGGTGGGAAAAAACATTGGCTCAGTCAAGATTGTCGTCGCTGGTGTCGGTGCTGCCGGCAATGCCATTGTCCAGCTGCTCAAGGCCCAGGGCGCCACCAACATCGTCGCCTGCGGGCGCAACGGTGCCATCAACAGGAATGAAACCTACACCGATGCCCACCGCACCTGGCTGGCGGAGAACACCAACCCGGAGAACTTCAGCGGCAGCCTGCATGACGCCGTGGCGGGGGCCGACGTCTTTATCGGCGTATCGGGCCCCAACGTCCTCGGCGAAGCACAGGTGGCCAGCATGGCCAAGGACTCGATCGTCTTCGCGATGGCCAACCCGACCCCGGAGGTGGATCCGGTAATAGCCGCCAAGTATGCCGCCGTCGTCGCCACCGGACGCAGCGACTTCCCGAACCAGATCAACAATGTGCTCGCGTTCCCCGGTTTCTTCCGCGGCCTGCTGGACGCTGGAGTCTCGGACATCACCCCCAATATGCTGGTGGCAGCGGCGGAGGCCATCGCCAACCGTGTTGCCGACGATGAGCTGAACGCCAGCTTCATCATCCCCAGCGTTTTCGACCCGCATGTGGCCGCGGACGTCGCGGCAGCCGTGGTGGCCGCCGCACAGGAGAACGGCGCGTCCTTGGAATCCGCCTCCGTTCTGGAACCTCAGAACGCCTAGTCCGCCAGACCGCCTGGACCGCCAACCGACAGCAGCCAGCCCACAAGCAGGAAAGAGATCCACATCATGGCCCTCTCAGTGACCGATCCGCAGCCCATCGACCGGGCAGCGGAGATTCTGACCCCGGAGGCCTTGGCCTTCATCGAGGCGCTGCACCGGCGCTTTGCCCGGACCCGCGCCGAGCGGCTGGCGGACCGGCTGGCCAAGCGCGGGGAAGTAGCCCGCACCGGCCGGCTGGACTTTTTGGCGCAGACCAAGGACGTGCGCCAAGGTGACTGGCAGGTTGCGCCCGCCCCCGCCGCGCTGGCGGACCGCCGGGTGGAGATGACGGGACCGGCGTCCCCGGCCAAGATGGCCATCAACGCCCTGAACTCCGGTGCCAAGGTCTGGCTGGCTGACCTTGAGGATGCCAGCACGCCCACCTGGCACAATGTGATCGACGCACAGTTGAACCTGCTCGACGCCGGGCGCGGCACGCTGTCCTTCACCTCCAAGGAGGGCAAGGAATACCGGCTGCGCACCGACGCGCCGCTGGCCGTCGTCGTCGCCCGCCCGCGCGGCTGGCACATGTCCGAACGCCACCTGCTGGTCGACGGCGAACCAGTGGCGGGTGCGCTGGTGGACTTTGGCCTGCACTTCTTCCACAACGCCAAGACGCTGCTGGCCAACGGACAGGGACCCTACTACTACCTGCCCAAGATGGAAGGCTATCTGGAGGCCCGGCTCTGGAACGACGTGTTCGTCTTTGCGCAGGACTACCTCGGTGTCCCGCAGGGCAGCGTCCGCGCCACCATGCTGATCGAAACGATTCCGGCTGCCTTTGAGATGGACGAAATCCTCTTTGAACTGCGCGATCACGCCTCCGGCCTGAACGCCGGACGCTGGGACTACCTGTTCAGCATCGTCAAGTACTTCCGCGATGCCGGCGCCGATTTCATTCTGCCTGACCGCGCTTCCGTGGCGATGACCGCACCTTTCATGCGCGCCTATACCGAGCTGCTGGTTAAAACCTGTCACGCGCGCGGCGCCTTCGCGATGGGTGGGATGGCCGCGGTGATTCCGAACCGGCGCGAGCCGGAGGTCACCCAACAGGCCTTCGAGAAGGTCCGTGCGGACAAGACCCGGGAGGCGAACGACGGCTTCGACGGCTCCTGGGTGGCGCATCCGGACCTGGTGCCGGTCTGCCAGGAAGTCTTTGACGCCGTGCTGGGGACGCGGCCCAACCAGCTGGACAAGCAGCGCCCGGAGGTTTCCGTCACGGCGGACGACCTGCTGGACATCGCTTCCGCGCAGGGCGAGGTGACCGAGGCCGGCATGCGGGCAAACCTCTACGTTGCCGTTGCCTACACCGCGGTGTGGCTGTCCGGCAATGGTGCGGTGGCCATCCACAATCTGATGGAGGACGCCGCCACCGCGGAGATCTCCCGGTCCCAGGTCTGGCAGCAGATCCGCAACCGGGTCACCCTGGCGGACACCGTCAACACTGTCACCCGCGAGCTGGTGCGCCGGATCCTGGCGGAGGAGACGGACAAGCTGCGCGCCGAGGTGGGACAGGACGCGTTCGACAAGTTCTACCGGCCGGCCAGCGACCTCATCGCCGACATCTGTCTTTCCGAGGATTACACGGACTTCCTCACCACGCCCGCCTACGAGCTGGTGGGCTGAGGCATGGCAACGGCAATTTTTGGCCCGGAAGACTACGAACGCCTGGACGCGGACCTCGCCGGCACGGACCGGCTGCTGGAAAAGAACTATCCGGGCGAGGACGGCAGCCGGCAGCCCGTGCATACCGTCTATGTCCCGGCCGACCAGTTCACTCCCTCGCTGGCGCAGGACTGGGGGTCGCAGGCGCTGGACGTGGTCGCCTCCGAGGGTGGGATGGAACAACTGTGCCATCTGCTCGGGCTCGATGGGGCGCTGGCGGCGGAGGTGGCGGCCAAGGCCACCGCCAAGCTGGAGATTGAACCGATCGAGGATTTGCGGCTGGACTTCGAGGACGGCTACGGGGACCGGGGAGATCTGGCCGAGGACGCGGACGCCCAACACGCCGCCGATGCCGTTTCCAGCGCCGTGGCCGAGGGCAGTGCACCGCCGTACATCGGCATTCGCTTCAAGTGTTTTGAGGCGGCCACCCGGCGGCGGGGCCTGCGGACCCTGGAGCTCTTCATGGCAGGTCTGGCCGGAAATGGAAACCTTCCGGAGGGGCTGGTGCTGACGCTACCCAAGGTCAGCACCGTGGACCAGGTCAGGGCCATGGACTATGCCTGTGGCCGGCTCGAATCCGGCCTGGGCCTGGCCGCCGGCCGGCTTCGGTTCGAGGTCCAGGTTGAGACCCCGCAGCTGATCCTTGGATCCAGCGGCGGTTCCCCCGTGGCCCAACTGCCGCATGTCACCGACGGCCGGATCAGCGCCCTGCACTACGGCACCTACGACTACAGTGCCTCGCTGCAGATCGCGGCGGAATACCAGTCGATGGAACATCCGGCGGCCGACTTGGCCAAGCAGATTATGCAGCTGGCGGTGGCCGGCACCGGCATTCGGCTCTCCGACGGCTCCACCAACGTCAAGCCCGTCGGCACCCCGGAGGAGATCCGCTCCGCTTGGGCGCTGCACGGACGGCTGGTCCGGCGGTCGCTGGAGCGCGGCTACTACCAGGGCTGGGACATGCACCCAGCCCAGTTGCCCACCCGATTCATCGCCACCTATGCCTTCTACCGGCAGGGACTGCCGGCCGCGGCCCAGCGGCTGCGCAATTATGTGGCGCAGACCCAGGGCGGCATCATGGACGAACCGGCGACAGCGCGCGCACTGGCCAGCTTCATCTACCGCGGCGTGCTCTGCGGCGCCGTCGGAGCCGACGAGGTCACCCAACTGACCGGCGTCGACGAGGCCCAACTTGTCCGGCTGGCCCATCCGCGGCTGGCTACCACCCTCCCAGGAGCGCATAAATGAGCACATATTTCTCCCCCGAGGGCGGCCTGCCCTCCCAATCCACCCTGTTGACCGACCGTGCGGTGGTGAAGGAGGCCTACACCGTCATCCCCCGCGGCGTGCTGCGCGACATCGTCACCAGCAACCTGCCCGGATGGGAGAACACCCGGACTTGGATCCTGGCCCGGCCCATCGCCGGTTTTGCCACCACCTTCGCGCAGTACATTGTGGAGGTGGCCCCCGGCGGCGGCAGTTCCCGGCCCGAGCCGGAAACGGGCGTGGAGTCTGTGCTCTTTCTGACCAAGGGCACGCTCACGCTGACTTTGGACGGCGAAACGCACATGCTGGAGCCTGGCGGATACGCCTACGTTGCGGCCGGCGCTTCCTGGTCCGTGCAGAACGACGGCGGCGCTGCCTCGAGTTTTCAATGGGTCCGCAAAGCCTACGAGCCGCTTGAGGGCTATGCAGCCAAGTCCTTCGTTACCAGCGATTCGGCCGTCGCCCCCACGGCGATGGTGGGCACCGATGGGAAGTGGGCCACCACCCGCTTCGTCGACCCCAATGACCTCGCTCACGACATGCACGTGAACATCGTGACGTTCGAACCCGGCGCGGTGATCCCCTTTGCCGAAACCCATGTGATGGAGCATGGCATCTTTGTGCTGGAGGGCAAGGCTGTGTACCGGCTCAACGACGACTGGGTGGAGGTGGAAGCGGGCGACTTCATGTGGCTGCGCGCCTTCTGCCCACAGGCCTGCTACGCCGGCGGTCCCGGCAAGTTCCGCTACCTTCTCTACAAGGACGTCAACCGGCAGATCCGCCTGACATAGGTGTACTGACCGTTCCACAGACTCTCCGCCCCGGCTCCGCCACGCCGGGGCGGAGCCATTGCAGAGTCATTTAGCCGGGGCTGGCTCTGAGAACTGACCACTTTCCCCGGCGACACGCCCGCAAAACCTGGGACACGCCGTCGTCAACCGCCCTCCCGGAGCCAAAGCTGGTCAGTTCCCAGAACCCTCTGACACCAAGCCTGTGGTCAACCCAGGTGAGCCCGCGAGCTCGCGAGCCAGCCGGTATGAGCCAGTGAGCCCTCGGCCAACCGGTGCGAGCCAACGAGCCCGAACTCCAAACGGCCTTCCACTCTGACCACCGCTGGTGGGCCAACGAGCCGGGCGATCGCGGAGAGATCAGCCTGCCCGGGCGGCCGGCTCTGGGAACTGACCACCTTCCCGGCGACACACCCGCAAAACCAGGGACACGCCGTCGTCAGCCGCCCTCCCGGAGCCAAAGCTGGTCAGTTCCCAGAGCCCTCTGACACCGAGCCAATGCGCAACCGGTGTGAGCCCGCGCGCCCGGAGATCGCGGAGAGATCTGCCTGCCCGGGCGGCCGGTTCTGGGAACTGACCATCTTCCCCGGCGACACGCCCGCAAAACCTGGGACACGCCGTCGTCAACCGCCCTCCCGGAGCCAAAGCTGGTCAGTTCCCAGAGCCCGCTGACACCAAGCCAGTGGACAACGCCCGTTCGGCGCCTAGGGACTCATTTGCCGCGGCTGAGCTGGTTTAAGTCTCTTGTCTGTAGCTCCAATTACCGGGTGGGCGCCGTCATCGTCGCATGGTTGACGCTGGGCCATTACACCGTGGGAAGCGTGCTCCCATTCCTGCCCGCGGCCGTGCAGCACATCAACGTCGGTGTGCTGGCGCTGCTGGCCAACATTATTGTCTGCGCTGCAGTGTCGGCCGGCACCCGCGGCCACACGCAGAAATCGGCGAAGGCACCGTCCGAAGTTCCCGCCGGCGTCTGAGCCTGCAGCAATGCCGCTTCAGCCTGTGACCAGGAGGGAGCGGCATTGCCGTGTCCACGCCGCCTCGCCGCCTCGCCGTCAGCCGCGTCGATGAACTCGATGCGCGCCGAAGAAACTCCCTGCCCGTCAAAGAAAAGGTTGACGGCGACGCGCGGTGGTTCTAGACTTTTCATAAAGCAGAATATAAGTTCCACAATACGGAATAAGAAACCGGAATTTAGAACCATAGAACCGCACGTTGCACCCGAAGGAAACCAGACGATGACGTACACAGTGAATTGCTCCATCCTCCTGACCGACCTGCCCCTGCTGGAACGTCCGGCAGCGGCAAAGGCCGCAGGCTTCGATGCTGTCGAATTCTGGTGGCCCTTCGCCTCCTCCGTCCCCTCGGACGCGGAGGTCACGGATTTCGAAAACGCCATCACCGACGCCGGCATCCAGCTGACAGGGCTGAATTTCCATGCCGGCGACATGCCTGCCGGGGACCGCGGCCTGCTGTCCTGGCCGGCACGCGGCAGGGAGTTCCGGGACAACATCGATGTGGTCGCTGGCGTTGGCGGCCGGCTGGGCTGTAAGTCTTTCAACGCCCTGTACGGCAACCGCACGGACACCGATGCTCCCGAAGCCCAGGACACACTGGCCCTCCACAGCTTGGTTGCCGCTGCCGAAGGCGTGGCTCGGATCGGCGGAACAGTGCTGCTCGAGCCGGTCAGCGGCGCGGCACGCTACCCTCTGACGACGGCGGCACAAGCGATGGAGGTCATCGGCAAGGTCCGCGCGGAGGGCCCGCAGAACATCAAACTGCTGGCCGATTTCTACCACCTGGCCGTCAATGGCGACGATGTGGACGCGGCCATCACCAGCTACGCCAAGGATTTCGGCCACATCCAGATCGCCGACAATCCCGGCCGCGGCGCTCCCGGTACCGGCACGCTCCCCCTTGGCGAGTGGATCACGCGCAGCCGCGAGCTCGGTTACGAGGGCTATATCGGGCTGGAATACAAGGCGGACACCGCCTCCGCGTTCAACTGGCTGATCCGCTGACACTCAGCCCTACAGCGTGGAGGCCCCGGCGATTGACCCGGACAGCCTCCTGCAGGCAGCACACAGGCAGCACGCACCAGCACGCCGCACACACAGACGCAACCAGACGCACCCAGCAGCAAAGGATTCAGCACATGACCAGCAAGCAAAAAGTAGCCGTCATCGGACTCGGCATCATGGGCCTGCCCATGGCCGTCAACCTGGTCAAGGCCGGCTTCGACGTCACCGGCTACAACCGCAGCCAGGACAAGATCGACAAGCTCGTTTCGGAAGGCGGCCGCGGCGCGGCCAGCGTTGCCGAGGCGGTACGCGAGGCCGACGTCGTTATCACCATGGTTCCGGACTCCCCGGACGTCGAAGCGGTGGTGAACGGCGCCGAGGGCGTCTTCGCCAACACCAAGGACGGCGCGCTGTGGATCGATGCCAGCAGCATCCGCCCGGACGTCGCCGTGCAGCTGGCCTCCGCAGCCCGCGAAGCTGGCGTGCGCCCACTTGACGCCCCGGTTTCCGGCGGCGAGCAGGGCGCGGTTGACGGCGTGCTGTCCATCATGGTCGGCGGCGAGGCCGCGGACTTCGAGGCCGGGCAGGAAATCCTCAACGCCGTCGGCAAAACCATCGTGCACGTCGGCCCCTCCGGTTCCGGCCAAACGGTCAAGGCTGCCAACCAGCTGATCGTTGCCGGCAACATCGCGCTTCTGGCCGAGGCGATCGTCTTCCTTGAGGCCTACGGCGTGGACACCACCGCGGCGCTGAAAGTCCTCGGCGGCGGCCTGGCCGGCTCCAAGGTGCTGGAGCAGAAGGGCCAGAAGATGCTGGACCGCTCCTTCGAGCCGGGCTTCCGGCTGGCGCTGCATAACAAGGACATGGGGATCGTCACCTCGGCCGCCCGGAAAGCCGGCGTCAGCATCCCCGTTGGTGCCTTGGTGGCCCAGCTCATTGGCTCCATGGTCAATCAGGGCGACGGCGGCCTTGACCACTCCGGCCTGTTCAAGCTGGTGGAGCAGCTCTCCGGCCGCACCGCCAAATAACCCACAGACTTCCCACACTTAAAATTCTAAGGAGAATCTTATGACTACGATGCGCACCGTTGATGCGGCCGTGCTGATCCTGGAAAAGGAGGGGGCCACCGAGGCCTTCGGCCTGCCCGGGGCGGCGATCAATCCGTTCTACTCGGCCATGAAAGCCCACGGCGGCATCCGCCACACGCTGGCCCGCCACGTGGAGGGTGCCTCGCACATGGCGGACGGTTATTCCCGCGCCGCTGATGGAAACATCGGCCTCTGCCTGGGAACCTCAGGCCCTGCCGGCACGGACATGATCACCGGGCTCTACGCCGCCTGGGCGGACTCGGTGCCAATCCTGTGCATCACCGGCCAGGCCGCGGTGGCCAAGCTGCACAAAGAGGACTTCCAGGCCGTGGACATTTCCTCCATCGCGGCACCGGTGACGAAGATGGCCATGACCGTGCTGGAGCCGGCTCAGGTTCCGGGTGCCTTCCAGAAGGCCTTCGGCCTGATGCGCTCCGGCCGGCCGGGCCCGGTGCTGCTGGACCTGCCGTTCGACGTGCAGATGGCGCAGATCGAGTTCGATATTGACCTCTACGAGCCATTGCCGGTGGAAAAGCCGCGGGCCAGCCGCAAGCAGGCCGAAAAGGCGTTGGATCTGCTGACCGCCTCCGAGCGGCCGCTGATCGTGGCCGGTGGCGGCATCATCAACGCCGGCGCGTCCGCGCAGCTGGTGGAGCTCGCCGAACTGCTGAACGTTCCGGTCATCCCCACCCTGATGGGTTGGGGCACTATTGCCGATGACCACCCGCTGATGGCAGGCATGGTGGGCCTGCAGACGTCGCACCGCTACGGCAACGCAACCATGCTGGCATCCGACTTCGTCATCGGTATCGGCAACCGTTGGGCCAACCGGCACACCGGCGGCCTGGACACCTACACCAAGGGCCGGACATTTGTGCACGTCGACATCGAGCCCACGCAGATCGGCCGGGTCTTCTCCCCGGACCTGGGCATCGTCTCGGACGCCGGCGCGGCCCTGCAGATGCTGCTGGAGGTGGCCCGCGAGCGCAAGGAAGCCGGCGCTTTGACGGATTACACCAGCTGGGCAGCGGACTGCGCCGACCGCAAGGGCAGGCTGCAGCGCAAGACCGACTTTGATAATGTTCCGGTCAAGCCGCAGCGCGTCTATCAGGAAATGAACAGCGCCTTCGGCCAGGACACGACCTACGTCTCCACTATTGGCCTGTCACAAATTGCCGGCGCGCAGCTGCTGCACGTCTTCGGTCCGCGCCGGTGGATCAACGCCGGCCAGGCCGGCCCACTGGGGTGGACCGTACCGGCTGCCCTGGGCGTGGTGCGTGGCAAACCCGGCGAGACCGTCGTCGCCCTCTCCGGCGATTACGACTTCCAGTTCATGATCGAGGAATTGGCCGTCGGCGCGCAGTTCCAGCTGCCGTACATTCACGTGGTGGTGAACAACTCCTACCTGGGCCTGATCCGCCAGTCCCAGCGCGGCTTCGAGATGGACTATGAAGTGTCGCTGGCCTTCGAGAACATCAACTCCCCGGAGACCAACGGCTACGGCGTGGACCACGTCAAGGTGGCCGAGGGCCTGGGCTGCAAGGCCATCCGGGTGGAGGATCCGGCGGACCTGGCCGCCGCCTTCGACAAGGCCAAGGCGATGATGGCCGAATACCGGGTGCCGGTGATTGTCGAAGTCATCCTGGAGCGCGTGACGAACATTTCGATGGGCACCGAACTGGACAATGTGACCGAATTCGAGGAGCTGGCCCTGACCGTCACGGACGCCCCCACCGCCATCACGGCGCTGCTGGACTAGGGACCGGGTCAGACCACGATGCGCATCATCATAGCTCCGGACAAATTCAAGGGCTCGCTGTCGGCTCCGGACGTGGCCGCCCACCTGGAGATCGGGCTCCGGTCCGTGCTGTGCGGCCTTGAGGTGGAGCGCATTCCGGTGGCCGACGGCGGCGAAGGAACCCTCGACGCCGCCGTCGGCTCTGGCTACACCCGCAAAACGGTGACCGCCACCGGCCCTACCGGCCGCCCGCTCGCCGCCGACTTCGCCGTACGCGGCACCGAAGCGGTGATCGAGATGGCCACCGCCTCCGGATTGGCCGTGCTTCCCGGTGGCCGCGCGGACGCGCTCGGCGCCACCAGCCGCGGAACAGGTGAGCTGATCCGAGCCGCATTGGACGCCGGCTGCACGGACATCGTGCTCGGCGTCGGCGGCAGCGCATGCACCGATGGCGGCGCTGGGCTGCTGGCTGGCCTCGGCGCAAGGATGCTCGACGGCGTCGGCCGGGAATTGCCCGGCGGCGGGGGCGCGCTGGCCCGGATCGAGACGGTGGATTTCGCCCGGCTCGACCCGCGGCTGACCACAGCACGCTTCATCCTGGCCAGCGATGTGGACAACCCACTGTTGGGGCCCAACGGCGCCGCGGAAATTTTCGGCCCGCAAAAAGGCGCCTCCCCTGACGACGTGCGCGCACTGGAACATGGGCTGGAATGCTTCTTCCGGATCCTGGCCAATGAGCTTGGCAGTGCCGCCGTCGAAGCCGAGAACGCCGCCGGAGCCGGCGCCGCAGGCGGCGTCGGGTACGCGGCCCTTGCGGTCCTGAACGCGCTCCGCCGTCCCGGGATCGACGTCGTACTCGGCTTCACCGCGCTGGAAGACCGGATCCGCGGCGCGGACCTGGTGATCACCGGCGAAGGCAGCCTGGACGAGCAGAGCCTGGGCGGAAAGACCCCGATGGGAGTGGCCCGCGCCGCAGCACGCGCCGGCGTTCCGGTGATCGCAGTCTGCGGCCGCACTACCCTCGATCCGGGCAGCCTGCTCCACGCCGGCTTCGCCCGAACATACACTTTGACCCAACTGGAACCAGACATTTCCTCCTGCATGGCCGACGCCGGCAACCTGCTGGTCCAGCTCGGAGCAAAAATGGGCACCGAACTTGACGAATGTGCTCTCCCACACTCAATGACACGATATGGAAACCACCAACCAAGCCAGGGAGCAGCACATGCCTGAAGTCACCGACCCGACCTTCGACCTGGTCATTCGCGGCCGGCGGATTCTCACCAACGCGGGTATCGTGGCCGGCGAAGTGGGCGTGCGCCACGGCGTCATAGCCGCCATTGAGCCACTGGGCAGCGGCCTCACCGGCACCGACGTGCTTGAGCTGGCCGACGAGGAAACGCTGATCCCCGGGCTGGTGGACACCCACGTGCACATCAATGAACCCGGACGCACCGATTGGGAGGGCTTTGCCTCCGCAACCCGGGCCGCGGCGGCCGGCGGCGTGACAACCCTGATCGATATGCCCCTGAACTCCATCCCGCCCACCACCACCGTGGACGCCCTTAAGCTCAAGCGCAGCGTCGCCGAAGACCAGGCCTTCGTGGACGTCGGCTTCTGGGGTGGCGCCATTCCGGGAAACAAGGATGACCTCCGTCCGCTGCACGACGACGGCGTCTTCGGCTTCAAGTGCTTCCTGCTGCACTCGGGCGTGGACGAATTCCCGCAGCTGGAAGCCGATGAGATGGAGGAGGATATGGCGGAGCTGAAGTCCTTCGACTCTTTGATGATTGTCCACGCGGAAGATTCCCGGACCATCGACCGCGCTCCGTCGGCCGGCGGAGACCACTATGACCGGTTCCTCGCGTCCCGCCCCCGCGGCGCCGAAAACGTTGCCATCGCCGATGTCATCGAACGCGCGCGCCGGACCGGCGCCCGCGCCCACATCCTGCACCTGTCGTCGTCGGACGCGCTGCCCATGATCGCCAGCGCCAAACGCGATGGCGTGCGGCTCACGGTGGAAACCTGCCCGCATTACCTGACCCTGATGGCGGAAGAGATCCCCAACGGCGCTACCGCGTACAAGTGCTGCCCGCCCATCCGGGAAGCCGCCAACCGGGAGATGCTCTGGCAGGGCCTGCAGGACGGCACCATCGACTGCATCGTTTCCGACCACTCCCCCAGCACGCTGGATCTGAAGGACCTGGAAAACGGTGATTTCGCGGTCGCCTGGGGCGGCGTTTCCTCGCTGCAGCTGGGACTGTCCCTGATCTGGACCGAAGCCCGACAGCGAGGAATCGCCCTCGAACAGGTCATCTCCTGGATGTCCACCCGCCCGGCGGAACTGGTCCAGCTCCCCCGCAAGGGCCAGCTCGCCCTGGGCTTCGACGCCGACTTTGCCATCTTCGCCGCCGACGACGCTTACGTCGTCGACGTGACCAAACTCAAGCACAAGAACCCGATCACACCCTATGACGGCAAGTCGCTCTTGGGCGTGGTGCGCAAAACGTATCTCCGCGGCGCTCCGGTCGATGGCCGGACCCCAACGGGGAAACTGCTGCGGCGCGGCGGGATCGAGGTGTAGCAGGCGCTGGGCGGCCCTGACGGCCGGCTTCGCCTTGCGTCGGGTCGAGGTGTAGCAGTCGCTGGGCGTGCCTGTCGGCTTCGACTGGGTCCGTTGCGGCAACAAAAAGGCAGCTTCCGCAGGGAAGCTGCCTTTTTTCGTGGTGGGCGATACTGGGATCGAACCAGTGACCTCTTCCGTGTCAGGGAAGCGCGCTACCGCTGCGCCAATCGCCCAAATCAGCACCATAATCTGGCAAAACAAGTACCGTCGCACAGATGAGGTGGGAACGGGATTCGAACCCGTGTACGCGGCTTTGCAGGCCGCTGCCTCGCCTCTCGGCCACCCCACCGTGTCCACTGACCGACTGTACCGACAAGTCGGTACTATCCGGAAAACGTTCGACAGTTTCCTGCGAGCGGATGACGAGATTCGAACTCGCGACCCTCACCTTGGCAAGGTGATGCTCTACCACTGAGCCACATCCGCAGAAGGAACGGGATTTTAAACTTCATATCCTGATTCCAACTCCTCCTTTCGGGGAAGTTTTCGTCGTGTTCCTGCGATAAAAAACTTTACCCAAGGATTGGGGATTCGCCAAATCCTTGCTTTGCGGGGTGGACTCCTGCAGCCGCGGCCGGGCGTCGGTCAGCGGCAGATTATGAACAGGGCTCGGAATCGGCTACGATTTTCAAGCAACGCACGGTGCGGTCGCGAAATTGCGGCAGCATCCAAGCGGGCGATTGGCGCAGTGGTAGCGCGCTTCGTTCACACCGAAGAGGTCACTGGTTCGAACCCAGTATCGCCCACCAGTAAACGACAGGCCAAAGGCACTTTTCCGAAAGGAAAAGTGCCTTTCCTGCATCCAACGTCCTATCTGCAGCGATCGCTCCGCTGCCATAACCGCGCTGGGCGCCCAAAGCGATGCGCCCGCCGGATGGCAGCCTGCAGCAAAGATGACCGGTCATCCCTGCGTGGGAAGCTCCGATATGCGATCTTCTGCAACCTGCCCTGCGGAGGCGGCAGTGGCGCTGATGGACATGTCGTCTAAATTGGGCAGGGCCTGCTTGAGGCGGTGTCGGGCCAGCTCAACGGTCGCCTCGCCGGCGGAGATCGACGTATCCGCGAGCCGGATTGTGGCGGTCCCCTGGAGACGGTGACCGATCCAGCGCAGTTGCACGGAGGGGACGGCCAGCACGCCCGGTGTTTGGCTTAGCTCCGTTTGGGCGCGGTCCAGGATTTCAGGTTCGATGCCGTCCATCAGCCGCCGACCGATGCTGCGGACAGTTCCCCACAGCAGAATGACGATCGCGACAGCGATGAGGAGTCCGACAAGCGGGTCGGCCAGCGGGAAGCCGAGCCATACCCCAATGACGCCCAGGACCACGGCCAGGGAGGTGAAGCCATCGATACGCGCGTGCACGCCGTCGGCGACCAAAGCTGCAGACCCTATCTTCCGGCCGATGCGGATCCTGTAGATGGCTACGCCTTCGTTGCCGGCGAAGCCAACCAGACCGGCCACGGCTACCCACAACAGGCTGTGCAGGGGCTGGGGGTGGAGAAGTCGATCGACGGACTGCCAGCCGGCAATGATTGCGGAGAGCGCGACGACGGCGACGATGAACAGTCCCGCGAGGTCTTCGGCCCGGCCGTAGCCATAGGTGTAGCGCCGGGTCGCGGCCCGGCGGGAGAGAATGAACGCGATCCAAAGCGGAACCGCGGTCAGCGCGTCGGAAAAGTTGTGGATGGTGTCGGCCAGCAACGCCACTGAGCCACTGAAGAGCACCACGATGAATTGCACAATGGTGGTGCCCAGCAGCAGGAAGAGGCTGATTTTGACCGCCCGGACACCCTGTTCGCTGGCTTCAAGCGCGTCATCGATGGAATCGGCGGCGTCGTGGCTGTGCGGAACGAACAAGCCGTAAAAGAAACCCCTAATCCCCGAAGGGTGTTCATGGAAGTGGCCATGGCCGTCGTCATGGCCATGCTCATGGGAGCGGCCATGCTCATGGGAGTGGCCATGATCATGTCCGTCGCCGTCGTCGTGGCTGCGGCCATGGCCGTCGTCGTGACCGTGGCCGCTGCTGAGGCGGTCGGCCCCCACCTGATCGGCGCCGTCGTCGTAATCGTCGTCGTTTTCGTGGATGTTCACGCTTCCGTGGCGGTGATTCCCGTCGCTGTTCATGCTTTGCCCGTGCTTTCGGCGTGGTGGTGGCGGGGAATGCCACCGAGGGAGTGTTCGGCCTGGAAGATGGCGTCCGTGACCAGCTGGCGGGCATGCTCGTTCTCCAGCCGGTAGAAGACCCGGGTGCCTTCTTGCCGCGTCGTCACCAGACGTCCGAGCCGCATTTTCGCCAAATGCTGAGACACTGCCGCGGGGGATTTCCCGATGGACTCGGCCAGGGCGCTGACCGGCTGTTCACCGTCCTTCAAAGCGAGAATTATGCGTACCCGGGTTGCGTCGGCGAGCATGCTGAAGATTTCCACAGCCAGTTCCACATATTGACCGTCCGGTTCCCGCCCACATACCGCGTTATCTGCATCCATACGCACATTGTTTCACATGGGTGTTTGCAGCGGCGGACATGCGGCGTCGCCATAGGAGCAAAAGACGCAGCAGTCCCCCGGCAACGGTTTGCTGGTGCCACCGCACGCTTCACAACGGTAGAAATACACGCACGCGTCTTCCGGCATGTCCCGCAGTTCCCGATTCCCGCAGTCCGGGCAGGTCAGGGTGCTGGTCAACTGCAGGCCGCTCATCGCGCAGCGGTTCTATGGACGTCCCGCTGAATCGAATCCACGAAGTGTGGCCCGGCGCCTGCTAAGTTTCCGGCGCCTATTAAAGTGCTGCGGCGTTCCATCAGAACAGTGTCCCGCCATAATCCTGCATAGGGGCCGAGGTTCGTGCGGGCGATCCGTTCGCGGGTACCGATGACCCGGAATCCCTGTCCCAGGTGCAGACCGATGCTGGCCGTGTTTTCGGGGAAGATGCCCGACTGGATGGTCCAAATCCCGGCCTCCTCCGTTGATCGAGCGAGTGCCTTCAGCAGGAGCTTGCCGACGCCGTGGCCGCGGGATCCTTCGTCAACGTAGATGGAATGCTCGACGACGCCGGCATAGACAGTGCGGGTGGAGACCCGGGTGACCGCTGCCCAGCCAACTACCTGACCCGCAGCGTCAATGGCCGCCAGACGGTGCCCCGGGAGGCGCGAGGCGTTGAACTGGTGCCAGGTGGGCGGCGATGTTTCAAAGGTGGCGTTACCGGTGATGATGCCCTGGCGGTAAATCCGCTCCACCTCCGGCCAGTGCGCCTCCACCAGGTTCCGGACGACGACGTCCGCTGCCGCCGCAGTCACGGTGCGGTCAGCAGGGCCGCAGCCCGGTCCAGGGCTCCGGGCACGAGCGAGTAGTACGCCCAGGTTCCACGTTTATCGCGGTCCAGCAGGCCGGCGTCGACCAGGATTTTCAGGTGGTGGGAAACGGTGGGTTGCCCCAGGTCCAGGGGCTCAGTCAAGTCGCAGACGCAGGCTTCGCCGCCAGCGCTGGCCCGGACGATGGACAGCAGCCGGAGCCGGTTGGGGTCACCCATGGCCTTAAACACCAGAGCCCGTTTTTGTGCCTCGGCCGCGTCGAGGACGTCGGTACCGGACGGGGTGCAACAGACGTCGACGACGGGCGGTTCAAGGGACTGCACAACGCTCATAGGTCCATTATGCATCAAGATTGACATCCATCGATATACCCGAAGATACTTAGATATCGAAATTCGTCAATCCAGCCCGTCCTGGGCTCAGGAGAATCGTGAGCATAGAAGTACCCCAAGCTGCCGGCCAAGCCGCTGTCGCCGGGCGCCTTTCCACCCTTGATCGTTTCCTGCCGGTCTGGATCATTGCCGCGATGGCCGCTGGCCTGCTGCTGGGCAGATTCATCCCGGGGCTGAACACCGCCTTGGATGCGGTGAAGGTGGGCTCGGTCTCGCTGCCGATCGCGGTCGGTTTGCTGGTGATGATGTACCCGGTGTTGGCCAAGGTCCGCTACAACGAAACCCGCCGGGTGACCGGGGACCGGAAGCTGCTGGTCACATCCCTGGTGCTGAACTGGGTCCTGGCACCCGCGTTCATGTTCGCCCTCGCCTGGATTTTCATCCCCGACCTGCCGGACTACCGCACCGGACTGATCATTGTCGGGTTAGCCCGGTGCATCGCCATGGTGCTGATTTGGAACGACCTGGCCTGCGGGGACCGCGAAGCCGCCGCCGTGCTGGTCGCCATCAACTCAGTGTTCCAGGTCCTCGCCTTCGGCGCCATGGGCTGGTTCTACCTCCAGGTTCTGCCCGGCTGGCTGGGGCTGCCGACGACGAGCGCCGGCTTTTCATTCTGGGCCGTCACGGCGTCGGTACTGATTTTCCTGGGCATCCCGCTGCTGGCTGGCTTTCTCACCCGCACCGTCGGCGAAAAAGCGCGGGGACGCGCCTGGTACGAGGGAACATTCCTTCCCAGGCTGGGCCCGTGGGCGCTGTACGGACTGCTGTTCACCATCGTCGTCCTGTTTGCCTTGCAGGGCCGGACCATTACCTCACGGCCGCTGGACGTGATCCGCATCGCGGTGCCGCTGCTGGTGTACTTTATTGTCGTTTTCGGCGCCGGCATGGTGGTTGGCCGGTTCCTGAGTCTGGGGTATGCGAAAACCACGACCTTGGCGTTCACCGCGGCGGGGAACAACTTTGAACTCGCCATCGCGGTGGCTATCGGCACCTTCGGTGTGACATCCGGGCAGGCGCTGGCCGGCGTCGTCGGACCCTTGATCGAGGTCCCGGCCCTGGTTGCTCTCGTCTACGCCGCGCTCTGGGCCCGCGGACGCTACTTTACTCACTAACCAGCGACCAATTCCTGACTCGAGGAGCAAGCAGCAATGAGCACCACCGAAACCGTGAAGCGGCCTTCCGTCCTGTTCGTCTGCGTCCACAACGCCGGGCGTTCGCAGATGGCCGCCGCCTATCTCACTTCGCTGTCCAAGGACGCGATCGAGGTCCGCTCCGCCGGCTCCGAACCGGCCGATCGGGTCAATCCGGCCGCGGTGCAGGCCATGGCCGAGGAGGGGATCGACATGTCCGCCGAAATTCCCAAGGTCCTCACCATCGAAGCGGTGAAGGAGTCCGACGTCGTCATCACCATGGGCTGCGGGGATACCTGCCCAATCTTCCCCGGCAAACGCTACGAGGACTGGGCGTTTGAGGACCCGGCAGGCCAAGGCGTGGACGCCGTCCGGCCGATCCGGAACGATATCAAATCCCGGATTGAGACGCTGGTCTCCGAACTCCTCCCTGCCACCTTCGCCTAAGTCCACGATGGCAGACGGAAGGAGATGGTCGGGGTGGAAACCGAATGCCCAACCCAACCCTTTCTCAAGGGACAGCGGATTTCTGGATCAGAACGGAAAGCAGATCATGCCGGCACTTACTGAGCTCCCCGTCGTCGTCGTCGGTGCCGGACCCGTCGGATTGGCCGCGGCTGCCCACCTGCTCGAAAACGGACTGACGCCCCTTGTCCTGGAGGCCGGCAGCGGACCCGGGATGGCGGTGCAGGCCTGGGGCCACACCCGACTGTTCTCCCCGTGGCGGTACAACCTCGACGCCGCGGCGGTGCGCCTGCTCGAACCCACTGGATGGGTGCCGCCGCGCCTGACAGCTTTGCCCACCGGGACCGAGCTCGTCACCGGTTACCTGGAACCGCTGGCCGCCACTGCCCAGCTGGCACCGCTCATTCGGACCGGGACCACCGTCGTCGCCGTCACCCGTCAGGGCATGGACAAAACACATTCCAAGCGGCGCGATGAGACGCCATTCCTGGTCCGGACCCGGAACACAGACGGCACGCTGACCGACATCCTGGCACGGGCCGTCATCGACGCCTCCGGCACCTGGAACACTCCCAACCCACTCGGTCAGGCCGGGCTGACCGCCGTCGGCGAGCGCGAGGCCGGCACCCGCATCACCGCGCCCCTGCCCGACGTTCTTGGAGTTGACCGCGGGACTTTCGCCGGCAGGCACGTCCTGGTGGTCGGTGCCGGCCACTCCGCCGCCAACATCCTGCTCGCCCTGGGTGAACTGGCCCGTGCGGAACAGGGAACCCGGATCAGCTGGGCCGTCCGCGGGCCAGCCGTTACCCGGCTCTATGGCGGCGGAGACCTCGACGGACTGCCGGCCAGGGGAATGCTGGGGACCAGGCTGCGCAAACTTGTTGAAACCGGCATTGTTGACCTGCACACCGCCTTCAGCATCACCGGCTTGGTCGCAGACAGTTCCGGGCTGGCTGTTCAGGGCAGCACCCCTGCCGGGGAGCGTGTCCTGAGCGTGGATGTCCTGATCCCCGCCACCGGATTCCGTCCGGACCTGGACATTGTCAGGGAAATCCGGCTGGAGTTGGACCCCGGGCTAGAGGCGCCCAGGCAATTGGCACCGCTGATTGACCCGGAATTCCACTCCTGCGGCACCGTTCCGGCGCACGGGGCCAAGCTGTTGGCGCACCCGGAGAAAGACTTCTACATCGTGGGTATGAGGTCCTACGGCCGGGCCCCGACCTTCCTGTTGGCAACCGGCTACGAACAGGTCCGGTCCATCGCCGCAGCTCTGGCCGGTAACCAGGAGGCCGCGGACCGGGTGCAGCTCGAACTGCCCGAAACAGGAGTTTGCTCCACTGACACCGGCCCCAGCTGCGGCGCCCCGGCTGCCGGAACAGAGGAAGAGTCCGCGTGCTGCGCTGCGCCGGAACCGGTCTTAGTTGGCTTCCCAACCGGGCTCCTGCACGGACGCTACGGCGACACTGAGGCAGCCGGCGACTGAGCCGCCCCGCCCCCACCGCCGCCGTCCGCCCCACCGCCCTGCCACCACCGCCGCCGTCCGCTTCACCGTCCTGCCACCACCGCCGCCGTCCGCTTCACCGTCCTGCCGCCGTCGTCTTCCGTCCCCACCGCCGGTCTCCCGCACCGCCGTCGTCGTCCGCCTTCCCCCACCCGGAGTACCACAACGGAACTGCCGGTTTAAGCCCTTGGAAAAACGCTTGGAATGCCCCGCCGATGCGATTAGGCTTTTCTCCAGCGGAGCGAGATGGCTCCCCAGAGGGAAGGGAGGTGCCCGTGTCTATATTTGACGACATCAAGGGCAAGGCCACGGATCTGATCACCCACAACGAAGCGGCCCTGAAGAATGGCATCGGCAAGGCTGGCGATTTCATCGACAGCAAGACCGGTGACAAGTTCAAGGACCGGATCGAGAGCGTTCAGAACGCTGCCGGAAACTTCGTTGACCACCACAGTGGCACCCGTAACGCCACTGGGGAAAGGTCCGTGGACGAGCAGGCTTAGCCGCTCCCTTGCCCTGGATTTGAGTCAAAGGGGCGCTGGTCCTGCCGCGAGGCAGTACCAGCGCCTTTGACGTTTAAACGCCCTTCCAGCTCCTCCGTCCGTGCGGCTGCAACCCTGGGTGACCGGCAGTTTAGCCTTGAGATAGAGACCTTCCCTCCGTTACCCCTTTGGAGTCTGTGTGCCCGCCGAAGCCACCCCGCCGAACAGCCGGGCCGCACCCGTTGATACTGACTTGGACGACGCTGCTGCGGAGACAGAGCCGGAGGGCATTTCCCGCCCAATAGTGGCCGGGATTGTGACGGCTCTGGTGGGCTTCACCTCCTCCTTCGCCGTGGTCCTGGCCGGCTTGCGCGCGGTCGGTGCCACGGATGGACAGGCTGCCTCCGGTCTGCTGGCGCTCACGGTGACCTTCAGCATCGGCGTGCTGCTGATTTCCTGGCGGACCAAGCTTCCTGTCACATTGGCCTGGTCCACACCGGGCGCGGCGCTGCTGGTCAGCACCGGGGCGGTCGACGGCGGCTGGCCGGCGGCCGTCGGCGCGTTCCTGGCGGTGGGGGTGCTGATAATCCTGACCGGATTGATCCCCGCCCTAGGCTCGCTGCTCGGCCGGATACCGGTGGCGTTGGCGCAGGCCATGCTCGCCGGCGTCCTGCTTTCGCTGTGCCTGGCCCCATTTCGAGCCTTGGGGTCGACGCCCCTGCTGGTGGCACCGGTCCTGCTGTCCTGGCTGCTGATGATGAAACTGGCATCGCGCTGGGCGGTACCCGTTGCGCTGGGCGTTGCGCTCCTGGTGATTGGTACCTATCTGGTGCTGACCGGGACAAGCGTGCCGACCGGATCCCTTGTTCCCCACCTGCAGTGGACTACCCCAGCCTTCAGCTGGCAGGCCATGGCCGGCATCGCCGTGCCGTTGTTCATTGTCACCATGGCCTCGCAGAACGTTCCGGGAGTGGCGGTGCTGAAGTCCTTTGGATTTACCACCCCGTGGCGGGCTTCCATGCTGGTCACCGGCGTCGGGACCGTGGCCGGAGCAGGGTTCGGCGGTCACGCGATTAACCTGGCCGCACTCAGCGCTGCGCTGGCGGCCGGCGACGAAGCCGGACAGAACCGGCACCGGCGGTGGATCGCCGCCTTCAGCTCGGGCTGGGCCTACCTGGTTCTGGCTGCTGCCTCCGCGGCACTGGTAACCGTCGTCGCCGCCGCTCCATCCGGCCTGGTGGAAGCGGTGGCCGGACTGGCGTTGCTGTCAACCTTGGCCGCCGCCATCTCTGCGGCTCTGGAGCAGCCGCAGGAACGCATTGGCGCGGCCATCACCTTCCTGGTGGCGGCTTCCGGGCTGAGCTTTGGTGGCATCGGAGCCGCCTTCTGGGCGTTGCTGGCAGGCCTCGTGGTGCGCTGGCTGCTGGTCCCCAGAATCCCAAGAGAACCCGAACCCAGCTGAGCCCCTTCGGCGCCTTGGCAGCCTACCTCCTTGCCTCCTTGACGCCTTAGCTCCTTGGCAGCTGGGACAGCCCGCTGCTCCTGAACCAGATCGGTCAGCTCGGTTCGTGGTTCTGCCCCTCACGCACCAGCGCGGTGAGCCTGGAAACTGCCCGGTAGTACTTCTTCAGGTATCCGCCGGCCATCATTTCCGGGGTGAACAGAGCGTCAAATGGCACCCCGCTGGCCAGGATCGGAATATCCGAGTCATACAGCCGGTCGGCCAGGACCACGAAGCGAAGGGCCACCGACTGTTCCGTTATGGTGTGCACGTTGCGCCACACCACGCCGTCGATCCCCTTTATCAGCTGCCGGTACCGGCTTGGATGCACGCCGGCCAGATGGTCAATCAGGGTGCCGAAGTCATCCACGGCGACCGTCTTGTCGCCGGAATCACCGGAGGAGCCAAATTCCTTCTTCATGGCCCTGTCGAGGTCACTGTTGGCCAGCGGCGACGGCGGGGTGGGCAGTCCGCGGTGGCGGTAATCATCGCCGTCAATGCGGACCACCTCGAACTGGTCCGCCAGCACCTGGATCTCGCGCTGAAAGTCCACAGCCGCGAACCGGCCCTCCCCCAGGGACCCGGGCAACGTATTGGACGTGGCGGCCAGTTTGACCCCGGCGTCGGCCAGTTCGCGCATCAGCCGGGACATCAGAACGGTGTCGCCCGGATCGTCAAGTTCAAACTCATCAATACAGACCAGCTTGTAGGCGCTCAGAGCCTCAACCGTTTTACGGAATGAAAGAGCGCCCACCAGGTTCGTGTACTCCACAAAGGTTCCGAAGGCCTTGGGCCCGGGCGCCGCGTGCCAAAGCGAGGCCAGCAGGTGCGTCTTTCCGACGCCAAAACCGCCGTCCAGGTAGAACCCGGCACGGCTGGGCGGCTTCTTGGCTCCAAAGAATTTCCGCAGCCCGGTGGGTTCCGGGGTGCGAATGGATTCGGAGAAATGTTCCAGCGCCCTGACCGCCGCGGCCTGCGACGGCTGCGCTGGATCAGGTCGATAACTGGCAAAGGAGACAGAGCCGAACCGCGGCGATGGGTAAAAACCCTTCAGCAGTTCATCCACCGTTACTGCGGGCGTCCGGGCGGCGAGCTGCTCAAGCTGTAGCAAAGAAGGGTTCCGATCGTTTTCCGACGTGAGGAGGAAGGCGCCGGTGGCGCACATCCAGAATACCGCCATCTCCGGGCTGGCTGCGGCACGGCGAACCACAGGCCACCGCCGGATTAGCACCTGAAGAAGGCCCACCCGGCTTGGATGTTTCCCCAAGTTAACACCCCGGGAAGCTTTGCCCGGCCCGGATGGTTAGGCTGAAAGGGATGGACTTGACGGAACACGCTTACGGAACGAGAAGGGGCATCATGGACGTTGCTGCAGAGACCAATGAGAAGTTCGCCGCCTACGCACATCCGGAGCGGCTGGTTTCCACCCAGTGGCTGGCCGACGCATTGGCGGGAGACAGTGGCCCCTCCACCTCAGGATCCCTGGTCGTGGTCGAGTCGGACGAAGACGTGCTGCTCTATGAGACCGGCCACATTCCAGGCGCCGTCAAGGTGGACTGGCACACCGACCTGAACGACGAGGTGACCCGCGACTACGTTGATGGCGACGCCTTTGCCCGACTGGCGTCGTCGAAAGGAATCTCCCGCGATTCCACCGTCATCATCTATGGCGACAAGTCGAATTGGTGGGCGGCCTACGCGCTGTGGGTTTTCACGCTTTTTGGCCACGAGGATGTCCGGCTGCTCGACGGCGGACGGGACAAGTGGATTGCCGAGGGCCGGGAGATCAGCACCGAAACCTCCAGCACTGTTCCGGCCGATTACCCGGTTGCCGAGCGTAATGATGCTCCGATCCGGGCCTTCAAGGACGACGTCCTGGCGCATTTGGGCAAGCCTCTGATCGATGTCCGCTCTCCCGAGGAGTACACCGGGCAGCGCACGCACATGCCGGCCTATCCGCAGGAGGGCGCCATGCGCGGCGGGCACATCCCGACGGCGGCATCCATTCCGTGGGGCCGCGCCGCAGCCGAAGACGGAACCTATCGCAGCCGGGAGGAGCTCGAGGCGCTGTATCTGGGCGAAGCCGGACTAAAGCCCGGGGACGACGTTGTGGCGTACTGCCGCATCGGCGAGCGGTCCAGCCACACTTGGTTCGCGCTGAAGTACCTGTTGGGCTTCGATTCCGTGCGCAACTATGACGGCTCCTGGACCGAGTGGGGCAACGCGGTACGGGTACCCATCGCCAAAGGCACCGAACGCGGCGAAGTTGCTTCGGCCTCATAGGACGACGACGGAGGCAGGCAGTGCGCGGAACTAAACGGCGCAACAAATCAGCAGTAGGCTGGATTGGATGACTACATATGCCTTGCCCGCCGCGCTGGCGGAGATCGTTGACGACTTTCAGGCGCTGACCGAGCCGGACCGCCTGCAGTTGCTGCTGGAATTTTCCCGGGAACTACCGGCCTTGCCGGAGCGCCTGCAGGATCATCCTGAGCTGTTGGAACAGGTGGTTGAATGCCAGACGCCGCTGTTTCTGACAGTTGAAACCGAAGAAAGTGAAGGCGGCGAGGTGGTCCGGCTGTATTTCCGGGCCCCCGCTGAGGCTCCGACAACGCGGGGGTTCGCCGGCGTGCTGCACGAAGGGCTGGACGGACTCAGCGCAGCAGAGATTTTGGCGGTGCCGGACGAAATGCCCGATCTGCTGGGGCTCACCCGCGCCATCACGCCACTGCGGATGCGCGGCATGAGCGCCATGCTGGGCCGGATCAAGCGCAAGGTTGCCGCCGTCTCGCACTGAGGCCGCCCGGCACTGCACTGCCGCTGACTGCATGATGAGGCCACCCGCCGGCGCCGCACCTCAGCGCTTGCATGACGGTCGCTGAATCGACTGCGTCTAGTCAGGCAGCACGGCATCGCGGGGCAGTTCGTAACTGCCCAGCCGCGGCCCCAGCCACTGCTTCACCACCGCGTCCCAGCGCTCCGGATCCACGTTCCATTCCTTGGTGTGGCGGGCACGGCTGAAGGGTTCGAAGGTCACCATTTCCGGGTTTCGTTCGGCGAGTTCGGCCGATGGGCCGTAGGGCACAAATTCGTCATCGACGCTGTGGATGATCAAGGTGGGCGTGCGCAGTTCCACCGCCCGGCTCACCCAGTCCATGCTCTTCAGGTCGACGGCGGCGGCAAGTCCGGTGATGCGACGCCCCAACGGGTGGCTGAGCATGAGCTGGCCGTACTTGCCCACGGCCGCGGGAATCTTGTTCAGCTCCGCATGGTGGGCCAGTACATCGACCCAGTTAATTACTGGAGCATCCAGCACCAGCGCCAGGATCCGGTTGCGGTGCGAGCTTCGATCGGCCGTCTGCAGCGAAATTGCCCCGCCCATCGAATAGCCGAACAGCACAACATCCTTGGCACCATACTCAAGGGCAAATTCGATGGCGGCCTCCACGTCCGCCCACTCCGTCACACCGAGGCCGTAGCGGCCGTCACCGGCGGCGGGAGCATCGCCGTCGTTCCGATAAGACATCACCAGACTGTTCAGACCCAGCTCGCGGGCCGTCCGAACCGCCCGAAGTCCCTCATTGCGGGTGGCGCCGCGGCCGTGCACCAGAATGGCCCAAGTGCCAAGTGCCGGCTCCGCGCGGATCAGCCAGGCCGGCGCTGGACCATCGGGGAGATGAATGCTGACATCTTCGCAGGCCAGGCCCAGCTCGGCAGGGGTATCGAAAACGGCCCCGCTCCACCAGCCACGCTTGGCGGACGCCAGATCACCCGCCAGCACCTTCTCCACATCGCGCATGACGGTGCCTTCACGCGGCACATAGGAGCGGATGGCGCCTATCACCGCATGGCCGGCGCCACCATCAAAAAACAGACTGTAGGTTCCTTCCACCGTGGTGTCCTCATTCGCGGGCAGAATAACGCGAAGCTCGTGTCCGTGCCGAACCACCGCGAGAATCGCGAGATCCTGCTCCCGAACCCGAGCCGGCGTGACCACGCGGCGGGCAAAATGCGCGGCGAGTGCCGACGTCGCGGTGAGTGCAACGGAAGCGGCACCGGCTCCGAGCACAACGCCCAGCGCGGTCCATTTGGCCCAGGAGCCAGCCTGCCGCGGAATCCCACCAACGCCGCGGCGCACCGGAATAAGCCTCTCTGACGAAGCGGGCATCCGGTGGGGGCGTGCGGTGCTGACCATGGTCCCATTGTTCCCATTGCTGTGGACCACGTCGAGCGGCGCACCGTGTTGGACGCGGAAAAGCCCTCCGACCACCCTTGGCACACGCAATCGGGGCCCACCGTGCACGGGGCCCCGGCAGGGTCCACGCCAGGGCACCCAGCAGGGTCCACGCCAAGGCACCTTAGTGCGAGCGCTATGGGCGCCCTGGACACAAAGCACCGGAACGAGGCACATTCAGAACACAGACACTTTGGCCCATCGCACCGCATAGGCTTATGCCATGACTGACGCAATCATCATCCTGACCGAGGAACCCTTGGGCGACATTGACGCCGCCAATGTCGCCCAGCTCTACGACGCTGGAGAGGACGTGGAGCTGGTGGTGATTGTCGCGGCCGATACCAAGCGCAATCTGTTGGTGGACGTCGTCGACCAGCTCACCCTGTTGGACCTGCCGGGGGCGCTGCGCGGACTGCGGGAAAAGGCACCCAATGCGGCAACGGCGCGCGCCGGTGCCACCGCCACCCTGGAGGCATCCCTTGCCGTTCTGCAGCGGGCCGGCGCAAGAGCGTCCGGCAAAGTGGTGGATGGCAGCGCGGTAAACGCCTTGGTGGCCGAGGTACAGGCGCGCGACGTCCGCCAAGCCGTTGTGGTCACCCGTCCCCACGTGCTGGCGGATACCTTCCACCAGGACTGGGCCAACCAGGCGCAGGGCAAGCTCGGCCTTCCGGTGCTGCATTTGTACTCCGGCTCGGGATTTATTGGCGATTCGTAGCAGCCGGGATTTATTGGCCGCGTCCGGACGTTATGCCGATATGAGCCATCAACAACGTGAAGAAGTGAATCAGGCCAGCGCAGCTTCGGTGGTCAAGACCGACGAGCAGTGGCGCGACGAACTCACCCCTGCCGAATACCAGGTGCTGCGGCAGTCCGGAACCGAGCGCCCCTATACGGGCGAGTACTGGGACAGCCACGCAGAGGGTGTCTACCAGTGCCGCGCGTGCGGAACTGAGCTCTTCACCAGCAAAGAGAAATTCGACTCGCATTGCGGGTGGCCCTCGTTCTGGGCGCCGCTGGCGGGCGGGAACGTGAAATACATCCACGATCGCACCATGGGCATGGACCGGGTGGAGGTGCGCTGCGGCAATTGCGACTCGCACCTGGGGCACGTTTTCGAGGGTGAGGGATACGACAACCCCACCGACCAGCGATTCTGCATAAACTCTGTGTCGCTGAAGTTGGTGTCGGCCAGCTGATCCCCGCCCACCCGGTGGTTGTGGTGTCAGCCAGCTGATCCCCGCCCGCTGCCGTTCCTAGATGCCCGGTCGGCTGATCGCCAGCCCCTCCGGCCGCCCAAGTACGGCGCCCTGAACCGGAAGATTGCTGCACCCTCAACACGGCGGTGCTGCCCAGCCATCACGATGCTGAGGCAGCGCCGCTCTTCATTGTCATCGAGACTAAGATTTGCTGACGCTTAGGAATATGGCAGGTAAGTTTTACTGTTCTATTGGTACGCTCGAAAAGCCGGAGACGCCTACCGGTGATCGACATTCCGCACTTCGCGCAGCTTTCCTGCCGTCCCCTAGAAAGGTCTTTCCCGTGACCGAGACGCTTTCCACCTTCCGACCCGCCAGCACCGCAGACCTGGTGGCCAGCGAACCATGGCGCGCGCTCAAGGCCGCCGCGACCGCCCTGCAGGCCCTCCAAGTCAAGGACGGTTCGGTCCCGGAGCAGACGGACCATGAAGCTGCGGGCGCCCTCATCGCCACCATCACCAACTCCATCCAAGCCTTGACCCTCCATTTCCCACATGACGCAGATTATTTGCAGCTGCTGGTGCAGGACTTCGAACGCTGGTCCGGGGAAGGCCTGGGAGTTCCCGACTTCCTGGATTCGCTGCTGGCTTTCCAGCCGCAGAAACAGCGGATCAACGGGCTGACGCACCTGGTGGTTTTCCCGATGTACACCCAGAACGGGAGCACCAACCGCCTCGTGGAGGCAGTCCTGATCGAGGTGGTCTGGCCCGAGTTCGTTGCCGAACTCGAGGCCGGCGATTACTCCAACAAGCTTTTTGTTCCGATCCGGTTTCTCGACTTCACGCCCGGGTATGACACGAATGCCGCCGTGCTCTTTCCGGAAAGTGTCGCCGTCCGGGAGACCCCGACGTTCACTTGGGGCGCCATCTTCGCGGACCGGGAGGCCGCGCGCTTCCGCCGCGTGCTTCGGTCCGCAGCAGCCATAACGTCCCTTGAACTGCCTGCCGACGCCGCGGAGCTGCTTGACGACCAGAAGCTGGCGCAGGAGACCTTTGTGATGTGGGACTTGATCCACGACCGCACTCACATGCGTGGGGACCTGCCTTTTGATCCGTTTATGATCAAGCAGCGGATGCCGTTTTTCCTTTACTCCCTGGAGGAGCTGCGCTGCGATCTCACCGCCTTCCGCGAGTCTGTCAAGCTGGAGCACGACGACGACGCCTCCCCCGAGGCGCGCAGGCACGCCAAATTGGTCCAGTACGCCGTCATCTTCGACCGGATTTTCCGCTTCGCCATCACCGGCACCAGGGTCCGCAACTACGACGGGCTGGGCGGCCAGCTCCTGTTCGCCTGGATGCACCAGCATCATGTACTGCACTGGACGGACACTAAGCTGTCCATCGACTGGGCCGAGGTTCCCGAAGTAGTCATCGCCCTGGGCAAGGAAATCGAGGAGCTGTACTGGCGTTCCATCGACCGGCCCAAGACGGCACATTGGCTCGCCGCCTATAAGTTGGTCTCGGCCACCGTCACCCCGCATCCGGCCTCCGTTTGGGCCAAGGGCCCGGCCGCACTGCCGGTGGACGGCGCTCCGCGCGGGCTGACGGACCAGGTCCTGGACGACGAATTTCCGCTTTCCATGTTCTTCGAGGCGCTGGAAAAGAAGATGCGTCCGGTGATCGAATCCACCGCCGGCATCACAGCCGAAAGTCCAGACCTTGCTCCGGCTGGCCAGTGATGTCCGCCGCAGCCCCAATGACCACTGAAGAAGCCCGCCGGGACCAAAGCGCGGACGCGACCAAAGGGCTGACCATCCTGATTGCCGGTGGCAGCAGCGCGGCCGGCATTGCGGGGGCCCGCGCATTTACCCAGGCTGGGCATCGGGTGATCTCGGTCGGCTCCGATGGCGGTCGGATTGCAGCGGCCGTAGCGGGCATCCCCGGAGCCACAGGCTTGGTCTGCGACTTGGCCGATCCGGACAGCGTCAGTCTCCTGGCTGATCAGGTGCATGACCAATTCGGACTTGTCGACGGGCTGGTGCACCTGGTGGGAGGGTGGCGCGGCGGAGACGGCATCGCCGGACAGTCGGATGTGGACTGGGACTTCCTGCAGCGCAATGTGCTCACCACCTTGCGCAACACCAGCCGGACGTTCTACCCCGACTTGGCAGCCTCCGTCACTGGCCGGTTGTCCATCGTTTCCAGCACCGCTGTGAGCCGGCCGACGGCGGGCAACGCCAACTATGCCGCCGTCAAGGCCGCGGCGGAAGCGTGGGTCCTCGCCGTAGCCGACGGCTTTGCAGTTGACGGCAGCAGGGCAGCCGCCGTCATACTGGCAGTCAAGGCTTTGGTGTACGACGGCATGCGCGCCGCAGCCCCTCAACGCAACTTCCCCGGCTTCACGGACGTCAAACGACTGGCCGAAGAAGTGGCAGGCCTCTTTGCACGACCGGCCGCCGAGCTCAACGGCAGCCGCATCATCCTCTAGAAAAAGGCGAACCCGCTCCAGTGACCAACACGGCAAACACCCTGACGGAAAGCTCCCCTGCGCCCGCAGCGTCCTCTGCGGACACCAATGCCTCCGGACGGCTGCATGATCCAGCCGTCCGCGGCTTCGCTTCGGACAACTACTCCGGCGTCCACCCGGAGATACTGGCTGCCCTGGCGGCGGCCAACGACGGCCACCAAGTTTCCTATGGGGAGGATGTCTACACCAGCCGCCTGCAGGAAGTGATGGCCGGCCATTTCGGCGCTGAGGTGGATGTCTTCCCCGTTTTCAACGGCACCGGGGCAAACGTGCTGAGCCTGCAGTCGCTGCTGCCCCGCTGGGGTGCTGTGGTGTGCGCCCGGACGGCGCACATCAATATGGATGAAAATGGCGCTCCGGAGCGCGTTGGCGGGATGAAACTGCTGGCCGTTGCCGCGCCGGACGGCAAACTGACTCCCGAGCTGATTGACCAGGAGGCGTGGGGCTGGGGCGACGAGCACCGGGCGCAGCCGCTGGCCGTCTCGATTACCCAGACCACAGAACTTGGCACGTGCTACACCCCTGCGGAAGTAGCCGCGATCGCCGACCACGTCCATGCCAAGGGGATGAGGCTGCACATGGATGGCGCCCGGCTGGCCAACGCAGCCGCCCACTTGGGCCAGCCGCTGCGTGCCTTCACCTCCGATGCGGGCGTGGACGTACTGTCCTTCGGCGGAACCAAAAACGGCCTGATGTACGGCGAGGCCGTCGTCGCCCTGAATCCCGAGGCTACAGCGGGCCTAAAGTACCTGCGCAAAATGAATATGCAGCTCGCCTCGAAGATGCGCTTCATTTCGGCTCAGTTCATCGCCCTGCTGGAAGGCGATCTGTGGCTGCGCTCCGCCTCCCATGCGAATGCGATGGCGGCACGGCTGCGGGCTGGAGTTGAAGGGATCGACGGCGTCAGCTGCACCCAGCCGACGCAATCCAACGGAGTCTTCGCCATTTTGCCGGAAGGATCAGCCGACAGGCTTCGGGAGTCCTTCCGGTTCTACGATTGGGACGAAGCGGCCCGCGAAGTGCGCTGGATGTGCTCGTTCGACACCACCGAGGCGGACATTGACGCCTTCCTGAGCGCGATCCGGAGCGAATTGGCCTGATCCCCGCCCTTTGCCCACTGCAGCGCCCGGTCGATGGGCAGGGCGAGTTCTAGCGAACGTTGCAACACCCCCGACTAATCGGGAGTTGCAGCACCCATGGAATCAGCAGCAGTAAGTAGTTCATCGTTTTTGGGGAAGGGTTCGTCTTTTACGCAAGGGTCGGGTTTCCCGGTCAGGTCAC
>NZ_JADPVH010000035.1 GCF_026932795.1 Paenarthrobacter sp. Z7-10 | reverse complement strand
CCCCGTTCCGCAGAACGGGGGCCCCGGCTCAGTTTTGACTTGCTCAGTTTTGACTGGCTCAGATGTACATGGCGGGATCGATGTATTCAGCCGGGTCGACGGCCGGCGCACTTTCCCGCCGAGCGTCGCGGTGCCGCCAGCGCGCCGGAACGCCGGTGATGATGGACTCTGCCGGAGCATCCTTGACGACGACGGCGTTGGCGCCAATGGCGCTGTCCGCACCTATCGTGATGGGCCCCAGGACCTTGGCGCCCGAACCGATGGTCACGCGGTCCCCGATGGTTGGATGCCGCTTAATTTTGGCCAGTGAACGCCCGCCCAGGGTCACGCCATGGTAGATCATCACGTCATCGCCGATCTGGGCGGTTTCACCGATCACCACTCCCATTCCGTGGTCGATGAAGAAGCGCCGGCCCACGGTGGCGCCGGGATGGATCTCGATGCCTGTGACCAGGCGCGCAAACTGCGACAGCAGCCGGGCCGGGAAACGCAGCCCCGGATTGGCCCACATCCGGTGTGTCAGCCGGTGGAACCAGATGGCGTGCAGGCCGGAGTAGACGAAAAAGTTTTCCACCGAACCGCGTGCGGCGGGGTCATGCGACCGGGCGGCCTCAAGATCTTCGCGCAGCCGGGCGAAGGACCGGACAAATGAGCTCACAGGCTTCTTTCCATTGTGCTTCGGGGCCGCCATGGTAAGGGATTACTGAAGCGGCCACTTGGTACGCTCCGGCGCGGGGAGTGCCAGCACGGCGATTGGTGCGCCGCAGCGCGGGCGTTGCCGTCGCGGCCACCGGCACCGCGGGAACTCTCAGTTGCGGATGTCGTCGTACAGGACGGTGGAAATGTAGCGTTCACCGAAGTCCGGAACCACTGCAACAATAAGCTTGCCCGCGTTTTCCGGCCGCTTGGCCAGTTCCAGCGCGGCCCATACGGCAGCGCCGGCCGAGATTCCGCCCAGAATGCCCTCCTGGTTGCCCAGGGCGCGCGCCGTTGCCACGGAGTCCTCCAGTGTGGCGTCCATGACCTCGTCGTAGATCTCACGGTCCAGGATTTCGGGGATGAAGTTGGCGCCGAGGCCCTGGATTTTGTGTGGTCCCGGAGCGCCGCCGTTGAGGATCGCGGAGTCCTTGGGTTCGACGGCGACAATCTGCACGCCCGGCTTGCGCTTCTTGAGCACCTGGCCCACACCCGTAATGGTTCCGCCAGTGCCGATGCCCGCAACAAAAATGTCCACCTCGCCATTGGTGTCTTCCCAGACTTCTTCCGCGGTGCTGGTGCGGTGGATTTCCACGTTCGCGGGGTTGGCGAACTGCTGAGCCCAAATCGAATTTTCCGTGCTGGCGACAATATCCTTGGCCTTCTGCACCGCGCCGCTCATGCCCTCCGAACCCGGGGTCAGCACAATCTCGGCGCCGTACGCCCGCAGCATGACGCGCCGTTCGGTGGACATGGTCTCCGGCATGGTCAGCAGCACCCGGTAACCGCGGGCGGCGCCCACCATCGCCAGCGCAATGCCGGTGTTACCCGAGGTGCCCTCCACGATGGTTCCGCCGGGCTTGAGCGCACCGGCCTTTTCCGCGGCGTCCACGATGGCAACGCCGATCCGGTCCTTGACACTGTTGGCCGGGTTATAGAACTCAAGCTTGACCGCCACCGTCGCCGGCAGTCCCTCGGTCATGCGGTTGAGCCGGACCAGTGGAGTGAAGCCCACCAGCTGGGTGACGTCGTCGTATATGCGTCCCATGAATTGCTACCTATCTGTGAAAGAACAAACCCGTGCCAGCCTACCCAGCGCTGAAGCACTCAACCAGCAACGTTAGGCGGTTAGCCATTCAGAGTAATATTTGCGGGCCTTCGCAAGTTTCGGATTGATGATCACCTGGCAGTAGCCCTGTTCGGGGTACTTGGCGTAGAAGTCCTGATGATACTTCTCCGCGGGGTAGAACTTCGGCAGCGGTGCCACTTCGGTGACGATTGGCTTGCTCCAGTGTTCCTGGTTCCGAACGATGGCCGCCTCGAACGCCTCCTGCTGGGAAGGTTCGGTGTAAAACATGGAGGAGCGGTATTGGGTGCCGACGTCGTAGCCCTGCCGGTTCAGAGTGGTCGGATCGTGCGAGACGAAGAACATGTCCAGGATCACGTTCTCGGGGACCACCGTTTCATCGAAGGTCACCGCCACAACCTCGGCATGCCCCGTGGTGCCGGAGCAGATTTCATCGTAGCTCGGGTTGTGCACCTGCCCGCCGGTATAGCCGGAGAGCACCTCCGCGACCCCCTTGGTCTGCTGATAAACCGCATCCAAACACCAGAAACAACCGCCGCCCAGTACAAAAGTCTTCATGCTTTGTATCAATGTCGGAGTTGGCCAGAAGATTCCCGACCACTTCTTACGAAGGCCTTACGCCGCCCGGCCCGCGCCGCCGATAGGGTACAACTGGAGATATGGAACCGGTTGAACGTAGGGGCGACGGCGGCGGGAACGACGGCGAAATCGTGGACCACGACGGCGGCGGCGGGATCGGCGGCAGGAACGACGGCGGCGGCAGGAACGCGGGCGACGGCGGCGGCAGGAACGCGGGCGACGGCGGCGGCAGGAGGAACGCGGGCGACGGCGGGAACGCAGGGGTCAGCGGGAACAGCTACGACGGCAGCGCCGCGGGCAGCGCCGGCGGCAGGGACGAGGACCGCAGCGCTCCGGCCGCGCAGCGGCCGGCTCCAACCCTGGCCGACGTCCTGTTGGCCGTGGAGGAATTGTGGCCGGCCTCGCTGGCCGAGGATTGGGACGCCGTCGGACTGGTGGCCGGCCGACCGACCGCAACGGTGTCCCGGATCATGTTCGCCGTCGATCCGACACTGGAAGTGATCGAGGAGGCCCTGGACTGGGGTGCCCAGTTGCTGATCAGCCACCACCCCTTGCTGATGAAGGGAGTGCACTCGGTGGCCGCGACGAGCGGCAAGGGTCAGGCCGTGCACCGGCTGATCGAGGGCGGCTGCGCCCTGTTGACGGTCCACACCAACGGCGACAGCGCCGTAGGCGGCGTTTCGGACGTGCTCGCTGATGCTCTGGGACTGACGGATGTGGTGCCGCTGGCCCCGGCGGCGCGCGGGCTGCCGGAAGAAGGCATTGGGCGGGTCGGCCAGCTTGCCACAGTCGTGAGCCTGGGGGATTTTGCCGAACGGGTCTTCAATCTATTGCCCGCGGTTGCCGGGGGTGTCCGGGTCTCGGGCGACCGGCGGGCGCTGATCCGGCGGGTGGCCGTGTGCGGCGGCGCGGGTGACAGCCTCTTTGATGCGGTGCGGAACAGCGCGGCGGATGTTTATGTCACAGCGGACCTGCGCCATCATCCCGCGTCCGAGGCGAGGGAGTCGGCGGCCCAGGGGCGGCCGTACCTGGTGGACATGTCACATTTTGCCAGCGAGTGGCTGTGGTTGCCGGAGGCCGCGAAGGCTTTGGGAAATATGCTGACGGACCAGCAGTTCGGCGTCGAGCTCTGCGTCAGTCAGACCAACACCGATCCCTGGGACTTCATTCTGACCCCAGGTTTGGGCGGTTAGCACTTAATCTCAGACCACGTAATCTAAGACATAGCCGGACGGTCACAGCGAAGCCGGCGCCCGCACCTTGGAAGGAAATGAATGGCGAAGGCAGCAGCAGCGGAGCAGCTACGTTTACTTGAACTGCAGGCGCTGGACGCGAAAATTAAGCAGCTGGACCACCGCACGCGGACCCTGCGGCAGGATCCGCGGCTGTCCGACCTCCAGGCTGGCCTGTCGGTGGCAAACAGCGACCTAGTGGTCCTGAACACGGAGGTGGCGGACGTCCAGCGGCAGCTCTCCCGCGCCGAAGCCGATGTTGAACAGGTTGCCACTCGGATTGCCCGGGACGAAGCCAAACTTAACAGTGGCAGTGGCCTGTCCAAGGACCTGATGGCCCTGCAGAATGACCTGGCGTCGCTGGCAAAACGCCGGTCCAGCCTGGAGGACACCGAACTTGAGGTCATGGAGCGGCTCGAGGCGGCCACGGCCAAGGCAGCCAAGCAGCAGGGTGTGGTCGACGATATCAAAGGTTCCCTCGACGGGATCCGGGCCGAGCTGGATGGTCAGCTGGTTGAGGTGGCGGCTGAGCGCGAGGCCACCGTGGGTGATCGTGGCGAGCTCGCCGGCTCCTTCGATCCCGCATTGCTGGCCGTCTACGAACGGACCCTGACCAAGCGCGGCGTGGGGGCGGCCCGACTGTTCCACGGCACCTCCGAAGGGTCAGGCATGCAGCTGAGTCCGGGCGATCTGGCGGATATCCGCAAGGCCGCCGACGATGACATTGTTTTCTGCCCCGACTCGGGTGCCATTCTGGTCCGTAATCCCGAGTGGACCTAGAGCTACCCGGCCATCCCGACCGCACGCCGGCCGGCATCCTGCACCATCTGGAAATCTGGGTGCCCGATTACGCGCAGGCCAAGGAATCGCTGGGCTGGATGCTTGAGCAGCTTGGCTACGTACTGCGCGATGAATGGGGAACCGGACCGGCTGGTGGCTCCTGGCAGGGCGGAGCGGAGTACATTGTGCTGGAGTCGGGACCTGATGTGCGTCCCGGCGGTCACGACCGGCTCCGGCCAGGGTTGAATCACCTGGCCTTCCGCGCCGGCAGCGAGGAAAACGTCGAACGGCTGGCCCGAACCGCCGCAGCCCACGGTTGGAGTCTGCTCTTCGGAGACCGGCACCCGTTCGCTGGGGGAGCGGGCAACTATGCGGCGTATCTGGAAAACCGGGAGGGCTTTGAAGTGGAGTTGGTAGCCGCCTCCGGTCAGCCGGACCAAGGCCTCCCGGAGTTTTAGCCGGGCAGGATCAGGTTGAGCTGATGCGCTTTCCGGGCCGTTGCCGGCACCAGCTCGGCGTCCCACCTTTCCGCCACCGCCTTGTGCAGCTGCGCGGGCGTGCCGGGTGCATTGCCGCGCCGCGTGAGCAGATGTCCGGCGACTTCTCCGCGCGTGTGCTTGGCGAAATGCGACACCACAGTCCGTTTGCCGTTGGCCTGGCGGAAAACGTTCACGGCCACCGTCTGCTCCGCCGGTGGGGTCCACGCCGCGGCGTAGCTGCTGGAGCGGCAGTCCACCAGCAGGTGACCAACCGCGTAAGCGGTCAGCGCGGCGCCAAGCCGAGGCTTCCAATAGGCCCCGAGCCGCCCAAGTCCGGGCAGACCCACAGACATACCCAGCCGGTAGGCCGGGATGCGGTCCGCGAAACCGATGGCACCCCACAGCCCGGAGAGGACGACGACGGCGGCGTCCGCCTTGCGCCGTTGGATGGGTGTCAGGCTTCGATAACCGAGCGCGTCGTAAAGGACACCGGAATAAATCAGGTGAGCCGGGGCGGCCGGTTCGCTCTGCAGGCGGGTATTGCGGAGCACCTCCGCCGCAAGCGAAGCACCCACCCCCAATTGGCGCAGCGCATCCGCACTGCCGGAGACCTGCTGCAGGGCAGAGATCACCTCGCGCCGGGCCGTTGATAGCTCGGGAAACGAGAGCTCGTTCAGAACGAGCGGGCACCCCTTGACGGCCGCGGTTTTACCTTCTGAGGGCGGGAGCAGAATGCGCACCCCAGAAGCCTAACGGGTTGGACCGCGGCCACGCGCCGGTGGTGCTCCGGATCGTTTCCGCGGCCGCTCCGCAGCGCGCGCACAGGCGGCTCCGCAGCCCGTTCCGTGAAGCGCCTTCCAGGTTGTTCCCGGGCGCGGTCCGCAGGTAGTGCCCGGACCGAACGTGATTCTGTTCACTCAGTGCGGCAGCGCGGGCCTGCGGACTTTAGAATAGTTAGCGGGGCAGGGCACCCCGGTAAGCCATCGCCCCTGCGACGCCTTCGAGGGAGAACAGCCTCTCGGTGGCAGCAGCCTGAAAAGGAAAGCACATCTTCCCGGAACCGAGGCAATCCGCGCCGCGTTTTCGGGGCCCGGGGCCATTCGAACGGAACCCGGTGTACGGCCGGAGTCGACGGCGATTCCGGTTGGGAAGGATAGATTATTGTGACGCAGAGTGCTGATATTGCCTTGGACTCTTGGATCAGGCGTGAGGCTCTCGCCGAGGCCATGATCCCGCTGATCGGCCGTTTATACCGGGAAAACAACGTGGTTACCTCGGTTTACGGACGCAGCCTGATCAACCAGTCCGTCGTCGGGCTGTTGAAGACGCATCGTTTCGCCCGGCAGATCGACAATGTCGAGCTGCCGCTGGAGGAAACCCTGCCGCTGCTGCAGGCGCTCGTCGGGCTCAAACTTGGTGCCGCTTCCATCGATCTGGCCCGGCTCAGCTTGGGCTTCAAGCACCAGGCCGGGGATGCCAAGCCGCTGGAGGAGTACCTGCGTGCCGAACTCGCCGACGTCGTCGGCCGGCAAGGCATCGACGAACGCACCAGCACCGACGTCGTGCTGTACGGCTTTGGCCGGATCGGTCGGCTGCTGGCCCGGATCCTGATTGAGCACGCTGGTGGTGGCCACGGGCTGCGGTTGCGCGCCGTTGTGGTTCGCCGCGGCTCCGACCAGGATCTGATCAAGCGGGCCAGCCTGCTGCGCCGTGATTCCGTGCACGGCCCGTTCGACGGAACGATCACCGTCGATGAGGAAAACAACACGATTCTAGCCAACGGAACACTCATGCAGGTTATTTACTCGGATAATCCGGCCACCATCGACTACACCGCTTACGGCATCAGTGACGCCCTCGTGGTGGACAACACCGGGCGCTGGCGCGATGCCGAAGGTCTCTCCCAGCACCTGCTCAGCCGCGGCGTGGGACGCGTGCTGCTGACTGCACCCGGCAAGGGCGAGCTGAAGAATATCGTCCACGGCATCAACCACAACACCATCACCGACTCGGACCGCATTGTTACGGCCGCCTCCTGCACCACCAATGCCATAACTCCCGTGCTGAAGGCCATCAACGACAAGTACTCGATAGTGCATGGGCACGTGGAGACGGTGCACTCCTTTACGAACGACCAGAACCTGACGGACAACTTCCACAAGGGTGACCGCCGGGGCCGATCCGCCGCGCTGAATATGGTGCTCACGGAGACAGGGGCCGCCAAAGCGGTGGCCAAGGCGCTGCCCGAACTGGCCGGCAAACTGACGGGAAACTCGATTCGGGTCCCCACTCCAGACGTGTCTATGGCGATCCTGAACCTCACGGTGGAGAGGGACACCTGCAAGGAAGAGGTCAACGACTACCTGCGCACCATGTCGCTGCACTCCGAACTGCACAAGCAGATTGACTACGTCGACTCGCCGGAGGTTGTCTCGACCGATTTTGTTGGCTCGCGCCGCGCCGGCATTGTCGACGGCTTGGCCACCATTGCCAGCGAAAAGAATCTGGTGCTCTATCTCTGGTACGACAACGAATTTGGTTACAGCTGCCAGGTGATCCGGGTGATGGAGGAAATGGCGGGGGTCCACCCGCTGGCCTTCCCGTCCGAACTGCCGGAGACGGCGGTGCGCGCCGGTGCCGAGACGGCAGTAGGTGCACAGGTATGAGCGCGGAGGTCGGGCTGGCCGCTTGGTGATGGTCTGGCCCGGTTTGGTTCTGCCCAGCCCGGCCCGGCACAGCTGAATGGCGCATGACGGATAGCGGCTAGACTGAGACGTTGGATGGGTTGGCCAGGTGGCCGCGCGTCACGAAAGTGGCTCGAGGAACGTCCGGGCTCCGCAGAGCACGGTGGTGGGTAACGCCCACTCGGGGTAACCCGCAGGAAAGTGCCACAGAAAATAGACCGCCTGGTTGCGGTGCGGCAACGCACCGAGGATGCAGGTAAGGGTGAAACGGCGGTGTAAGAGACCACCAGTTCCCCGGGTGACCGGGGAAGCTAGGTAAACCCCACTGGGAGCAAGGCCAGACAGGGCATGTTCGAGGACTGCTCGTCCGAGTGTCCGGGTAGGCTGCTGGAGGGCGTCGGCAACGGCGTTCGTAGATGGATGGCTACCGCTCCTGGACTGGCAACGGGCCAGGAGAACAGAACCCGGCGTATCGGCCAACCCATCCAACTCCAATAACAAGTGTCGTGTCAGCAATCCGGCCGGCGGGAATCGGGCCGCCAGATGACATTCCGTGAGGAATCAGGCCGGTAGGTGATGGTTGTGGAGGAAGCTTCGATGCCCGCCGCTGGGTTGGCGCCCGAGTTTGGAGCGGAGCACGAGGCGCTGCCTAGGCCAGAACAGCGTCCTTGGGGCAGGGCATAGTTTCGTGCCTCCCCAATCAGTCTGTTCCATCTCATCCATTTCAGGAACCTCATACTCCAGCAGGTCCAGACCGATCCACCTGCTGACTCTTCCCTGCAGCTTGTCCATATCTCCACGGTAGGGAACCAATCAGGGTGCGCTCTGGGGAATTTCTGGTGATTGGCTGATGAGCCAGCTATCGGCGCTGGCCGTCAGTGCCATCCTCGACGTCCCCTCTTAGCCGTCCCCTCTTAGCCGTCCCCTCTTAGCCGTGACCTCTTAGCAGTTCTGATGGACTGTGGATATCTCCCGGGCTGTCTGTCCGGCGGCCTACACTCGGCGTTACAGGCTCCGCCTCCGTCATCAGGAGTGCGCGCCGCTGCGACCGATGGAGGCGAAGAAATGGGTAACGACGCGCGCGGTCTGCGGTCCCGGCGTCGCCTCCTGCCACGCGGCGGTCTGCGGTCCCGGCGTGGCCCTTTGCGCGGCGTAGGGTTCGGCTTGAGCGTCAGGCCCCAGGGCAGGGTGCTGGCCATGCTGATACTCGTTCTGGCGCTCGTGGCCGCCGTGCTGGGCTGGCTGCACACCAACCTTGCAATGGATCCCGCCGGTCCGGGTCATGGATTCTCCCCACCGGTGGTGGAGACAAACCGGCCCGGGGCCGTCGGACCGGTGCTGCGGGTGCATGCGGCGCCTGCGCTGAGTGTGGTGGAAATCCTGACGGTCCGGGTCGCGGACGCGCGCAACAACTATGACCGACAGGCTTTCGGGGAGCCCTGGCTGGATGTCGACCGGAACAGCTGCGATACCCGCGATGATGTCCTGCGCCGTGACCTGACGGACGTGCAGTTGGTCAAGGGCTCGCGCTGCCTGGTGGCCGCCGGAAGGCTTTCAGAGCCGTACACGGGCCGGGTCATGGATTTCAGCCGTGGCCCGGATTCAAGCAAGGCCATTCAAATTGACCACGTAGTTGCGCTCGGGGATGCCTGGCGCAGCGGCGCCCAGCAGCTCACTGCATTGCAGCGGCAGAATCTCGCCAATGACCCGTTGAACCTCATCGCGGTGGATGGACCAACGAACGTGGACAAGAGCGACGGCGATACAGCGGCATGGCTGCCGCCCAACAAGGCTTTCCGCTGCCAGTACGTGGCGCGCCAAGTCTCGGTGAAGGCCGCCTACCGGCTGTGGATAACGCCGGCGGAGAAGGAAGCCATGAAGCGTGTTCTGGACCGTTGCCCGGGCCAGCAGACGCTGGAATCGGGATATCCTCCGTGATACGCTCCGTCGTTGGCGCGCCGCTGGTGACGAGGGTGAATGTTTGCGATGATGCAAGTATGAACGAAATCCATTACGTGAACTCCGTGAAGTTGGCCCAGGAAAACCTGGAGGAGGCCAATCGGCAGTTTGAACATGCAAAGCGGGACTTTGCCGCGGGGGACATTTCCCCCGAGCGGTTCGCCCAGCTGGAGAGCCTGAAAGACACTGCCGCGCTGGATCTGCAAAGGGTGCTCCGGGAGAATTGACCCTCAGCCGGGGCGGGTTCTTTGCGGGGTTAGCCGGCCGAGCCGCTGCGGGACTGCGTGCCGATCGGCTCCAGCAGCAGGTCGGGATGGTTTTTCTGCACCCGGCGCAAGGCCCAGATGTCGTTGAACAGTGCCAGGATTTCCCCATCGGAACGGACCAGCACCTCGGCGCCGTGGACTGTACTCAGGGTCTGCATCGCATCCGACGTGGTTAACCGCGCGAGTGAATACGGCAGTTTTTCCAACCGCATCGGCGCACCAAAATCGTGTGTCATGCGATCCTCCACCACCTCAAACTGCATCGGTCCCACGGCAGCGAGCACGGGTGCCTGGTCGCCACGCAGATCTGAGCGGAGCACCTGGATCACGCCCTCATGCTCCAGCTGGTCAATGCCGCGGCGGAACTGCTTGTAGCGGCTGGGGTCCTTGGACCGCGCCACCTGAAAATGTTCCGGCGCAAAGAGCGGGATGGCGGGATATTCCACCGGACTTTGCACATAGAGGCTGTCTCCTACCCGTAACGCCGACGCGTTGACCAGCCCGACGACGTCGCCAGGATAGGCCTGGTCGATCACCTCACGTTCGCGTCCGAACACCTGCTGGGCGTACTTGGTGGCAAAGGACTTTCCGGTGCGTGTCTGGGTGACCACCATTCCGCGTTCAAAAACCCCGGAGCAGACCCGTACGAAGGCTACGTGGTCGCGGTGAGCCTGGTTCATTCCGGCCTGGACCTTGAACACGAATCCGGAGAACGGGGCCTCCACCGGTCGGGCCCCACCCTCCACATCGGGGCGCGCGGCCGCTGCCGGGGCGTAGTCCACCAGTGCGTCCAGCAGTTCCTTGACGCCGAAATTCAAGGCGGCGGAGGAGAACAAGATCGGTGTGGTCCGGCCCGCGTAGAAACTTTCCCGGTCCAGCCCCGCATCCGCTTCGGCCAGCAGCCCGGCCTCATCGACGGCCTCCGTCCAGGCATCACCTTCCTTGGCCGCGGCCTCCTGCGGAGTGAAATACTCGGTCAGCGCGATGCTTGCACCGCTGTTATTGCGGCTGAAGTGGACGAAACGGTCCCGCTGCAGGTCCCAGACACCGCGGAAGTCGCCGGCAATCCCGACCGCCCATGTCAGCGGAGCCGGTATCAAGCCGGTCCGTTCGGTTATTTCATCCATCAGCGCCAGTGCATCCAGGCCCGGTCGGTCCCATTTATTGATGACCGTGATGATGGGCAGACCACGCTGGCGGCAGACCTCGAACAGTTTCATGGTCTGCGTTTCCAGGCCTTTGGCGGCGTCGACCAGCATGACTGCGCAGTCCACGGCGGCCAGTACTCGGTAGGTGTCCTCGGAGAAGTCAGCGTGGCCGGGGGTGTCCAGCAGGTTGATCACGGTGTCTCGATAGGAAAACTGCAGCGCGGCGGAGCTGATCGAGATGCCGCGGTCTTTCTCCATCTGCATCCAGTCGGAAATCGTTTCCTTTCGGTTGGATTTGCCGTTGGTGGCTCCCGCCGTCCCGATCACTCTGGCGTGCAGGGCCAGGGCCTCCGTTAGCGTCGACTTGCCGGCATCCGGGTGCGAGATTACGGCAAACGTACGACGGCGGGACGCCTGGCCCGTGATCTCGTTGGCACGGGCGGGGGAGAGGACGTCCTGGGACACTGTGCTTCTTTCCTGAACTGGAGTGACCGTATCCGGTCAAAGGCACTCTTGGCCAAAGACCCAAGTTTACCGCAGGTCGCCGAGCCGCTGGTCAAGGCGGCGCGGATGAACCGGCGCCGGTTCATCCGCCTTGGTAAGGCCCGCGTTGGAATAGCCTTCGGCTGCGGGAGCGCCATGTGATTAAGGGAGCCGCAAACAGCCATGTCCAAGTTGCCAGCATCCACCTGCTTCGATCCGCTCCAGCACCACCCGCTGCAGCGAGCTGCGGCGCGGCAGGGTATCCAGCCCTTCCATGCTGCGGGTGCGGAAGGTGAAGTAGACGGCGTCCGAGGGTGTGTCCACGGGGTCACCGTAAGGGGTGAAAAGCCGGGCAAAGCGCACAATGTTCGAATCGGCATCCAGGTGCGAGCCGAGGTAAGGATCCAGCAGCCAGGACGCGCAGTTGGCGGTCTGCACCGGCTGGTCCGGGAAGTACTGGCGAAAGAAGGGCCGGGCCGCAGCCAGGCTGCGGGCCACTGCGTTGGGGGCCAGTGAACCCGCCTCGGGAATGTGGATGCCGAGCACCCATTCCCCGTCCTTTACGCCGGGGATGGCATCCGAACTGCGGTGCAGCAGATACTGCAGCCGCCCCAACTGATGGATTTGACCGGCGAAGTGGCTGCTGAGCCAGGGCCAGGCGTCAAGTCCAAATCGGCCGTGAACGCGGCGGTTGATGCCAAGGTTACGGCCGAAATCGGCAAGCGTGGCGCGGCTGATGTCCTCGGGGATGCCGCGCTGGAGGTGCCAGCGGATGATAGTCGGGGCGAACCGGAGATAGCCTTCAACCCAGGCGAGTTCGTCGTTGACGTGGCCGCCGCCCTGCTCGGCATCGGAGCCGAGCCGTCGTCCAAGCTCCTCCAGGATGCCGACGACCGACGGGTCGGGTTCACCTGCCAGCAGATGTGCGCAGTCGGCACGGTCTGCGGGCTCTACGCCCAGCCAGTCAAGGACGTCGGCAGGAGCGGGGTCGGGAATAGGAACGGATGCCATGTCATCCACCCTATCCAGCCCGTGGCGCAAAGCCCCTAAACAGAGCGCGGTCGTTAGGGAGGCCTGTTACCGGCTGAGGAAAGCCAGCACCCGCTGGGTCAGCAGCGCGGCGGCGTCCGGATCGAAGGACGGCAGTGAACTGTCGGCGAAGTAGTGCTGGTCGCCGGGGTACAGGAAGAGTTCGGCGTCGTCAGCCTCCTCGACAAGCGCCCGGGCCGCGTCAATATCACCTTCACCGACGAAGATCGGATCCGCGTCCATCCCATGCACTTGGACCGGAACGGCTGCCGGCCAGCCCGGACCGAATTCGGACACCGGCACACAGGACTAGAACAGCAGGGCCCCGTGTGCACCAGGCCGCGTCTGTGCCAGCCGCTGGGCCGGCAGCACGCCAAGGGAGAAGCCGGCGTAGACAAGCTCGGACGGTAGTTCCTGTGCCGCCCGGATGCCGCGCTCCATAACCTCATCGAAGCCGATCTCCTCGGCATAGGCCAGCCCCTCCGCCAACGTTGCAAAGGTGCGCCCATCGTAGAGATCGGGCGTGTGCACGGTGTGCCCGGCCGTTCGCAGCTCCTCGGCGAAGGCGGCGACGCCGGGAGTCAGCCCCTGTGCATGGTGGAAGAGCAGTACTTCGGCCATCCGTGACACTCCTGTTTCCCGATTATTTCCCAAATGTGCAGCAGGGGCATGCGCTCCAGCGCTTTCGATCAATGTACTGCAGCGGACAGGAAGGTGAAACAGCTTTCAGCGCCCCGGGCAGTGCCTCCCGTGAACCAGTTGCAGGATCAGTGCCCGAAGGGATCCGCGTCCACGCCGGGCAGCCAGGTCAACCCCGGAACGCCCCAGCCCCGGTCCCGCGCGGTCCGCTTCGCCTTGCGCTTGTAACGCTCATTGAGTCGGTCCACGTACAGCCGGCCGTCCAGATGGTCGTATTCGTGCTGCATGCAGCGGGCAAACCATCCGGTCGCCTCAAACTCCAGCCGCTGGCCCTGACCGTCGAAACCGGAAACCCTCACCCATTCGGCGCGTTTGAGCGGAAAGTTGGCGCCCGGGACAGACAGGCAACCCTCCACCTCCTCGTCCGGATCCGGTGCCTTGCCGGAAATCTTTCCCGGCATCAGCGAGGGGTTCACCAGCACGCCGCGGTCGGGAACGTCGTCGTCGTTCTCCAGATGATAGGTAAAAATGCGCAGCGCCACACCAATCTGTGGCGCGGCCAGACCTACGCCGTTGGCGGCGTCCATCGTTTCAAACATGTCGGCGATCAGTGTGCGCAGCTGGTCATCGAAGTTCTCCACCCGGGCGGCGCGCTGGTGCAGGACGGGGTCGCCCAGAATGGTGATCGGGTGGATGGTCATGAAGGAATCCTTGCGGCTGGGGGAAGGGGTATTCAGCGGGCGATGCTGCGGCCAACGATGTCGCGCATGATCTCGCTGGTGCCGCCGAAGATCGTCAGCAGCCGGGACGCGAGGAAGGCCTGCGCCACCGGATATTCCAGAATGTAGCCATAACCGCCGTGCAGCTGCAGGCAGCGGTCCGTGATGGACTTGACCCGCTCACTGGCCCACAACTTGGCTTGCGCAGCATCGACCGCGTCCAGCTCACCGCGGTTGAAGGCGAGCATGGCGGCGTCGACGTAGGTCTCGGTGACCTGCACTTCGGTGAGCACATCGGCCAGCACAAACCGGCTGTTCTGGAAATCGATGACCCGTTCACCAAAGGCGTTCCGGTCCTTGGCGTATGTCACCGTGGCCTCGTAGACGGCACGGGCGAGGGCGGAGGAGGCCACCGCTATTGCCAGCCGGCCCTGTGGGAGCTGCCCGGCGGCGTATTCCAGGCCACTGCCGGCCTCACCCACCAGATCCGCGCCGGGGACGCGGACATTGTCGAAGAAGAGCTCGGTGGTGTCCGAGGCCTTGAGTCCCATCTTGTCCAGTTGCTTGCCGGTGCTGTAACCCTCACCCTTGGCAACCATGAACAGCGAGAACGAGTCCTTGTTGCCGCGCCCGGTTGAACCGTCGGTGCGGGCCAGCACCAGGGCCGCGTCCCCGGAAAGGCCGTTGCCGATGAAGGTCTTTTGGCCGGACAGCAACCAGTCGTCTCCGTCCCGGACTGCCTTGGTGCGGATACCCCGCAGATCGCTGCCGGCGCCCGGCTCGGTCATGGCAATCGAGGTGACAGTGGTACCGGCGGCCATACCGGGGAGCCAGCGCTGTTTCAGGTCCTCGGAGGCGTACGCCAGCAGGTGGGGGAGCACCATATCGTCGTGCAGATGCAGTGCCAGGCCCACGGCCAGATGATTGCTGGCGGCGAACTCCTCATCGAGAACTGCACGGAAGCGGTAGTCGGTCATCCCCATTCCGCCCAGGTCTTCCGGAACGGCCAGGCCCAGCAGCCCCTGCCCGCCGGCCGCGGTCCACAGGCTGCGCGGAATCAGGTGATCGGCATCCCACTGCGCGTAGTGCGGGGCGACCTCGCGGGAATTGAACTCCTGAGCGACTTCACGGAAGAGTTCGTGGTCTTCGTCGTAGAGATTGCGCTTCATCGTTGCGGCTCCTCTTCCCTGCGGTTTCCCTGCGGTCGACGAGGGATCCCGCGCGGCGGAGTCCCTTCCAAACGGTATTACATGCCGAACATACGGTATTACATGCCGAAGGCCGCACCCGGATGAATCCGGAGCGGCCTTCGTGTTTCGGCAGGACCCGACGTGAAGTCCTGCCTATCTCTGGGTGAGATACGGGGGTTGAACCCGCGACCTCCTGGACCACAACCAGGCGCTCTGCCAACTGAGCTAATCCCACCATGTGCCCTGACTTGGCCGGCGAAACGACGAACCGGAGTTCGCGTCCGCGGCGGAAACGGCAGCGACAAATAGTCTACCTGCTCTCCGGGGGTGCTTTCGACCGGAGACGCGGATCAGAGCGAATATTTGCCGGAAATCTGCTTGGCGGTCACCGAGTCAGGCCCCGGGGCCGGGACGAAAACGGCCTCGCGGTAGTACTTTAGTTCGTTGATGGAGTCCCGGATATCGCCCAGGGCGCGGTGACCACCGTGCTTGACTGGCGCCTGGAAATAACTGCGGGCGTACCAGCGGCGGGAGAGCTCCTTGATGGTTGAGACATCGATCACACGATAGTGAAGGTGCTCCACGATGTCCGGCATGTCGCGGGCCAGGAACATCCGGTCCGTGCCCACGGAGTTGCCGCCCAGGGGTGCCTTTTTAGGGTCCGGAACGTGTTCTTTAATGTAGGCCAGCACCGCCGCTTGGGCCTCTTCCATTGAGATGCCATTTTCCAGCTCGTCGAGCAATTTGGAAGTGGTGTGCATTTCACGCACAAAGTCGCCCATCTGGGCCAACGCCGTTGGGTCGGGCTTGATGACGACGTCGATTCCCTCACCGAGGATGTTCAGCTCTGAGTCGGTGACCAAGGCGGCCACTTCAATCAGCGCGTCAGCCTGAAGGTCCAGCCCCGTCATTTCACAATCGATCCACACAATGCGTTCATTAGATATAGGCACCAGACCAATGTACCGCCCGGAGACCTCCCCAATGGGGCCATGCCTCGATGCTAAAATGGGACGATTCATGATCGCCGGTGCACGGCTTTTCAGCAGGCTTCGCCTTCCATCTTCAGCCAGCAGAGGAATTTCCTAAAATGACGGCAGGCGATCCGCCGGCGGGACCGGGAACACGGCCGGAGCCTGCCGCGTCGGTCCCGCCGCCTGCGGCACGCTGGATGGCACCGTCGTCGTCCGCCTTTCCACCGCCGGCCACTGACCACCAGGGCGGCCTGAACGGTCTACCGCCGAAGGCGTATTGGGCCATACTGCAGGGCTTTGTCGGCTCCTTCATGGTGTTCGTTGGCTCGATCGGGGCCGGCTGGATCGCTAACGGTTCACCCATGGTGCGGCATCCGCTGGTGATTGCGCTGCGGACGGAGGGCGCAGGGGTCACCACCTCCACGCTGCTGCTCACCGTCGGCGCTATGGTCCTGGTCCGGTCCTGGCTCCGGCTGGGACAGCGGTTGAAGCACTGGGGCCCGGGTTCGCTGCGCTCGGTGGTGCTGGCCATCGCCGCCTGGACGGCACCGCTGCTGTTCGCCGTGCCCATTTTCTCCCGTGATGTCTATGCCTACACAGGTCAGGGCAGGCTGGTCCTGGAAGGACTCAACCCCTACAAGACGGGCATCTCGGCTCTGAGCAACTGGTTTTCGCTCGGCGCGGACCCAGCTTGGGCGGAGGCGAAGACGCCGTATGGGCCATACTTCCTCTGGCTGGAACGCGGCGTCGTCCAGATCACCGATGCCCAACCCGACTTCTCGGTTTTTCTGTTTCGGCTGCTCGCCGTCGCCGGTGTGGCGTTGTGCGTAGTGTTTGTGCCCAAGCTGGCCCGGCTGCACAACCTCAGCGGCGCACGCGCGCTCTGGATTGCAGTGGCGAATCCGCTGTTCCTGATCAGTTTCGTTGCCAGTGCCCACAATGACGCGCTAATGGTGGGATTGGCGGTGGCCGGGGTCTACCTCGCTGCCACCCGGCGCGGATTGCTGGGCGTCCTGCTGGTGACGGCTTCAATCGGCGTTAAGCCCATCACCATCGTGCTGCTGCCCTTCGTCGGGCTGTTGTGGGCGGGTCCGGGGGCCTCCCTGGCCCGAAGATTTTGCTATTGGGGCGCGACGGCGATGCTCAGCTTCGGCATCCTGCTGCTCAGTGGGCTGCCGTACCACCTTGGCTCCGGTTGGGTCTGGGCCATCGCCGACCCCACTCCCGGCTACACCGGATACGCCCCGTCGGGGTTCCTGGGCCAGCTGGTGGAGGGTTTGGCCAATGTGCTTGGGCTCAACGGGGGGCTGCTGGCGACCATCCTGCGTTCGGTCCTCAAATGGGCAGGGGTGGCCCTGGTGGTGCTGCTGATGTTCCGCGGCAGCTATCCGAAACTGATCCGGCGCCTGGCCCTTGCCTTCGCCGCCATCGTGGTGCTCTCTCCGATCATCCAGCCCTGGTACGTGCTCTGGTTTATTCCATTCCTGGCCGTCAGCGGCCTGCGCGATGACTGGCAGATCAAATCGCTGTACGTGGTGATCACCTTTTTCGTCGTTTTCGGCGCGCAGGATCAGCTTTCGGTGTGGTCATTCGTTCATTTGGACTTCCAGGCCTCAACGCTGGCCTTCGCGGTGGCGGTGGCCTTCGTCGTGTATCTGCTCATCATCGACGCCAACACCCGGAAGCTGTTGCCGGACAGCCGGCTGGGTTCCCTTGCCGGCTGGTTCCGCGGGGGCTGGCAGCGCCGCCGCCGGTCCGGATTTGCGGGCCAGGTCGATGGTTCGCCGGACGGACCAGTACATCAGGAGCACAAGCAGCACATTGCGGATGGTGAGCACTGACGCCATGATCGGATTGGCGTGGATCAGCGGCGTGTAGAACAGTGGATAAATCACAAAAGTCGTGACGGCAATGGCCATCAGCAGCGCAGCGGGAACCCTCCACCGATGCCAGGAGTGAGTCAGGCCGGCGGTGACCACCGGCGCCAGCCAGATGATGAACTGCGGGGAGCCCACTTTGTTGAAGACCACGAAGGCGGTCGTCATCATCAGCGCACCTTCCAGGAACAGCTCCTCGCGCTCGGCACCGCGGCGCAGGGCCCAGATCAGCAGCCCGGCGCCGATGGCGGCGGCCAGCAGAAAAAGTGGCTGCATCAGGAAGGCCGCCACGGGGGTACCCGGCCCGTAGACCTCGGTGGAGTTGATGGCCACGTTGTCCGCAATTTTGGCGCCGCCCAGGTGGAGCACGCTCAGCCAGACCCAAGGCGTGGAGAAGGTAGCCTCCAGCTGCATGCCCCGCTGGCCCTGGTTCGTCAGGAAGTCGAAGAGATGCCGGATGCCGCCGGCGAAGTAGGTGCCCACCACCACCAGGACACTGACCAGGATGCCGGTGCCAATGATCTGCCAGCGCCTGCGGCTGGCGATCACGATGGGCACCACAACGGCTGCGGGCCAGACTTTGATCCAGGTTGCAATGCTCAGCAGCACCGTGGCCAGCAGCGGCCTGCTGGCGGCGAGCAGCAGGGCCACCAGGACAATCGGTGCGGTGATGCCTTCCACCCTGGCAAAGCTGAGGTAACCCATGAAGACCGTGAAGATCAGCCACCACCAGGCCGGTGCGATGCCCTCGGGCCGTTTGCCGGCGCGGGTGAGGTAGAGCAGCGCGGCCGCATTCAGGGCGCTGATCATCAGCGTCCAAACCACCAGATACAGGCCTGGACCTAAAATGTTGGCAAAGAAAATCGGAACCTGTGCGAGCACCGGATAAACCCACACGCTGATGGGGGGGCCGCCGTCGTCCGGCTGGAAACCCGCCACCGCCCACTGCCTGTACTGAGCCGTGTCGCTGAAGGCCTCGCCGTGGATCACAAAGGACATCATCCAAGCCAGGAAGTAGAGGTGAACGGCGGCAAAGCCCCACCAGACGCTGGCGGGGCGGGCGAACCAGGCCACCGCGGCCGGTGGCAGAACCGCCTGCCGGATCCGCAGCAGCAGGGCGAAGAATGCGGCGGAAATGTCAGGACTCCTTGGCCAGGGAAATGGCGGATGGTGACCTTCGGCCCAGCAGGTACAGCCGGCGGACGCACCAGCAGAACAGCACCACGAGCAGCACGTTGCGGATGGTCAGCACCAGTGCCATCACCGGATTGTTGTGGCTCAGCGCATCGTAGAACAGCGGATCGACAAAGAAGGTGGCCAGCGCAATGCCGATCAGCATGGTGGCCGGCACGCGCCATTCCTTCCAGCTGTGCGCCAGTCCCACGGCCACGGCAGGAGCCAGCCACACCATGAACTGCGGGGATCCCACCTTATTGAAGACGACGAAGGCCGTCACCATGGTCAGTGATCCCGCCAGCAGCAGTTCGGTGCGGTCGGTGCCGCCATTGCGTTTGCCGTTGTGCAGCGCCCAGAAAATCAGGACCACCACGACCAGCGCGGCCAGGATCAGCAGCGGCTGCATCAAAAAGGACATCACCTCGGTGCCGGGACCGTCCACCTGCATGGAGTTAATGTCCGTGTTCATGTACATCCGGGAGCCGTCGATGTGCAGCACGGAAAGCCACAGCCACGGCGTCGTGAAGGTGGCCTCGAGCTGCATACCACGGTCGCCCTGGGCGGTGAGGAAGTTCAGCAGTTTCGGCGCAACCCCCAGAGCGAACGCGGCGATCGTCACGACGGCGGTGACGAGGACGCCGGCGGCGATGACCCGCACGCGCTGCTTGACCACGGTCAGCAGTGACAGCACGACGGCGGCAGGCCAGACTTTGACCCAGGTCGCCGCGCTGAGCAGCAGGGAGGCGACGAACGGATGCGAGACGCCGTAGGCCAGCGCAATCAAAACGATCGGGGCGGTCAGTCCGTCCACCCGGGCGAAACCCAGCCAGCCCATCAAAAACACGAAACCCATCCACCACCAGGCGGCCTTGATCGCCGCAGCGTTGCGGCCCCATGCAGTGAGCTTGCCCACCGCCACGGCATTGAGTGCCGTGATCATCAGCACCCAGATCAGCAGGAAGGGACCGGGCCCGGCCAAACCGGCGATGGCGATAGGCAGCAGGGCCAGGATCGGGTAAACCCAAGGGCTGGGCAGACCCACCAGGTTTTCCTCCCGGAAACCACCCAGCGCCCAGTCCCGGTAAATGTTGGTGTCGCTGAAGGCCTGGCCCTGAAGCACCCAGATCATCATGAACAGCACGAAGAACAGGTGCACGGCGACGAAACCCCAGAGCAGTCCGCGCGGGGTGTTGAGCCGGGCCTGCGCCTTGGCGGGCAGGACGCGGTTGCGCAGCCGGGTAAGGTTGCCGAAAAATGAGTCGGTAGAGATGTGAGCAGTCCTTGTCAGATATTCACCGGCTTGGCCAGCAGTTTTAGAAGATGCATCGACGGCACGCAGCAGGATGGAACGCAGCAGGATGGAACGCAGCAGCGTGAGGCGAAACAACCTTGCCTGCGGAAACAATTCCGCAACCCTTCGATGGTATCGCAGCGGCATCATCGGACGCCGGAGGGAGGGAGCCGCGGTGTTAGAATCATTGCACTGCACCTCTCCAACTTTCCCATCTGTCCGTGACCGGAAATGGCCATCCCGACGCTTGGCGTCCTGTCGCTCCTGAACAATCTCCTTAATCAAAAGGAACTGCTCACCATGTTGACCTCCAAGCCCCGCCGGGGTGGCGCAGCGAAGCCCGCGCGGCTTGGAGATGGTCGGCGGGATGACGGCGGTGGAGCTACGGCCGTCCTGTGGGGGACAGACGCCGAACCCGCAGCCGGACCGGCTGCAGCCGATGCGGCCAAGACGCTTAACATCGCACTGCTGCAGGGATTTGTCGCTTCCTTGCTGATGCTGGCCGGTTCGGTTGGCGTCGGCTGGCTGGCCGGCAGTTCGGCCCTGATCCGTAACCCGCTGTTCATCCTGGCCCGCACGTCCCCGGCAGGGGTCATCACTGCCACGGTAATGCTGTGCTTTGGGGCACTCCTGCTGGTGCGCTCCTGGCTGCGGCTGGCCCAGCGCATCGGTCAATGGGACTCGAGCGCGCATCCGATCCTGATCAAGGCACTGCTGTTGTGGGGGCTTCCGCTGGCCCTCGCGCTGCCGTTGTTCAGCCGGGATGTGTACGCCTACATTGGCCAGGGTCGGCTCATGGTGCAGGGCCTGAACCCCTACACCAACGGGATTTCGGCGTTGAACAACTACTACTCACTCGGCCCGGACACGCTCTGGACCGAGGCTCCCACGCCGTACGGTCCGCTGTTTCTCTGGATTGAGCAGTTTGCTGTCTGGGTGGGATTTGGCGTTCCCGAATTGAGCATCATTCCCTTCCGCCTGGTGGCGCTGGCGGGTGTTGCACTGTGCGCCATCTTCATTCCGAAACTGGCGGCGGTCCATGGCATCAACCCACAGCGGGCGCTGTGGCTGATGGTGCTCAATCCGGTGCTGCTGCTTAACTTCATTGCCAGTGCGCACAACGATTCCCTCATGCTGGGGCTGGTGGTGGCCGGCGTGTATTGTGCCTCCACGCGCAAACCCTGGCTGGCCATTGTGCTGGTCACAGCTTCGATCGCGGTCAAGCCAATCACCCTGATCGCGCTGCCTTTTGTCGGGCTGCTGTGGGCCGGCTCGAAAGCCGGCTGGGGCCGCAAGGTGTGGTGCTGGCTGCTGACCGCCCTCGTCTCCTTCGGACTGCTGTGGATCTGCGGCCTGGCCAACGGCCTGGGGTTTGGTTGGATTGGAGCCCTGAACACGCCAGGCAAGCTGTGGATCTGGTATGCGCCGGTTGGCACAACCGGTGCGGTCTTGGGATGGCTGGCCGACCAGATTGGTGTTTCCGGCGATATTGTTACCAACGTGGTGCACCTGATCGGGAAGGCGCTGTCCGTGGCCGTCGTCGTCTGGCTCGCCGTGCGCAGGGTGGACGGGCCAGCGTACGGAGCCGTCGTGGTGCGGCGGATGGCATGGGCTTTTGCCGCCGTCGTTCTGCTGGCACCAATGATCCAACCGTGGTACATGCTCTGGTTGTTGGCGTTCTTTGCGGTGACGGGCATCGAAGCGACCTGGCAACTGCGAACCGTGCTGTGCCTGACTACCTTCTTTACCCTGATTGCCCTGACGGACCAGTTGAGCGTGTTCCAGTGGATTCCAATTGCCATCGTGCGCGGCGTGGCCATCGCCGTCGGAGTGTCGTTTGCCCTGCATATGATTTTCATCGACCGTAAGACAAAGGGTGTTTTCGGCCGACCGACGGCTCTTCTCTGGCCCCCGGCCGCAAAGGATGCAGCTGCAGAGGGCTCAGGAGCGCCGGGGTCTGCTCAGGGCGCAGCGGCGCAGCGTTCAGGAACCCAGAGTTCAGCAGCGCAGCGTTCAGTAGCGCAGCGTTTCCGTTGGCTTCGCAGGTGAGCGGGGACCCTAGGGCATGCCCGGGCCGGTAGGCCGGCCGGGATTGCGGGGGTCCGGGATCGTGTCGGGAATCGCATCCGGGCTGACCTCGGGGGATCCGTCCGGCCGACCGGGACCCGGCGCGGGAGCCGGATCGGGCGTCGGTGGCCCCGGATACGGTTCGAGCGGTTCCTCGCGGGGACCACGGTCTTGGGGGTTTTCCATTCCAGCGTGCATCATGTGCTCCTGTTCTGAACTGCGGTCTTCTGATCAGCGGCGCCTTGTGCGGCCGCGTCGGGAAAGACAATATCGAAGGCGTCGACGTCTCTCTCCCGCACTGTAGTGGGCGACTCCAGATGAACCGCACCGGAGGGCAGCAGGCCTGCACCGCCGAAGCGTTCCATCACCCGCCATTGCGCGGCCACATCCTCGCCGGAATGTGCCTGGGGCAGCTGGGCCCAGAAATCAAAGCCACCGCAGGATTGCAGGGATGCCCGGTCGAATAGGACGCAGCCGCCAAGCCAGGCGACCCGATAGGCCAGCCACTGGTCCTCGTTCAGCTCCAGGCCGGCGCCCAGATGGGTTGGATTCGCCGCGTTGTGCAACGGCCAGCGCGCGAATCCCGGTTCGTCCCGGCGGACCCGTTCGGGCGTGACTGGGCCGCTCCATGGCTCAAAAGTGGCGCGCTCCCCGGGCCGGTCGTCGTGCAGATAGGACAGCCCCTGGACGGCCATCCCCACGAAGCCGCAGCCCAGCGATGTCAGTGCGCCGCTCATCCGCGCCAGCGCACCGGGCTCCAGCCAGATATCGTTATCCAGGAAAAGGACCTGGGCCGCCTGGGCCAGGTCCAGCAGGTGCTGCCGATGCTCGGCCATTCCCCGGCGGGGCAGGTGTTGGGTCAAGGTAACCTTCCGGCCCTGCACACGAAGCACGCGCACCATGGCCGCAACCGCCGGATGCTTCCAGTCCGCACCGTCCGCGGATTGATCACTGACCACCACGCTGAAGGCAGGGCCATCCTGGCCGGCCAGTCCGGCCAGCGTCACCGCCAGCTCCGCCGGCCTTTCACAGCCCGGAATCAGGACATCCATGACGGCCGGCACCGGCGGCACGTCGTCGGCCCACTGCGCCGAAATGCGCCGGGACATGGCATCGCTTGCAGCTGCGGCCGCCCGTGGAGCGGCGCCGGAAGTTTCTTCCACATTTGTGCCGTACCCGTTTCTGCTTCCTGCTACACACCGGGGAGATCCAATCCTGGCTCGAACCAAAACCCGCGCCTGCCACTAGAGTGGCTTCAAGCTTGCCCGCCAGCACCGTCCGCCGGGGGCCGGCAACATTGGACCTTCGGACAGAGGAACAAAGAATGCTGGTGGAGGAATCACCGGAGATGTCCCGGTTTCGTTTGCCTGCGACGCTCGGCAGCCGGTTCAATCGGGTTGAGCGCATCGCTGTGCTGCGCGGGGGCGGACTCGGAGATCTGTTTTTCGCGCTGCCGGCCATCTGTTCGCTGGCCGCCGCCTATCCCGACGCCGCCGTGACGCTGCTGGGTTCTCCGGGGCACCGTGCCCTGCTGCAGGATCGTGCCGGCCCCATTGCCGCGGTGGAAGTCCTTCCCGCAATACCGGGGATCCGGGATGTGCCGGGAGATTCACGCGCCGACACCGCTGCGGCCGATGAGTTCATGGACCGGATGAGATTGCAGCATTTCGATCTGGCGGTCCAGCTGCACGGCGGCGGCGCCAACTCCAATCCTTTCGTGCATCGGCTCGAAGCGCGTCACACGGTGGGGTGCGCGGCGCCGAAGGCTGTGCCGCTGGAGCGGAACCTGCCGTTCCGTTTTTACCAGCATGAAGCGCTGCGCTGGCTTGAAGTTGCTTCCCTGGCCGGTGCTCCCGCGGTCTGCCTTGAACCGCTGCTGGAGGTGTCCGCGGCGGAACGGTTGGCCGCGCTGGCCTGGGGTGAGCCGGGGACGCGGGGTATGGCGGTCATCCATCCTGGTGCGTCCGATCCACGGCGCTGCTGGCCGGCCGGGAATTTTGCCCAAATGGCTGCCCTCCTGGCACAGGAGGGATACCAGGTCTTGGTCATTGGCGATGTCGATGAGGTTGACCTGGCGGCTTCCGTGGTGGGCCAGGCCCAATGCACGGCCGGCACCCCGGCCGCGCGGCAGCTCATCAGCTCGGTGGCGGGGAAGATCCAGCTGCCGGTGCTGGCGGGGTTGCTTGCCGAATGCCAGGTGTTTTTGGGCAATGACAGCGGGCCCAGGCACCTGGCCCAGGCCGTCGGCGCCCGCACGGCGTCGATCTATTGGTGCGGCAATGTCATCAATGCTGGTCCTTTGAGCAGAGCCAAACACCGGATCCAGGTCGGTTGGTTGGTTCAGTGCCCGGTGTGTGGTGTCGCGGCCGCAGGTGAGGCGACCGAGCGCTGTGGCCATGACGAGTCGTTTGTCGGCGATGTGCGGCCGGACGCTGTGCAGCGGGATCTGCTGTCGCTGTTGGCTGAGTCGAACGGGCGCGACCCCAACACCTAGGAGGTTCAGGATGGTTGACCCGCAATCACAACCGGTGCTGCTGGCCCTGCGCACCCTGAAGCTGGGGGATTTCCTGGTGGCCGTTCCGGCCCTGCGGGCGCTCAAGAGCGCTTTTCCGGAGCATCGGCTGGTCTATGCGGCGCCGGGGTGGCTGGCGCCGATTGTCTCCCTGCTTCCCGAAGTGGATGAGCTGCTGCCCACTGCCGGATTGGACCAGCAGCTGCACGTGGATCCCGGCAGCGTTGATATCGCGGTCAACCTGCACGGCTCCGGTCCGGAAAGCCGGGGCAGGCTCGAACTGCTGCAGCCGCATCGTCGGATCGGCCATAAGGCGCCGGGTTGGACCGGCCCGGACTGGAAGGACGGCATCCATGAACGGCAGCGCTGGGCACGGCTGCTGCAGTGGCATTCGATTCCGGCAGATCCCGAGGACCTGCATCTGCAGCAGCCAGATCCGGCCAGCCCATTCCGCGGCGCCTCAATTGTCCATGTGGGCGCCTTTTATGGCAGCCGCCGCTGGCCGGTGGATCGATTCGCGGCCGTGGCGGCGCAACTGGCGGAACGGGGGCATCGGGTACTGCTTACGGGGTCCGCTGCAGAGCGTCCCCGCGCCGAAGCGGTCGGGCGGCTGGCAGGTTTTGACGGCAGCGAGGTGGTTGCCGGTGCCCTTTCACTGGGCGATTTCGCGGCCGCTGTCGCCGCCGCCCGGCTCGTTGTTTCGGCAGACACCGGCGCCGCTCATCTCGCGTCGGCCTTTCGGATTCCCTCCGTGGTCCTGTTCGGTCCAGCTCCGCCGCAGGAATGGGGTCCTCCGCCGGGTCCGCACATCGTGTTATCTAATCAGGCCCTCCGGCGGGGCGACACCTTTGGCGACGCGGCCGATCCGGCGATGCTGGCGGTCCAGCCGGACGACGTTCTGCGGGCTCTGCAACGCCTGGGACAGCTGCAGCCGGAGCACTGAAACGGGTGTGGTACGTTGGCGCTGGAAGCCATTCCAAGCTGCGGAAGGGATATTAATCATGACTTCAAGCAAGGAAAATCAGGAGCGACGGCGGCAGGACACCGACGCGGATTCCCAGCACTTATCGGACTCGGACCAGCGCCCTGTTGCCGGCTATCCCAGCGATCCGGAAACTCCCCTGTCGCCACAAAAGGACATTCCGGAGCGGACCGGATCCGCGCGGCAAGACCCAGACGAGCCGGATCGCGATCAGGACGATATTTCGGCCGACCAGGGAGCGGGCACCGACGAGACCGGGTCCAAGCACTGACCCGGCCCCTACCTGCCACCCATCCCGCGTCAGGTGCGGGCGCTGGGCACCCGTGGACCGGTGGGCCAGCGCAGCAGCGCAGCCAGTGCACCCCCGCCGGGCAGGGCACCGGGAGGCACGACGGCGATCTCGGCATCGGTGAGCATGGCGGCGCGCAGCAGCGCGGTCGCCGCGGGAACCTCGCCCAGCACAGCAGCGTCGAGCGCCTCCTCGGGTGCGGTGGCAACCCATGGTTCCGCGTCCAGGGCAAGCAGCGTCCGCTCCGTCAGGGCGGTGTCATCCAGCAGCAAAATTTCGACTTGGGCCTGCTGCAATGCGTGCACCGCGGCTCCAAGGCCAGTTACGGCCAGGGCATTTGGCTGCCCGTCCTGTTCGGCGAGTTTGTCCAGAATTTCCTGCTGCCGGCGCGCCACCACCTCGGCAATGCGCTCGTCCACCTTCTCCCGAAGGCTTTTGGGATCGGCGCCGCCGCCCCGGGTGTTGGCATCGACCACCACCACAACGCTGCGGCTGCGGTCCGCGAGCTGGTTGATCACCAAATCGCGCGCCCGCATGTCCCCGGCCACCACCAGCAGGCGAGCATTGCTGGCTTCCACGATGCGGTCGATCTGCCCTGCCACCTCATCGGCGTTGCGGCGCCAAATCTCTTCGGTCCGGTGCTGGTATTTACCCTGTGCCCAGCCACCACCGGGCAGTTTGGTGATGTTTTCCCTGGATCCCTCCACAGCGTTGGCCGACACGGCTGTGCGCCGGTTGGCCAAGTGGAAACTGATTTCGCCGCCGCTGCGGTCCACCTCGGCCACGACATAGGGAAAATCCTTCCCCCGATGCTTCAGCAGCGGCAGCAGGTCCGGGACAGCCGCCACTTTGGTTTCCTCCTGGCCGGCGGCTCCAGGCAGTACCTCGTCCAATTCAATGTTCCCCTGCCTCACCAGCAGGAACCGGCTGACGGGGGAGGGCTCGCCCTCCACCGGCCACACCACGTCCTTCAGCGCCGCCATATCCGTTTTGGACGCGCCCGCCTTGTGCAGGAAATTCTCGATATGGTCCGGGAGCAGCTCGCTGGATCGCAGGCTGTCCACTGTACCTGTACTGACTTTCGCATAGACCGTGCACCACGGACCTGGCTTGCGGTACAGCTGAGCGTACTTCCGGTAGGCATAATTCTGGTTGCCGTTCATCTCACTGCGTCCCCTCTTCCTGCTCCGCCTCCTGGTCGGGCGTTCCGGACATGGCCTGGCGGACCTCCTCGGGATCGGTGTCGTCCGGCATGGGCTCGGTCTCCCGCCATTCCTCCACATGGCCGGGTTGGTTCCCCTGAGTCATCGCCTGGGTTTCCTGTTTCATCTTGTCGTCCAGCTGCGGACTATGGGTCGTATTGCCCCGCTCAGCCATGATGATCTCCTTATCCGTTGGTTCCGTCTCCATACGTGATCGGTTGGTCCGAGTGCCGGCTTACTCAGGCACCCTTTTTCCGCCGGGTTTTTGCCGCGGCCGCCTCCGGCTTCGTGGACTTTGGCTTCTCCTTGGAGCTTCGGTTCTTTTCCACGCTGCGCCGAAGTGCCTCCATCAGATCCAGTACCTTGCCGCCCTCTTCACCGTCGGCGTCCTCCCCGCCGGTCCCGCCAAAGGTCTCTTCCGTGGCCAGCGTGTCACCCTTTTCCAGCTTCGCGTCGATGAGCTGGCGCAGCTGCTCCTGATAGTCGTCGGTAAACTTCTCCGGCGTGAAGTCCTCGGAGAACGAGTCCACAAGCGCCGCGGACATCTGGCGTTCCTTGGCCGTGATCTTTACCTCCTGGTCCAGCAGCGGGAACCGGGCCTCACGAACTTCGTCATTCCACAGCATGCCCTGCAGGAGCAGCACGTCTCCGCGCACCCGCAGGGCGCCCAAGCGGGACTTCTGCCGCAGCGAAAACTGCACGACGGCGGTCCGGTCCGTCTCCTCGAGGGTGCGCCGCAGCAGCACATATGCCTTGGTTGACTTTGAATCGGGTTCCAGAAAGTAGCTGCGCTCCAGCATGATCGGATCTATCTGTGCACTGGGGACAAATTCAACAACTTCGATCTCGCGTGATTTCTCCACCGGAAGCGAGGACAGATCATCGCCCGTCAGCACTACGGTGTGTTCGCCGTCGTCGTACGCTTTATCGATGTGCTCGTAGTCGACCTTCTCGCCGCAGATCTCGCAGCGGCGCTGGTAGCGGATGCGCCCGCCGTCTTTGTCGTGCACCTGATGCAGTGCTATGTCGTGGTCCTCCGTGGCGCTGTACAGCTTGACGGGAACGTTCACCAGACCGAATGCTATGACGCCTTTCCAGATGGACCGCATGGCTAAACGCTAACACTAAGCATGCTTAGCCGCTCTGGTAAATACGGGAAATTTCAATCAGACTGGGCTCATGGCGGGCCGGAACAGCAACGACAGCAAACAGCTGGTCAGCGTCGGTGGCCACCGCCTGACGCTCACCAATCTGGACAAGATTCTGTACCCGCAGACCGGCACCACCAAGGGGGACGTGCTGGCATATCTGGCCGTCGTGGCACCGATGATGATCCCGTTTGCGCAGGGCCGTCCTGCCACCCGCAAACGCTGGGTTCACGGCGTGGGGACTCCCGAGAACCCGGGTCAGGTGTTCTTCCAGAAGAACCTGGACAAGTCGGCACCCTCGTGGGTGAAGCGGGCGGAGATTGTGCACAAGGAGCGCACCAACGTCTATCCGCTGGTGGACGACATTGCCACCCTGACCTGGCTGGGCCAGATCGCCTCGCTGGAGATCCATGTTCCGCAATGGCGCTTCGGCCGGGCCGGAACGGTTCGCAATCCGGACCGGCTGGTGCTGGACCTGGACCCCGGCGAGGGAGCCGGGCTGGCGGAGTGCGCGGAAGTGGCACGCCTCGCGAAGGCGATTTTGGCGGACATGGGCCTGACGGCGGTGCCTGTCACCAGCGGGAGCAAGGGAATCCACCTATACGCAGCGTTGGACGGGTCCCAAAGCTCGGAGGACGTGAACGCGTTCGCACACGAGTTGGCCCGGGCGCTGGAGGCGGACCATCCAGACCTGGTGGTCAGCGACATGAAGAAGGTCCTGCGGCAGGACAAGGTGCTGGTGGACTGGAGTCAGAACAACTGGGCCAAAACCACCATCTGCCCTTACTCACTGCGCGGCAGGTTCCGTCCCATGGTGGCGGCACCGAGGAGCTGGGAAGAACTGGACGATCCGGACCTTACGCACCTTGACTTCGAAGCCGTGACCGCGCGGGTGCAGGCGGGGATTACGCCGGGGGAGGAGGTGGCGCGGCCCGCAGCCGATGCCGGGACGAACAAGGAAGACGGCGACGACGACGGCGGCGACGGAACGGATCGGCTGCACAAATACCGCAGCATGCGTGATGCGGGAAAAACTCCCGAGCCGGTTCCAGCCGCGCGGCCCGCCCGGAGCGAAGGCCGCAGCTTCGTCATCCAGGAACACCACGCCCGGCGGCTGCACTACGACTTCCGGCTTGAACGCGGCGGTGTCCTGGTCTCCTGGGCCGTTCCCAAAGGCGTGCCGACCGAGCCAAAAAAGAACCATCTGGCCGTCCAGACCGAGGACCATCCACTGGAGTACGGCAGCTTCGCGGGCACCATACCCAAGGGCGAATACGGTGCCGGCGACGTGCTGATCTGGGATGCCGGCAGCTATGAACTCGAAAAATGGCGCGACGGCAACGAAGTAATCGTCACGCTGCACGGCAGGGACGACGGCGGCTTGGGTGCAGTCCGCAAGGTCGCCCTAATCCATACCGGAGGGGACGATCCAAAGTCAGAGAAAAACTGGCTGATGCATCTGATGAAGGACCAGCCTCAGTTCGATGCCAAGGCGGACGCCGGCCGGGACGGAACGCCGGACCCAGCAAAGGCTGCCCCGGCGGCAAAGGCGGCGAAGGACAGGTTGCCGACGGACCAGGTACCGGCGGAATCCTCCGCCGGTCGCAGCCCGGCTGCCCCGACTCCCATGCTGGCGACGCTGGGGAGCGAACGGGACATTGATCAGGAGCAGGACTGGGACTTCGAAATGAAGTGGGACGGCATGCGGGCCATCGCCATGGTGGCCGACGGTTCGCTCCGGCTGGTCAGCCGCAACGGCAACGATGTGACGGCGGCATATCCGGAATTGGCGGTGCTGGCGGAAGCCGCTGCGGCCGGCGGAACTACTCGCGCCGTCTTCGATGGCGAGATTGTCGCTCTGAATAAGTCCGGCCGGCCGGATTTTCGGCTGCTGCAGTCCCGGATGAAACTGACCAAACCCGCCGAAGTCGAGGCAGCGCAGAAATCCGCACCGGTGGCGCTTATGGTCTTCGACCTGTTGGAACACAACGGACATTCACTGCTTCGACGGAGTTTCCAGGACCGCAGATCCACCCTTGAAGAGGTCCTGACGGCGCACACGAACGCCCGGATCCAGCTCTCTCCCCTGTTCGAGGGCAATGTGGACGAGGCAGTGGCCACCAGTGTGGAGCTGGAACTGGAAGGGGTAATGGCCAAGAAGCGCGGCAGCACCTACACACCGGGCCGGCGTTCGGCGGCGTGGATCAAGATCAAGAACCAGCAGACCCAGGAGGTCGTGGTTGCGGGTTGGAAGGACGGTCAGGGACGCCGCTCCGGGTCGGTGGGATCGCTGCTGCTTGGCGTCCCCGTGGACGGCAAACTGCAGTATCTGGGCAATGTGGGGTCGGGCTTCACAGACCGCGACCTGGAGCAGATGACTGGGCAGTTCCAGCGGCTGCAGCGGCAGACGAGTCCGCTGGCCGATATCTCGGCTGCGGATGCCCGCGGGGTCCACTGGATCACCCCCAACCTCGTGGGTGAGGTCAGCTACGCGGAGCGAACGGGCAGCGGACGGCTGCGGCACCCGGTGTGGCGGGGCTGGCGGCCGGACAAGAAACCGGCCGACGTGGTTCCCGAATAGCGGCCCAGGAAAGGGACAGCGCACGATCAGTTCGGTGCACGATCAGTACGGCGCACGATCAGTACAGCGCACGATCAGTAAAGTCAGCACTGGAACAGCTTGAGGAAGGGTGAATTGATGGAAACGGAGAACGAGTCCGGCGAGCAGGAACGGCGGCACAGCGAGGCGCCGGCAGAGGGCAATGGCGATCAGGAGCCGGGCAACAGCCGCTCCCATCCCCAGTCGCCGGCCGAGGGTGAGGACGACGACGGCACCGAGACAGCGGACGAGGGTCCGTCGGTGTCCGGCCCGGAGCCTTCCGGAGGCAGTTAAGATCCCGTCTTAAAGTGCTGTGCTCCAGAATCAAGTTGCCTAAAGCGGTTTGCCGGAAACTAGGGGTGCAGCAGGTAGCTCCGTAGGTCGTTTAACGTCTCGGTCATATGGTCGTCCATGGCTCGGCGGGCGCTTTCCGCATTGGCCTCGGCTAAGGCCCGGACAATGTCTGCGTGCGCGGCGATGGCGTGACTTTGGATCTGCACGACGGCGGAGGTCTGGGCCCGTCGTGCGGCAAGAACGCGCGACAGCGGTTCGAACAGGACTGCCACAAACACATTGCCGGAGGCATGCAGGATGATGTCGTGGAAGGCCAGATCCGCCCGTACGAAGCTGTCGACGTCGTTGTTTCGGTGCGCGTCGGTCATTGCCGTCAGCTGTTCGCGCAGATCGTCCAGTTCGGCCTTGGAGATGCGCTCGCCTGCCAGTTCCGCCGCACCGGTTTCGAGCATCCGGCGAAGTTCGATGAGTTGGATGGCAGCGCTCGCATCATTCCCGCGCGCCGACGATGCGCGCAGCACAGCCTCCAGGGAAGTCCAGCGCGCAACCGGGTTCACGAAGGTACCCCGGCCCTGCTCGACGCTGAGCACCTGCTGGGCTTCCAAGGTCTTGATCGCCTCGCGGAGGGTCATCCGGCTGACCTGGTGCCGGGCGGTCAGTTCTGCTTCCCCTGGCAGCAGCGCCCCGGGCGGAAACTCGCCGCCGATGATGCTTGCCAGCAGGTCCTCGGCCACTCTGCTGGCCAGCGATTGACGGACCACCGGCTCTCTCCTCCTGGCTTGCGTTGACGCTTCCTGCACTGAACTGCAACACTAGCAGTCAGACATAAGACGTCTGACCTTTTCGCCCCTCGACGCGATGTCCAGCTCATCCCGACATCGCCCTTGACGCATCATTTCGACGCCGCTCTGAGATCGGAAGTTCCCGTGGAAGTTGAAACAGACCTGCTGGCGCGTTTTCCAGCCGAAACCGCCGTAGATCCGGCGGCCGTCGCCGCCTCCGTGGCCGCGGCTGAACGGGTGTTGGTGGTGCTCGACGACGACCCCACCGGCACGCAGTCCGTCGCGGACCTTCCGGTGCTCACCCGCTGGGAGGCCGAGGACTTCCGGTGGGCCTTCACCCATGAGGTTGACGGCCGAACCGCCCCGGCGGTCTAGGTGCTGACCAACAGCCGCAGCCTCGACCCTGCGGAGGCCGCGACCCGGAACCGGGAGGTGGTCAGCAGCGCGCTCGCCGCCGCCGACGAGACCGGAACGGTGCTCGCGTTCGTCAGCCGCAGTGATTCCACGCTGCGCGGACACTACCCGCTTGAGCCGGACGTGATCGCAGCAACCCTACGCGAGGTGGCCGGCCAGGACACGGATGGGGTGGTGATTGTCCCCGCCTTTCCGGACGCCGGACGGATCACCATCGGCGGCGTGCATTACATGCGCACCCCAACCGGACTGATGCCGGTGGCGGAGACGGAGTTCGCCAAGGACGCCAGCTTCGGCTTTGTGAACTCAGAGCTGGCCCGGTACGTCGAAGAAAAATCGGCCGGCCGGTTTAAAGCCGCCGATGTGACAGTTCTCGATCTGTCCATCGTGCGCGGGAGAGCCGCCGGCATCGCGGATGCGCTGGATGAGGTGTCGGACAGCGGGCCGATCGTGGTCGACATTGTCACCGAAAACGACCTGCGGGCACTCGCGCTGGGCTTGGCCGAAGCCGAACGCCGGGGCAAGAAGCTGCTGTATCGGGTGGGCCCACCGTTCGTACGTGCCCGCATAGGTCAACAGGAGCGTGCACCCCTGACCGGGACGGAGGCATTTGCCGAAATTACGCCCGCTCCCGGTGGTGGCCTCGTCGTCGTCGGCTCTCACGTTGGCCTGACCAGCCGCCAGCTGAAGGTGCTGACGGACCAGCAGGCGCGGGCGCAAACCGTCGAGATCCAGGTTGAGGCGCTGCTGGATCCCATCCGCTCGGCCGCGCACGTCGCCGCCATCGTGGCCAGGGTGGTGGAGGCGCTCGCGGACCGGGACGTCATCCTGCACACCAGTCGGCTGCTGATCAGCGCCGGGGACGCCGCCGAAAGCCTGCGGATCGCCCGCACCGTCTCAGCCGCCGTCGTCGATGTGGTCCGCCGGACGCTGGCGCAACGGCCGCCGCGCTTTGTCATCGCCAAGGGAGGCATTACCTCCTCCGACGTCGCAGCTTCCGGGCTGGAGATACGGCATGGCATGGTCCGCGGCCCCATGCTGCCCGGAATTGTCTCGCTGTGGGAACCCGTGGACGGGCCGGCGAAGGGAATTCCTTATGTGGTTTTCGCCGGCAACGTGGGCGACGACGGATCCCTCGCCGAGGTATTCAGCAAACTCAGCAACTTTTAACCCTGCAAACAGCGGAGGAACCGACATGTCGGATATTTCAGAACAACCAGCCGGGGCCATCGGACGCCAGGCGGGCTATACCGTAGCCGTCCTGGGACTGGGCGCCATGGGTCTGCCAATGGCCACCCGCCTGACCGGCGCGCTCGCCGTTCATGGCTTCGATATTGCCCAAAATCGCCTGGACCTGGCGGCTGCTGCCGGCGTGCGCTGCTTCGATACCTCCCGCGCCGCGGCGGAGGGAGCGGACGCCGTGCTGCTCGCGGTGCGAAACGGCGAGCAGTTGCAGGACGTGCTCTTCGGACCCGACGGCGTCGCCCCGGTGTTGTCCCAGGGCGCCGTCGTGGTGCTGACCAGCACCGTCGGGACCGAGGCTATCCCAGCCACGGTGCAGCGCCTGGCTGAATTCGGCGTGGATCTGGTGGACGCTCCGCTGTCCGGCGGACCAGTCCGGGCCGGGAACGGTGACCTGCTGATAGTGGTGGGTGCAGAACCGCAGGCGCTGGCCCGCGCGCGGCCGGTGCTGGAGCGGCTCGCGTCCACCCTGACAGTGGTGGGAGAGCGCGCCGGGGACGGCCAGGCGCTCAAGACGGTCAATCAGCTGCTGTGCGGCATCCACATCGCCGCCGGCGCCGAGGCTCTGGCGCTGGCGGATGCACTGGGGTTGGATGCTGCCCGCACGCTGGAAGCCCTTGAAGCCGGGGCCGCCGGGTCCTTCATGCTCTCCAACCGCGGTCCACGAATGCTGCAAGCGTACAGCGAGGACGGAGCCGAGGTGCTGAGCCGGCTGGACATCTTCGTCAAGGACATGGGCATCGTGGGCCGGGCGACCCGCGCGGCCGGGCTTCCGTCTCCGGTGGCGGCAGCCGCCGAACAGCTGTATCTGCTGGGCCAGAGCCAGGGATTAGCTGCGGCCGACGACTCGGCGGTGATCCGGGTGCTGGCCCCCACAGCACGGACACCCCAAACCGGCGCCACTGGTTCGGGTGGCTGAAACCGGCGCCACTGGTTCGGGTGGCTGAAACCGGCGCCACTGGTTCGGGTGGCTGAAACCGGCGCCACTGGTTCGGGTGGCTGAAACCGGCGCCAATGGTTCGGGTGGCTGAAACCGGCGCCAATGGTTCGGGTGGCTGAAACCGGAGCGGGCGGATCGGAACCCTATAGGATTTACTCATGCCTGCAAAAACCGGAAAGCCGCCAGTCATCAGCCGCCAGGTCCTGGCCGACCACGTGTACCAAGAGGTTCTTGTTGCCCTGATGGACGGGCGGTTGGAGGCTGGCCGCGGCATCAGCATTGACGGTCTGGCAAGGGATCTCGATGTCTCCCCGACTCCGGTCCGCGAGGCTCTGGCCCGGCTGGAGGCGACCGGAATGGTCCGCCGCGTGGCTCTGAAGGGCTACCGGGTGGCGCCATTGTTCAGTTCCGAGGATCTCGCCGAGCTGATGGATGCGCGTCTGGTAATCGAGCCGGTCAACGCCCTGCGTGCCTGCGAGCGTCGTACACCGGAACTGAACCAGGCATTGGAACAGTCCATCACTGACCTGAAGAATGCTCCCCGCGGGGCGTCCTTCGCCGAGTTCCGTGACTACTGGGAAGCCGATGAACGCTTCCATCAGCTGATCGCGGAAAACGCCGGCAACCAGTTCATCCTGTCCGCCTTCAACTCGCTGGGCGGGCAGATCCAGCGGTTCAGATTTTTCAGCGGCCTGGGCGTGACAGATGCCGAATGCGCCATCGAGGAACACGCCGCGATCCTGCAGGCCTTCGCCGCGGGAAACCCGGCCCTCGCCCAGGAAGCGATGGTCGCACACCTGACCGGGGTCAAGAAGCGCGCACTGCTCGACGTGGTGGAGCACGCCTAACCATCGCCTGAGCCGCCCCGGCGGAACGCGGAGCCGCCGTCCGCCGCCGGCAATGAATAACCAGTGACTCTTGACACATGCCTCATATCGGTGAATCCTATAGGAAAGAGGATCAACGCGATGGAGTGAAGTATGTCTGAGATCGTTTCCAAGTACACGGCGGGGGATTGGCCCATTTCGGCGGCCTTGCTGCAGTTCCCCGGCACCGATCCGCAGGGCAGGCCGGTCAACGATTCCGAGGCATCCCACTGGCAGGCCGTGTTCGCTGAAGTTGCGGATGCCGGCTTCGCCAACGCCGACCTGACGGACAGCTGGGTCAGGCCCGGCGATTTGTCCGAGGAGCGGCGTGACGAGCTCAAGCTGGCCGCCGACAACGCCGGAACCGGCATTCCGGTTATCTCGGCGATCCGCCGCAGCGTGATCGACGTGCAGAACTGGGAGGAGAACCTGGCCTACAGCCACCGCACGCTGGATGCCGCGGCGCGGTTGGGCTGCGAGGTCGTTTCCTTCGGACTGCATCAGGCGCTGACCGCCGAGCAACGCAAACAGCTGTGGTTCTGGACCGTCGAAGGACACAAGGACCCGATTGGAGACAAAGAGGTTTGGGGTAAGGCCGTCTCCCGGCTGCAGGAACTGGGCAAGCATGCGGCGGAAATTGGCCTGCTGATGTCGCTGGAACTGTACGAGGATACTTACCTTGGCAGCGCCGATTCGTCCGTCCATTTGGTGCAGGACATCGACATGGCCAACGTGGGTCTGAATCCGGACGTGGGGAACCTGATCCGGCTGCATCGTCCCATCGAGGCTTGGCAGGATGTGGTCAACAAGACGCTGCCGTACGCCAATTACTGGCATGTGAAGAACTACTCCCGGGATGAAGATCAGGCGCGCGGGCACTACACCGCCGTCCCGGCGCCGATGGAAAGTGGTCTGATTAATTACCGCGAGGCCTTCCGGACCGCCATCTCGGTCGGATTCCAGGGCATCATCTGCACCGAGCACTATGGCGGCGACGGCCTCAGCGTCTCGGCCAGCAACCAGGCCTATCTGCGTAACAGGGTGCTGCCCAAGACCAGTGACTACGCCCTGGGCACCAGCAAAGTCGCCCAACGCCGGCAGCAGCCTGTTCCCGCAGCGCATTCCGTGTGAGAACCCGGCACTGACTCCGCATCAGGACTTTTGAGGAATTATGACGTCAATATTTGATGATCCCGCCGCCTTCTCCGATGAGGCACTTGACGGCTTCGTCGCGGCCAATCGGGCCTACGTGGCACGAGTGGACGGCGGCGTGATCCGCTCAACCGAGATGGACGCCGGCCAGGTCGCCCTGGTCATTGGTGGAGGTTCCGGGCACTACCCGGCCTTCGCCGGTCTGGTGGGTACCGGTCTCGCGGCGGCCGCCGCCTGCGGCAACTTGTTTGCCTCGCCGGCGGCCGGCCAGGTCTACCGAGTGGCCAAAGCCGCACAGCTGGGCGGGGGAGTGCTGCTGTGCTTCGGCAACTACGCCGGCGACGTGCTGCACTTTGGCCAGGCACAGCAGCGGCTCAACGCCGCGGGCATCGAGACCCGCACGGTGGTGGTGAGCGATGACATCGCCAGCGCGCCGATCGACCGATTGGACCAGCGCCGGGGCATCGCTGGCGACCTGACGGTGTTTAAAGTCGCCGGGGCGGCAGCTGAGGCAGGCCTGCCGCTGGGTGAGGTGGAGCGGCTGGCCATTCGGACCAACTACCGGACGCGTTCGCTGGGAGTTGCCTTCGCCGGCTGCACCTTGCCGGGGGCATCCGAACCGCTCTTCACCGTTCCGGAGGGAAAGATGTCGCTGGGACTGGGCATCCACGGTGAGCCCGGCATTTCTGAGCACGACCTGCCCTCCGCCTCCGAGCTGGCGCAGCTGCTGGTCGACAAGCTGCTCCAAGATAAGCCCGACGACGCCGGCACCCGCGTAGTGCCGATCCTCAATGGCCTGGGAACGGTCAAGTATGACGAGTTGTTCCTGCTGTACGGAAAAATCGAAAAACTGCTGATCGCCGCCGGACTGGATGTCGTGGAACCCGAATGCGGGGAGCTGGTAACCAGTCTGGACATGTCCGGACTCTCGTTGACCTTGCTGTGGCTGGACCAGGAAATTGCCGGTTTCTGGGCAGCGCCGGCGGATAGTCCCGCTTACCGCAAGGGCAACCTCACGGCGCGGGCCCAGCGGGACACCCGGCAGCTGAGCGAGGCTGCCGAAGCCGCGGAGCAAGGCACGGAGGACGCCATCCGGGTGGGCCATCTAGCCGTGCAGGCCCTCGAGACCGTGCGGGCTGTCGTCGTCGAGCATGAGGACGCGCTGGGCAAGCTGGACGCCATTGCCGGCGACGGTGATCACGGGATCGGCATGCGCCGTGGCGCCGATGCGGCCGCTGATGCGGCGTGTGCCGCAGCGGGTACGGGCGTGCGCAACATACTCACCCGCGCCGGTGAGGCCTGGAGCGAAAAGGCTGGCGGCACCTCGGGTGCGCTGTGGGGGACGGCCGTGATTGCCGCCGGCAATGCCCTCGGCAACAAGGACAGCTACACCTCCGCCGATGCCGCCGCAGGCGTCGAGGCGTTCGCCATGGCCGTCACCGAACTGGGCCGGGCCGAGCTCGGGGACAAAACCATGGTCGATGCGCTGCTGCCCTTCGCGCGCAGCTTCCGCAGCGAGCTCGACGGCGGGGCGGACGCGGCACATGCGCTGACGAAGGCCGCGCAGGCCGCCACCGAGGCCGCAGGCAATACGGCGGAATTGAGTCCCAAAAAGGGCCGCGCACGGCCTTTGGCGGCAAAAAGCCTTGGCCACCCGGACCCCGGCGCGGTGTCCTTTGGCCTGATCGCCGAGGGCGTCGCCGCCACCTTTGAATCGGAAGTAACTGAAACAGGAGCATCACTATGACCGCAGTCAGCACGCCCGGATGGCGCATCGTCATCGGCAACGACGAGGCCGGGGTGGAGTACAAGACCGCACTGCTGGCCCTCCTGCAGGCGGACGAACGGGTCGCCTCCGTGCAGGACATCGGCGTAGCGGCCAACGATTCAACCGCCTACCCGCACCTGGCTGTCGCGGCGGCTCGCAAAATAGCTGCCGGCGAAGCCGACCGCGCCGTGCTGATCTGCGGCACCGGACTGGGTGTGGCCATCTCGGCCAACAAGGTACCCGGCATCAGGGCGGTGACCGCCCACGACAGCTACTCGGTTGAGCGCTCCGTACTCAGCAATGACGCCCAGGTGCTCACCATGGGACAGCGCGTGATCGGCCTCGAACTGGCCAAGCGGCTGGTCCACGAATGGCTCGGATACCGCTTCGACCCCAGCTCATCCTCCGCGGCCAAAGTGGACGCGATCTGCTCCTATGAGCCGGACATGACCAGCACGCAGCCGCCGACAGCATCGAAAGAGAGCTAAGACAATGAGCAGGAATATTGCAGTAATCGGTTCAGGCTACATGGGCGGCGGCATTGCCCAGGTGCTTGCCTTGGCCGGTGCCCGGGTGGCCCTGGCCGACGTCAGCGCCGAGGTGGCCGAGCAAAACTTCAACCGGCTCATTGCCGAGTCGAGGGACTTTGTGCGGGACGGCCTGTTTCCGGAAGGAGCCACCGAAACGCTGGAAAAGAACCTGTGGCCCGCTGCAAGTCTGGCCGAAGCCGTGGCCGGCGCCGAATTCATCGAAGAGGCCGTGCCTGAGGTGCTGGCCATTAAGCGGGACACGCTCGCGCAAATCAGCGCCGCCGCACGCCCCGATGCCATTATCGGCTCGAACACCTCCACCATTTCGATCGGGGACATGGCAGACGCAGTGGCCAACCCGGGACGCTTCCTGGGCGTGCATTTTTCCAACCCATCGCCCTTCATTCCCGGCGTGGAAGTCATTCCACACGCCGGCACCGATGCCGCAACCATCACCGCCGCCTGCGAACTGGTGCACGAAGCCGGTAAGTCCACAGCCGTCGTGAAGGATGTCACTGGATTCGTACTCAACCGGCTGCAGTATGCGCTGTTCCACGAGGCCACCCAGCTGGTGGAAGACGGCACCGCCTCAGCGGAGGACATCGACACCCTGGTGCGCACCACCTTCGGATTCAGGCTGCCGTTCTTTGGCCCCTTCGCGATAGCGGACATGGCCGGCCTGGACGTTTACGACTTCTGCTACAAGTCACTGCAAACCGGATTCCCGGAGCGGTTCGCCACGCCGAAGATCCTCACCGATCTCGTCTCCGAAGGAAAGCTCGGGACCAAGACCGGTTCCGGTTTCCTCGATGTGCCGGCCGAGAGGATCCCGGAACTGATTGCCTACCGGAACAAGGCTTACGTACTGATGCAGAAGCTCATCGAAGATCTGGGCCCAGCACCCATCAAATAGCCCGCTGCGACCCGGCCCGCTTCGCCGCGAAAAATCATTCGGCATGAACCAACCAACATGAACCGAGCAATTGGAGAAGGAACCACAATGGGTGAATTTCCCACCGAACGCACCGTTATCGTCACCGGAGCCGTGTCTCCCCGCGGCATCGGCCGCGCCACCGTGAACTTTCTGGCCGAACAGGGCTGGAACATCGGCATCATCGATCTTGATGATGCTGCAAGTAAGGAACTGGCCGGCGAGTTGAGCGACAAGTACAGCATTAAGGCCGCTGGCGCCGGCGCCAACGTGGGGGACGAAGCATCCGTTCGTGCCGCCGTCGACCAGTTGGAAGCAGCCCTGCCACAGATCGTGGCGCTGGCCAATGTCGCGGGCGTCAGTTCGCCGGTGCCTTATCTGGAGCTGGACGCGGCCGAATGGGACCGGGTGCTGAACATCAATCTCAATGGCGTGCACTATGCCACCCGACGCGTGGCCGAAAGTATGGTCAAAAACGGCATTGGGCGGATTGTGAACATCTCCTCTGTGTCCGCCCAGCGCGGTGGCGGCACGTTCAGCAAGACACCGTACTCGGTGGCTAAGGCCGGCGTCATTGGCCTGACCCGTTCCGTGGCCCGCGAGCTCGGTCCCTTCAATGTCACCGTGAACGCCATCTCGCCTGGGCCCATTGACACCGACATTATGGGCGGAACGCTCAGCCAGGAACGCAAGGATGACCTGGTTAAAGACCTGGTGGTCAACCGGGTGGGCTCGACGCGGGACATCGCCGCCGCCATCGCCTTCCTGATCAGCGAAGACACAGGCTACATAACCGGCCAGACGCTTAATGTCGACGGCGGACTCTACATGCATTAAGGACCAGCTATGGCACCCGAACCAGCACCAAAATGGAGCCGCACCCGCCTGCTGTACCTAGCACTTGGCATAGTGGTGTGCGCCTTCGGCATCTACCTGATCGCCGGATCGCACTAAGCGTTATTCTCCCGCTTGACCAGCGCTGTCAATGGGGCTGTGGCACACCTTGCCTGCAGGTGCAGGCGATTTTCCATGCATCACCCCCCGCAATCACTCAAAGAGGAGTTTTGATGTCCATTCCAACATCCAAGGAGTTGTTGGCCCGGCCCGTGCTCAAGTCGGCCATCTCCAAGGCGGCGCGCCGGCTCATGCCGATGATCGTCATCCTGTATGTCGTGTCATTCCTGGACCGCACCAACGTCGGTTTTGCACAGGCGGCACTACATGCGGACAAGGGCGTAGGCGCCGGCGCTTTCGCCCTGGGCGCCGGGATCTTCTTCATCGGCTACGCCATTTTCGAAATTCCCAGCAACCTGCTGCTGCGCAAGGTCGGCGCCAAGATCTGGCTGGCCCGCATCGCCATTACCTGGGGAATTGTTGCCGCCTGCTTTGCCTTCATCCAAGGAGAGACCTCCTTCGTACTGCTGCGCTTCCTGCTGGGCGTGACCGAGGCGGGCCTCTTCCCCGGCATCATCATGTACCTGGCCGAGTGGTTCCCCAATAAAGTACGCGTGCAGATGTTCGCCATCTTCTACCTCGCCCAGCCGTTCTCGCAGATGATCGGCGGCCCGCTCTCCGGCTGGCTGATCAACATCGGCGACCAGATTCCCGGCGTCCACGGCTGGCAGGTCATGTTCTTCGTGGAGGGCGTCCTGGCTGTGCTGGCGGGCATTGCCTGCCTGTTCTTCCTGATCAACGGACCCGAGAACGCCAAATTCCTCAGCAAGGACGAAAAGTACGCCCTGAAGGAAGTCATGGCGCTGGAGGACAACGTCAAGGAGGAGACCGGGCCGCGGGGCATCCTGGCCGCGATGTCCAACGCCAAGGTCTGGTACTTCACCATCATCTACTTCTGCCTGCAGGTTGCTGTCTACGGCGTCACCTTCTACCTGCCGCAGCAGGTAGCGGAGCTGACCGGGCAAAAAGTCGGTATCCAGGTGGGTCTGCTGGTCGGCATCCCCTGGTTCTTCGGCATCTTTGCCTGCTACTACCTCGGCCGTGCCGCCCATACAGTCACCCGGCGCCGGAACCTCGGCACCGCGCTGTTCATCTCCACCGGTGTGTGCATCTTTGGATCAGCCTGGGCCGGCACCAACCACCTGCCGGTCCTGGGACTGATTTTCATCACCCTGGCCGTCTGCAGCTTCCTGGCCGTGGGACCGATTACCTGGTCCTATCCCACGGCATTCCTGACGGGTACGGCAGCCGCCGCTGGCATTGGCCTGATCAACTCCCTCGGTAACTTGGGCGGCTTCGTGGCCCCGATCCTGCGCACCGCGGTCAACGACATCGCCAATTCGCCCACCGGATCAGCCGGTGTCTATGCCCTTGGGGTACTGCCCTTCGTGGCGGCACTGATGATGTTCCTTACCAAAAAGTTCAGGAACAAGGCTGACGAACTGCTCTGACGCCGATCTAAGGAAATTGAAGAGATATGCTCCCCAGCTCCGCCGCCGCAGGCCGGACCGGAACCCGCTACATCGGCGTCAGCACCAAGATGTATCTCGGATACCAGGCCAGCCTGCGGTGGCTGCAAGAGATACGGAGCATCGTCCAGGCCCGTCCCGCCCTCGTGGCGGGCGGGCCTGTGCGGGTCTTCGTGATTCCATCATTTCCCGTGCTGGAAAGCGCCCACCGCATCCTGGATGGGGTGCCGGTACTCTTGGGCGCGCAAAACTGCGGTTGGAGTGCCGGTCCATTCACCGGCGAGACCAGCGCCAGCATGCTGGCCGAGATGGGCGTGCAGCTGGTCGAAATCGGCCATGCAGAACGGCGGGAACTGTTCGGTGAGGATGACGCCGTCATCGCCCGAAAAACAACGGCTGCCCTCGACTCCGGCATTACGCCGCTGCTGTGCATCGGCGAGCCGGAACGAATGACGCCGCCGGACGCGGCCCGATATTGCACCGCTCAGGTGCTGTCCGCCTTGGAATACCAGCAGCCAGCAGAGCCTCAGCCACCAAAGCCCCAATCACCGGAGCCCCAGCCGCCAGAGCCCCAGCCAACAGTGCCGAAGCCCCTTTCCCGAACCGCACAGCTCGGTTCGATGCTGCTGGCGTACGAGCCCATTTGGGCCATCGGGGCAACCGCCCCCGCGGATCCGGTCTACGTTAACGAGACCGTCAAGGCCCTGCGCGCACTCCTCCAGGAGCAGACAGGCACTGATGCGGTCATCATCTACGGCGGAAGTGCCGGACCCGGGCTCCTGCCACAACTCGGAGAGACGGATGGGCTCTTCCTCGGGCGGTTTGCCCACGATCCGGCCAATTTTGCAAAGGTTCTTGACGAGGCGCTGGCCAGTCATTGAATCGGATCCTGCGGGTACGTCTGACTGGCGCGCAGGGTGATCGATGGCTGGCACTTGGCCGCCAGGCGAGATGAATGCTGGCCCAATGTTTGCCAGATTCGACTGCCGGCACCTGACGGCAAAGCTGAGTGTTGGCCCGGTGTTCACCAGAATTGACTGCCATTTCGGGCTCCTGGGCACGGCTCCAGTCTCCTGACATCGAGCGTGTCTCTGGCCTGTGCACGGAACCAGCTCGGCGTTCACTCCACGGACTTGTATCTGGCCGTGGCGTTGTGCGTGACATTCGCTGCCCGTTTGCGGAGGGCGTTTTGGTGCGCGCGCCGGCTGCGAACAGCTCTGCTGTGGTGTTCGTGCAAGCGAACCGCTTTCGAGTCACCGGCGGCTCTTTCGCCGACTGCTTCGAAGACCTCTCTCGGGTTGTTGGTCAGGGGTGTGCCGGGTGGGGGTGGTGCGGTGGATTGGTAGGTGTGTCCGGTGGGGGTGCGGGTTTGGATGGTGTGTCGGGGGCCGGGTTGGGGTTGGGCTGACCAGCCGGGGGCTTCTTTTGCTTGGTTGCAGGCTTCGCTGGAGCGTCCCCGGTTTAGTGGACACGGTTGGGTTTGTCCGGGTTCCCGAGTGTAGGAGACTACTTTTATGGGTTCCACCCGCAGGAGCTTTACCGAGGAGTACAAGCGCGATGCTGTTGCGTTGATTACCGATGGTGGTTATACG
>NZ_JADPVH010000034.1 GCF_026932795.1 Paenarthrobacter sp. Z7-10 | reverse complement strand
CCTCCTGTGGAGGGGGCTTCCTTTATGCCCAACTGCCTGATGTCTCACGGGTGTGGACCTGCTTCCGCCCAAGCCTTACGCGTACCGTACGGTACGCGTTTCAGTCCTCGACGAGCACCGGATCCTTTTCGGAAAGGCGGCTCGTTTCGTCGTGCCATTCGGAGGAGAGCGGCTTCAGCGTCGGTTCGACGGCCCGTGCATGATGGCCGCAGAAAAGCAGTTCGCCGCCGGAGGATTCCAGCACGACACGCACATAAGCTTGAGCGCCGCAACGGTCGCAACGGTCCAGCGCGTTCAGTTCCCGGCTGGCTACAGCTGTCGTCATGATGGCCTCCTTAGTAGATCTGTCTTACCTATACAACCATTGTTCGCAGCGAAACGATGTCAGGCTTGGTCTGATTTTCGCTGTCCGCGTAGCGCGGCCCTTCGCTGCCGGCAGGACCGCAACGGTGCGGCAAGCCTGCGCGGCCCGGGACCGGGATGGCGTTACCCTGAAAGTGGGCCAGAAGCGGCCGTGATTCGAAGTAGTCGCACAACAGCATTACGTTCCCGAGGAGTCAGCCCAACGTGGCGCCACCAAATTCCGATTACACCGCCAGGCATTTGTCCGTCCTTGAGGGGCTCGAAGCGGTGCGCAAGCGGCCAGGCATGTACATCGGCTCCACTGACTCCCGCGGATTGATGCATTGCCTCTGGGAAATTATTGACAACTCCGTGGATGAGGCGCTGGCCGGCTTTGGACAGAGCATCAAAGTTATCCTGCATCCGGACAACTCCGTGGAAATTCACGACGACGGCCGAGGCATCCCCGTGGACGCTGAACCGAAGACCGGTCTGAGCGGGGTGGAGGTGGTGCTGACCAAGCTCCATGCCGGCGGAAAATTCGGCGGCGGCTCCTATACGGCCTCCGGTGGTCTGCATGGCGTGGGTGCCAGTGTGGTTAACGCGCTGTCCGCCCGGCTCGATGTCCAAGTGGATCGGGGCGGCAAGACCTACCAGATGTCCTTCCGGCGGGGCGAGCCTGGACACTTTAAGGACATCGGCCGCAGCCTCAGTCCTTCCGTCCCGTTTGAGCCCTTCATCGACAAATCCAGCCTGGACATCATCGGCAGCACGAAGCGCGGAGTAAGCGGCACCCGGATCCGGTACTGGGCGGACCGGCAAATTTTCACCCCGGACGCCAAGTTCTCCTACGAGGAACTGACGGCTCGTGCGCGGCAGACGTCGTTCCTGGTCCCCGGACTGCGCATCACCATCCGGGACGAACGCCGGCTGCCGGGCACCCCGGGCGAACTGGCGGTGCATGAGGAGGTTTTCCACCACGACGGTGGGATCTCCGAGTACGTCGACTACCTCGCCGCAGACGCACCCGTCACGGAAATCTGGCGCCTGCACGGCACGAGTACGTTCAAGGAAACCGTGCCGGTCTTGGACGCCAGCGGGCATCTGCGCAGCACCGAGGTGGAGCGGGACTGCGAGGTCGATATCGCGCTGCGCTGGGGCGTGGGATATGACACCACCATGCGCAGTTACGTGAACATCATCGCCACGCCCAAGGGAGGGCGGCACCAGGAGGGTTTCGAGCAGGCGATGCTCAAGACCTTCCGAAAAGTGATCGAGGCCAATGCCCGAAAGCTTAAGGCAGGCAGCGACAAGATTGAGAAGGACGACGTGCTGGCCGGGCTGACCGCGGTGCTCACGGTTCGGCTCGCGGAACCGCAGTTCGAGGGCCAGACCAAGGAGATCCTGGGTACGCCGGCGGTCCGGACCATTGTGGCCAAGGTGGTGGAGAAGGAAATCACCGCCAAACTCAATTCCGGGGCGCGCAATGACAAGACACAGTCGGCCCTGTTGCTGGAAAAAGTGGTTTCGGAGATGAAATCGCGCATCTCCGCCCGCGTCCACAAGGAGACGCAGCGCCGGAAGAACGCGCTCGAAACTTCGTCGCTGCCCACCAAGCTGGCAGACTGCCGCACCGACGACGTCGCCCGCAGCGAACTGTTCATTGTTGAAGGTGACAGTGCGCTCGGTACCGCCAAACTGGCACGGTCCTCGGACTTCCAGGCTCTGCTGCCGATCCGCGGAAAGATCCTCAACGTGCAGAAGGCCTCGGTGGGGGACATGCTCTCCAATGTCGAGTGCGCCGCCCTGATCCAGGTGGTTGGTGCTGGCTCCGGCCGGAGTTTCGCACTGGAGGCCGCACGGTACGGCAAGGTCATTCTCATGACAGACGCGGACGTGGACGGCGCCCACATCCGCACCCTGCTGTTGACCTTGTTCTTCCGCTACATGCGGCCCATGATCGACGCCGGACGCGTGTTCGCGGCCGTGCCTCCGCTGCACCGGGTGGAGGTGATCAACGCCGGGTCCAAAGCCAACGAGATGATCTACACCTACTCCGAGCAGGAGCTGCACACGCTGTTGGCCGGACTGGAGAAAACCTCAAAGCGCTACAAGGAGCCGATCCAGCGGTACAAGGGCCTGGGCGAGATGGACGCGGGGCAGCTGGCGGAGACCACCATGGATCCGCGGCACCGAACGCTGCGCCGGGTTACGGCCGCCAACGCCGAGGCCGCGGAGAAGACCTTTGAGCTGCTGATGGGCTCGGACGTGGCTCCGCGTAAGGATTTTATCATTGCCGGCAGCACCAGTCTGGACCGCGAGCGGATCGACGCTTAACCGCCCAGCAGCCCGGGAACAATCAGCAGGGCCGTGGGCAGTGCCAGCAGCGCTGCCGATCCGGCCAGAATCAGGGCCCGGCTGTTCCGGGCCAAGGCCGGAACTGGGGTCAGCAGGCGGCCCAAGCGTGCTGAGGTGGTCTGCGGCGTGTCGATCTGCTGCCGACCGGCGTCGACCAATTCGCTGGCTGGAAGCTGCGCGGGCCCGCTGGCGACCAAAGCAATCGCGCTGACCAGGGTAGCCCGATCCACGGTCTTGAGGGCCTCGTCGTCGGCCAGCATTTCAATCAGTGAGTTGACCGCCCGTTGTGCCAGCCGCGACGTCGGCAGCCACGGCAACGCCGAGCGCCAGGCCGCGAAGGCCCACAGCAGGAGGTGATGCCGCTGCACCAGATGGGTATTTTCGTGGATCAGCACGGCCCGCAGCTCATCGGGAGCCAGCAAATTCATCAGTCCGTCGGAGAGGACCGTGATGGACCGGGCGCCGCCGGGCAGGCAGTACGCCACTGGCGCTTCATGGTTGATGACCACCGTTCCGGGACGGCCCGCCGCGGGAGACCCCAGCAGGGCCAGCAGCTGACGGTGCCGATTTTGCTGGGTGCGGATCCGCAGGAAGGTCAGCAGCAGCGTAAACAGCAGATGGGCCAGCAGCAGCGCCGCCGCGCTGAGTGCAAATGCGTTCCAAAACCCCAACCGTCCCAGCGGGTCCGGTTTCGGTCCGAAGCCGGAGCCGAGCACGATGCCCAGCAGCGCCCGCATGCCGGAGAGCAGGTTATCCCCCAGCGGCACCAGTCCGAATACCAACATCGCCCCGATCATGGACAGCCCACCCGCCAGCGCAATGGATTGCCAGAGGACCATGGCCGAGAACGGTGAGCGGGAGGTCCAGCGAGCGCGCGAGAGCAGCAGCGGTACCGGCCACGCCAGCACCACGGCCAGCACCGCGAGGAACCAGGATGTGAAAAACATCAGCGGAACCCGGAAGCCGGCGGTCCCGGTCTAACCGTGACTGAGCAGTTTGCGCAAGGTCGCGGCTTCGCCGTCGCTGACCGTTCCAATGAACCGCGCCAGTACCGCTTCGCGGTCCGGCGCTGATCCCAGCACCTCCAGCATCAGCTCGGCCGTGTGCTCCGCCCGGCTGGTGACCGCCCGGTAGCGGTGCGGGCGGATATCCCGCTCGCGCTGCACCAAGCCCTTTTTTTCCAGCCGCGACAGGACCGTCAGAACGGTGGTGACGGCGAGTTCCTTCGAATCGGACCCGCCGCCGGCGGTATTTGACGGTCGTTGTGTCAGGAAGTCCCGCAGCGTGTTGGCGCTGATGGCTTCAGGATGTTCCCACAACAGATCCATGACGGCTCTTTCGAGCTCCCCAAGAGTGGCCATGTAATCCTCGATTATTCTCTCATTCAGATGTCTTGATCTAAATCTACCCGGTTTCCACAAATTGTTCTACACTCAGTAGAAGTTAGATTTCTACAGACTGTAGAAATACGCCGGATCCGCGCTGAGGGGAAACGATGGAAGCACTGGACATCGCCAGGTGGCAGTTTGGCATCACCACCGTTTACCACTTTCTGATGGTGCCCCTGACGATTGGCCTGGGCCTGCTGGTGGCGCTGCTGCAGACGATGTGGCACCGCACCGGCAAAGAGGAATACCTCAGAATGACCAAGTTCTGGGGCAAGCTCTTCCTGATCAACTTCATTATGGGCGTGGCTACCGGCATTGTGCAGGAGTTCCAGTTCGGCATGGCCTGGAGCGAATACAGCCGGTTCGTCGGCGATGTGTTCGGAGCTCCGCTGGCTATGGAGGCACTTCTCGCCTTTTTCGTGGAATCCACCTTCCTGGGCCTGTGGATATTCGGCTGGCAGAAACTGCCGGCACGGATTCATTTGGCGTGCCTGTGGATTGCCGTGCTGGGGTCTGTGTTGTCCGCCTACTTCATCCTGGTCGCCAATTCCTGGATGCAGCATCCGGTGGGCGTGCGGATGGTGGACGGACGCCCTCGGATGGTCGACGCGTGGGCGGTCTTCACCAATAACACAGCCCTTGTCACCTTCCCGCATACCTTGACTGGCTCCCTCGCCGTCGCGGGCGGCTTCCTGCTCGGCATCTCCTGGTATCACCTGTGGCGTCGGCGCAGGGACGGTATCGACACGGTCGACGACGACGGACGCGTTCTGGTAGGGGAGTCCGCCGTCATTCCCGGCCGGGACAAGACCGATCACAAGGTCTGGCTGCGGTCCCTGCGCATCGGCGCCGTCGTGGCCATGCTTGCCTTCGCCGGGACTGCCATCACCGGCGACATGCAGGGCAAACTGATGTTCCAGCAGCAGCCAATGAAGATGGCTGCTGCGGAGGCGGCCTGCCACGACGGCACCAGCTTCTCGATCCTCTCGCTGGGCGATGTGGGGAGCAAGGACTGCAGCGCGGTGGTGGCCGTGATCGAAGTACCAGGACTGCTCTCCTTCCTGGCGCACAATGATTTCAGCACGGACGTCAAAGGCGTCAACTCCCTGGTTCCTGAATACCAGGCCAAATACGGCACGAATCTGCCCAACGACCCTATTTACGGCGACCGTGCAGGCCAGCCGATCCACTACGTGCCCGTGATGGCAGTGACGTACTGGGGCTTCCGGGTGATGATCGGCTTTGGCGGATTGGCCGCCTTGGCGGCGCTGGTGGCCCTGGTCCTGGTCCGCAAGGGGACCGTGCCGTCGTCGAAATGGCTGATGCGGCTCGCGTTGTGCGGAATCCTCGCGCCGTTCGGGGCCAACGCCGCAGGCTGGATCTTCACCGAGATGGGTCGCCAACCATTCGTGGTCGCGCCGAACCCGCAGCTCAGCGGCGTCGACCGGGTGTTCATGTTCACCGCGGCGGCCGTCTCTCCCGGCGTCTCCGCCGGCGAGTTGATCTTTTCCCTGGTGGCCCTCGGCACCGTTTATGCCGCGCTGCTGGTGGTCGAGGTCCGGCTGCTGGTGCGCTACATCCGCGGCGGCGTTGCCTCGGCTATGCCCGAACTGGCAGATTTGGCCCCCCACGATGGCTCGGACCCGCACGGGTCCGGCCCGCAGCCTCCGGCGAACGACGACGTCCTCGCGTTCGCATACTGAGTCGACTTCGGGCATCACGTTCGAAACCACCGAACTGACATACAAGGATTTTCATGGAAACACTTCCTACACTCTGGTTTGTGCTGATCGCCGTGCTGTGGACCGGTTACCTCTTCCTGGAGGGGTTTGACCTGGGTATTGGGATGCTGATTAAGCTCTTTGCCCGCAACAATGACGAGCGCCGTGTCCTGCTGAACACGGTTGGACCGGTCTGGGACGGCAACGAAGTCTGGCTGATCACCGCCGCCGGCGCCACCTTTGCCGCCTTTCCGCTGTGGTACGCGTCCCTGCTCTCGGCTATGTATCTTCCGCTGGTGCTGGTGCTGCTGGGTCTGATCTTCCGCGCCGTGGCGTTCGAGTACCGCGGCAAGGTCAATGCGCATCGCTGGCGCAACCGGTGGGACTGGGCCATCGCCGTCGGCTCCTTCGTCTCTGCCTTCGGAATCGGTGCCGCGCTGGCCCTGACCACCACGGGACTGCCGCTGAACGCCAACGGCGACCGGGTGGGAGGACCCTTCGCCTGGTTCAACGGCTACGCGGTCCTTGGTGGCCTGGCCGTCGTCGGCTTCGCCCTGATGCACGCCGCCGCGTTCCTGATGCTCAAGACGGACGGTGAGATCCGTCTCCGGGCGCGCTCACTCCTGCGCCGCTGGCTGCCGGTGGCATTGCTGCCGATGGCGATCTGGGCGGCCGCGGTTGCGGCACAGTACGGCAAAGCTGCCAGTTGGCTGTTGATCGTGCTGGCCGCTGCCGGGGCAGCCGCTGCGTGGCGGTTCGCAGGGCAGGGCCGTGAGGGCCGCAGTTTCCTGGCCATGGGGGTCTTCCTGGTCTCCGCCAGCGCCGCCATCTTCGGTTCAGTCTTTCCCCGGGTACTGCCCTCCACCCTGAACCACGCCTGGGATCTGACCATCAGCAATGCCTCATCCTCGCCGTACACCTTGGGACTGATGAGCATCGTGGCCTGCTTCGGGCTGCCGATGGTGCTGGCATACCAGGCGTGGACGTACTGGGTGTTCCGCAAGCGCATCAGCGCAGCGCATCTGCCCGATCAGCATGACGTCGTTCCAGCGATTGGCACGGCTGAGTTTGGTACGGCCGACAACCGCACGGCCGACAACCGCACGGCCGCTGATGGCACGCTGGGATGACGAAGCGTCCAACCATGGCGGTTCCGCCCGGCGCCACGGGCAGCCTGTACCTGCTGGGGCTGCTCAGTGCGCTGAAGGCCCTGTGCGCGGTGGCCCTGGCCCAGGCCGTTGCCGGCGGAATCGTGGCGGTCATCGGCGGCGCCGGAATCGGTCCAGGAAGTGCCAGCACACCCGGAGCCGGGAGCATTGTCGGCTCCGGTGCGGGATTGGTTGGCGGGAGCTCTTTGGTTTCGGTTTTGATCTTGGGAGGCGGCGCGGCCGTGGCCCGGGGACTTGTCGTGTGGGCCGGCCAGGTGGTGGCCCGACGCACGGCCCTCGGCGCCAAGGAGGAACTGCGCCTGAAACTGGCGGAGCGATTGGCCCGCGACGCCGGAACAGATTCCGGCGCGGGGTCGGGTTCCGGCAGCACCGGCCAGGGGGCCGGCACTGTCCTGGTCACACGGGGACTCGACGCGCTGGATAACTACTACGCGCAGTTCCTGCCGGCACTGGTGGGCTGCGCCGTCGTGCCGCTGCTGATCGGCGCGCGGATCCTGCTTGCCGACTGGATCAGTGCCGTCATCATTGTCCTGACCGTCCCGCTGGTCCCATTGTTCATGGTGTTGATTGGCTGGCACACCCGCGCTCGTGTCCAGCGGGCCGCGGGTGCGCTCGCCACCCTGTCCAATCATCTGGTTGAGCTCGCGAAAGGCCTTCCGGTGTTGGTGGGGCTGGGACGGGCGCGGGCACAGACCGAAGCCCTCAGCCGGGTCTCAAATGAATACAGGTTGACTACCATGGCCACCCTGCGCGTTGCATTTCTCTCTGCCTTGGCACTGGAGCTCATCGCCACGCTCTCCGTGGCCGTCGTCGCCGTGTTCATCGGCATTCGGTTGGTGCAGGGCGGCATGGAGCTGGAAACCGGATTGCTTGTGCTGATCCTTGCACCGGAGTGTTACCTGCCGCTGCGCGAACTGGGATCGGCGCATCATGCGAGCGAGGACGGTCGGGAGGCGATGGAGCAAGCGGACAAGGTGCTGGCGGCACCCAAGGGCGAGCCGTTGTCCCGGTGCGGACCGGCCGGCGGCGGGACGGGCGTTGACTTTGCGAGGCACTCCACCGACCAGACACCCGACGCGACGAAGGCCGTCGTCGTCCGCGGTTTGACGGTGCACTACCAGGACCGCTCCGTTCCTGCGCTGGAATCGCTGGACTTTGCCGCGCCGTACGGTCGGATTACAGCTGTTGCGGGCCCAAGCGGCTGTGGAAAATCGACCCTGCTCAAGGTATTGGCAGGGTTGGTGGTGGCAGGGGAGGGGACTGACGTGCGAGGGGGTGTCAGCGGACTCGACCCGGAGCGGGTGGCGTGGGTGCCGCAGCACCCGGTAACCGCGGCTGAAACCGTTCGGGCCGAACTGGAAATGTACGCAGCACCGGATTTTCGCAGCCTGGCGTTCGTCCTGGACCGGGTTGGGATCAGCAAGCTGGCGGACTCGCACCCAGGAGAGTTGAGCCCGGGGGAGCTGCGCCGACTCGCACTGGCACGCGCATTGGTCAGGGTGGAGGCCGGTGCAGCGGTGGTGCTGTTGGACGAGCCCACGGCGCACCTCGACGCCGCCACGGCCCGCGTGATCGAGGAAGTCATCATGTCCCTGCGCGGCCGCGCCACCGTGATTTTGGCGACGCATAATGAACCTACGCTGGCGCTCGCCGAGCACGTGGTTCGGTTGGCAGGCGGAAAGGCACGGGGCGCGGTGCAGCGGGAAACGGTCTGTGCCCCCGCCGGTGTGCCGGGTACCGCCGTCCCCAGACTCTTCGCTCCCGACCGCGCCGACCGGAGCGGGCGGTTCGCTCCCGCAGTACGCCCGATACCCCGGTCCTCGCTTGTGCCGCTGAGGGCGAGGTTGGGTCTGCTGGCATCGATTCTCGAACCGTGGCGTCCCAAGTTCATGCTGGCGGTGTCGGCAGGCGTGGTTGCGACGCTGGCGGCATTGGCGTTGACCGGGCTCTCCGGCTGGCTGATCGTGCGGGCAAGTCAGCAACCGCCCATCTTGTACCTGATGGTGGCGATTGTTGGCGTACGGTTCTGCGGCCTAACCCGGGCTGTCGCGCGCTATGGCGAACGGCTTTGGCTCCATGATGCGGTGTTCGCTGCCCTGACCCGGATGCGTGTGCGGGTCTGGATCTCCCTCAGCCGCCAAGTCCTGTCCCGGCGCTCGCTGTTGCGCGGGGAGGGGGCGGTGGACCACCTGATCGGTGACGTTGATGCAGTGCGGGATCTGGCGCCGCGGGTGGTGCTGCCGCCGCTGACCGGGGTGCTTGCCGCAGCTGTGGTGCTGACGACGGCGACACTGCTGCTTCCGCAAGCGGCGGCGCTGGAGCTGGTTGTGCTGATCGGAGCCCTCGTGCTGAGTCCGGCTGCGGCGGTGCTGGCCGACCGGGCGGCGGCCCGGGCCGAGCAAGCACACCGGTCAACGGTGATCAGGGCGGTGGCGGCCTTGCTTAACGCGGCGGCGGACCTGCGCGCCAACCGGGCAGAAGGACGCCTGCTGGCACGGCTCCGAGCCGGGGACCACGCTGCGACCGCTGCGGTGAAACGCTCAGTTCAGGCGCAGGGGTTGTCCCAAGCGCTGCTCATCATCGTTTCCTGCTGTGGTGCGCTGGGCATGCTGGCTGTCGGAGCTCCGGCTGTATCAGCCGGAGCTGTGCGCCCGGAGGTGCTGGCCGCCCTGGTGCTGCTCAATCTTGCCCTGGTGGATGCCTTTGCCGGGGTGAGTGCCGCCATTCAGCTCTGGCCGGCGCTGAACACAGTGCTGATGCGTTTCGTGCCGGACCTGGCAGGTGCCGAGCTGCTCCGCGGTTCGAGCAGCGGTTCCAGTTCCGGTTCCAGCAGCGGTTCCAGCCGCAATTCCCCTGCAGATTCCAGGCCCATCTCCGGCTCCATTTTGGACCATCCTGCCGGCAGCAACGGAAAAAGCGGCACCGGCCTGAGCCTGCTGGAAGTGACGGCGGCGTGGCCGGACTCCAGCGGCCCGGTTTTCACGGGTCTGAGCACCACGGTCCGGCCGGGCGAGTGGCTGACTGTCACGGGCCCATCCGGGTCGGGGAAGTCCACTCTACTGGCGGTGATGCTGGGGTTCCTGGCAACAACCAGCGGTCGGCTGCAGGCAAATGGCCGCGTTGCCTGGTGTCCGCAGCAGGGGCATCTCTTCGACTCCTCGCTGCGCGCCAATCTGCTGCTGGCGCGGCCGCGGTCCGAAGCTCCGAGCGAGGCGCAGCTGAAGGGGGTGCTCGACGACGTCGGCTTGGGCCCGCTGCTGCGCCAGCTCCCGATGGGGCTCGATACCCGGCTGGGTCCGGAAGGCAGTCACCTCTCCGGCGGCCAGCGGCAGCGCGTCGCGGTAGCACGAACGCTGCTGGCCGGTGCCGACGTCGTCCTGCTGGATGAGCCAACAGCCCACCTGGACACCGCGTCGGCCCGGTCCCTGATGCTGGATCTGCGCCACGCCCTGCGGTCCAAGGCGGTTGTACTGGTCACGCACGATGCTGCGGGCAGGCAGCGGGAGGACAAGAGTCTGGTGCTGTCCGACGCCTGAGCAGTGGTCGGTGGTCCGTTCGCACCGCTGCCGCGGTGCCGGGGAGGCTCGGACGCTGCCGGATAGGCTGTCGTTATGACCGAGCTTCCCGAGGTTTCATTGCCCAGCTCGACCGGACTGGCTTTCCGGGCGATTGTTCCATCGGACATCGATCAATGGCTTGCCCTGATCGAGCGGATCGCCGAGGCGGAAAGGCCACCGTGGAGCGACCAGCGCGCCGACCTGACACACATTTTCGCCTCCAGCAAGAATGATCCAGCCCTTAATACGGTGATCGGCATGGACGAGGGCGGCACAGCACGCGCCTACGGGCGTGTGAGCAAGAACCTCGGCGGTCCCAAGGCCATTGCCGCAGGCGGAGTCGACCCACAATGGCAGCGGCGTGGTGTGGGATCTGCGGTGCTGGCCTGGCAGCTGGCCCAGGCCCGGCTCCGGTTTGCTCAGGAGCGGATGCCGGAGGCCAGGATCCGGGTGCATTCGGAGGAAGACAATGTGGCCGAGCGCGCGCTCTTCACCGGATTCGGTTTCGACGTGGTGCGCTACTTCACCTCAATGCTGCGCCCGCTCGACGGCGGGCTGCCGGAGATTGCGCCGGCTCCGGAGATCGAGATCGTTTCCCTTGCCCCCAACCTGGACGAGGCCGCCAGGCTGGCCCATAATGAGGTTTTCGCCGACCATTGGGGATCCGAGCCACGCGATCGGGAGGCTTGGGGATTCATGCTCGGCCATCCACTGTCCCGGGCGGATTGGAACACCTTGGCACTGGAACGCTCCAGCGGCGAGGTCGTGGGGTATCAGCTGGCCAGTTATGACCCCCAGGTGCTGGCACGGGAGGGTCGTGCGGAGGGGTACACCGAGCTGCTGGGCGTTCGCCGAAAATGGCGGGGTCGGAAGGTAGCCGCGGCACTGCTGGCCGACGCGATGCAGCGGTTCAAGGCTGCCGGCATGGACTATGCCGGGCTCGACGTCGACACCGAGAACCCGTCGGGGGCGTTGGGCCTGTATGAACGGATGGGCTACCGGGCCACGCACCGCTCGATGGCCTGGGATCTGCTGCTCGAGTGAGCGATACGCTCAGCCGTCCACGTCATGGAGATGGTGCACGATATCGTGCAGGAAATAACCGGAAATGGTCCGGACGGTGAAGACAAAACCGTTGCTCCGGAGGCCGGTGCGGTCCCACTGGCTTTCGGTGACCGAGGCAAAGGACGCTGCGAGTTCAGACCCGCACTCCAGCAGCTCGACGCTGACGACGGCCGGATCTTGGAGGGCGTAGCCCTGGTCCACAGCTGCCTGATCCTGGTCCCAGTTGGCGAATTCGGGATTGTCCGTCTCCAGCATCAGGTTCAGCCGCTGGTCGAAAAGGGCGAACACATCGCGCACATGACAGCCGTATTCGAGCGGGGACCAGCGGGAGTCCGAGACGGGTTCGGCGGCATCGGGCCGGCGCAGGACCGCCAGCCAGCGCGGCAGCAGCTCGGGAATCATACTGGCCGCCGTTGCGGGCGTGCTGTTGGCGGCTTCGAAGCCGCATTCGGGACAAGGACGGGTCAGTACCCAGGTCCAGTCCTTGTTGTCCGGGGGAATCGCCATGGTTGTAGTCTAGGCACTTGCTGACCTACTGCGGTTGTGCGGCGTCGACCAGTCCGAGCTGTTCAGCACCCGGTTTATCCGTTCCCGCAGCTGGTGTCCCGGCCAGGGATGGACCGACGGCCTCGACTTCCTGGCTCAGCGGAATCCCCGAACCGTCGCGGCGTCCATGTTCGGTGGGCAGCGCCCGGGCCACCCCGGTGGCGGAGGCAGCTTTGGCGGGCCCATGTCCGGCCCATGCAAGCAGCAGCAGGTCTTCGCCCTTGAGGAAGCGGTGGGCACGCACTCCAGCGGTGCCGCGGCCCTTGACGGGATATTCGTCCGCGGCGGTGACCTTGGCGGAACCGGGCACTGTACCGGGCAAGGCAACCGTGCTGCCAGCTATGGTGACCACCACTGCGGCATCGTCTCCGGGGGACAGCACTGAAAAGCCGATGACGCTGTCCCCGGGGCCGAGTTTGATGCCGGCCATTCCGCCCGCGGTCCGGCCCTGGGGACGGACACTGGCGGCCGGGAAGCGCAGCAGCTGTGCCTGTTCGGTGAGGAAGACGAGCTCCGCGTCGTCGGCGGCCGGTGCGGCGGACACCACCTGGTCCCGATCCTTGAGCGCAATGATGTTCCAGTCGTCGCGGTTCAGCGGATATTCCGGGACCACGCGCTTGACCACTCCCCGGCGGGTGCCGACGGCGATCGTCGTGTTGAGCGCGGTGAAACCTATCAGGGACTCGCCCTTGGCCAGCGTGAGGAAATCCTTAGCCGGTACGCCACCGGCCAGGTTGGGCATGCCGGATGTCGCCGGAAGGGCAGGCATGTCCACTACGGAGAGCCGGAGCATTCGACCGGCGGAGGTCACGGCGGCGATCTCGGACCGGGCGGTGGTGCGCACGACGGAACGGAGTGCGTCGTGCCTGGTCCGCGGGCCGGCATCGACCAGCGGTTCCTGGTTCGAGGTCCGCGCAATCTGGCCCGAGGTGCTGAGCAGGACCCAGCAGGGATCGTCGGCAATTTCCAGGGCCAGCGGTGCGGCTTTGCCGGAAGCGGAGGGTCCGGCGGATGCCAGCGCACTGGCCGCGCTGGGGGCCACCGCCTCGGATTCAAGCAGGATGGTTCGGCGCTCGGTGGCGTACTTGGCCGCAACAGCGCCCAATTCGCTGGAGACCAGATCACGCAGCCGCTGCTCCGAAGCCAGGATGGCTTCCAGCTCGGCGATTTCCTTGCGCAGCTGGTCCTGTTCCTTTTCCAGCTCGATCCGGGAGAACTTGGTCAGTTGGCGCAGCCGCAGTTCCAGGATGTAGGTCGCCTGGACTTCGCTTAGGTCATAAATGGCCATCAGCCGCGTCCGGGCCGCTGCCACTTCATCGGAGGAGCGGATAATGGCGATGACTTCGTCGATGTCCACAATGGCGATCAGCAGACCCTCGACCAGGTGCAGACGGTCCTTTTTCTTGCCCAGCCGGAAGCTGGTGCGGCGGCGCACCACGGAGATCCGGTGCTCCACATAAACCCGGAGCAGTTCGAGCAGTCCCAGCGTCTGTGGCTGGCCGTCCACCAGGGTGACGTTGTTGATTCCGAAGGAATCCTCCATTGGCGAATAGCGGTACAGCTGCGCGATCACGGCATTGGGATTGAAACCGTTCTTGATCTCGATGACCAGGCGCAGCCCGTGGTTGCGGTCGGTGAGATCCACGATGTCGCTGATGCCCTGGAGCTTCTTGGCCAGGACCGCGTCCTTGATTTTTTCGATCACTTTTTCCGGACCCACCAGGTACGGAAGTTCGGTGACCACCAGTCCGGTCCGGCGGGCCGAGAGCTGCTCGATCTCCACCTTGGCCCGGGTCTTGAACGAGCCGCGGCCCGTGGCGTATGCGTCGCGGATGCCGTCCAGTCCCACAATCCGGCCACCCGCAGGCAGATCCGGACCGGGGACAAAACGCATGATGTCCTCCAGTGTCGCGTTCGGATGGGCGATCAGGTGCTGGGCCGCGGCAATGACCTCGCCCAGGTTATGCGGGGCCATATTGGTGGCCATGCCGACGGCGATGCCGGTGGTGCCGTTGACCAGTAGGTTGGGGAACGCGGCCGGGAGCACATCCGGCTGGGTGAGCTGGTTGTCGTAGTTTGGAACGAAATCGACGACGTCCTCGTCCAGGTCGTCGGTCAGGGCAAGCGCCGCCGCGGCGAGGCGGGCCTCGGTATAGCGCGGCGCCGCCGGTCCGTCGTCGAGCGAGCCAAAGTTGCCATGACCATCGATTAGCGGCAGCCGCAGCGAGAAGTCCTGCGCCATCCGCACCATGGCGTCATAGATAGCCGTATCGCCGTGCGGATGCAGCTTGCCCATCACCTCGCCGACTACGCGGGCACTTTTCACATGCCCGCGGTCAGGTCGGAGGCCCATCTCGCTCATCATGTACAGGATGCGCCGCTGCACCGGTTTGAGGCCGTCACGGGCATCGGGCAGGGCGCGCGAGTAGATCACCGAGTAGGCGTACTCAAGGAATGAGCCCTCCATCTCACTGGAGACATCGATATCGATGATCTTCTCGGTGAAGTCTGCTTCTGCCGGAGCTTGGCGCTTGGCCATGGGAGAGCGGGATCCTTACTGCTGCGGATGGTGGGAACGGAGGGTGGCGGACATCCCGGGCCCATAATGTTGGACCCGTGGTTGGTCCAATGGGTTGAACGGGCGTCCACTCGCTACAGTGAGTCTATGGTGGAACAGCCTGCACACGGGGTATATCCCGAACATTGGGAGGCCGATGTCGTGCTGCGGGATGGCGGGACGGCGCACCTTCGGCCCATTTCGCCCGGGGATGCCGATGCCGTGCAGGCCTTCCACAGGGCCCAGTCGCAGAATTCCATTTATCTGCGCTTTTTCACCTACAAGTCCCAGCTCAGTGACAAGGAACTGCTGCGTTTCACGAATGTGGACTACCGGGACCGGGTAGCGTTCGTGATCACCATGGGACGGGCCATTCTTGGCATTGGCCGCTATGACCGGCTGGAGGATCCGCTGGAGGCTGAGGTTGCCTTCAACATCGCCGACCGGCACCAGGGCCGCGGGCTGGGCTCGATCCTGCTGGAGCACCTGGCCGCCGCCGCATGGGAGAACGGCATCCGCAGGTTCAGTGCCGAAATCCTGCCCGAGAACGGCAAAATGCTGGCTGTGTTTTCCGAGGCCGGCTACGAGGTGCACCGACACTTCGACAGCGGCGTGATCAGCCTTGGCTTTGACATCGATCCCACCGAGAAGTCGCGCTCCGTGATGGAGTCCAGGGAGCACCGTGCCGAGGCCCGCAGCGTGGCCGCGCTGCTTGCTCCGGCGTCGGTGGCGGTGATCGGTTCCGGCCGGTCTGCAGCTGAACCGGCCGGTGGGCGGTCCGAGGCGTCCAGGCTGGTGGAGCACATCCTGGCGGGTGGGTACAGCGGCGAACTCTTCCTCGTGATCTCCGGGCCGGCGACCGGTGCCGACGCGGACGGGACTTACCCAATCACTGCGTACCGCAGCCTGTCCGAGGTTCCGGGACCCGTGGACCTGGCCGTCATCGCGGTGGACTACGCGGACGTCCCGGCCGTCGTGGCGGAGTGTGGTGCCGCGGGCGTCAAGGGGGTTTTGGTGATTACGGGCGGCTTCGCGGACGACGGCGAACACGGTCTGGCGCGGCAGCGGTCGCTGGTGCGCCAGGCCCGAGCAAACGGTATGCGTTTAATCGGTCCCGCCTCGCTGGGGTTGGCCAACACCCGATCCGATGTCCTGCTTAACGCCTCGCTGGCGCCTCACCTGCCGGCTGCCGGCGGTTTGGGCCTGTTCAGCCAGTCGGCAGCCCTGGGCGTCTCGCTGCACGCGGCGGCCGTCCGACGCCGGCTGGGCCTGTCCAGCATGCTGTCCGCCGGCAACCGGGCGGACGTCTCCGGCAACGACCTGATGCAGTTTTGGGAGGACGACGGGCAGACCAGCGCGTGTGCGCTGTATCTGGAGTCCATTGGCAATCCCCGAAAGTTTTCCCGGATCGCCCGCCGGCTCTCGCGCAGTAAGCCGGTGATTGTCGCGAAATCCGATGTGATGGGCCTGCGGTTGCCTCCCGGACATGCGGTGCGCACGACGGCGGCGCCGGCCGGCGCGCTGGACGCCATGCTGCGCCAGGCCGGCGTGCTGCGGGTGGGGACCATCGAAGAACTGGTTGATGTGGCACAGCTGGTCCTCGGAGCTCCGCTGCCTGCCGGTGGCTCCGTGCTGGTGCTCAGCAACTCCCTGGCGCTGGCCTCGGTGGTGGCGGACTCCCTCGAATCGCACGGAATGGTGGTGCAGGACATCGTGGCTGATCTGCGGCCCGGCGCTCAGGATCAGGCGGCGGCGGGGCTGCGGGAACGACTTCTCGAATCGCTCGGCAGGGAGAGCGTCCATGCCGCCGTGGTGGCGCTGCTGCCGGATCCGGAATTGCCGCTGGAGCCCGTTGCCGCCGTCCTGCATGAATGCTCGCAGCGCACCGGAAAGCCCGTCGCTGCCGCCTTCCCCGGGATTCTCGATGCCTCCATCGCCGTCGACGGACTGAGCGGGGCCGGGCTGCCGTGCTACTCGAGCCCCGGCTCCGCTGTGGCCGCCTTGGCCGCCGTCGTCCGCTATGCCCAGTGGCGGCAGCGCGAACAAGGCGACTTTCCGCATCCGGCGGGGATCGATTCCGATGCCGTCTCGAGACGGCTGGAAATCCTGCTCCAGTCCGTCCGGGGCGACGCACTGGTGCGGCTGGGGCCGGATGAAGCCGCGGGGCTCCTGAAGCTGTACGGCATCACGGTGCTCGAATCGGCACCCTTCACGACGGCGGAGGAAGCGGTGGCGGAGGCCGACCGGCTGGGCTGGCCGGTGGCGCTGAAAACCACCGACGCCACCCTGCGGCACCGGCTGGACTTGGGCGGCGTGCAGCTGAACATCGACGACGCCGGGTCGCTGCGCCGCAACATAGCTCGGATGACGGCGGTGCTGCGGCCGTACGGAAGTTTCGGCATGGAGATCCAGGCGATGGCCGCCGTCGGGCAATCGTGCACGCTGCGGGCCATCGAAGACCCGCTGCTGGGGCCCGTGCTGTCCTTCGGACTGGCCGGGGACGCCGTCAATCTGCTGGACGACTGGGCCCACCGGGTGCCGCCCCTGACGCAGGCCGACGTCGCCGACTTGGTGCGCTCGCCGCGGGCGGCCCGCAAACTGTTCGGGTACCAGGGCCTGCCGGCGGTGGATCTGGCTGCCCTGGAGGACCTGGTGGCCCGGCTCGCCGTGCTCAAGGACGAGCACCCGGAGATAGCGCTGGTCGAATTCAACCCCGTTCTGGCCGGGCCGGCGGGGCTTACGGTTCTGGCGGCGGACGTGCGGATCGCCAATCCGGCCCAACGCACGGACAGTGCCCGCCGGGCGCTGCTTTCGTGAGTCAGACGCCGGTTAGCGTGTGTGCCTCGGATCTGTGAAAATGGAGGGATGAACACGTTCGGAACGACGGCTCATTCCACTGGCGCGGGTCACGGCTTGGCCTCGGCCCTGCAGCGTGCGGGCTTTTACCCGCTGTTGGTCTCGGATGTAGTCAATGACGCCTTGGACGGCCGCGAATGCCTGTCCCACCTGGTCCATCTCGAAACCCATTTTGACCGAACCGAGGTGCATCGTCACATCACCGTGCTGGTGCTGACCGAGGACATGCTGGTCATCACCCATGTTGACGACCAGCAGCTCGACGACGAGGGGGAGCAGATGGTGGCGCAGATTTCCACCGAATCGGTTCCGGTGAGCCAGATCCGCTCCGTGGTCCTCAGCTACATGTATGCGCAGCCGCAGAACTATAAGCCCTCCGACCCGGTGCGGGAACTGACGCTCTCCATTTCCTGGTCCGGTGGCCAGCGGCTGGATATCGGCCCGGCTGGCTGCAGCGACCCCCAATGCGAAGCGGACCACGGACTGACCGGAACCATTGCCCAGGAAGATATTGCGCTGCGGATCAGCGCCGAAGCCGATGGGCTGCAGGCCGTCCAGGATGCCAAGTCCTTCGCCCGGGCGCTGCGCGCCGTCAACACGAGCAGCTCAGCGGTCGCCGCGGATGGCCATGGCGCTCCGCGGGGTAAGTTCCCGGTACTCGGATCGCGGCTTAGCCGCGGCCACCACCGCGAGCCGTGACGGCCCCGTGACGGGTCAGCCGGAGGCAGCACTGCCGGAAGCCCCCGGATACGGGCGGAATTCCATCGCCGAGGTCCTGACCTCCAGCGCAGCGGCGCTTGGCGCCCCCGGCTTCAGCAACCACTTGAGCATTGGATCGGCGCGCCGGATCTGCATCGTGCTGGTGGATGGCCTGGGTAAGGCCATGCTGTCCCGCCGGGCCGCGCACGCCCCCTTTCTGCGGTCGGTGATCAGCGGTGGGGATACATCTTCGCACCGGCAGACGCTGATGGCAGCCTTTCCCTCGACGACGGCGACGTCCCTGGCCAGTTTGGGGACTGGTGCCGCTCCCGGCCAGCACGGCATGGTGGGCTATGACGTGCTTGACCCAACCCGGGACAAAGTCATCAACCAGCTCAGTGGCTGGGACCCCGAAGTCGATCCGCTGTCCTGGCAGCCCCTGCCGACCGTTTTCGAGCGGCTGCAGGGGATTCTTCCCACCGCCACCGTTGGCCTGCCCAAGTTTGCCGAGTCGGCCATGACACGCGCCGCGCTGCGCGGAAGCGAGTTCAGCCCGGCCACCACCCCGTACGCACGCACGGCTGCCGCCGCCGAGCTGATGGCTTCCCACGAGCGGCTGCTGCTCTATTTCTACTGGGGCGAACTGGACAAGGCGGGCCACCGATTCGGCAGTGATTCGGCGCAGTGGGAGCATCAGTTGGAGGAACTGGACGCTGCGGTGAAGCGGCTCTCCCAGCAACTGCCGGCTGACACCATGGTGCTGCTCACGGCAGACCACGGGATGGTGGACGTTCCCGAACGGCGGCGGGTGGATTACTCCGCCCGATCCGAGCTGATCGCCGGCGTCCGCCATACCGCCGGAGAGCCTCGAATGGTCCACTTGTACCTTGAGCCGGACGCGAACGAGGGAGCCCGCGATGCCCTGCTGACGAACTGGCGGGAAGTCTATGGCAGGCAGGCTTGGGTGCTGACCCGGCGGCAGGCTATTGAGGCTGGGTACTTCGGCCAGGTCCGGCCCGAAGTGCTGCCCCGGATAGGAGACGTGCTGATTGCGGCCCGAGAGCCCATCGCGTTCTACGACACCCGCCGCGTCCGCTCCTCTGCGCTGGAGGTGGTGGGTGCGCATGGATCCCTGACCCGCGCCGAACGCGAGGTGCCGCTGCTGCGGATTCCGATGGAGGCCGGTTCCCGCTCCAAACAAGCTTCCCGGAGCGGCCGCCGTGGCTGAGCTCGTCTTTTTTTCCGGCACGATGGATTGCGGCAAGTCCACACTCGCCCTGCAGATGGACTACAACCACTGCGCCCGCGGACGCGGCGGCGTGTTGTTCGCCTGCCACGACCGCGCCGGCGAGGCAGTCATCTCCAGCCGGCTCGGGCTGCGCACGCCGGCGGCCGAAGTGGCACCGGGCACGGATTTCTGGGACGAGGTGGTCCGGCGCCGAACCAGGGGAGACCGTGTCGACTACCTGATCTGCGATGAGGCCCAGTTCTACACGGCCGAGCAAATTGAGCAGCTGGCGCGGGTGGTGGACGAAATGGACATCGACGTGTTTGCCTTTGGCATCAACACGGACTTCCAAACCAGATTGTTCCCCGGTTCCCAGCGGCTGATCGAACTGGCGGACCAAGTGCAGGTTCTTCAGGTGCAGGCACTGTGCTGGTGCGGGAACCGCGCAACCCACAATGCCCGCACCCTGGACGGCGTGATGACGGTTGAAGGCGAGCAGGTCGCTGTGGGCGATGTGGCCATGGTCGAGCCGGCCGCGGTGGGGAATATGGCCGGGGCGAGCAGATGGCTGTGGCCGATGTGGCCATTGTCGAACCGGCTGTGTCCGCCGTGGGTCCCGCCGTGGAATATGAGACGCTGTGCCGGCGACACTTCATGCGCCGATTGACGGCGCACGGTGCGAACCTCATGGCCGAAAGGGATCAGCTGCTGCCCTTCCAATCGAGTGAGTAGTACGCGCTCGATACCGGCCTGTATCGCGCACTAACTACTCACTCGATTGGGTTCTTAGTACGGCTGCGGGGCTAGTCGCTCTTGGTGCCAAAGACTATTTCATCCCAGCTGGGCACGCTGGAGCGCTTGGGTTTAATGGCTGTCCGCCGATCCGCACGTTCCACGCCGGCAGCAGATCCGCCGCTGTTGATGCCCTCTCCGGTGGGAGTTTCCGCAGCAGTCTTACCGGGTTCGCCAGCTGTCGTCTTAGGCGCGGCGGAAATGCGGATTTCCCGGGTTTCGGTGCTGACCTCATGGAGTCTGAGGGCGTCCTCGTGGTTGCGGCTCCGTGGTGCCAAAGTCAGCGAAGGGTAGCCCTCCGGCATCGCCGCTGCCGGGCTGTCCTGATCGGCCGCCCCGCGGGTTGCTGTTCCCGCAGCGGTGGCATCCTGGGACCTGGCGGCCTCGTCGTCGTGCTTCTTGGGTCCTTGTGCAGCGGAAGAACCCGGTGCGTCCTCGGCCCCCGGCCGAGGATGTGCCGCGGGAATTCCATTCGTCAGCAGCACGGCAAGGGCGTCGTCGTCGTCCTCATCCACCCCGAGGCGTTGACCGCGGCGGGCGCGCAGCATGTCCAACAAACCTTCCGCCTCGTTGGGGACCGAGGCCGACATGGCCTCGGTGACGTGCGCCGCATCGGTTAATGGAAGGGCGGCATCCGTCTCGAAATCGAAGGGGCGGTCCGCGACGGCTGACAACCGCCGGGCCGGAAGCGGCCCGTCCAAGGGTTCAATTTCGCTCAGCTGCTGCGCCCAGCGATTGGCATTGCGGATGATCTTTCGGCCCGGGCTGAAGGTCCACTGAGCCGGAGCCGGCTCGCCAATGCTTGCCGCCGCGCCCGCGGCGGAGGATTCGAAGTCGGCCGTGACCATCCAGGTTCCATCCTGGTGCCGCCACGCGTCCCACAACACAGAGTCCGGATCGATGCCAAAAGCGGCCAGCCGGTACGAGACCATCTCTTCCAGGGTAGCCGGGTTGTCGCCAAAGGCGGACCGGTAGCCATCGTGCGGGGGAATCGGGGCCGACAATTCGATGGCCCTCGCCTGACGCGCCACATATTCCCGTTCGGCCACGACCGGGCCTTCATATCGTTGGATGTGCGCCAGCGGCAGGCCGGAGGCGGCGGCCACCGCCTCGGCGCTGTCACCGGCGCGGATCTGCATCTGGATGTCGCGGGGGGAAAGCCTGCTGCCGGATTCAGCGGTGGTCGCCTGGGCCGATGCTGTTCGCAATCGGGTGGATGCCCTGGAGGCCGCTACCCGCAGAGCCTCATCAATGGGCAGACGGAAAACGTCTCCACCGGTTCCACTGAGGAGCAGATGTTCGCCATCATCGTGGACACCCACCAACCGTAGATCCTGCATAAAACCCTCCAGCGTCGCCATACATTCACTGGAAACTCTGCCATTGAAAGCGTGGGATTCCTACTACCGGTGCAGGCGTGGCGCAAAATCAGCGTTATCGGGGGCACACGGGACGCTGCGGCCCTTACGCTGCGGTTCTTACGCCGCGGGCGAAAAGCTGCCGGGAAGGCTGTCCTGCGCACTTCGCCGGGCATAAGGTGTTCATCTGCATTCGAGCGGACATGCCCTCGGGCGCCTCGGGCGCGGACCATCTGCAAAACAATGGAGCGTGAGAATACAGGATATGGCGACTGACTATGATGCGCCGCGGAAGAACGAGGACGAGCTCAGCCAGGACTCGATCGAGGAACTGAAAACCCGGCGGACGGACAAGACGTCTGCCGTCGTTGATGAGGACGAAACCGAAGCTGCCGAAGCATTTGAGTTGCCGGGCGCGGACCTGTCCGGCGAGGAACTCCTAGTGCAGGTGCTGCCGCCTCAGGCGGACGAATTCACCTGTTCGTCCTGTTTCCTGGTCCGGCATCGTTCGCAGATCGCCCGTGAAAAGGACGGTTTGCTGTACTGCACGGATTGCGAAGGTTAGGGATTGCGAAGGTTAGGGATTGCGAAGGTTAGGGACTGCGAAGGTTAATGTCCGGGCTGCGCCGCCGACGACGGCGCAGTCAAGGCGGCGGCGAATTGCTCCGGTCGGCGCGAGGACGCCAGCCAATATGGCGTGCGGTCGGATTCGTCCGTAATCTCGATGCGAACCACCGGGCTCACCCAGCCCCGGATGCACAGGTAAGCCAGTCCGTTGAGTGCTGTGCCGCGCTGGGCAATGGCATCATTTGCGCGGAACGGCTGCACCTTCCCGACAAAGGCACGTTCAATATGCGCGCGGCCCACCTGCAGCGATTGGGTGCTGACTTCGATCCGTGGCGTGGACAAGATCAGCAGGATGCCCTGGACCAGGAACACCGCCACGCCCGCAATATAACCGGCGGTCATGCTGATCGGGGCACAGACCAGAATGGCTGCCCCGGAGATTCCCAGCGCCACCACCCAGATCCACACGGCTGGCCACAGCCTCTCCGAATAGGTCACAACGGAGGAGGGTGCGCTTTTCAGCGGGGGTTCGGAGGACATGGGAGCAGTTTTTCACCTTTCTGCGGACATTTCATCCCGGCAGCTCCGGTACGGCCGGATCCGGCAGGCGGGGCGGAGGGGTTAACCGGGAACCGGCTAGAGTGATCTGCTGTGAGGAAAGAATCCATGCCCGCCGTTTCGAGCGGAAAAGTAACTGATGCAGCGGGTGTTTCGGAGCCCGGCGGAACGGACGTTTCATCCGATTCCGGTTATGGGCCCGGGGCCGCAGCGCTCCCGACCGCCGGAACATCCGCGGCCGGCACATCCGCCGCTGGGACCCTGACGGTTCGCCTGAAAATGCTCGACGACGGAATTGAGCCGCCTCAGTACGCCCACCCCGGAGATGCCGGTGCAGACCTGCGCACCCGGGTTGATCTCGTGCTGGCGCCAGGGGAACGAGTGCTGGCTCCGACCGGAGTCAGCATCGCCCTGCCGGAGGGATACGTGGCCCTGATTCATCCGAGATCGGGACTTGCCACCCGGCACGGTTTGAGCATCGTGAATTCCCCTGGCACCGTGGATGCCGGTTATCGGGGTGAACTTGCCGTCACGCTCCTGAACACCGACCGGACGCAGAGTATTAGGCTCTCCCGGGGCGAGAGAATTGCACAGATGGTGATCCAGCGTGTGGAGCACGCGCATTTTGTTCCGGTTGCCGAATTACCGGACTCCGTCCGCGGCACCGAAGGTTTCGGATCCACCGGAGGCTTTACGGCGCCGGCTGGCCAGTCGGTGGGCGGTGCGCGAACTTTCGAAGCCGCGGCGGGCAATGGATCCGAGGCGGGCAATGATGCCGGCCAGCCTGGGTCCCCCTAAAGCGGCAGGGCGTCGGCGGCTTCGCCGGTAGTCTTTTGGCAGGAGTGTTTCGCCGGTACGGTCCGGTCCGTCGAACAAGTTGAAGGAGATACCCCGGAATGGCTTTTGGGTTCGGTAAGAAATCCCGCCAGGCGACTGAGCGCGACGCGGAAACTGCCGCATCGGACGCGGCGGTGCCCGACGCCGATACAACGGACGAGGCGCAGGAGGGGGCGCAGGGCTTCCCTTTGCCCGAATCCGGTGTACCGGCAGGCAGGGACGGCGAAAGCGCGACTGCGGCAGCCGGAGCAGCTGACGCTCAATCTGTGGATGACACGGCGCTCCCTGCTGCAGCCACTGTTTCGAGCATGGCAGCTTCCGCCAGCAGCGGCGTCGGCAATGCCACTCCCGATCCCTCGGACGTCGCGTATGAGCGCAATGTGCACGGTCCCTTCGACGCCGATGAGATCGATTCACCTGAAAACTATGTAGACCTGGGTGCCCTGCTGATCACCCCGCACGATGGTCTCGCGCTGCGCCTTGAAGTCGAGGAGCAAACCCAGCGGGTCATCGCGGTGACCCTGGATCTGGGTAACTCCAGCCTGCAGCTGCAGGCGTTTGCTGCGCCCCGCTCGGAAGGTCTGTGGGACGAAATCCGGGAGCAGATCGGTTTGTCCGTGGGTTCCCAAGGGGGAACTATCGAGGAGCTGGACGGCACCTTCGGTCCTGAGGTGCTGGCAAAGCTGCCCGCACAGGCTGCCGATGGCAGTATGGGCTTTCGAGTGGCCCGCTTTCTCGGAGTTGATGGGCCGCGCTGGTTCCTGCGCGGTGTGTTCGGCGGCGAAGCCGCCCTGGACCGGGATGCGGCGGCCGACCTGGAAAAGCTGTTCCGTGCCGTCGTCGTCGTCCGGGGTGAGAGCCCCTTGCCGCCGCGCGAACTGCTCGCCCTCCGCCTGCCCAAGGACGCCGTGACGGACTCCACCGGCCACGTCCCGGCGGACCATCCGGCCGAAGGGCAGGGCGCTGCGCCCTTCCGGCGCGGCCCCGAAATCACCGAGATCGGCTAAGTCTCCTTGGTTAACCAGCCGCCCGGCGACGGAACGCGAATGACGGAAATCTCCGCACTTCCCGTTCGCGGCCGTGCTCTATGCTGCGGCACCGTTCACTCCGTGACCATTCTGCCCCCCGGTGAGCCGCCGCAGTTCTCGGCCATCGTCACCGACGTCGATGATGCGGTGGATGCGCCCAAGGCCGGCCGCAAGGTCAACCACCGGGTCCGGTTGATCTGGCTGGGACGGCGCCGGGTGCCAGGCATCGGTGCGGGTACGGAGCTGCGTTTCGAGGGCATGGTCTCGATCCGGGACGGGCTGCCAACGGTTTTTAATCCCCGCTACGAAATTATCGGCAAACAGGAGACTTAGTTGAATCAGCCCGAAGACGACAGCCGGGAACGTCCCGAGCAGCCGTCGCTGGCCTCGCTGGCACAGGATTTCGCCGTTAAGTCTGGTGTCCGGCGCAAGGACAACGGTCACATCGACCTGCTTCAGGCGGCCGGCGGCATCCGAGGCATCGCCGAAAGCATACTGCCCGGGCTGGTGTTCCTGGTGCTCTTCACCACCACGGGGCTCCTGCTGATTTCACTGCTGGCCTCGGTGGCGGCAGCGGTGCTGTTCACGGTGGCCCGGCTTGTGCAGCGGACCCCGTTGACCCAGGCGCTGGCCGGCGTCATTGGCGTGGCGGTCTCCGCAGCACTGGCGCTCTTTACTGGCAAAGCCGCGGATTATTACGTGGCAGGGTTCCTGACCAACGCCGGCTATATCGTGGCGATGGCCGTCTCCATTGCGGTTCGATGGCCGGTGCTGGGATTGCTTTTCGGATACGTCCGCAATGAGGGACTGCACTGGCGCGCCAAGGCCGAAAGGCTGCGGGCCTACCGGGTGGCCACCTGGATCGTCATTGGAGTGATGGGCCTGCGGCTGCTCGTTCAGTTCCCGTTGTACCTGGCCGGGGCCGTGGGTGCCCTGGGGGCAACCCGGCTGCTGATGGGGCTGCCGCTTTACGCGCTGGGCTTGTGGCTGGCCTGGCTTGTCAGCCGTCCGGCTGTGCCGGCAGGGGAAACCCCCGCCGGCTCCGTTACTACGGCTGGGCCTTCTTCTTCGGAGACAACAGCGCCCTAAGACCGTCCTCGGCAGCGATGGTGCTGATGAAGAACAGTTCATCGCCGCCGTCGAAGACATCATCGATGCTCGGCGTTATTGGGGCCTCATCGCGCAGGATGGCCACCAACGTTGAGTCCGCCGGCCACTCGATGGAGCCAACCGTGCTCCCCACCACATGGGAATCGGAAGGCACGGTGAACTCCACCAGCGAGGAGACCCCCGTCTGCAGGGTCAGCAGCCGCACCAGGTCACCGATTTCCACTGCTTCCTCCACCAGCGCCGTCATCAACCGCGGGGTGTTGACCGCGACATCCACCCCCCAGGAATCATCGAACATCCAGTCATTCTTTGGGTTGTTGACGCGGCCCACGGTGCGGCCAACGCCGAATTCCGTCTTGGCCAGCAGGGAGACCACCAGGTTCACCTTGTCGTCGCCGGTAGCAGAGACGACGACGTCGGCCTCCTCCAGTTTCGCTTCCCGCAGTGTGCTGATTTCGCAGGCGTCCCCCACCAGCCAGCGGGCTCCCCGCAGCCCGCTGCGGCCAATCACCTCCGGCTTGGGATCGATCAGCAGGATGTCGTGGTCATGCGAGAGGAGTTCGCGGGCAATCGAGGAGCCAACGCTGCCCGCTCCTACAATGACGACTTTCATGCGGACTCCTTCACTGGTGCGGTGGCAAGAATTCGGCTGATCTCGGAACTCCGTGCGACGGGCAGCATCACGTGCACCGTGTCGCCCTGCTGGTAGCTCGTGTCGCCGGAGGGGAGCATGCCCTCGCCGAAGCGGGTGAGATAGGCCACCCTGGCCCCGGCGGCTTTTTCGACATCGAGGACGTGCCGGCCTATCCAGCCCGGATGCAGGGCAACTTCGGTGAGGATCAAGCGGCCTGACGGTTCACGAAAGTCGCCGTTGATGGTTGCCTCGGGCAGGATCCGGCGCAGCACCTGGTCCGCGCTCCAGCGCACCGCGGCAACCGTGGGGATGCCCAGCCGCTGGTAAATCTCAGCCCGTCCCGGGTCGTAGATGCGCGCCACCACGTGCTCCACATGAAATGTCTCGCGCGCCACACGGGTGGCCAGCACATTGGAGTTGTCGCCGCTGGAAACCGCGGCAAAGGCGTAGGCCTGTTCAATGTCGGCCTGCTTAAGGGTCTCACGGTCAAAACCCACGCCCGTGACCTTGCGGCCGGCAAAACCGGTCCGCAGCCGTCGGAACGCGCGGTCATCCTGATCAATGATGGCCACCGAGTGTCCCGCATCCTCAAGCGTGTGGGCCAGCGTGGCACCGACACGGCCGCATCCCATGATCACAAAATGTGGCACCCAGGCTCCTTTGGCTCGTTATCCGTGCTGTTGCACGTCCGTGCATATTATCTGCCGCCGGGACGGGCGGCGCCAAAACGTGGACTGTCGGCGGGCGGCGCGGGCGGCCCAATGTCCGGCTCTATGACATTGACTCCCGGAGCGACTACCGTTACCCGCGTGCTGACTTTTTTCAACGCGATTAAGCGCGTTCTGGTCGGGCGTCCATTTCGGAACGACCGGCTGGCCCATACCCTGCTTCCTAAGCGGATCGCGCTGCCGGTTTTCGCCTCCGATGCGCTCTCCTCCGTGGCCTACGCGCCGGACGAAATCCTGCTGACGCTGGCGCTTGCCGGCGGGGCCGCCGTCACGATGGCGCCTTGGGTGGGGATCAGCGTCATGATCGTCCTGCTGACGGTGGTGGCCTCATACCGGCAGAACGTGCACGCCTACCCTTCCGGCGGTGGCGACTATGAGATTGCCAACACCAACTTGGGTAAAACAGCCGGTCTGACCGTGGCTGCCGCGCTGCTGGTGGACTACGTGCTGACGGTTGCGGTATCGATGTCCTCGGCAGCCAACTATCTGGCTACGGCCGTTCCCGGTCTGCACAGCAGCCAGGCGCTTATCGCCGCGCTGGGCGTCGTGGTCCTGGCGCTGGTGAACCTGCGCGGCATCAAAGAGGCCGGCAACGTGTTCGCCGTTCCCACTTACATCTTTATCGCCTGCATTCTGGGAATGACCGCTTTTGGACTGTTCCAGGCCGTGACCGGCCAGCTCGGCACCGCTCCTTCGGCGGACTTCACCATCGTGCCGCAGGCGGACTTCGAAAACGGCCTTGCCGGCCTGGCCGGCGGGTTCCTGCTGCTGCGGGCCTTCTCCTCCGGCGCCGCCGCCCTGACCGGCGTGGAAGCGATCAGCAACGGCGTGCCCAACTTCCAGAAACCCAAGAGTAAGAACGCAGCGACCACCTTGCTGCTGCTGGGCGCCATCGCAGCCGGGATGCTTGCCGGCATCCTGTACCTTGCCCGAGTCACAGGCGTCCAAATGGCCCAGAATCCTGCGGGGGAATTCCTGCTGCACGGCCGGGCCCTGCCGGACAGCTACGTGCAGAACCCGGTGATCAGCCAAATTGCCAGCACCGTCTTTGGGTCTGGTTCCATTCCGTTTATCATCATTGTCGCCGCCACCGGGGTCATTCTGGTTTTCGCGTCCAACACCGCCTTCAACGGGTTCCCGGTCCTGGCCTCCATCCTGGCCCAGGACGGCTACCTGCCCCGGCAGCTGCGCACCCGCGGGGACCGGCTGGCCTTCAGCAATGGAGTGCTGGCCCTGGCCGCCGGCTCGCTGGTACTGATCATCGCCTTCAACGCCGACGTGACCAAGCTGATCCAGCTGTACATTGTGGGCGTATTCATTTCCTTCACCTCCAGCCAGCTGGGCATGATCCGGCACTGGGGACGGGCCCTGCGGGTGGTTAAGGACAGCGCCTCACGGCGTCGGATCATCAAATCGCGCACCATCAACACGCTGGGCTTCCTCATGACCTTGACGGTGCTGATCATCGTCCTGATTACCAAGTTTGAGCAGGGCGCCTGGATTGCCTTGCTGGCCATGTTCTTCCTGTTCCTGGTCATGTGGAGCATCCGGGCGCACTATGACAATGTGGCCAAGGAGCTGGCGGTGGACGAAGATTCCTCCCCGCGTGCCCTTCCCACCCGCGTGCACGCCGTGCTGCTGGTGTCGCACGTGCGCAAACCCGTGCTGCGCGCGCTGGCTTTTGCCCGGGCCTCCCGGCCGTCACGGCTGGACGCTATCACGGTGGACATCGATGCCGCCGAGACCGAGCGAACCGTCCAGGATTGGGAAAAGCTTGAAATTCCAGTTCCGCTGACGGTGCTGGCGAGCCCCTACCGGGAAACCATTACGCCGATCCTGGACTACATCCGCAGCATCCGCCGCGAGGCACCGCGGGACCTGATTGTGGTCTATATAGCCGAGTATGTTGTGGGCAAATGGTGGGAACAACTGGTGCACAACCAGACCGCGCTCCGGATCAAAACGCGGCTGCACTTTGAACCCGGCGTGATGGTAGCCAGCGTGCCATGGCAGCTGAAGTCGTCCGAGGACGCGCAGAGTTTCCAGGACATCCGCTGATGGCCGCCGATCGTTCGTCCATCCGCCAGCCGCAGCCCGAGCCGCAGTCGTCGGTACAGCCGCAGCCCGAGCCGCAGTCGTCGGTACAGCCGCAGCCCGAGCCGCAGTCGTCGGCACAGCCCGAGCCGTCGGCACAGCCGCAGCCCGGGCGCCGACCGCAGCTGCCGTCGGGATCTCATTTGAAGGGCGGGGAACTGGGTGAGATTAGGGATCGAACGCTGACCCTGACAGTTGGCCCCGTGGCTCACGGCGGCCACTGCGTAGCCCGGCATGAGGGCCGGGTGATTTTTGTTCGCCATGCGCTGCCCGGCGAAGTCGTCCAGGTGCGGTTGACCGAGTACGACGACGGCGCCAGCTTCTGGCGCGCGGACGTCACCGAGGTGATTCAGCCCTCCACCGATCGCGTCAAGCATTTTTGGGCAGCCGCGGACGCGCCGACGGCTTACGCTGCCGGCCAACTTCCTGTCGGTGGAGCGGAATTCGGGCATATCACGCGTGCAGGCCAGCGCCGGCTCAAGGAGGCCGTGCTGGCAGAACAGCTTCACCGTCTGGCCGAAGCGGGATATCTTCCGGGAACGGGAACGGGAACGGGAACGGGAACGGGTCTGGGAACGGGTCTGCCGGAGGTTGAGGACGTCGACGCGGCGGGTACGCCGGATCAGGCGGCAGGGCTGGCCTGGCGCACCAGGGCCGGTTTTGCCGTCACCGCAGCCGGGCGTCTGGGGATGCACGCACACCGCTCCAATCAGGTGCTGCCCATTGAGGCCATGCCGCTTGCCGCGCCAGCCATCAATGCGCTGCGGCTGTGGGAAACCGATTTGACCGGCATCGCCCGGATCGAGGTGGCTGCGCCGTCCACCGGCAGCGCGCCCTTGGTGCTGCTGGCTCCGGAGCCGGCGCTATCTGCAAAGGCCGCGGGGAAGGTACTCAAACGAGTGGCAACCCAGTTGGGCCAAGGAACCGCTGGGCTGGCATCCGCTGGACGGGCAGCCGTTTCGGTGGCCGGCTGGGACCCGGAAAGCGGTCTGATCACCCCTCTCCGCGGACGGTCCTGGGTATCGGAGACCTCTGCCGGCCATGAATTCAGGGTGAGCGGTGCCGGGTTCTGGCAGATCCACCGTCTGGCACCCGCCGTACTGACCGATGCGGTACTGGACTTCCTGCAGGACGGGAATCATCTCGCCGCGGGATCTGTTGTCGCGGACCTCTACGCCGGTGCTGGGTTGTTCACGGCGCCGCTGGCTGATGTGGTTGGCCCTGAAGGCTCCGTCCTCAGCGTCGAAGGCTCCGCCGGGGCCAGCCGGGACGCGCGAAAAAACCTGCACGCAGCAGCCCAGGTGACCATTCAAGGCGGACGGGTGGAGCGGGTGCTGGCCGGGGCACGTCACCGTTTTGACGCCGTTGTCCTCGATCCGCCCCGAGCGGGAGCGGGTAAACCCGTGATCCAGCGGTTGGTGGCCTCATCGCCGCGGGCCATCGCCTACGTCTCCTGCGACCCGGCATCGTTTGCCCGGGACCTGGGGTATTTCCGGACAGCTGGCTGGAAACTGGAGCGGCTGCGGGCCTTTGACCTGTACCCGAACACCCACCATTTGGAGACGGTTGCCCTGCTGACGCCTGGAACTCATTCTTGACCAAGACGTCTAACCACGCCGCCCGGCTGCACCGCCAAAGGGTGGCCGACGCCCGCGCGGCGCTTCCCAGTCCGGACCCGACAGCGTTGGCGGTCGCAGGGCTTGACGACGAGCAGGTGCGCGTCCGGCATGCCGCCGGCCTGACCAACGCCGTTCCACATGAGAGCAGCCGCAGTATCTGGCAGATCCTGCGGGCCAACCTCTTCACGCTGTTTAATGCCGTACTCGGCGCCTGCCTGCTGATCGTTTTGGCGGTAGGCGATCCCCGGGATGCCCTGTTCGGCTTCATTGTGCTGGCCAATGCGGCGATCGGGGTCGTGCAGGAGTATCGGGCGAAGCGCGCCCTGGATCGATTGGCCGTCCTGCATGCGCCGACTGCCCGGGTGCTGCGCGCCGGCGAGGTGCAGAACATAGCAGTGGCCGCCGTCGTGCACGACGATGTGCTGGTGCTCCGCAGCGGGGACCAAATTCCAGCCGACGCCGTGATCCTCTCGGTCGAGGGTCTGGAGGTGGAAGAGTCGCTGCTGACCGGGGAATCGGAGCCTGAGCTCAAGGAGCCCGGCGCCGAGGTGCTCTCCGGCTCGGCGGTGGTTGCCGGTTCGGGAGCCGCCCGAGTCATCCGGGTAGGCGCCGAGTCCTACGCCAGCGTGCTGACCGCCGAAGCCAAGCGCTTTTCGCTGGTGAATTCGGAAATCCGCAATGCCATCAACCGGATTATCCTCTACATCACGTGGGCGCTGATTCCGATTATTGTGCTGGTGGTCAATTCGCAAATGCAGGCCAAGGGTGGCTGGGAAGCGGCCATTGCGACAGGGGAGTGGAAAGGCGCGGTGGTCAGCGCCGTTGCCAGCATCGTGGCGATGATTCCCGAAGGCCTGGTCCTGCTGACCAGCATTTCGTTTGGATTGGCGGCCGTCACGCTGGCCCGCCGCCAGGTGCTGGTGCAGGAGCTGCCCGCCGTAGAAGGGCTGGCGCGGGTGGACATGATCTGCCTGGACAAGACGGGAACCCTAACCGAAGGCGAAATCATTTTTGACGGCCCCCACCGGGTGACGTCGGCCGCGCCGGTTGGCTGGGAGCTTGTGCTGGGCTGGCTGGCGGGACAGGAAACTGCCAACGCCACTGCGGCGTCCCTGCGTTCAAGCTTTGCCGAGATTCCGGGCATCGCGCCGTTGCATGCCGTCCCGTTCAACAGTGCGCGCAAGTGGAGCGCTGTGAGCTTCGACACCGCGGAGGCGGACCGGTTCCACTCAGGGCATGCCGCCCCGATCGCCGGGACATGGGTATTTGGAGCGCCCGAGATGGTGCTGGATGCGGCCGACCTCCGGCATGGCGAAGCCCTGAACCAAGCCGCGGCGCTGTCGGCGTTGGGGCTCCGGGCCTTGGTCCTGGCCCACACGCCGGAGCCGGTCGAAGCTGAGCGGGGACGTGATTCGAAACCGGGGCTGCTGTCGGCAACCCCCGGCGGGCCGCCGTCGGCAACCACTGGCGGCCCCCCGCAGATAACGCCCGGTCTGTTGCCCTCAGCAACGGCCGGACTGCCGCCGCGGTTACCCTCGGGACTGCTGCCGGTGATGTTGTTGACGTTCCGCGAAAAGGTCCGCTCAGATGCTGCGGAAACGCTGCGTTACTTCCGTGAGCAAGGGGTGGCGTTGCGGATCCTTTCCGGAGACAGCCCGCGGACCGTGGCGGCCGTTGCCCGAGAGGTGGGCTTTGTCCATGTGGGGGAGGGCTATGACGCGCGCGGACTGCCCACCGATCCCGACGGCATTGCCGAGGTACTGGAGCGCGAACACGTACTTGGCCGGGTCACCCCTGAACAGAAGAAATCCATTGTCCTCGCGCTGCAGCAGCGCGGCCACGTGGTCGCCATGACCGGGGACGGCGTTAATGATGCGTTGGCCCTGAAGTACGCGGACATCGGTATTGCGATGGGATCGGGGGCCGCCGCCACGAAAGCGGTTTCGCGGCTGGTGCTGCTGGACGGCGCGTTCTCCCGGATGCCCGGAGTGGTTGCGGAGGGGCGGCGGGTGATCGCCAACGTGGAACGGGTGGCCAACCTGTTCCTGACGAAGACCGCATACGCCGTGGTCATTTCGCTGGTGATTGGCGTGCTGCTGTGGCAGTACCCATTCCTGCCGCGGCAGCTTTCCATCGTCAGCTCCCTGACTATCGGCATTCCGGCGTTCTTTCTGGCTCTGCTGCCCAACAAACGCCGGTACCAGCCGGGTTTCCTGCGGCGCTGCCTGATGTTCTCAATTCCCGCCGGCCTCATTATCAGTGCCTGCATTCTGGCCGTCTACTCATACGCCCGGGCGTTTCCGAACCCGGAGTTGGATCCTGGCGGGCAGATCCGCTCGGGCCAGACGGCTGCCACCATGGCGGTCCTGCTGGTGGCTCTGTGGGTGCTGTCCGCATTGGCGCGGCCATTCGACAGATGGCGGGCATTGCTGGTCGCCGCTATGGCAGCCCTGCTTGCCGCGGTGCTCGCGGTCCCCTTCGGGCGGGAATTCTTTGCATTACAGGTGCCAACAGGGGACCTGCTTGCGGTTACGATGGGCGTAGTTGTGCTTGGCTGCGCGGGTATCGAGGTCCTTTACCGCTCGCTCAAGAGAGCGGGAGCCGTCTCGGAGCGGGAGTAAGGCTGCCCTAACTAGCGGGGTAACGGCCGCGTGGCAAGATAAAGGCTGTGGCGAGAGGAGTCCAATCATGACGAATGTGGACAGTTTTGGTTCCAAAGGCATACTCAATGTAGCCGGGACCGAGTACGAGATTTTCCGGTTGAATTCGGTAGAAGGTGCCCAAAACCTTCCGTTCAGCCTGAAGGTGCTGTTGGAAAACCTGTTGCGCACCGAAGACGGCGCCAACATAACTGCGGACCACGTCCGTGCTCTGGCCGGCTGGAATCCGGATGCACAGCCGGATACCGAAATCCAGTTCACCCCCGCACGCGTGATCATGCAGGACTTCACGGGTGTTCCCTGCATCGTGGACCTTGCGACCATGCGCGAGGCGGTAAAGGAGCTCGGAGGGGACCCCAAGCGGGTCAATCCGCTGGCTCCGGCCGAAATGGTCATTGACCACTCTGTCCAGATCGACGTGTTTGGCAACGCCAGCGCCGTCGAACGCAATATGGACATGGAGTACCAGCGCAATGGCGAGCGCTATCAGTTCCTGCGCTGGGGCCAGACGGCCTTTGACGACTTCAAGGTTGTCCCGCCAGGCATGGGTATTGTGCACCAGGTCAACATCGAATACCTCGCGCGCACCATCATGACAAGGGAGGTCGACGGCGTCCTGCGCGCCTACCCGGACACCTGCGTCGGCACCGATTCGCACACCACCATGGTCAACGGTCTTGGCGTGCTTGGTTGGGGCGTCGGCGGCATCGAAGCCGAGGCTGCCATGCTTGGCCAGCCCGTTTCCATGTTGATCCCGCGCGTCGTGGGCTTTAAGCTCACCGGTGCTATTCCTGCCGGAGCCACCGCGACCGACGTCGTGCTGACCATCACCGAGAAGCTGCGCCAGCACGGCGTCGTGGGCAAGTTCGTGGAATTTTACGGCGACGGCGTCGCTGAGGTGCCGCTGGCTAACCGCGCCACCATCGGCAACATGAGCCCGGAATTCGGATCCACCGCTGCGATGTTCCCCATCGATGAGGTCACGATGGACTACCTGCGCCTGACCGGCCGCTCCGAAGAGCAGTTGGCCCTGGTGGAGGCCTACGCCAAGGAACAGGGGATGTGGCACGATCCCTCCATCGAGATCAAGTTCTCCGAGTACTTGGAAATGGACCTCTCCACCGTCGTGCCGTCCATTGCCGGTCCGAAGCGACCGCAGGACCGCATTGAGTTGACTGCCTCGAAGGCGCAATTCCGCGAGGACCTGAAAAACTATGTCGCCGGGGACGCGGAAGCGCAGGGCAACACGGTGGACGAGGCCCTGGAGGAAAGTTTCCCGGCCTCCGACGCGCCCTCATTCACGCATCCGGGCACCCGGGTCTCGGACAACAGCCGCAAGGTGGTCTCCGCCGCTGCCAACGCCGATGGCCGCACTACCAATCCGATCCACGTAACCACTGCGGACGGCAAAGAGTTCGAGTTGGACCACGGTGCGGTGTCGATCGCCGCCATCACCTCCTGCACCAACACTTCCAACCCTTCGGTGATGCTGGCTGCCGCGGTGCTGGCCCGCAATGCCGTCAACAAGGGCCTGGCGTCCAAGCCATGGGTCAAGACCTCGGTTGCTCCCGGCTCGAAGGTCGTCACTGACTACTACGAGAAGTCCGGGCTGATCCCGTACCTGGAAAAACTGGGCTTCTTCACGGTTGGATATGGCTGCACCACCTGCATTGGTAACTCCGGACCGTTGGAACCGGAGATCTCCCAAGCCATCGCGGATAACGACCTTTCCGTCACGGCGGTCCTTTCGGGCAACCGGAACTTCGAGGGCCGGATCAATCCGGACGTCAAGATGAACTACCTTGCCTCTCCGCCGCTGGTCATCGCCTACGCTCTGGCCGGAACGATGGACTTCGATTTTGAAGCCGATCCGCTGGGCCAGGACGAGGCCGGCAAGGACGTTTTCCTTTCGGATATCTGGCCCAACCCCATCGAGGTCCAGGAAGTCATGGACGCCTCCATTGACAAGGAGATGTTCACCAACTCCTACGATGCCATCTTCGCCGGCGACGAGCGCTGGCGGGCCCTGCCCACGCCGGCAGGGGACACCTTCGAGTGGGATGCCAAGTCCACCTACGTGCGCAAGCCACCGTATTTCGAGGGCATGAAGGCAACACCGGAGCCCGTAACGGACATCTCCGATGCCCGGGTGCTGCTCAAACTGGGCGATTCCGTTACGACGGACCACATCAGCCCGGCGGGATCCTTCAAATCGGATACCCCGGCCGGGAAGTACCTGCTGGAGAACGGCGTGGAGCGCAAGGACTTCAACTCCTACGGCTCGCGCCGGGGAAACCACGAAGTAATGATCCGTGGAACGTTTGCCAACATCCGGATCAGGAACCAGCTCCTCGACGGGGTCGAAGGTGGCTACACCCGGGACTTCAGCCAGGACGGCGCACCGCAGGCGTTCGTTTACGACGCCTCGGTCAACTACCAGGCGGCCGGTACGCCGCTGGTGGTGCTGGCCGGAAAGGAGTATGGCTCAGGTTCCTCCCGCGACTGGGCAGCCAAGGGAACCGCGCTGCTGGGCGTCAAGGCCGTAATCGCCGAGAGCTACGAGCGCATCCACCGCTCCAACCTGATCGGTATGGGCGTTTTGCCGCTGCAGTATCCCAAGGGCGAATCCGCAGAAACGCTGGGCTTGGACGGCACGGAGATCTTTTCCATCGAGGGAGTGACAGCCCTGAACGAGGGCGCGTCGCCCAAGACGCTGACCGTGCGCGCCAAGTCCGCGGACGGTTCAGAGAAGTCCTTCGACGCCGATCTGCGCATCGATACGCCCGGCGAAGCCGACTACTACCGCAACGGCGGCATCCTGCAGTACGTCCTGCGGCAGATTTCGGTCAACTGAGCCACTGACGCTGAAGGCATCAACCGGCCCCGGTCCGGACGGGAAACCGTTCGGCCCGGGGTTTTGCCGTTGCCGGACAGGTCCGGCACGGTAGGCGCCGACCACGCGTTAGAGTTAAATCCACGTCCGGCCGATTTTCCGAGGAGGGTATCTATGGGACTTTTGGAGACCATCGCGCATCCGCGGGACCTCAGCAAGCTCAGCAGCGATCAAATGGAACAGTTGGCGGCGGAGATCCGCCGCTTCCTGATCAGCAATGTTTCCCAGACCGGGGGACATCTGGGACCTAACCTTGGCGTCGTCGAACTGACTTTGGCCATCCACCGGATCTTTGATTCCCCCCGCGACAGCATCGTCTTCGATACCGGCCATCAGTCCTATGTCCACAAACTGGTGACCGGCCGGCAGGATTTCTCCAACCTTCGCCAGCAGGGCGGCCTCTCCGGCTATCCATCACGCGCCGAATCCGTGCATGATATCGTCGAAAATTCTCACGCCTCCTCGTCGCTGTCCTGGGCTGACGGAATCTCACGGGCGCGTCAGCTGACCGGCGAAGGTGACCGCTACGTCGTCGCCGTGGTGGGCGACGGTGCGCTGACCGGCGGCATGACGTGGGAGGCGTTAAACAATATCGCCGCGGATAAACGCCGGCGGGTGGTGATAGTTGTCAACGACAACGGCCGCTCGTACGCCCCAACCGTCGGCGGGCTGGCTGATTACCTTGCCTCACTGCGGCCAGCCATCGACCAGGTCCGCACGCACCGCAAATACGAGGACACAATGGGCTGGGCCAAAGCCCGGCTGCAAGGCGGAGGTCTGGGCGGGCAGTTCATCTACAAGAGCCTGCACGCCGCCAAAAAAGGCGTCAAGGATTGGTGGGCGCCGCAGGGACTCTTTGACGATTTGGGGCTGAAATACATTGGCCCCGTGGACGGCCACGACCAGAAAGCGATGGAGGCCGCGCTGACCACAGCGAAGAATTATGCCGGCCCGGTCATTGTCCACGCGATGACGGAGAAGGGTCGTGGATACGCTCCCGCCCGGGCGCATCAGGCCGATCAGTTCCATGCCGTGGGCATCATCGATCCCGAAACCGGGGAGCCGCTGGATGCTCCCGGCGGGAAGTCGTGGACTGGTGTCTTCGCCGACGAAATTGCGGACATTGCCGATGAGCGTTCGGACATCGTGGGCATTACCGGTGCCATGCTCATCCCCGTTGGCCTGCACAAGTTTGCAGAGCGTCACCCCGACCGGGTGATCGACGTCGGCATTGCCGAGCAGCACGCCTTCACCAGCGCAGCGGGGATGGCGTTTGGCGGACTGCACCCGGTGGTGGCTATTTATGCCACCTTCCTGAACCGCGCATTTGACCAGCTTCTGATGGACGTTGCCCTGCACAAGGCCGGTGTGACAGTGGTGCTGGACCGGTCCGGAGTAACAGGACCCGACGGCGCCAGCCATCACGGCATGTGGGACATGTCCTTGCTGCAGATCGTTCCGGGCCTGCATCTGGCGGCACCGCGCGACGCCAGCCGATTGCGCGAGGAGCTGCGTGAGGCCGTGGCCATTGAGGATGGCCCCTCCGTGGTTCGGTACTCCAAAGGCAGTGTCGGCGCCGAAGTCGAAGCGCTCGAGAGACTGCACGACGGCGTCGACGTGCTGGCACGCCGTCCGGTTGGATCCGTGGACAACGATGTGCTCATTGTCAGCGTGGGCGCCATGAGCGAACTGGCGCTGAACGTTTCGAACCGGCTTGGGGCCCAAGGCATCAGTTCCACGGTGGTGGACCCGAGGTGGGTGCTGCCGGTCCCGAAGTCGATCATCTCGCTGGCGGACCAGCACCGGATTGTGATTGTGATCGAAGACGGCGTCCGTGCAGGTGGAGTGGGATCCCGCCTGCGGCAAGATATGCGGGCTGCCGGCATCGACACGGCACTGAACGAGGTGGGCTTGCCGGTTGAGTTCCTCGATCATGGCACCCGATCGGAAGTGCTGGAACGGGTGGGCCTGACCGCCCAGCGCGTGGCGCACGACGTCGTCGCCCAAGTCTTGGGCACCAAGGTCCCCTTCGCCCGCCCGCTGCCGGGGGCTCCGGCCCCGCACACCGGACAGCTTCCACAGCTGTGACCGTCGGCAACCCATGGGCTCGGCAACCCACGAACCGCTTTCAAGCGGCAGTTAAAGCGCGGCAGTCACCCTTCGACGGGTTAGGTGCCGCCTGGTTCAAGAATGGACGATCATGAGCATTGTCAGAATGTACCGGAAGTCCGAGGACGGCGTGCTGCAGTTCCGCGAGTCGTGGTACGACGAGGATGACGGGCAACTGGTGGTCAACCACGGCGCCGTGGGGCATCAGAGCGCCACCCAGGAGAGCGATGTTGCGTCCGCCGAAGCCGCCGAGGCCCTCCTTGCCGCGTTTCAGGAACAATGCAGCCAGGACGGATACACCGTCATCCCGCCCGAAGAACAGTATTGGGTGATTGCCCAATACGCACTTAAGACCACCGAGGGCACGGAGCGGGACCGCTACCTCGAGCGCAAGGCCAAAGACGCCATCACGTCCCACTTCGCCTGGCGGGGAATCGGCATCGTCGATCGGACCGAACTGGGTGGTGGCAAACTCAATATCTTCACACTGGCACCGGACCCGGCGAAAGCCGTTGCAGGCATCAAAGCTTGCCTCCGGGATGCCAGGCTGGACTTCACCAAACTCAGCATCGGCGTCGCTCCGAATCAAGACCCGGCGGCCGTCAAACTCAAGCACTCGCCGCAGCCGGGCGGGACCTTCGCGCTGTAGCCCGGCTCTTGGAGCCGGGGGACTTGTAGCGGGGGCTAGTAACCGGAGCTCAGCGCGACGGCATCCGAACGGCGATCCGGCGAGCGGCGGCCGTGAGCACCGGCACGTATTCGATGAGCTGTTCGATGCTGGTCCGGTAGGCCGGCGCGGCGGTCGAGATCGCGGCGAGTGCCACGCCATCGGGTCCGAGAACGGGGACAGCCACGGCGCGGATGCCGGCCTCGTGTTCCTGATCGGCCAAGGCCCAACCGCGGGTCCGCACTTCGTCTAGGGCCGCACGGAAAAGCTGGCGGTCGGTGATGCAGTTGGGGCCTTTGGCGGTTAGCTCCAGGCTGCTCAACAGGTCTTCTCGAATGGTTTGTGGTGCCATGGAGACCAGTACTTTGCCCTGGGCGGTGCAGTGCAGTGGACCGTGGGCACCCGGCCTGCCGATAACGCTGACGCCTTGGGGCCCCTGGACCGAGTGGACGTACAGTTGCTGATTCCCGTCCCGGACCGCCATCAGCGTTGCCTCGCCCGTCAGCGCTGAGACTTCCTCCAGGATCGGACGCGCCATCCCCGTCAGCCCGCGGGCTTGGGCTACGGACTGCCCGAGCACGAACACCTGAAGGCCCAAGGTGTAGCGGCGCGATTTCGGCTCAAACTCCAGAAAGCCGTTCCGGACAAGTGACCCCAGCAGCCGGTGTGCGGTACTTAGCGGAAGCTGGCACTCACGTGCCAGCTCGGCGGCTGCGGCGCCGTTTGGGTGCTCGCCCAGCCGGCCCAGCAGGCCCAAAGCCTTGGCCACCATGTCCCGTTCGCTGCTTTTCGGCACTTCTGCCGGGTCATCAACCTCGGTAGCAGTTTCGGTCATCTCAGCCTCCAAAGCTCTCTCGACTCCCACCATACGGGAACATCGCCCGGATGCTGAACTAATTCCTTGACAGGGGCACGGGACCGGAGGCATGCTGTTTCTATCTGATGAGAGTTGCTCCCATAATATGGGAGTTACAGATAATCCTCCAATTCTGGCAAGGGAGCCTATATGGACACGCAATCAGGGGCGCACCAGCCCCAGGGATCTACCGGAGCCGGGCGCTCGCCCAACCCGGGCACCACGGTGGGAGACGTTTTGGGCCATCAGCGTTGGGCACGACTGCTGCCGATCGCCTTCATCACCTACAGCCTGGCTTACCTGGACCGGTCGAACTATTCGATCGCCGTCGCCGGTGGGATGAAGCAGGATCTCGGGATCACCGGCGGCGTTTCCGCGCTGATCGGCGCATCGTTCTTCATCGGCTACTTCCTCTTCCAAGTGCCAGGAGCGCAGTACGCGGAGAAGCGCAGCGTGCGCACGCTGATTTTCTGGAGCCTCATTCTTTGGGGCGTTCTCGCGGCAGCCCAGGGCGTGATCCAAAATGTGACCCTCCTGATCATCGTCCGGTTCCTCATCGGCGTCGTCGAAGCCGCGGTGCTCCCAGCCATGGTCATCTTCCTGGCTCACTGGTTCACCAAGGCCGAGCGCGGCCGGGCGAACACCTTCCTGATCCTCGGAAACCCGGTCACGGTACTCTGGCTGACGGTGGTGTCGGGATTCCTGATCGAGGCGACCTCATGGCGCTGGATGTTCATTCTTGAAGGCATCCCGGCGATTATCTGGGCCTTCGTCTTCCGTAAACTGGTGGCCGACCGGCCACAAGATGCGAAGTGGCTCAACCCCACGGAGCGGGACCAGGTCATCAATGCACTGGAGGCCGAACAAAAGTCGATCCCCGCGGTCCAGGGTGGCCTGACGGCCGCGCTCCGCTCGCGCAACGTCGTCCTGCTCTCCATCCAATACCTGCTCTGGAGCCTGGGCATCTACGGGTTCGTCTTCTGGCTCCCGACCATTGTCAAAGCCGGATCCGGCCAAGGCATCGGCTTGACGGGGCTGCTCTCCGGCGCGCCCTACGCGCTGGCCATCATCGTCATGGTGATCAACAGCCGCGCCTCCGACCGCTCGGGAAACCGCAACCGGTACGTCTGGCCGTGGCTCGCGCTGGGGGCTGTTGCCTTCTACGGCTCATACCTTCTGGGTCCGGATCGTTTTTGGCTCTCCTATCCGCTGCTGATTATCGCCGGCGCCGCCATGTACGCACCCTACGGCCCGTACTTTGCGAACATCTCCGAGTTCTTGCCGCGGGCAATCGCGGCACCGGCCATTGCCGTGGTGAACTCCTTCGGTGCCATCGGCGGGTTCATCGGCAGCTACCTGGTCGGATGGCTCGATTCCCTCACCGGTTCCTCCTCGGCATCCTTCCTGCTGATGGCCGCGTCCCTTGCCGCGGCGGCCGCGATCATGTTGTGGGTGCGTTCCGCCGCAGGCTCACGCACGCTACCCGGGGCGCAGCTGCCGCTCTCCAGCGAGAGCCGAAGAGGGCGTGCGTGAGGCTCGCCCGTGTAGAGCACGACGGCGGCCCCAGGTGGGCCGTCGTCGACGGTCCCACCCTGGTGCTGATCGAGGACCCGTGGCCGGGCGCGGCGGTTGCCACCGGTGAGCGGGTGCCGCTGAGGGGCGCCCGCCTGCTGCCGCCGGCCACACCAATGAACGTGGTGGGCATGGCGCACAACACCGGGCCCGCAGATCGGAATCTGCCGGCGCAGGCCTTTTTCAAACCGGCCCGGGCGCTGACCGGTCCCGGGAGCGCAATCCCGATACCGCCAGGCATTGGACGGGTGGACGCCGAAGCCGAACTTGCCGTCGTGATCGGCCGGACGGCGCGGCACCTCACCCCGGCGGACGCCCTCCGGCACGTGCTCGGTTTCACGCTCTCAAACGATGTCACTGCGCGGGACCTCCAAGTGAGCGATCCGCTCTGGACAACAGCCAAAGGCTTCGACGGCTGGACCCCGCTGGGACCTTGGCTCGAAACCGGGCTTGATCCCTCGGAGGTGCAGCTCACCTTGAGCATTAACGGAGTGCCGCTCGAATCGGGAAGCACCGCGAATCTGGCTCGAAGCGTCGTGGAGGTGCTGGTGTACATCACCTCCTTCATGACGCTGGGACCCGGGGACGTGGTGCTCACCGGGGCCCCCGGTGAGGTCGGCAGGATTCAGCCCGGGGACAGGGTCTCGATCAGCTCACCATTGCTCGGCCAGCTGGAGAGTACCGCGGCTGCGGATCCCGTCCCCGCGGCCGCCGGGGCAGAGTCGTGAACGGCCAGATGCTCGATGTCGTCACCTTCGGGGAGGTGATGGCGATGTTCGTTGCCACCGAGTCGGGGCCATTGGAACGCGCGGCGAATTTCAACCGTGCCTTGGCCGGAGCGGAAACGAACGTCGCGATCGGGCTCGCCCGGCTGGGCCATCGAGTTGGCTGGGTGGGCCGCGTGGGGGAGGACCATTTTGGCCGCTTTGCGCTCGCGGAGCTGGCCAGCCACGGCGTCGACACCGCTGCGGTCTCCTTTGACCCAGAGGCCGCCACGGGATTCCAGCTCAAGAGCCGTGCGGACGGTGGGGACCCCGAAGTCGCGTACTTTCGGAGGAACTCGGCCGGCAGCCGCCTGGCGCCGTCGCCCGCCACGGATGCCTATATCGCCTTGGGACGCCATCTCCACGTGACAGGAATACCGCTCGCGCTCTCGCCCAGCACACGTGCCTTCACGCTCCGGGCCATCACGATAGCCCGGGAATCCGGATCGACGGTCTCTTTTGATCCGAATCTGCGGGCCGGCCTCTGGGCGTCGAAGGAAGAAATGATCCAGGTGACAAACGATGTTGCCGCCACCGCCGATTGGGTTCTGCCTGGTCTGACCGAGGGGCGCCTGTTGTCCGGTCTGCCCGGTGCAGACGCGGACCAGGTGGCCCGGTTCTACCTGGACCTCGGTGCCGAACGCGTCATCGTGAAGGCCGCCGTACAGGGCGCCTCCCTGCACACGCGTGCCGGCCGCTGGGACCGCCCGATCTTCCCGGTGGAGGTGGTCGATACCGTCGGCGCCGGGGACGGGTTCGCCGCCGGCCTGATCAGCGCGCACCTGGAAGGCCTGTCGGTCGAGGCCGCGCTGGAGAGGGCCGCGGCGATCGGCGCGCTTGCCACCACCAGCAGCGGCGACAAGGACGGCCTTCCGGACCGGCCGTCGCTTGCCGCGTTCCTGGCGGAACAGCACCTGGCGGTTGCCCTGAATTGAGTCCCGTCCTGTCGTGGGCGGACCTGGGTAAGGACCCGTCTTGAACGGACCTGGCCGAGGACGCACTGTAAATCGAACCATGAAAGCTCCACCCAGCAGAACGGAAGTAACCAGTGCAGCTGCAGATCGCACTCGATCGGATGTCACTACGGCGGGCAATCGACATCACCCGAGCCGTCGCACCCTATGCAGATTGGATCGAGGTGGGCACCTCTCTCGTTAAGCACTACGGTGTGGACGCGGTGGCACAGATTGTCGAGGCCGCCGCTGGTAAGCCGGTCCTGGCCGACCTCAAGACCGTGGACGACGCCGCGTTCGAATTCGGACTAGCCTTCGATGCCGGTGCATCATCGGCAACGGTGCTGGCCCTCGCGGAGGATGTTACCGTCGACACGGCAGTCCGGGTGGCTGCGGAGCGGGGCCTGGAAGCCGTCGTCGACCTGATGGTGGTGCCGGAGCTGAGGCGCTCTGCACTGGCGGCCCGGTTGGCCTCCCACGTTGTGCTGGCCGCGCATATCGGCAAGGACGCGCAGCAATCCGGTGCCGAGCCGGGCCACCTCCTGGGGCCGTGGGCCTACGGACATCCGGTGGCCGTTGCCGGTGGCCTCGGACCGCACGAACTGGCTTCGCTTGGCGGAGTCCAGAATCTCCGCGCCATCGTTGGTTCCGCGATCACCGGCGCCGGCGATCCTGTCGCGGCGGCCCGGACAGTCCGTGCCGCCGCTGACGCCGCCGAACGTGGGGTGGCATCGCGATGAAGAAAACCAACATGGCCCCATCCGGCCAGCAGCAATTGGACTTGTTGGACGTCGTCCTTTCCGAGATCACCACGGTGGTGCAGCGCGTCGAGCGGGAGGATGTCCGACGCCTGGCTGATGTGTTGGCCGGCGCGCCGCGAATCTTCGCCGCCGGCGAGGGCCGCAGTGGCCTGATGGCAAAGGCGTTTGCGATGCGCCTGATGCACCTCGGCCTGCCGGTGCACGTCATCGGGGAAAGCACCACGCCGTCGGTTCAACGCGGCGACGTGGTCGTGGCGATTTCGGGATCAGGCACGACGGCGGGCACGGTCCGGGTGGCGCAGCAGTCCG
>NZ_JADPVH010000033.1 GCF_026932795.1 Paenarthrobacter sp. Z7-10 | reverse complement strand
ACGTGACCTGACCGGGAAACCCGACCCTTGCGTAAAAGACGAACCCTTCCCCAAAAACGATGAACTACTTACTGCTGCTGATTCCATGGGTGCTGCAACTCCCGATTAGTCGGGGGTGTTGCAACGTTCGCTAGAACTCGCCCAGAACAGTAATCTGCCCACCCAACGGGGGTCTCGTTGCGCAGAAGGTCCGCCTAACGCTGGACGGCCCCGAAACGCCCGGCGGCGACGGCGACCGCAGCGGTTCGGGCCTCGGATGCCTCCTCGGCTGTCAGAGTCCGGTCGGCTGCCCGGAAGCGCAGCCCAAACGCCAATGACTTTTTGCCTTCCTCAATGCCCGCACCGGAATAAACATCGAACAGGGCAACATCCTCCAGCAGCTCCCCCGCGCCCTCGCGCAGCGCCGCCAGGACGTCGTCGGCCGGAACATCGGCTGGAACCACCAGCGCAACGTCCTGGGTGGCGATCGGGAAAGTGGAGATGGGCTTGGCCACGATGACGTCCGCGGCCGCTTCGAAGAGCAGATCGGCGTTGACTTCCAGTGCCACGGACCGTGCCGGCATATTCAGCTCCGTGAGCAGTTTCGGATGCAGTTCGCCGGCGTAACCGAGCAGTTCACCGGTGCGCAGCGCCAGACGTGCGGTTCGCCCCGGGTGGAATGCCTGGTGCGATCCCTGGCTGACAGCGACCTCCACGCCCACGATGTCACCCATCAACCGGACTATGTCCAGCGCGTCGGCCCAGTCCCAGGACCGTGCCGAATGTCCGGCGGCCAGCGGCGAATCTTTACCCGTCAGCACCGCGGCGACGTGCAGCGGCTGCTCCGGCAGACCGTCGTAGAGAGCGTCCAGCACCTCCTCGGGCGGCCGCAGGCCCAGCGGCGGAACCGTGGCGGTACCCATTTTCTCCTCCGGCAGGAACACCAGCCCCGCTTCGTACAGCGCCAGATCGCGAAATCCGCGCGAATGGTTGCGCTTGGCGATCTCGATGAGCCCGGGCAGGATGGAGGTGCGCAGGAAGCTGTGTTCCTCGCTGATCGGATTCGCCAGTTTGACTGCCGGAGCCGAAACGGCGGCATCCGCGGTTCCGAAAGTGTCATTGCTGAGCTTGGACACAAAGGGGTAGGCGATCACTTCGGTCAGGCCTGCGTCGGCCAGCGCCTGGAGCAGCCGACGGCGCTGCTGCTGGACGCGGGACAGCCCGCGTCCGGGCGGGGCCACCGGAAGCGTGGCGGGAATCTTGTCATAACCAACCAGGCGGGCAATTTCCTCCGTCAGGTCATCCGGTATCCGCAGGTCGGTGCGCCAGCTGGGCACCGTCACGGTATACGTTGTTTCGTTCCCGGATGCGGTCTTGTCCACCGTGGCGCCCAGATCCAGCAACGACGTGGTGATTTCCGCGTCAGTGAAGTCAATGCCAATCCGGCCGGAGGCGTAGGTGTCCGTGAGTTGAATCAGCACCGGTTCCGGAGCCGTTCCAACGTCCGTGCCGGTTTCGTCGGCGGTGCCGCCTGCCAAGGACACCAGCAGATCCACCGCCCGCTGGGCAGCAACATCAGCGATCTGCCAGTCAACGCCACGTTCGAACCGCTTGGACGCCTCGGAGGGCAGCTTATGCCGCCGGCGGGAGCGGGCCACCGAGATCTCATCGAAGCGTGCGGCCTCCACCAAAATGTTGACGGTGCGCGACGAAGTCTCGGTGGACGCCCCGCCCATCACGCCGGCGATGCCGATGCCGCCGGAGGAATCCGTGATCAGCAGATCTTCCGGATCCAGGGTGCGGACCTTGGCGTCCAGGGTCTTCAGGGTTTCACCCGGATTGGCGCGCCGCACCACGATGTCCCCCGACAGTTTATCGAGGTCGTAGCAGTGCAGCGGCTCGCCCAGCTCCAACATGACGTAGTTCGAAATGTCCACCGGGAGGGAGATGGAGCGCATGCCGGCCAGCCGGAGTCGGGAGGACATCCAGACAGGGGTGGGCGCGCCCGCGTCGATGCCACGCACTGTGCGGGCAACGAAACGATCGCAGCCCAATTTGCCGTAGATCGGCGCCGCATCCTCAATTCGGACCGGGTAGCCCGGGCCCGCCGCGGTGGCGACGTGCACGCCGTCGGCCGGGTCTTTGAACCGTGTTCCGGTGGCGTGCGCATACTCGCGGGCCACCCCGCGGATACTGAAGCAGTAACTGCGGTCCGGGGTGACATTGATTTCAGCCGCTTGGTCGTACAGACCGAGGAGTTCCATCGCGTCGCTGCCCGGCTCCGGATCCAATCCCAGCGTGGACAGCACCAGGATGCCGTCATGGTCCTCGCCAATGCCGAGTTCGCGCACCGAGGCGACCATGCCGGCAGAGACGTGGCCATAGGTCTTTCGCGGCGAAATCCGGAAGTCCCCGGGCAGGACGGAGCCAGGCAGGGTGACCACGACCTTGTCTCCGACCGCGAAGTTGTGCGCACCACAGACAATGCCCTGCACACCGGAGGGGTCAATGCCGTCCCCGCTGAGGGTCTGCGCGGCACCCTCGGGGATTACCCGAACCTGGCACCAATTGATGGTCTTGCCATTGGATTGCGGCTCCGGCACCATCGAGAGCACCTGGCCCACCACGATCGGGCCCTGCAGCTGATCGGTGGGGCGATGGACGCCTTCTTCTTCCAGTCCTACCCGGACTAAATCCGCCATCACGTCTTCGGCTCTGGCACCAGCCGGAACCTGAGCATACTCGCGCAGCCAAGAAAGAGGAATACGCACGTCTTAGATCTCCATCCCAAAGTGCTCGCTGAAACGTACATCGCCTTCAATCATGTCGCGCATATCGCCCACCTCATTGCGGAACATGAGGGTTCGTTCAATGCCCATCCCGAAGGCGAAACCTGAATAAATCTCCGGATCGATGCCCGCCGCCCGAAGCACATTCGGATGAACCATGCCGCAGCCGCCCCATTCAATCCAACCCGGACCACCCTTGGCCCCTGGGTGCCAGATATCGAGCTCCGCAGACGGTTCCGTGAACGGGAAATAGTTTGGCCGCAGCCGGATCTGCGCCTCGTCGCCGAACATCTGCCGGGCAAAATGCTCCAGCGTCCCGCGCAGGTCCGCCATGGACAGCTTCCGGTCGATCGCCAGGCCCTCGAACTGGTGGAACACCGGAGTGTGCGTGGCATCCAGCTCATCGGTGCGGAAAACCTTGCCGGGGCACAGCACGTAAATCGGCAGTTCGCGCTCCAGCATGGACCGGACCTGGACCGGGGAGGTGTGCGTGCGCAGCAGCAGGTGGGCCTCCGGCGGCTGAACGAAGAAAGTGTCCTGCATTTCGCGCGCGGGATGGTCCGGCGGGAAATTCAGGGCGTCGAAGTTGAACCATTCCGATTCCAGCTCCGGTCCCTCCGCAATTTCCCAGCCCATGCCGACGAAAATGTCGCTGACGCGTTCCTGCAGGGTGGACAGCGGATGCCGGGCACCGGCGTGGCGGCGGCGGGGGGCGGCCGTGACATCAACCGTCTCCTCGACCAGGATCCTCGCGGCGTCCTGGGCCTCCAGCTCCTCTGTCCGGGCGGCGAGCGCCTGATTAACACGCCCGCGGGAGAGGCCCAAAACCTTGCCCGCGGCCGCCTTCTGCTCCTTGGGCAGAGCGCCAATACCACGGTTGGCCAGGCTCAGTGGAGATTTCTCCCCGCTGTGGGCCAAACGTGCAGCTTTGAGTTCGTCAAGGCTGGTGGCGCCGGCAATGGCCGCCACGGCACGGTCGACGGCGGCGCTAATGGCCGCCTCGTCCGTCGGGTCAGGCGCGGCGGAGGTGGTGGCCTCGGGTTGCTGTGCCACGGAAGTATTCTCAGACATCTGCTGTTCTTACCTAAGGTCAGGGTTAACGACGGCGGGGCCTTTGGATCTCCCGCCCGGACCAGTCTAGTAGAACCGCCCGGACAGCCCCGAACATGGCAACCTCATCCAGCTCATCGAAGAGAAACCAAAGGAGAACCACGCCGACGCCGGTTGAGCATTGGAAGCGGGGCGGCCGCGTGTATCAGCCGGGGATCACACGGTCGTTGCGCAGAATGTCAAACAGGGTGGCGAAGGAAGTGAGAGTGTCGGCGTGGTCGGTGAACCCTGCACTGCGGCTCCGCGTCATGTCGGTGAAACATTCGACAGGGCGGTTGAGGTCACTGTCGGTGTGCCACCAGGATGCCACGCGGGCGAGGTCGGGTTCCACGAGGCTCTCGCGTTCAACGAGCTGCCGCCACAGGTCCGCTTTACCTGCCATCTGCTCTCCCAGTGGGCGCGGCCGGTGGGCGTAGCCCTCTGGTTCCACGCCAAGCATCTGTGCGATGCGCGGCCACATCCATCGCCAGCGGAAGACATCGCCGTTCGCTGTGCTGTAGGCCTGGCTGGGCAGGCCGGGGTTGGTGGCCCAGATCATCTGGCGGGCGAGTAGCCTGCTGTCAGTCATGTCCGTGACGCCGTTCCGCTGCACCTCATTACCGGGGACGAGGTTCATGGCATTGCCGATGGCGTGTCCGATCATGGTGTGTGAACGGTGGACGCTCCAGGCGAACCGGTGGCGGTCGGCGGCCTGCCACAGCTCGTCTTCCTGTGCATAGTAGAAGTTCGGGGCGTCCAGTCTGGGCTCGTCCCCGTGGAAGGGAGCGTCTCGTGTCGCACCAGTACCGTAAGCCTCGAACGGACCGAGGTAGTGCTTGAGACCGGTAACTAGTGCGACATGCTCCAGGTGCCCAGACGCCGCGGTAGTATCCAGAACTTTGCGGACCATGGCGGCATTGACAGTGATGTTCTCCGCTTCGGTCGGCATGCGGCTCCACGCCGTGAAGAAACGTGCGTCGGGTTCAGCCCCGCCAAGGCTGCGTGCACGGACAGCGGGTCGGTCAGATCCGCACGGACGGTCGCGGCGCCCTCCTGTAAAGGCAGCTGGCTCCGCGACAGACTGGTGGTCTGCCATCCCTGCACCACGAGTTCCCTGGACAGGGCACTGCCGGAGATCCCTGTGCCGCCAACAACCAAGGCGTTTCGTTCCGGCGTAGTTGCTGCGTTCATCGTGTGTCTCCTTGTTTCTCCATCCGGGGCGGCCTGTTGAGGGAAAAGCTCCCGTCCAGGATAAGTTCCGGGCTACTACGATGGTGGCATGACGGCTGGCCAACGGTTACGGGTGGTCCTGAACCTGCTCAATATTTCCACTGCCTTCGGCGTGCTGATCGCACTTGTCACCCGGACGCACCTCGAGCATGGCCCCCGCGGGCTGTTGCTGGGCACTGGCTACCGGCCCAAGCTTCCGGCAGCCGGGGCATTCACGGTCGGAAACGTGGTGATCTATCGTGGCGACCGTGCGTTTATCGATGATCGTCCGCGATTACTGGCGCACGAGGAGCGGCACAGCACGCAGTATGCGGCATGTCTGGGGCTGCCTTTTCTTCCGCTGTACGCCGTGGCCGCACTCTGGTCGCTCTGGAAAACGGGGAACCCGGGCAGCCGAAATCCCTTTGAACGCTCCGCCGGCCTCGAGGCAGGCGGATATGTGGAACTGCCCGTACTGAAGAGGTTTGTAAAATGAATGACTCTGCGGCCCGCGGCCCCAATTCCGACTTCTCCGGGGGCGCACATATCACTGTGACCGGGCGGGGCTCGGCCCGGCAAGAGCCGGACATTCTGACCCTGAACATTGGCATCGAGGCCAGGCGTGCGTCCGTCCGGGAAGCGTACAGCGCGGCCGCCGCGGCCCTGCGCACCGTCCTGGACCGGCTGCGGGAGTTGGGTGTCGGAGCCGATGACAACGCGGCAAGCGCACTCACCGTCCAGGCGGAGGCCAGCTGGCAGGAAGGCCGCGGCAGCGTGGTGACCGGATACCTGGTGAGCAGCACCCTGAGCGTGCGGCAGAAGTACGCGGCCGGAGCGCAGGACGTGGTTGCCGCCGTTGTCGAAACCGGCGGCAACGACGTTCGGGTCAACGGCATGGAGCCAGCCGTGTCCGACCCTTCAGAAGCAGCAGCGCAAGCACGGAATCTGGCGTGGGAGGACGCCCGCGCCCAAGCCGAGGATTACGCCGCCCTGGCGGGACGCCCGCTGGGACAGGTGCTGCGGATCTGCCAGGGCGGGGATGCCGCCGTCGGCTCTGCCCCGGCGATGGCACGAGCATCCAACGTTCAAGCACTTCCGCTGCCGCCGGGACTATCCAGCATCACAGCCGCTGTGACAGTCAGTTGGGAACTGATTTGATTCCGGGCCCGGCAGCGCCAGCTACACGTTGATTTCGCGCTTGAGGATCTTGCCCGTGGGGCCCTTGGGCAGCGCATCGACAATCACAACGCGGCGCGGATATTTATAGGCGGCGATTCGCTCCTTCACGAATTCCTGGATTTCCTGCGCCAACTGCTCGAGGTCGACAGCGCCGGCAGCGCCGTCCTTAAGAGAGACGACGGCGACGATTTCCTCCCCTTGCAGTTCATCGGCGCGGCCCACGACGGCCGCCTCCGCCACCGCCGGGTGCTCGTACAGCACCTCCTCGACCTCGCGCGGGTAGACGTTGTAGCCGCCGCGCAGAATCATGTCTTTCTTCCGGTCGACAATGAAAAACACCTTGTCTTCGTCCATCCGAGCCAGATCTCCGGTGTGGAACCAGCCATCGACAATGGCGGCTGCGGTGGCCTCCGGGTTTTTCCAGTACCCCTTCATCACGTAACCACCGGATACCACGAGCTCACCCACGGAGCCAGGATCGACGTCGTTCCCGTTCTCATCAAGCACGCGCAACTGGGCGCCGCGGACGGCAGTGCCGATCGAACCCGGCTTGCGGATGCCGTCCAGCTGATTGAAACAGACCACCGGCGAGGTTTCGGACAGGCCATACCCCTCCAGCAAGGTCGCATCGAAGGAGCTCTCGAATTCACGCAGCACTTCCAGCGGCAACGGCGCTCCTCCACAGGCGGCGAGCCGAACACAGGAAACGTCATACTGTTCCCGGTGCGGTGCATGGAGCAGGCCCATGTACATCGTTGGTACGCCCTCCAGGATAGTCACCTTGTCCCGCTGCAGAATTTCCATCGCTTTGACCGGATCGAATCGAGGCAGCAGCGTGACCATGGCTCCACTCATGATCGCCGAGTTCAGTGCACAGGTCTGCCCAAAGACGTGGAAGAAGGGAAGGCCGCCAAAGATGACGTCATCGGCCGAGGTGGAGAACAGATCCCGCGACAATGTGGCGTTGCTGAGCAGATTTTCGTGCGTCAATTCCGCGCCCTTGGGCCGGCCGGTGGTCCCGGAAGTGTAGAGGATGACGGCGGTATCCTCCGGTGCAGCTTCTGCGATGTCCTCCGGAGCATCCGCGGCGGACAGCTCAGCCATCAGGGCGGCATTGATGGCGATGACTTCGGTTCCGGCCGACTCCGCGCCCGGAATTACCTCAGACAGGACACCTTCCCACGCGAAAGCGAACGCGGCGCCGGAATTCGTGAGATGGTATTCCACTTCGCGGGACTTCAGGAGTGGATTCAGCGGAACGACGATGGCACCGAAGCGCAGGATTCCATAGTAGATGGCGGGCATCTGCGGCAGATTGGGACTGATCAGGGCCACCCGATCCCCCGGGTGCGCGCCATGGGCGGAGAGCAACCCCGCCACCTGCCGGCTCAGCCCGTCCATGGCGGCATAGCTCAGTTCAACATCATCCATTTTGACGGCGACCGCCGACGGGTTGGACCGCGCGGATTGGCTCAATATGGTGGCCAGGTTGGACATGGACGGGCTCCTTTGCTCGGCTCCTGCTGGCAGTCGCCGGCCGGCGGCCCCGATGCTGCTGTTCCAACATTAACTCCCGGCCGCAGTGCGTGGTTCCCAAACCCGGTCAGTGCAGCGCCCCGGCCCCGATCTTCGCATCGGAGCGGGTGTCCAGCGCTGTCAGTGCGGCCACGGCAAGGCCCTGTGCCATCACTGCGACGTCCATGCTGGGCACGTCCTGAGTGCGGACCTGCTCGGTCGCGTACGGCAGGTGGATAAATCCGCCCCGCACCACCTCGGCCATCCCCGCCGGCTGCGCACGCGTGGCCAGATGATCCATCAGGGCATAGAACACGTGATTGCAGACGAAAGTGCCGGCCGTCTGCGAGACCTCCGCCCGCACTCCGGCCGCCGTCAGCTGCTCCAGGCAGGACTTGATCGGCAGTGTGCTGAAGTATGCTGCCGGGCCATCTGAACGAACAGGTTCGTCGATGGGCTGCGCACCGGAATTATCTGGAATGCGGGCGTCATCGACGTTGATCGCCACGCGTTCGAGCGATAATCGGCTCCGGTCCCCTGCCTGACCTACGGCGAGCACGAGCTCAGGGTTCGCCTCATCCACAGCGCGGCGGATCGCGGCCGCCGCCAGGCCAAAGACACATGGAAGTTCGACGGCGCGCACGGCATGTCCCGCCGCCCGCAGAAGCTCCGCCGCCTGCTGGACCGCCAGCCAAGATGGATTCACGGATTCCCCATCAAAGGGCTCAAATCCCGTCAGCAAAATCATGACCCCAGCTTAGCCCCTGATCATTGGCGAACAACCGGCGGGCGACGCACCTCAAGGCCCGGGCGGACCGGCAACCTGTGGCCAAGCCAAGCCGCGCCTTCCGCGGAAGCCACTTCTACTGTCCGCTTCCGCGCTCCCCGTCATTCCGATCGTTTCCGGCGGAGTCGCCGTTCGGCTTCCCGCTCTGTCCGTCGTCGGTCTCCACAGGACTGGCCTTCCCAGAAACACCTTTGTCGGGTGCGGGGACTTCATCTTCGGGCTGCGGACTCTCATAGCCGCCCTCACCGATTTCCTCACTCATTGCCCTCTACCTCTCTCAGCCCATGTTCGATCCTGCTGGTACGAAACTAGAGCACTGGAACAGAAAAAGGAAGGCCGTCAGGACTGAATGGGCGGCCTTGACCTCTAATAGAATATATGTTCGAATAAGTCAATGCGGTGGGATACTCAGCAGCTTAAGTCGCCGGAAGCAGCGGTTCCGCTGCTGCCGCTGGCCGGACTGGTCCGTACGGTCACCACTCCGGAATTTGCTGGCATCAGCTTCCACGAAGTGATGTCAAAATCCGTGTTGAATAAGGTGGCGGCCGGTTCCAAGATGCCGTTCAACTGGACGGTCAATCCCTATCGGGGATGCTCCCACGCCTGCGTCTATTGCTTTGCCCGCAAGACTCACACATATCTGGACTTTGATGCCGGAATGGATTTCGACAGCCAGGTAGTGGTAAAAATCAACGCCGGCGAAGTACTCCGCAAAGAATTGTTCCGGCCCGGCTGGGGCCGGCACCATGTGGCACTGGGGACCAACACCGATCCTTACCAGCGCGCCGAGGGCCGCTACAAGCTAATGCCGGGCATCATTGGCGCCCTCGCGGACTCCGGGACCCCGTTTTCGATCCTGACCAAGGGCACCCTGCTGGCGCGGGACATTCCCCGGCTAAAGGAAGCGTCACTGCTGGTATCGGTGGGGATGGGGATCTCCCTGGCGCTCACCGACGAAACCCTGGCCCAAACACTGGAACCCGGTACGCCAACTCCCAAAGCCCGATTGGCGCTAATCAGCCGGCTACGCCAGGCCGGCCTGCCCTGCGGCGTAATGGCAATGCCCATAATTCCCTGGCTGACGGACACCGATGAGGCACTGGACTCACTATTCAGCGCCCTTGCCGCAGCAGGCGCCACGGGGGTCAGCGCAGGGGCGCTCTATCTCCGTCCGGGTACGCGCGAGTGGTTCATGCAGTGGTTGGCCAAGGAGCAGCCGGCACTGGTGTCCCGCTTCCAGCGGCTCTATTCCACCGGGTCATATGCGGACAAGGATTACCGGCGTTGGTTATCCGGCCGGATCAACGTCTTCAAAGACCGGCACGGCTTTACCGGCACGGACGGCTTCATCCACGACGCCCGACATGAGGAAGCCCGCTACCCTGAGGGGAGTCTGCCATCCGTACCTTCCGGTGCCAGCCGCGGGATCCCGGTGGCCTGCGGAAGCGCCGCCGGGGCACAACCCACACTCTTCTGATGGCACGCTGTTCTGACCGGACGGCGGGAACTCTCCGCCGCGCAGCCGCTCAGTGGAGTTTGGCCACGGTCAGCAGGATGGCGGCGTCTTCCAGAGCCTCCAGACTATGCCGGGCCGCCGGAATGATTAACAGATCCCCGGACATGCCGTCCCAACTGACAGCACTCGAGGCCAGCCGGACCCGCCCCCGCAGGACATAGACAGTGGCCTCGCCTGGATTCTCGTGCTCATCCAGCTTTTGCCCTGCCGCCAGGGCGATCACCGTTTGGCGCAGGACGTGCTCATGCCCGCCGTAGACCGTCTGGGAGCTGCGGCCGCTGGATGCCGTCCGGGCTTTATCGAGTTGCTGCCGGGTCACCGCGGTCAGGGACGATTTTTCCATTCGACATCCTCCATCGATTAATCCTGCTGATTCGTCACCATACGCCGAGGGAAGGCCGCAATGGGACCGAATGCACTAATCCAGATCCGGTTCCGGTTCGTCCGGATCAAGGTCGCGCTCGGCCTCATCGGGCCGGTCCGGTGTCCACGACAGCGTGATGAGCACACCCTCCTCGGACTCGGCGAGGTGCAAAGCCAGCGTCCTACCGAACAACATCTCGTAGTTGTCCTCGTCGGCCCCGGCCCCCACTTGGGTCGCCAGATCGCTCATGGCCTGCGCCATGGCCCTGCCCCAATCATGCGGATGTCGGCTTGAGGCTTCCGCTGCTGCAGAGTACGTCTTGTGCATATCCATACTTGCCATTGTGCTCCCCCTGAACTGTAAACGACACGGCAAAGCCCCGGTCCGACGTCGGACCGGGGCCCGCTGATGGTGACCGAAAGCTTATCCGCTCTTGCGGCGGAACTCACGCTTCTGCGAGGCTGAACCGTGTACCTGGCTGATTTTCGTTCCGTTCGCGGTCTCCACTGTGGCGTGGTGCTGGCTGTTTTTGCGATCCAACGCCTCGCGGAATTTCCGTTTTTGTTCCTCGTTGGTTCCCGCTTTGGCTGGCGCGTCCTTGGTGGCCTCGCCGTGCTCGTCAGATGCGCTCATCTAATCCTCCTGGGATGCGGACGTCAAAGGTACAGTCTGGCATAGGTCGCGCCGGCCCCGGTAGGGATGAACCTGCATAAGTCTCAGGAAGAGCCGCCGGCTCCGGTGACCGCCACACTCAGCAGCGCCAGCACAATCGGCAGGTCCGCCGGGATCCACGGCAGTGCCAGCAACGCGGCCGGGGCATTCAGGTCAACCCAGCGCAGCTCGTCGTGGTCTTCAAGCGGTGCCGGCGCACCCCGCATCAGCTCGGCCAGCCAGACGCGCATCACCGCGCTGCCGGACAGAGGCCAGCCCTCCGGGGTCGGGCCTGGCAGTTCAACCCCCAGCGAGACGGTGACGCCTAGCTCCTCAGCCAGTTCGCGATGCAGCGCGGCCTCGGGCCACTCGCCCGGTTCCACTTTGCCGCCCGGGAACTCCCACATGCCGGCGAACGCTGGTGGCGCCGTCCGGCGCGCCACCAGCAGCCGCTCCGGACGGACAAGCGAATCCACGATGGCTCCGGCGACAATCTCTTTTCGCACAGTCACCGCCTCATTCTAGGCCGCCCTAGACTGTTAAGGGAGCGCGCCGGAACGGCCGGTCCTCCGGATTCCCTTCCCAGAAACGACGCGAATGACCAAAACCGCTGCCCCCTTGTCCCCGCGGCACACCGCATTTGCGATCGCCTCCCTGGCCATAGGCGGATTCGGCATCGGCACCGTTGAATTCGCCATGATGGGACTGTTGCCCAATATCGCCCAAGGAGTCCATGTCAGCATCCCGGAGGCCGGGCACCTCATTTCCAGTTACGCCCTCGGCGTCGTCGTGGGCGCCCCGGTGCTCGCCGCAGTGGGCGCGCGAATCAGGCGGAAGACGCTTGTCACACTGCTGATGGTTTTGTTCACCGTGGCCAATCTGTCCTCGTACTTCGCCGCTGATTATCCGGCCCTCCTGCTCACCCGCTTCATCGCCGGTTTGCCGCACGGCGCCTACTTCGGCGTTGCCGCCGTCATCGTCGCCTCGCTGGTGGCGCCCACCAAGCGGGGCCGGGCAATTTCGATGCTGATGCTCGGGCTCTCCATCGCCAATGTCGTCGGTGTGCCACTGGCAACCCTGATCGGCCAACAGCTGGGCTGGCGGCTGATGTTCGTGCTGGTTGCCTTGCTGGGAGTGCTCACACTGGTCAGCATCCGCAGGTTCGTACCGCTGATGCCTGTGCCGCAGGATGCCGGCCTGCGCTCGGAGCTCGGCGCCCTCAAGCGCCTTCAGGTCTGGCTGACGCTGCTGATCGGGATCGTCGGATTTGGCGGGTTTTTCGCGGTCTACGCCTACATCGCTCCCACCATGACAAATGTCGCCGGTTTCCCAGCGTCCTTCCTGCCGATCGTCGTGGCGTTGTACGGTCTCGGCATGGTGACGGGCAACGTCATCGGCGGCCGGATCGCGGACAAATCGGTGCTGGGCAGCATCTTCGCCGTGATGGCCTTCATCGCGGCGATGCTGCTGATCTACAGCGCCGCCGTGCACGTGCAGTGGGCCGCGCTGCTCATGGTCTTCGTCGTCGGAGCGGCCGGGGCCATGCTCATCCCGGCACTGCAGACCCGGCTGCTGGACGTTTCCCCGGATGCCCCCGCACTGGCCTCCTCGCTGAATCATTCAGCCCTCAATGTGGCCAACGCGCTCGGTCCGTTCCTTGGCGGGCTGGTCATCACCTTGGGTTGGGGCTACACCGCCCCGGCCCTGATCGGCGCGGCCCTCGCTGTCCTGGGGCTGGGCATTGCGGCAGTCAGTGGCCTGGTTGATGTCCGACGACGGCGTTCCAAGGCCGTGCTGCTGGTCTCCACAACGGTGTGACGCGGGTGCGGCACCCTTCAGCGCGGGTCGGGGACGCCGTCGTCGTGCCCCGCCGAGGCGGGTGTACCCGGGGCCTTCGAGGACGAATAGATATCCGGTTCCAGATACATCACCTTGGCGGTGGGAACAGCGGCCCGGACCCGACGCTCGGCCGAATCAATGGCTGCCGCGATCTGCGCCCCGGTGTCCGCGGTGTCAACGGCAATCTTCGCGGCGACCAGCAGCTCGTCCGGGCCAAGGTGCATGGTCTTGAGATGAATGATCCGGCTCACTCCCGGGCCCACCAGGGCTTTCTCAATGGCGCGCACATCCGCAGCGGTGGCAGATTCACCCAGCAGCAATGACTTTGTTTCGATGGCGAGGATGACAGCCACGGTAACCAGCAGGAGACCGATGAGAGCAGTTCCCGCGGCATCCCACAGGCCGTTGCCCGTAACCAGTGTCATGGAGACGCCGCCCAAGGCGAAAACGAGACCAACCAAAGCAGCTGAATCCTCCAGCAGCACCACCGGCAGTTCCGGCGCCTTAGCCGTGCGGACGAACTGGACCCAGCTCTTTCCACCCCGGGTGTGGTTGGATTCCCGGACGGCGGTGCGAAAGGAGTACCCCTCCAGGACAATCGATCCAACGAGGACCACGAGCGGCACCCAGGCCCACGTCGGTTCAATACCGTGCGGATCATGCCATTTTTCGTAAGCCTCATACAGGGCAAAGAGACCGCCAACGCTGAAGAGCACGATGGAGACGATAAAGGCGTAGATGTACCTCTCGCGCCCGTAACCGAAAGGGTGCTCCGGGCTTGCCTGCCTGGCAGCGCGTTTGCCGCCGACCAACAGCAGCAATTGATTGCCGGAGTCGGCCAACGAGTGGATGGACTCCGCCAGCATGGACGACGAAGCCGTCAGCAGGAAGGCCACGAATTTGAGCACCGCGATGGACAAATTTGCGGCCAGCGCGGCAATAATGGCCTCGCTTCCACCTCCGGCAGACACGATGCAATTCCTTCCGATTGGTTTTCCCGGCAACTCCCCGCCGTTCTCGACGGCGGCGCAAGGTTGCTGAGGCGCTCATTCCCCTGCCATTACCGTACCGTGCCACCAGTGACCGGTTCCGGACAACAACGTTTCGTTACTGCCCACACAGGGAACGACACGCCGGCAACTATGGGGTAGTAAGCATGCTGCCGAATGCGTCCAGGAGTGCTAGTGTCTATCTCGTAAGCTCACCTGAAGGAGGAGTCATGGGTTTCATTAGCTGGATTATTCTCGGACTTATTGTTGGTGCGATTGTTAAGGCAGTTATGCCCGGCAGGGTCGGTGGCGGTTGGGTCACCAGCCTGATCCTGGGTGTTGTGGGAGCGATTGTCGGCGGTTGGATTTCCGCCCTGGTCTTCGGCGGCAACGCGATCAACGGCTTCTTCCACCTCGGCACCTGGATCTTCGCCATCATCGGCGGCTTCGTCGTTGCCGGTATCTACGGTGCCATCACCGGCCGGAACAAGAGCGTCTCACGCTAAGCGAAGCATCCACAATATTTGGCAGCAAAGGGGGCGGCACCGCGCAGGTGCCGGCCCCCTTTGCTGCCTGGGAGATGCTGCCTAGGATCCTTAGCGCCGCTGGGCGCGTGCGCTGGCATACAGGCACACGGTGGCGGCAGTACCCAGGTTCAGGCTCTCGGCAGAGCCGTACACCGGAACGGCCACCCGGTGGTCAGCGAGCATCAGTTCGTCCTCGGAGAGCCCCTGTGCCTCATTGCCGAACAGCCAGACGGTCGGCGACTCCAATTCCAAGGCGGACTCGGGAACTTCCTGCTCAAAACTGCGCGCGGCGCTTTCGTCCTGCAGATCATCAAGATTGAGGTGTCCATAGCCATCCGCGGCCAACACCGCCAGACCCGCCCGCTTGCACTGGTCAACCAGCGCGGACACCTCTGCGCCAACAACCACTGGAAGATGGAACAGCGAACCGACCGTGGAACGGACGCTCTTGGGGTTGTAGACGTCCACGCTTGAGGAAGTAAAAATAACCGCGTCCGCCCCGGCGGCATCCGCTGCCCGCAGAACAGTTCCGGCATTGCCAGGGTCGCGGACTTGGCACATCACTGCAATCAACTTCGGCCGGCTTGCCAGTACCTCATGCAGCGGCACATCGACGTAATTGCATACCGCGACGATTCCCTGCGGCGAGACCGTGTCCGTCATTGCCTCCAGCACCAATTCGCTGGCAACCCGGATGTGAAGGCGACTGGTCGGGTCCTCGGCCAGATCCAGCATCTCGGGATACCGCTTAAGGCATTCCAGACTCGCGTATATTTCCGCAATCACGGCCGTCCCCCCGGCCAGCAGGCAGTCGCGGTGCGCCCGCAGCGCTTCGCGTACGGCCTGCGGTCCCTCCACCAGAAACTGCCTGCGCTTTAAACGCACCGGACGCCCGGCCAGTTTTGCAACGTCCTTTACCCGATCTGCTCGGGGATTGGTCATTGCGTCAACTGGCGGGCGTCCGTCGTCATTCATTCTTGGACTTTAGCAGTCCTGGCCCGGGCCGAAGAAAACCGCAATCTGCGCGCTCTCAGGCTGACTGCGCGGCAATGCTGGTGTTACTTTGCCACCGGCGCCGAGGTATCAGCCGGAAGGGCTGCCTTGGCCAGCTTCACCAAGCCGGCGAAGGCTCCGGCGTCGTTGACGGCCAAGTCGGCGAGCATGCGGCGGTCCACCTCAATTTCGGCGGCCTTCAGGCCCTGAATCAGGCGGTTGTAGGTCAGGCCATTCGCGCGGGAGGCAGCGTTGATGCGCTGGATCCACAGGCGGCGGAAGTCGCCCTTGCGCTTGCGGCGGTCACCGTAGCTGTACACGAACGAGTGCAGCAGCTGCTCTTTAGCCTTGCGGTACAGACGTGAGCGCTGACCACGGTAGCCCTTAGCCCGCTCAAGAATAACCCGACGCTTCTTATGGGCGTTGACCGCCCTCTTCACACGTGCCACGTGCGTACTCCTTAAAATTACATCCCAAGCCAAACATGCCTGAGAAGGCTTATGCGGTGCTGCGGCCGATGTGAACCTGCAGCAGATTGACTATGGGTCAGATGCCCAGCATCTTGCGGATGTTCCGGGCGTCTGCCGGGGCAACGATCCTGTCCCCGGCCAGACGGCGGGTCAGTCTCGAGGACTTGTGCTCCAGGTAATGGCGGCGGTTAGCCTGCTGGCGCTTGAGCTTGCCGCTTCCGGTCAGTTTGAAGCGCTTCTTGGCTCCACTGTGTGTCTTCATCTTCGGCATGGGAACCGATCTCCTTACGTATCCACCGGCGCTGCCCGTGGTTCTCTTGCAGCGACCGGTCAGGTCGCTGGCGGGGGGTACTTATTGCCCTACAGGGCTGTTGCCCTACTCGGCTGAGTCTGACGCACTCTGGCCTGATGAGTCCTTGGGGGCACTCGTCCGGACAGCAGGTTTGGTGGTGGCCGATTTCCCGGCCGGCTTGGCTCCCGCCAGCTTGCCCACTCCCGGTTTGGCAACCGGCTTGGGCATCGGAATCGGCTTCGGTGAAGCCATTGGCTTCGGCGCGGCTGCCGGTTTCACGGCCGCAGCAGCAGGCTTCGACGCTTCCGGAGCCTTCGCCGCAGCAGCAGGCTTCGACGCTTCCGGAGCCTTCGCCACAGCAGCAGGCTTCGACGCTTCCGGAGCCTTCGCCACAGCAGCAGGCTTCGAGACTTCCGGAGCCTTCGCCACAGCAGCAGGCTTCGAGACTTCCGGAGCCTTCGCCACAGCAGCAGGCTTCGAGACTTCAGGAGCCTTCGACGCAGCAGCAGGCTTCGACGCTTCCGGAGCCTTCGCCACAGCAGCAGGCTTCGACGCTTCCGGAGCCTTCGCCACAGCAGCAGGCTTCGACGCTTCCGGAGCCTTCGCCACAGCAACAGATTCGGTTCCGGCGCTCGGGACAGACACCGCTTCCGGTGCCTCCTCGGACGGGGCGACGACGGCGTCAGGCACCTTGGCGTCAGGGGCGGCGGAGGTCTTCGCTTCAGGCACCGCGGTCCCGTCTGCCGCAACCTGGGAATCCCGCGCGGCGAGGCCGGTGGGCATCAGATCCGCCAGGCTCTGGGTCAGCGGGGACTTATTGTCCTTGTCCACATCGACCCTCGCCTTGGTTTCAGGAATGATGCCGGCCGCTACGGCCTCATTGTGGGCCTTGGCCTCCGCGCGCTGCGTCTCGCGGCGCGCCTCCGCCTTGGCCTCTGCTTTGTTCTTCAGCGGCCCAATGACCATCACCATATTGCGGCCGTCGATTCGCGGGCTGGACTCCACGGCACCCACTTCGCCAACGTCGTCGGCGAATCGCTGCAGCAGGCGAATGCCCATCTCGGGACGCTGCTGCTCACGGCCGCGGAACTGGATCATGGCCTTGACCTTGTCTCCGGCACCGAGGAAGCGCATGGCGTGGCCGCGCTTCGTCTCGTAGTCATGCGTGTCAATCTTCAGGCGGAAGCGGATTTCCTTCAGGACCGTATTGGTCTGGTTCTTGCGCGCTTCGCGGGCCTTCACGGCCGCCTCGTACTTGTACTTGCCGAAGTCCATCAGTTTGCACACCGGAGGCTTGGCCTGCGGTGCTACCTCAACAAGATCCAGGTCCGACTCAGCAGCAAGGCGCAGGGCATCCTCAATACGGACGATGCCAACCTGCTCACCCGCTGGTCCTACCAGCCGCACCTCAGGGACACGGATTCGATCGTTGATTCGTGGCTCGCTAATGTGTAACTCCTGTTTTCGCAATTATTTGATGAACACCAGCAAAAGGGGAAGGCCCCCGACTGCTGGTGCAATCGAAGGCCTCAATGTTCGGTCGGCCGGGACTCCCCCCACCGGGGGTATCCACCCTGCGCCTCGAGGACGCCTGGCCGACCGGTACCCGGTTAACTCCAGCACTGCCTTGCGGCAATGGAAGGGCCTTTCGGCACTGTACCTGGGTCGACGGGTGGGAGAGAACTCCGCTTGCAACCGGATATCCTTTTCGTCGTCCCCGTTTCCGGTGGCACGGCAAATGAAAACATCCAGCTGGTCTGTGACAAGCTTATCAGTATGAGCACGCCTGAGAGTAATCCGACCGCCGAAACCACCCGTCACAGCTTTGAGCCTAAGACCTCGGCCTCCGAGCCGGAATCACCGGCACGGGAATCCGGAACCGCGCTGCGGGACATTGCCGAGGTTCCCGCAGTTGAAGTTATTACGACGGCGGCCGTTCACCTGATGAGCGCTGCTGCGGTCAAGTGTGGGCTGGCGGATGGCCCGGACGCCGAAGAGCTGAAGGATCTCGACGAGGCGCGCAAACTCATCACCGCGCTGGCAGGGTTCGTCACCGCCGCGGCGCCGGAAATAGGCAGCCAGCATGCTGGTCCGCTGCGCGACGGACTTCGTTCCCTTCAGCTGGCTTTCCGCGAAGCATCGGTCCTTCCGGACGCCCCGGGCAAGGGGCCCGGCGAGAAGTTCACCGGTGCGGTCAACTGACGCCGGCTGGAACGACTGCAACGGTCATCGCCCCACCTCAGTACCCGACGGGCTGTCGCATCAGCGCGCGGTCACCCGACGGCGCACACCTTGCAGGCCAATTCCCAGCAGCGCCAGCAGGAAAGCCATCGAACCGACGGCCAGGAAGCCGCCCCATGGTCCCACCGCGTCGATGGACACACCCGCCAGCGGGGCGCCGAGCGCGCTGCCTAAGGTCAGAGCCGAGCCATACCAGCCCATCGCTTCTCCTCGCCGTTCTTCCTTAACGAGGGAAGCGATGCGTTCGGCGCTGGCCGAGAGCACCGGCGCACAAAGCAACCCAGGCGGAATTGACCACAGCGCCAGCGCCCAGGTGCCGGTGGCAAATCCCATCGGAACCGTCAGCGCAGCCATTCCTGCCAGCAGCCAGAGCGGGTTGACCGCGCGGTGCAGGGCGCCGTAAAGCAGACCGCCGATCACTGAAGCGGCGCACCAGAAGAAAAACACGATGCCAAGGTCGTCGGGCCGGCTGATGGAGCGCAGGCCGGCAACGATGCCCACATCGGTTCCGGAGAGAACCAGGCCCGCTGCGGCAGCGGCGCCCAGCACCGCCAGGACGGCGGCGTTTATCCACAGCAGATTGCCGCGTACCCGGCCGAACATCCGGCCGAAAATGTTCCCGCCCGCGTATGACTGGCTGCTCATGACCTCAACCGGAGGCATTTCCTCCAGCGAGGCGAGCTCCTCATCGCATTCACGGAGGTAGCTGCCGCGCTGGCCCGAGCGGACCGGCGGGTTAAACCAGATCAGGAACAGTCCCGCCGAGGCCGCAGCCGCCCCTATGATGATGAGCCCCACTGTGGTGTGGATGGTGGTGGCCAGCAGTACGCCCAGCGCCGGACCAATCATGAACGTCAGTTCCGCACCGACGGAATCCAACGCGTAGGCCGTGCGTCGCTGACGCTGGGAGACCATCACGCCGAGGGACTGGCGAACCACGGAAAAGATGGGAACAGAGAACAATCCGCCGATCACGGCCGCCAGCAGCAGCAGCGGATAGTTCAGGAACGGAGCCACAGACCAGACGACGAGTTCGGAGACAACGGAGGGTACTAGGGCGCGGCGCAGGCCCACCGCGTCAACCCTGCGGCCGCGCCACGGCGCGCCAACGGCAATTCCCAGCGTGACGGCGGTGGCCACTCCGCCAGCCGCGCCATATCCGAGCCCCAGAGTGTCCACAACGTGGAAGGTCAGCATCAGGCCCGCGGCAGCATGCGGCACCCGCGCCAGCATGGCCACCAGCAGCAGGCGCCGGATCGGCGCCACGCGCAACAGCTCCTTGTACAGGGAGAAGTCCAAGAGTCCTCATTTCAACCGGCCCGCCGGCGGTCAAGGATCCTTGTCCTGTCCACTCACATCGGGCTAAACAGCGGCGGGCCGCAGACTGATTTCCACCGAGTCCACCCGCTCTGCAAATACTTCGTCCATGGCCCAGCCCTGCTGCAACCCACCGGTCAGCGATTCCACTCCTAACTGGTTCAGACCGGGCCGCAGATACAGCACCACGCGCAACTCCGGTCCGGCTCCGCCGCCGCAGATCACCGCGCCGCTGGCGGATCGGGAGGCTACCCCCGAGCCGGCCTGCACCCGGAAACCTGACAGGTACCGCGATGCCAGTGTATCCGTGACCGAGCCCTCCGTGCCGGACAACTGATCCACCGCGCGCCGTACCGCGGTTAGCACTTGGGGATCGTCATAGCTGGGCAGCCAGGGCTGCTGCTGGGCCAGTGCCCAAACCGCCGGACGCCGCACCACGAAAGGAATCTCCGCTCCCGGATCCACCACCATCAGCTGGGCCTCTTCGGCGGCGGCTGACAGGGCCGCCCGCGCGGCGTGGACGGCCACCGGGCGCGCTTGCGGGTGCCACAGCGCCACGGACCGCGCCGAGCTGAATACCGGCAATGCGCGCCGACCATCCGGCGCCTGAATTGTCACCAGCGCCATGTCAGATTCCTTGTCCGAGGCCAGCCCACTGGCATCCACCGTGGTTTCGGCCACCTCGGCGACGATGGGGACAAAAACCCGGGCCAGCGCCAGGCTGCGCACCACCGCGGCTTCATCAGCCGTCCCCGCGGCAAGCGACGCCAAAGCCGCCGCATAGCCGGCATCGGTGCCGCCGTCGTCGTCCTCGAAGTTGTGGTACTGCGTCTCTGACTTCAGCCGCCGGTCCTGCCAGGGCTGGCCGGCTGAGTCCCCGTTGCCGCCGGCCCGCGACAACGCCGCGGCGATGTGGCCGGGGAGATGCGGCTTAGCCGGGCCCGTCATGACTTTTGGCGCCGCCCCGCCACATCCAGGGCCTGCGGCAGCGTGAAGGCACCGGCGTAAAGGGCCTTCCCCACGATGGCACCCTCCAAACCGAGCGGAACCAAAGTGCGCAGTTCCTTCAGATCCGCCAGGCTGGAGATGCCGCCGGAGGCGACTACGGGCTTGCCTGTGCGTTCGAGCACCTCGCGGAGGAGCTCGATGTTCGGACCGCGCAACGTGCCATCCTTTGTGACGTCGGTGACGACGTACCGCGGGCAGCCGGCGTCCTCCAGCCGCGACAGGACCTCCCAGAGGTCTCCGCCCTCCTGCGTCCAGCCACGGGCGGCCAGGGTGGTGCCGCGGACGTCCAGGCCGACGGCGATCCGGTCGCCAAAGCGCTCGATGACACGGGCCGTCCAATTGGGATTTTCCAGCGCAGCCGTGCCCAGGTTGACCCGTTCGGCTCCCAGCTCCAGCGCGGCCTCCAGCGAGGCGTCATCGCGAATGCCACCGGAGAGCTCCACTTTAATGCTCAGTGCGCGCACGACGCTGCGGAGCAGATCAGCGTTGGACCCACGCCCGAAGGCTGCGTCCAGATCCACCAAGTGAACCCACTCGGCGCCGTCGTTCTGCCAGGCCAGCGCCGCTTCCAGCGGCGCGCCATAACTGGTTTCGCTGCCGGCCGCGCCCTGCACCAGACGCACGGCCTGGCCGTCGGCCACGTCGACGGCGGGCAGGAGTTCCAGGATGGGCAAATCAGTGCTGGTCATGGGGGTCCTTGGGGTTCGGATCGGGCGGAAGGAAGCTCCGGCGTTTGGGATCAAGTGGGCCGCCGGGATGGGTCAGCTGCTCGGTCAGCTGCCGGGCAGCGTCAGCAGGTAGGCTGCCAACAGGGCCATCGCCGCGAGGATGCCGAACGCGACAGAGGTCCAGCGCGGCTTTTTCTGCTGGTGGAAGGCTATCGCTCCGCCGGCAAGAAGTCCGGCTGCACCCATCAACACCACTGACCACATTCAGGCGCTCCGCGGCCGCAGCGAATCGACCCAGTTCCGCAGCAGGCGGGCACCGGCATCACCGGATTTCTCCGGATGGAACTGCGTGGCGCAGAGCGGTCCATTCTCCACCGCGGCGATGAACCGGGACCCATGCTCGGACCACGTCACCAGCGGAGGCTTCATCCGGGGCTGGGCGACATCAAAATCCCACTTCTGCACCCCGTAGGAGTGCACGAAGTAGAATCGCTCGTTTTCCACGCCCGCAAAAAGAGTTGAGCCTTGCGGAACGTCCACGGTGTTCCACCCCATGTGCGGGACCACCGGGGCATCGAGCAGCTCCACGGTGCCCGGCCACTCCCCCATGCCCGGCTCCCGGTTGCCGTGCTCCACTCCGTCGTCGAAGAGGATCTGCAGCCCTACGCAGATGGCCAGCACCGCCCGGCCGCCGGCCACCCGGCGGCCGATCATGCGCAGGCCATCGACTCGTTTGAGTTCCTTCATGACTGTGGCAAAGGCACCGACTCCGGGGACCACCAAGCCATCGGCGTTCAGGACGTCCTCCGGCCTCGAGCTCAGCAGCACCGCGGCACCCGCACGTTCCAAAGCACGCACGGCGGAGCGGACATTTCCCGAGCCGTAGTCGAGCACTGTCACTGTGGGCTGCGGAACTTTGGATATGACCGGGGCGATCACAGAGTCCCTTTCGTGGAGGGGACACCGTCGACGCGCGGGTCATCTTCCACCGCGGCGCGCAACGCACGGGCAAAGGCCTTGAACTGGGCCTCGACGATGTGGTGCGGATCCCGGCCCGCCAATACCTCCATGTGCAGGCAGATCCGGGCGTGCAAGGTAATGGCCTCGAAAACGTGCCGGGTGAGGGAACCAGTGAAGTGCCCGCCGATCAGATGGTATTCCTGGCCGGCCGGCTCCCCGCTGTGCACCAGATAGGGGCGCCCCGAGACGTCGACGACCGCTCGGGCGAGCGCCTCATCCAGCGGCACCGTGGCCTCGCCGAAACGACGGATACCCGCTTTGGTCCCGAGTGCCTGGCGCAGAGCCTCACCCAAGGTGATGGCAACGTCCTCCACGGTATGGTGCACGTCGATGTGTATGTCCCCGCTGGCCTTGACGGTGAGGTCAATCAGCGAGTGTTTGGACAGGGCCGTCAGCATGTGGTCGTAAAACGGAACTGATGTGTCGATGGATGATTTGCCGGTGCCGTCCAGGTCCAGGTCCACCAGGACGGAGGATTCGCTGGTGCTCCGCTCCAGTCTGGCGGAGCGTCCTGCGGAAGATCTCTGGCTGTTCTCGCTCATTTCGGGCGGACCCTTCGTTGCGGGGGAATGTGTGTCGGGTTCCTGCGTCCTCTGCTGCAATCCCAGCGGCTCATTCCAGGACAACGGCGGGATTTTGCCGGCCCAACAGCCGGGCAAGTTCCGCCAGGAAGGCCGAGGTCTCCGCTTCGGTCCCGGCGGTGACCCGAAGATGGCCAGCGATCCCGACGTCACGGACCAGGACCCCGGCGGCCAGCAATCCTGCCCAGACTGCCTGCGGATCATTCAGACCACCAAAAAAGACGAAGTTTGAGTCCGAGGGCGCGGGATCGAGACCCAGCCGCTGCAATTCCTGCACTATCCGGTCCCGCTGAACTTTGATGGCCTCCACATTGGCCAGCAGCGAATCGGAGTTGCGCAGCGCGGCCACGGCCGTTGCCTGGGTAATGGCGGAGAGGTGGTAGGGCAGCCGGACCAGGCGCAACGCATCGGAAATCTCTTCCGCTGCTGCCAGATAGCCCAGACGGGCGCCAGCCAATGCGAACGCCTTGCTCATGGTGCGGGTCACGATGAGCCGCTCGCGCCCGGGCAGGAGGCTCAGGGCACTCGGCGCGCCATCGTGGGCAAATTCCGCATACGCCTCATCCACGACTACGACGGTCTGCGACGCCTCACCGGCTGAGTAGACGGCCTTCACCACATCGAGCCCGAGGGCCGTTCCAGTGGGATTGTTCGGCGAGCACAGGAATACGACATGTGGCGACAATCGGCGGACTTGCTCCGCCGCCGAATCGGCGGTCAACGTGAAATCCGCCGAACGCTGGCCGGAAAGGTAGGCAGTCCCGGTGCCGCTGGCCAGCAGCGGATACATGGAATAGGTGGGGGGGAACCCCAGCACGGTGCGGCCCGAACCCGCGAAGGCCTGCAGGATCTGCTGCAGCACCTCGTTGGAGCCATTACCGGCCCAGATGTTTTCCGCACTCAGACCATGACCGAGATACGCGGCCAAGGCACGCCTCAGTTCGGTGAATTCCCGATCTGGATAGCGATTCAGGTCCATCAGCGAATCCTCCACGGCCTGCAAAATGGCTTTTCGGGCATCCGCCGGTACGCCGTGGGTGTTCTCGTTGACGTTGAGCAGGATTGGCACATCCAGCTGCGGTGCTCCGTAAGGATGTTTCCCGCGCAGGTCCTCCCGAACGGGAAGGCGGTCCAGACGTTCGATCCGCTCACGCGATGGCTGGCCGCTCGACGTCTGGGAATTCACAATTCCAAGTTTAAGCCAGTTCCCGCCCTGCGGGGAAATTGCCGCGTTCCGGACCGTCACATCGATGCCTCGGACAGACGCTGGGGAGGGCGGCTGCGGGCGCAATATCAGGCATGGGAGGGAACGAAGAGCTGCTGGCCCGGCTGGACTACCGAAGTGCGAAGTCCGTTGAGCTCCACGATGTCCGAGACCACATCACGCGGATCGCGGGAAGGGTCGGCGGAGGAAGCGATGCTCCACAACGTTTGGCCCTGAAGGACTGTCACCTTAGAGGCGGCCGCGCCCGCTGGCTCGGAGCCAAGCGTGGCGGCCCTCGCCGGCGAGGTGAAGAACCCCAGCAGCAGGGCCGCTGCCACGGCGGCCAGCATGAGGGGCGTGCCGATAAACAGCAACCTGCCGCGCCTGGTCAGGCGCAGCCTTCCCGAGCTCGCCCCGGGCCGCAGTTGATCTTCGGCCGGACGCTGGCCGACGGCTGGACGGCGACCTGCCAACTGACGCTGACCTGCGGCCGGACGCTGAGGGACAACGGGAAGCTGACCTGCAACCTTAAGAGTTGTAACGGCGTTCATGGTGCACACCTTTCACGATACGAAGTTCCGCACGCCCCGTTCCGCGGCATCATCGAACAAGTGCGGAGAACTAGAACATATATTCGAAACTGTGTTCTCTAGTTTTAGCACTTATCGACGAACCTTGCCAAGACTCGCTAGAACAAATGTTTGAAATGGGGACCGAACTGCCATACCTTGGAAAGCAAGATCCCCCGTACCGAAGAGTCCAGCAGAGCCCACTGACATTATTGGCAGCCGCAGCCGGAGGGCTGCGGAGGGATGCGGAGCCGCAGAAAGGACAACCCGCTATGCCAGGTCCGGAATCCACCCTCCAGAGGGGTAATCCCACGAGCCGGGCCGGGCTGAAAGGCCTTTCTGTCCGGCAGAAAAAAATTCTTGAGTGCATCCAGCGTTCCATCCGCGTCAATGGATACCCTCCGTCCATGCGCGAAATCGGCGACGTTGTCGGCTTGGCCAGCCTGTCCAGCGTTACGCATCAGCTCTCCCAGCTTGAAAAGCTCGGCTATCTCCGCCGGGACCCCAAGCGTCCCCGTGCCATGGAGGTGTTGATTCCGCTGACCTTGGACGACGGAGAAACTGCCATTGAGGGCGTTCCCCGGCTCACGGAGCTGCGCGGAGCCAATGGCCTGAGCATGGCTGAATTGAGCAGTTCGTCCGACACCGCCATGGTGCCACTGGTGGGTCGGATTGCCGCGGGCGGTCCGATCCTCGCCGATCAGGTGGTCGAAGACATCATGCCTCTGCCACGGCAGCTGGTGGGACACGGTGAACTGTTCATGCTCAAGGTGTCAGGGGATTCAATGGTTGACGCGGCCATCTGTGACGGTGACTGGGTGGTGGTGCGGCGCCAGAACCAAGCCATCAATGGAGAAATTGTTGCTGCCCTGCTGGACGACGAGGCGACAGTGAAGACTTTTCGTCAGCGCGACGGCCACACCTGGCTGCTCCCGCAGAACACCCGTTACGAACCCATCCTCGGTGACCACGCCACCATCATGGGCAAGGTCGTCAGCGTCCTGCGCAGCCTCTGAACCGCTCCGCCCTCGTTGAGCCGCTACAAGTGGAGCGGCTCAGTGCTGACGCTCAGTGCGGTCGGCTCAGTGAGCGTCTTCGCCCAGCCGCTGCAGCGCCGCCAGCGCGACGGACCTGTCGGTGGTCGGCCAGAACGGCGGCAGAGCCGCCCGCAGAAATCCCCCGTAGCGCGCCGTAGCCAGCCGGGAGTCGAGCACGGCAACGACCCCCCGGTCACCCGAGGATCGAATCAGCCTGCCCGCTCCCTGCGCGAGCCGGATGGCGGCGTGGGTTGCGGAGACGGTCATAAAGCCGTTGCCACCCGCCTGCGCCACGGCCCGCGACCGGGCGGTCATCAACGGATCATCCGGACGCGGGAACGGAATCCGGTCTATCACCACCAGCCGGCACGAGCTGCCCTGCACGTCCACCCCCTGCCACAGCGACATCGTGCCGAACAGGCAGGTGTCAGCCTCGGCCTCGAACTGCTTCACCAGGGCAGCCATCGACGACTCGCCCTGACAGAGGATCGGCAGCGGCAGCCGGGTGCGCAGCGCTGCCGCCGCGTCCTCGGCTGCTCGTCGGGAGGAAAACAGGCACAGCGCCCCTCCCTGGGCGGCGCGGATCAGGGCCTCCAGCTCGTCGAGCTGCTCGGGAGACGTGCCGCGGCCGGGTTTGTCCAGGTGGGCTGCAACATAAAGCATGCCCTGCTTCGGGTAATCGAAAGGTGATCCCACATCTGCGCCTGTCCAGCTGGGGGCGCCCTTGCCGAGCAGGCCCAGTCCCCCTGCCGCCGGTTCGAAAGCGGCCCCAATGGCCAGCGTGGCCGACGTTAGAACCACGGTATGGTCCGCGAACAGTCCCTCACGCAGACGGCTGGCCACGCTCAACGGAGCGATGTTGATCAGCGCCGGTGAGGATTCGTCCGGCGCGGCATACCCCTGCTGCGGATTGAAGCTGCTTTGCCGCGAAATCCACACGACTTCCCCACCCTCGCGCGCCGCGAGCAGCCGTTCGCACAGTTCCAGGATCAGTGTCAGCCGCGACCGCGCGATCTGGCGGCCACCGTCGGCGGCGGTGCCGGCATCACCCTTGGAATCCGACAGCGCCGTCCGGCAGGCACTGCGCAATTGATCCACGGCCGTGAGCTGTTCGTCATTCAGGCCCGAGGGCAGCAGACCCGAAGGCGCCACCTCAAGAGAGGTTTCCAGCTGCGCCGCGGCGGTGTTGAGCGCCTCCACTGAAATGGCCGTATTCTTGCGGGCACCGGAGGCCGCGGCGTGCACCATCTGGACGGACAGCGCTCCGCTGACCGCTCCGGTAACCCGGTCCTGCAGCTCGTGTGCCTCGTCGACGACGACCACGCCATACTCCGGCAGCACGGCAAGGCCCTCGAAGGCGCTGATGGCGAGCATCGCGTGGTTCGTGACGATGATGTCCGCCTCCGCGCCGCGCTGTTTGGCCAGTTCGCTGAAGCAGGTCTGGGCCAGCGGGCACTTCTGCGCCCCGAGGCACTCCATGGAGGTCACGGAGACCTGCCGCCAGGCACGGTCGGTGACCCCGGGCGTCAGTTCGTCCCGATCCCCGGTTTCGGTGTCCTGCGCCCATTCGCGCAGCCGCACCACCTCTTTTCCCAGCTGGCTTCCCGGTCCTAGGCTGGAACCGGGCAGATGCACGACGCTGGTCTCCTCACCAAGGGCAAAAAGCTGCCCCTCAGAAGGCTCTTCAGAGGGGAATCCGCCCTCCACTTTGTGCCGGCACACGTAGTTACTGCGCCCCTTGACCAGCGCGACCTTCACCGGATGGTCCAGCAATGGGGTAATCGCTTCGAGCAGCTTGGGAAGATCCCTGCCAACAATCTGCGCCTGCAGGGCCAAGGTTGCGGTTGCCACAAGTGCGGGTTTCTCGGCTTCCCCGGCGTTGGCGATCAGCGGGATCAGGTAGGCCAGCGACTTTCCCGTCCCGGTCCCGGCCTGGACCAGCAGGTGGTCACCGGTGCCTATCGCGTGCACCACCTGCCGGACCATTTCGTGCTGCCCATCCCTGCGCTGGCCTCCCATGGCATCGACCGCGGCATCGAGCAGTTCGAGGGCGAAAGCCTGTCCACTGCGCTCCGGCACTGCGCGGTCCGCAGCGGCGCGCTCAGCCACGAAGAACAAACTGCTCCAGTTCGGCAGCCAATCCTTCCCGTACCAAAACTGTGGCCCTTGTACCGTCCTCACCATGGTCCATGGTGAGGATTTCAGCATCGGATTCATGCAGTTTACTGACCAGATCTCCCCGGTCATAGGGAACCAACAGTTCCAGCTTCACGGCCGGCCGCGGGATGGCCGCCCCGATCGCAGCCAGCAGTTCGTCCATGCCCTGACCGGTCCGCGCGGACACGACCACATTGCGCGGTTCCCGCTGGCGCAGCCGCTCCACAACAAAGGGATCGGCCGCGTCAGCCTTGTTCAGGACAATGATCTCCGGAATGTTGCGCGCATCGACTTCGCTGAAAACCCTTCGGACGGCGGCAATCTGGCCCTCAGGATCGGGATGCGAGGCATCCACCACGTGCAGGATCAGATCCGAGTCCGCCACCTCTTCCAAGGTGGAGCGGAAAGCCTCAATCAGCTGCGTCGGCAGCGACCGGACAAAGCCAACCGTGTCGGCGAGCGTGTAACCGAGTCCGTCGGCGGTCTCAGCCTTACGCACGGTGGGATCCAACGTCGCGAACAGGGCGTTCTCCACCAGGGCGCCGGCGTCCGTCAAGCGATTCAGCAGCGAAGACTTTCCGGCGTTGGTGTACCCAGCGATGGCGACCGAGGGAACATCATTGCGCCGGCGATTGGCGCGTTTGGTCTCCCGTGCAGGCTTCATGGCTGCGATCTCACGCCGTAGTTTCGCCATCCGGGTCCGGATCCGCCGGCGGTCGAGTTCGATCTTGGTCTCGCCGGGACCACGGGAACCAATACCTCCACCGGCGGCACCAACACGTCCACCCGCCTGCCGGGACATGGATTCGCCCCAGCCGCGCAGCCGCGGCAGCAGGTACTCCATCTGGGCCAGTTCCACCTGAGCGCGGCCTTCACGCGATTTCGCATGTTGGGCAAAGATGTCCAGAATCAATGCGGTACGGTCAATGACCTTGACCTTGACGATGTCTTCCAGACCGCGGCGCTGGGATGGGGCCAGCTCTCCGTCCACCACAACGGTATCGGCGCCGGTGGCTGAGACGATGTCCTTGAGCTCCTGGGCCTTGCCCGACCCGAGAAATGTTCCCGGGTCCGGCTTCAGCCGACGTTGGACGATGCCATCCAGCACCTCCGAGCCTGCCGTCTCCGCCAGAGCCGCCAGCTCCCGCAGGGAATTTTCCGCATCCGCCAAGGTGCCTTCTGACCACAGTCCCGCCAGCACGACCCGTTCCAGCCGCAGCTGACGGTATTCAACCTCGGTGACGTCCTCAAGTTCCGTGGAAAGACCTGCCACCCTGCGCAGAGCCCGCCGCTCCTGCAGATCCTCCTGGTCGCCATCAAAATCGTTGCGTTCGCCGGCATGCTGCGACAGCGCCTGCGCCCTACCGGTGAAGGGTCGGCTGCTCCGGCTCGAGCCGGAATTGTCCGCATCGTCCGCTTCACGTGGAGTGGACTTCGCCGCATGTGCTGCCGCCCCGGCGTCCTTGGCCAGAATCCGGTCAATGACGGCTTGAATTTCCGCTGGCGTCATGTCCTGGCCGTCGGAATCTGTTCCGGTGTTGATCTGGTTGGTCATGTTCTCCTTCGAAGAATCTTCTCATCCATCGTAGTCTCCGCGCCGAAGCGTACGGGCGATGGGAACGCTGATTATGGGCTGCCACCATACGGCGGTTTGGAAGTTTGAACGCACGGTGCAGAGGCCGTTTCAAGCCGTCGTCGGCAGGTAAAAGCGGTGCTGGTTCCCGCTGGGGACGCCTCCAAGGGCATCTAAGTGCATCCAACGAGGCTGGAGCGGCGGCTGAAGCCACCGGAAGCCGTTTCGTCAGGAGCTGGGGCGGGACTCAAGCGCCGCGTGGCAGCCCAATCACTTATTCTTCATCCATCAAGCATAGCAGGGCCCGGGCCAAGTCCTGCCTGACCGTCGACGGGGTCAGGCGATGGCGGTCACGATGACGACGACGACGGCGGCGGCGACGACGACTATGACGGCAACGGTGGCGGCGGCGGCCACATGTCCTCCGGCTGGTGACCCGCTGGACTGCCGTGTCCGTATATCCTTCTCCCGACATTTGCAGCTAATCTGGGACGACCATGGGTACGGATCATTATTTCAGCGCACAACCCGCTGGCCCGGACACACGCCGCCCGCTGCAGGTGGTCCTTGCCGGCGCCGCCCGCCAGCTGAGAACCAGCTCTGGAATATTCAGTCCTGATGGGGTGGACAAAGGCACAGCCGTTCTGCTGGCCGAGGCCCCGCCACCGGCGCCCAGCGGGAATCTGCTGGACATTGGCTGCGGCTGGGGACCCATCGCCCTGACCTTGGGTCTGCGATCGCCCAACGCCGTCGTCTACGCTGTCGACGTCAATGAGCGCTGTCTGGCGCTGACCAGAGAAAACGCGTCGTCCCTGGGTCTTCCGAACGTTCAGGCCAGCCTGCCGGATGAGGTGGACCCAACCGTCGAGTTCTCCACGATTTGGTCCAATCCGCCCATCCGGGTGGGCAAGGACGAGTTGCATGTCCTGCTGTTGACCTGGCTTCCCCGGCTGGCTCCAGGGGGAAGCGCCTATCTTGTGGTGCAGAAGAACCTGGGATCGGACTCCCTGCAGCGCTGGCTCGGCACGGAACTGTCCGCGCGATTCCCGGAACTGCGGCTCAAAGTGAGCCGGGAGAGCACCTCAAAGACCTTCCGCATCCTGCGGCTGCTGCGACCGGAGGAATAGGAGAACCCGCAAAAACGGTCCCGCATACGTCGGACGAATTACGTGAGAACGCCGTGGGCCACCAGCACCGCCGGACCGCTGAGCAGGATGTGCTCACTTCCGTCCGCAGCGGCAAAGAATGTCACGGCGACGGCTCCCCCCGGCACGTTTACCCGCCATGCATCCGGTGCCTCGACGCCAGCCCAAAAGCGGGTCGCGGCGGCGGCGGCGCAGGCACCCGTACCACAGGATTGAGTTTCCCCGACACCGCGTTCGTGCACCCGCATCGTAATAGTGCCCATTCCGTCGGCCACCAATGGATCGGACGGTACCGTAAACTCCACGTTGGTTCCATGGACGGGCAACGGGTCAACCGTGGGCTGCGTGCTCAGGTCCGTGCCGGCCAGCTCCAGATCGTGGGCCAATGCCACCACGGTGTGCGGGTTGCCCATGCTGATGGAGACCGCGGGCCGTGCCACATCGAGCCCAGCGGCTGTCACCAGCGAATCAACGCCGCGATTCTCCGCCTGCTCCGGGAAAATGAATTCCCAGGGTCCCATGTCGACGGCATACCCCTCGGAGGTTCGCAGCACGTCCTTCCGGCCGGCGCGGGTGCCTATGGTCAGGGATTCGCCGGGCAGCAGCGCGACGAGACCCTGATCCAGCAGGAAGTGCACAAACACCCGCACGCCGTTGCCGCACATTTCTGACAATGAGCCATCAGCGTTGCGGTAGTCCATGAACCATTCCGCGTTGGGCTCGGTCGCGAGCAGAACCTGTCCCTCCGGCAGGTTCCGGGAGCGCACCGCGCGGATCAGCCCGTCGGCCCCGATGCCCCGGTGTCTGTCGCAGATCGCGGCCACGGCCTCCGGGCTGACGGTCATGCTTCCCTCGGGGTCAGCGAAGAGCACGAAGTCGTTGCCGGTTCCATGTCCTTTGGCGAAAGGGACCGCTCCCATTCCCGGCCACGGATGTTCCGCCTCGAATCCAACGGCGTCCGAATTCCGCAAGCCACGTTGGACCGCAATGTGGGGATCGCCCTGAGGCTCAGTCATCATTTTTTAAGCGTACGCCAACCACCGCGCTCTCCCTCACGGCGGTAAGGGCGGCTTCCAGCAGGTCAGGCCTCTGCGCATCGAGCCAGCCGACCCTGGGGTCGGCCCGGAACCAGGTCATCTGCCGGCGCGCAAACTGCGCAGTGGCCACAATCGTTTCCGCGCTGGCCTGGTCGATCCCTGCCTGCCCATCCATAACACGCAGAAACTGCCGGTAGCCAAGCGCGCGCGAAGCGGTCTTCCCCGCCCGAAGCCCACGCCGATCCAGCTCAGCCACCTCCTCCAGCAGCCCCTCGCCCACCATCCGATGCACCCGGTCCGCCAGGCGCCCACGCAGCACGCTGCGCTCGAGGGACAGTCCCACCTGGACCGTTGGACGGACGTATTCACGAACCGGCATGAACGAGCTGAACGGGCGACCGCTGAGCTCGTGGACTTCCAGCGCCCGGACCAATCGTTTGCCGTCACCGATCCGGCCGGCCGAGACCGGATCGACGGCGAGAAGTCGGGAGAGCATCGACTCGAAGCCGAGCTCGTCCAGTTCAGCTTCCAGGCGTCGCCGGACCGCCTGATCAGTGCCGGGAAATTCCAGCACATCGAGGGCTGCGCGCAGGTACAGCCCGGACCCACCCACCAGGATTGGTACCTTACCGCGCGCCAGCGCTTCCGCCACGACGTCCCTCGCCTGCCGCTGGAACCCCGCCGCGCTGGCCTCCTCGCGCACGTCCAGCACGTCCAGCAGGTGATGCGGCACGCCGCATCTTTGTGCCGTTGTCAGTTTCGCTGTCCCGATGTCCATTCCGCGGTAAAACTGCATGGAGTCAGCGTTGATGACTTCGCCGTCCAGCGCCAGCGCCAATGCCACAGCCAGGTCCGACTTTCCGGTGCCGGTAGGGCCGACGACGGCGACCAGCCGCGTGTTTTGCTGCTCTCGCGGCACGCTCAGCTGACCCGAAGGGATGGCATTCCAAGCGACACGGCGGAGGCCTTGGCACCGGTTGCCGAACCGGGTGCCGAGTCGCTCACTGACGCCGCCGGCACATTGCATGAGGCTGCCTGCGCTCGATCCCAGGCATCCCCAGCCCGCGAGCGGCGCACGGAATAACTGGAGGTGTCCGCGGACACGGGGTCCGCCACGAGGTGGAAAGAGGCCGCCGAGGTGATGGTAACGCTGACGAGGTCTCCGGGGCGCGGCACCGCGCCGCCGTCGGGCACGCTGAAATGGACCAGCCGCTGGTCCTGGGCCCGGCCGGAGAGCCGATGCGTCTCGGTGGCCTTGCGCCCCGATTGCGCCGTGACCATGACCTCCACGAGGCGTCCCACTTGTTCGGCATTCTCCTCGGCCGCGATCCTGTCCTGCAGCGCCGTCAGGCGCTCGAAACGCTCCTGCACCACGGCCTTGGGCAGCTGATCCGGCAGCTCCGCGGCGAGGGTTCCGGGCCGCTTGGAGTACTGGAAGGTGAAGGCGGTCGCGAACCGGGATCGTTCCACCACGTCCAGAGTCGCTTGAAAGTCCTCCTCCGTCTCGCCTGGAAACCCGACAATGATGTCCGTGGAGATGGCCGCGTGCGGCATCCGCGCACGGACCTTGTCCAGGATGCCCAGGAACTTGGTGGAACGGTAGGAGCGCCGCATGTCCTTCAGGACCTTGTCTGATCCGGACTGCAGTGGCATGTGCAGCTGCGGCATGACATTGGCGGTTTCGGCCATTGCTTCGATGACGTCATCGGTGAAGGCCGCCGGATGTGGGCTGGTGAAGCGAACACGTTCGAGCCCCGTTATTTGACCGCAGGCGCGCAGCAGCTTGCCAAAGGCATGCCTGTCGCCGAACTCGACGCCGTAGGAATTGACGTTTTGACCCAACAGCGTAACTTCTATGGCTCCGTCGTCGACCAGCGCCTGAATTTCCGCGAGTATTTCGCCGGGGCGCCTGTCACGTTCCTTGCCCCGAAGCGACGGAACAATGCAGAACGTGCAGGTGTTGTTGCAGCCCACCGAGATGCTGACCCATCCCGAATATACCGAGTCGCGCTTTGTTGGCAGGTTGGAGGGGAACACCTCCAGCGATTCCAGGATCTCCAGTTGGGCGTCGTTGTTGTGGCGGGCCCGCTCCAGCAGGGCCGGAAGTGAGCCGACGTTGTGGGTGCCGAAGACAACATCGACCCAGGGGGCCTTTTTGAGGATGGTTTCGCGGTCCTTCTGTGCCAGACAGCCGCCCACCGCGATCTGCATGCCCGGGTTGGCCCTTTTCACCGGGGCGAGCATGCCCAGGCTGCCATAGAGCTTGTTGTCGGCATTCTCCCTGACGGCACAGGTGTTGAAGACGACGACGTCGGCATAGTTTGCGAAATTCCCGTCCGCGGGGCCGCCCGCCGCTTTAACCAGCCCGGCCGTTTCCAGCAACCCGGCCATGCGTTCGGAGTCGTGGACGTTCATCTGGCAGCCGAAGGTGCGCACCTGGTAGGTGCGCCGTGGGTCTGTTGCTTTAGCTTTTGTGGCGGAGGTATCAACGCCGGTCATGGTCAAGCTCACCCATCAAGCTTAAGACCTGCGCACCGGTACTGATGACCACCACCTGTCGGACCAGTCCCGTCCTGCCGGGCGAGTTTGGTGCTGGGGCCTTCGGTACCAACTGCCGGGCTTCAGTACCAGTTACTGGACCCCTCGTGCGACCAGGCGCCGCACGGCGAGCCGTACCGATCCCGAATGTAACCGAACCCCCAGTCGATCTGGGTCCGGTAGTTGGTCAGCCAGTCATTGCCTGAACTGGCGTACTTGCTGGGCAGCAGTGCCTGCGCGATGCCGTAGGCGCCACTAGTGGGGTTGGTGGCGTTGGTCAGCCATCCAGACTCCTGATTCCACAGCTGGACAAGGCATTGAAACTGCTCCTGTCCCCATCCGAAGGCGCCCAGTCGACCGCGCGCATAGCCCTGGGCGCCGGCAGGGTCGTTAACTCCGTTACCCGGAATGTTGGGCAGCAGGACGTTGACCGGGATATAGCCGCTGCCAGGATCGGGAATGGCCGGTTGGACGGCGACTGGCGGAGCAGGGGCCGGAGCAGGTGCCGGAGCCGGAGCTGCATTCGCAGCATGAGCGGCGACCGCGGCCTCCGCGGCGGCCGCGGCCTGCGCGGCGGCCGCGGCCTGCGCGGCTGCGGCGGCCTTGGCTGCGGCGGCCCGGGCTGCGGCTGCGGCAGCCTCCTGACGCGCCCGCTCCTCTGCGGCACGACGCTTGGCTTCCTGCGCAGCCTGGTAGGCCGCCAGCGCCACCTGACCGTCGTGATAATGCTTCTCCACCGCTACCGTTGTGTTCTTCAGCGACGCGAGTTGGGCCACCAGCACCGCGCTTTGCTGCTTTTGCTGGGCCACCTGGGCGTCCAACGCCTTTTGGGCCTGCACGGCGGCATCCAATTTTTCTTTGGCGTCCTTGGCCAGGCGCTCCCGTTCAGCCGTGGCGGCTTTCTCCTGGTCCGTCAGCGCTTGGGCCGCACTCCGGGAGACCTTCGATTCGTTGTAAGCAGAGGCCGCTTTGTCCGCCACGACGCGCAGGACATTTAGACCTTGCAGACCGTCCTCGGACTCAACGGCGTCAAGGGTGGCCAGCAATCCGAGGTTGGCTCCGCCGCTCCGATACGACTGCGCCGCCAAGGCACCCGTTTCCTTCTTATATTTAGCCACCACGGCATTCGCACGGCGAACCTGCTCACTGAGCACGTCGACCTTGGCACTTGCCACGTCCAAGGCCGAACGTGCGACGGCATATTCGGCACCGGTCTTCACTGCCGCGTTGCCCAGCTGGTCCGATTGTGCCTGCAATCCGTCCAACAGCGCACCGATGGTTGCGACCTCCGCAGACTTGGTGGACTCGTTCGCCTTGGACTTCTGCACGTCCTGCCAGCTGGGAAAGCCACTGGGTGGCGCATCATCGCCGGCGAAGGCCGGTGCGGCCAGCGTTCCCGGCAGCATCAGGGCGCCAGCAAGCAAGGCTGACACGAGCAATTGATTCGTTCGGAACTTGAACATATGCCGCCAAGCATAACCGGTGATCGTCCAGAATGGGTCGCCGTGGTCTCACCTTTTTCCAAAGACGAGCGGTTTTGGACCGGCCATGCCCCTAGTGCATATCGTAAAATGAGTCCACGGGATCGTCGTCGGCATCAAGCAATCTGTCAATTTCGGCATTGACCAGACGGAACGCCAAGCCGGGTGAATAGCCCTTACGGGCAAGCATCCCAGCCAGCCGGCGCACGTATTTTTCCCGCTCGGCGCGATCCGCCAAGACAGCGGAGACCGGCAGCTTCTTTCGCACCAATGCCGTGGCCATGGCATTCTCATCCGCATCGGAAACCTGACCGAGGGCAGCTTCGGCGATATCCCCGCCGATGCCTTTGTCAGCCAGTTCCCGTTTGAGAGCCCCACGGGCCAGGGACCGGGTCTGGGTCCGGCTGCGGACCCAGAGCTGGGCGAACTCCTCATCATCCACCAGTTGGACCTCTTCAAAACGGTCCAACACGGCCCCGGCCACCTCGTCCGGAATGTTCCGCTCCGCGAGTTTCCGGGCCAGCTGCAAACGGCTCTTTGGCGAGTTGGTGAGCTGCCGCAGCACGATGGAGCGCGCCACCGCGGACGGATCCGGCAATGGGTCGCCAGACGACCCCGCGTCCGGCCCGGCGTCCGGTCCGGCGTCCGGCCTCGTCCTAGCCACGGTGCCTCCCCGACGCAGCGGCCATCCATCGCCGGTGCCCGCTGCCCTCCGGACGCTGACTCGAAACGGCCAAAGTTATCCTCCCGAATGTCGTCAGTGTCATCGGCCTGGAAACGGCCTTAGAATCCGTCGACGGCTTTCAGTTTCGGCGCAGCTTCCTCCACAGGTGTCGGCGGCTTCACGCCGACACCGAGCTTTTCCTTGATCAGCCGCTCGAGTTCCTCGGTCAGCTCCGGATTGTCGCGCAGGAATCGCCGCGAGTTTTCCATTCCCTGCCCCAGCTGATCCCCGTCGTAGGTGAACCAGGAGCCCGACTTCTTAATAATGCCGTGTTCCACGCCCATGTCGATGATGCCTCCCTCACGGGAGATGCCCTGTCCATAGATGATGTCGAACTCGGCCACCTTGAACGGCGGTGCCATCTTGTTCTTGACAATCTTTGCCTTGGTGCGGTTACCCACCGCATCCGCGCCCTCCTTCAGGGTCTGGATACGCCGGACATCAATCCGGATGGAAGCGTAGAACTTCAGCGCCTTACCACCTGTGGTGGTTTCCGGGCTGCCGAAGAACACGCCAATCTTTTCCCGCAACTGGTTGATGAAGATGGCTGTTGTCTTCGTCTGACTGAGCCGGCCAGTAATTTTCCGCAGCGCCTGGCTCATTAGCCGGGCCTGCAGACCCACGTGGCTGTCGCCCATTTCGCCTTCGATTTCAGCTCGCGGAACCAGTGCAGCCACCGAGTCGATCACTACGATATCCAGGGACCCGGAGCCGATGAGCATGTCCATGATTTCCAGGGCCTGCTCGCCGGTGTCCGGCTGCGAAACGAGCAGTGCATCCACATCCACGCCCAGTCTCGCGGCGTAATCCGGGTCGAGAGCGTGCTCCGCGTCGATGAAGGCTGCAATGCCGCCGGCGCGCTGGGCGTTGGCCACCGCATGCAGCGCCACTGTCGTCTTACCGGATGACTCCGGCCCGTAAATTTCCACCACCCGGCCCCGGGGCAGGCCACCGATGCCGAGGGCCACATCCAGGGCGATGGAACCGGTGGGAATGGTTTCGATCGGAACGCGGACCTCATCCCCCAGACGCATAATCGAACCCTTGCCGAATTGCTTATCAATTTGGGCAAGAGCAGCTTCCAGCGCTTTTTCACGGTTTGCGGGAGCAGCCATGATTCACCTCGGTCTTTCTGCAGGCCATTTCTGGCGGGCGTTCTTCAATTGGCGGTTGGAATACCGGTGGTCCTGAACCGGTGCCACTGGTCTTCGAACCTGTCACCCTTGACGCTAGTCCGGGGGTCCGACAAAATCAGCAGAGGTCTTCCTGATGTGGAGAACTTTCCTTTTGTCCGCCGATTTCCTTCTCCCTGCGAGCATACCTTTATCCGAACATGTATTCGAAGATCCTGCACGGTGTGTCACGGCATGGGTTTGGCATCCCGGCCCAGGCGCCGTGCGGCGGGGATGTCCTGCACGTCGCAGACGGCCAGCCACACCCGCCTCGGCTCAACTCCCGCCTGAAGTGCCTGCGCCGCCGTTCGGCCGTCAACGGGGCCGAGGACGAGGTCCCGGGCCAAAACCCGGGAATAGCCGTCGCCAAACTCGTTGTCCATCAATCGCCAGAAATCACTTAACCGCACGATTAAATTCTCTCACGGGCTACCGCCTTAGAATGTAGTCATGACGCTCTCATCGGACGAACTCCGCAGCCCGGAAGGACGGCCGGATTCCGGTGGCACCACCGAATCCGCGCCATCGGCGACCCTGCGGCCGGACGAAGCGGCGATTGGCGCCGTCGAACTGCAGTTGAGCCTTTTGTGGCGTCGTGCGCGCGCCATCTCACAGCAGCTTTCGCGCAGCGTTCATCCTGAAATGGAACCATCCGCGTATGGCCTGCTGACAATCCTGGAGCGGGACGGAGCCCTGCGGCTGACCGACCTCGCCGCCAGCATAGGCGTGGGCAAGCCATCCGTGAGCCGCCAGATCACGTTCCTGGAAAACATTGGGCTCGTCCGAAAGGAAGCCGACCCTACCGATGGTCGGGCGCAGGCCATTCTGCTGACCGCCAAAGGCTCCGAACAGATGCGTACTGTTCAGGCGGCCCGCAACGAGGTTTTCCATGCGCGGCTGGCAGCCTGGTCTGAGGCCGAATTGAAGCAGTTGGCCACGCTGATGGCCAAGCTCAATGCCGACTACGACCACGACTTCGCGCCCCGGGATCCAAAGTCCCAGCCCCGTGAGCCTAAGCCCCAGGGGCAAGGCCAAAGCCACAACCCCAGTCCCGGCCACTGATAGCGGACCTCACTGCAACGGCATGCAAAGGAAGGGCCCGTTCCACTTGGAACGGGCCCTTCCCTTGGGAATGCTTTGATCAGGTCTAACTTTGCGGCGGTTCAATCGCCGTGAAGCTGCCCGGCTCCAAAGCTAGAATGCGTTGGACATCAGGTCTTTGCTCAGTTCCTCGGAAAGCTCGTCCCCCAGGTTGCGACCGTAGCGTGCCGCGAATTCCTGCGGCACGGTGTCGGGCACCCGCACACCTTCCGCAACGGCCAGTCTGTCACTGACTTCCCGCAGCATGCTGGACAGCGGAACTTCCAGGGCCGAACAGATGGAGGACAGCAGCTCCGAAGAGGCTTCCTTCTGGCCGCGCTCTACTTCGCTGAGGTAACCCAGCGAGACACGGGCATTGTGTGAGACTTCACGGAGGGTACGGCCTTGGCGCTGACGGACGTCGCGCAGGACATCTCCGATTTCATGGCGCAGGACCACCATTTTGCGCTCCTTCTGCTCGTGCTTAGCGTTTTGGGCCAAACCCACATCCCGCCAGCGCACCACGCCGTTAATGGATACGGGTTGTTTCACCATCGGTATCGCCTTACTCCCTTGCGTAGTTGCCTGCCGGCTGCTCCGGCCTGCCGCCGGCGGCTTGATCATCCCATCCTAGGACTGAACTGCCGCCCGTGCCTGCACTAGAACTAACTATCGGGTCACAGATTTTGTTCCCGGACTTGAGCCACCACCTGCTGCAGCAATGACAACGCTTCGTCGCACGCCTGCTGGCGCACCAAGGCGCGATCGCCGTCGAAATGATACTCATATGCCTGCGCCACATTATCAAGGGCAACCGCCAGATAAACAGTTCCCACCGGTTTTCCGTCATGATCCTCCGGGCCTGCCACCCCTGTGGTGGACAGCCCGACGCGGGCACCAGTGATACGGCAGACGCCGAGGGCCATTTCGCGGGCCACCTGCGGATCCACGGATCCAACCTCCGCCAACAGGAACTCCGGAACACCCAGAACGGCCGCCTTGACACTGTTCTGGTAGGCAATAACACCGCCCTGCAGCATCTTCGACGCACCGGGAACCTGCACCAGCGAGGCCGCAAGGAGTCCCCCGGTCAGCGATTCGGCGGTGGCCACAGTCAAGTGCGCCGACGACGCGTCGGCGACCAGCCGCGGCAAATCCAGGACAATCACCGCCGGGCCGCCCGTGCCAGTGAACGCATCCTGATGGCATGGACAATGTAATCGACGCCGGTCACCAGTGTGACGGCCAGCGCCACCAGCATGACGTAGAAGGCTGCGGTGCCCAGCCACGGGATCAGTCCCTTTAGCGGCAGGATAAACAGGAAGATGGCCAGGGTCTGCAGGACGGTCTTAAGCTTTCCGCCCCGCGAGGCTGGTATGACGCCGTAACGGATCACGACGAAGCGAAGGGCAGTGATGCCAACCTCCCGCACCAGCATCAGTATCGTGATCCACCACGGCAATTCGTTCAGGGCAGAAAGCAGGATCAGCGCCGAACCGATCAGCAACTTATCGGCGATAGGATCTGCGATCTTGCCGAAATCGGTCACTTGGCCACGTTTGCGGGCAATATCACCGTCCAGCTTGTCCGTGTAGATGGCTACCACAAAGGCGACGACGGCGGTCCAACGCCACGGCCCGTAGCTTGACGCGTCCTCCAGCATGAACCAGATGAAGAACGGCACCAGCACGATGCGCAGCATGGTCAGGACGTTGGGCAGATTCCAGAGCTGCGGCGACGTCATCGAGTTCCTCACCCTTCAAGGCTACCGTCTGCAGTGGGCTTCACCCGAAACCCCAGCAGAGCCGCGAGACCCAAGAGACCTGCTGGGGTTTCGCGGGCATGCTGGGATTTCGGCGGGTTGACTGGGGTTTCGGCGGGAAGAGGGTCGGACGACGGCGGGCTGCCAGGGTTCGGCGGGGAGCAGCCGGCTAACGGCCGGTGAGCGACCAGGCGTCCTCGCCGTCGTCGTCGTCATTTCCGGAGCCACCGGCTGCGGAGCCGTCGGCGCCGTCGTAATACTCCACCGACTGAGCCCGGGCAGCCAGATCGTCGGCCACCAGGTCTGCACCGTAGCCATGGTTGGCATTGGCGTTGTCCGCCAAAGCTGCAATTCCCGCACCGCTGGTGGCATCGTCGTCGAGAGCGCTTTCGGGCCCCACGGCGAACCCGTCGCCGCGGATGGCGGCAAGGGTTGCCGCCAAGTCATCGGGCTTGACCAGCACATCGCGGGCCTTGGACCCCTCCGAGGGCCCCACCACTCCCCTGGATTCGAGCAGATCCATCAGGCGCCCGGCCTTCGCAAAGCCAACCCGCAGTTTACGCTGCAGCATCGACGTGGAGCCGAACTGCGTGGTCACCACCAGCTCGGTGGCCTGCAGCAGCACGTCCAGATCGTCGCCAATGTCATCCTCGATCTGCTTCTTCGGCGCTTCCACTGCCACGTCCGTGCGATACACGGCCTTCAGCTGACCCTTTACATGCTCCACCACCTGGTGGATTTCCGTCTCGGTGACCCAGGCACCCTGCACCCGGATCGCCTTCGACGCGCCCATCGGCAGGAACAGCGCATCGCCCTGTCCGATCAGTTTTTCCGCGCCCGGCTGGTCCAGCACCACGCGCGAGTCGGTCACCGAGGAGGTCGCGAACGCCATCCGCGAGGGAACGTTGGCCTTGATCAGGCCGGTGACCACGTCCACCGACGGACGCTGGGTGGCCAGCACCAGGTGGATGCCGGCGGCGCGGGCCAGCTGGGTGATGCGGACGATGGAATCCTCCACGTCACGCGGGGCCACCATCATCAGGTCGGCGAGCTCATCCACGATCACCAGCAGGTACGGGTACGGCTTGACCACGCGCTTGGAATCCACCGGCGGATGGACCTTGCCGGCCCGGACCGCCTTATTGAAATCGTCAATGTGCTTAAAGCCGTAGTTGGAGAGGTCGTCGTAACGGGTGTCCATCTCCCGGACCACCCACTGCAGCGCCTCCGCAGCCTTTTTCGGGTTAGTGATGATCGGGGTAATCAGGTGCGGAACGCCTTCGTAGGCCGTCAGTTCCACCCGCTTCGGGTCCACCATCACCATCCGCACCTCGTCCGGAGTGGACCGCATCAGGATCGAGGTAATCATCGAGTTCACAAAGGAAGACTTACCGGCGCCCGTCGCCCCAGCGACCAGCAGGTGCGGCATCTTGGCCAGATTAGCCACCACGAAGCCGCCCTCGACGTCTTTACCCACGCCCATCACCATCGGGTGGTCCGTGCGCCTGGCGTTCTGGCTGCGCAGCACGTCACCCAGCGAGACGGTTTCGCGGTCCGTGTTTGGAATTTCGATGCCGATGGCGCTCCGGCCCGGGATCGGCGAAAGAATGCGCACGTCCGCACTGGCCACAGCGTAGGAAATGTTCTTTGACAGCGCCGTAACGCGCTCCACCTTGGTGCCGGCGCCGAGCTCGATTTCGTAGCGGGTGACGGTGGGACCGCGGGAGAATCCAGTCACCCTGGCGTCAACGTTGAACTGTGTCAGGGTTTCGGTCAGGGCGGCGACGACGGCGTCATTGGCTTCGGAGCGTTCCTTCGGCGGAGAGCCGGGCGTCAGCAGGTCCGACGGCGGCAGCGTGTACGTCACGTCGCCGGCCAGGGACAGCTGTTCGGTGCGCTGTGGAATCGGCGTCGGTACCTGCGGTGCCACCGGGTTCGAGCGCACCTGAGCGGGAGGGGCCGGCACGATGCTGATCGTTTCCGTCACGGGCGACGTGTCCGCTGCACCAGCACTGATGGAACTGCCGGCGCTGCCGGTGGATGTCGGCAGCCCCTGGCGTGCCTTGATCTTGTCCGCGGCAATTTCCGCCTGGGTGGGTCGTCGTACGCCCGGCGGCAGGGCGGCCGGAGCCGCGGCGTTGTCAGGGGCAGGCTCGGCGTCGACCAGCGCGCGCTCAAAGGCCTCGTCCCCGATGTAGCCGCCATTACCGTCATCGTCCGCGGTACGCTCGGCTTTCCGCCCGAAGCGTCCCCTGCCCTTCTTCTTTTTCTCCACCGGTTCATTCGGGAGCGCATTGCCATCCCGGTCGTACAGGTAACTCTGGTCGTGGCCGTCCTCGTCACTGTGGCTCTGCGGGTCCTGTCCCATCAGATGTTCATAGAGTCCTCGCAGCCTATGCGGAATGGCACGGAAAGGTGTGGCCGTGAGGATGAGCAGGCTCACGAAAGCCACGGCGGACCAGAAGGCCGCTGCGAGCCAGAAGTTCAGCGCCGCCAGCGGAGCACCGGTTAGCAGACCCACCATGCCGCCGGCATCCCTGACCGCATCGAAACCACCGGACAGGGCCGGCGAGCCGGCGCCCAGATGCGCAAGCGCGGAACCGGCGACGGTCAGGATGCTGAAACCGATGGCCACCCTGTTATTGGCCCGCACGTCCTGCGGCCTACGAAAAACCCGCAGCGAAAAGAGCAACAGCATGGGCGGCAGCAGCACGGCCACCCAGCCAAAGGTTCCGCGCAACACCCCATGCACACCGTCGGCGAACCAGCCCGTCAGTCCCCACCATTCAAACGCAGCTATTCCCGCCGCCAGGACCAGGAACAGCAGCCCGCTTCCATCACGGCGGTCCTCGGCCGGGAGATTGCTGACGTCGTGACCCAGCCGGCGCACCGCGCCACCGGCCAGATGGCCCAGGCCCTGCCAAGCGCCACCAAGCACGCGCGCCAGCCAAGGCGCGCGAGGGGGCTGTGGCTCGGGCTGCACTGAGACTCGTTTCGGGCGCACGGAGGTGCTCCCGGAACCGGTCTTCGCGGAGCGGGGCGCAGGGTTGCCGGCCCGGTTGGCCGACGCGCGGGCGGGGGAAGTTCGAGTCGCCATAACTGCCACGATACCCGCCAACTGCCGCAAAGCCGCGGATTTCAGGGCCGCTCATGGTCCGCGTTCCCTGGCGGTGGGCGCGGGGGAATGGAATAAACCCGTCTGGCCGCCGTTTCCGCGCCCGACAGTTATGGCGCGCAATTCGGCTCGATGCGCGAACCTGCATCGGTGCGGAAATGCAGCACGCAGCCGGGCCGATGTCTGCTCCCGCGCGGGCTGGGCCGTGCACGGAATTCCCGTTGCACAATTCGGAAGCGCACCTCCTATTCCCATCGGTTGGAATTGCCGTTATGGTGCACATAGCTCAGGGAGAATTCGGCTAACAAATTGACAGGGGCCCCACGGCGCAAGCCCAAACGGAACCTGCCGATAGAAGGGATTGCTGCACGAGCAACTCGGCATTCCAGTTTTGTTGCTTGCTCTAAATACCTGGTCTCGTAATACCTGGTCTCGAAACGGACGCTCCAGCTTCGTCAGGTCAATCCTTCATTGTCCTATTCCGAGCCACTACGAGACTGGCAGGCGTCCTCCTACTGGATTTAAGGAGAACGAAACATGCGCAGAATAAGGTCCGCTTTGATAGCGGCTACGGCGGCGGCGGCGGTGATAACCCTTTCGGGGTTTACTCCGGCGCCGACGCCCAGCCTGCAGCAAGTCGCCGAAGTGTCGCCGGTGGCTCCGATTATGGGCATCGCCAACACCAATGAAGACCCGTCACCGCTGGAGCAGGCGGCGGGCATGAACGTGGGGTTGCACCGGATTTATTATGTCCTGCCCGGGGATCTTTCGGCAGCAATGAACCAGATCAAGATCGACCAAAGTAAGGGACGCATTCCCTGGGTATCGTTTAAGCTCCGGGGCTGCACCTGGGTCCAGGCAGCTGAAGGGTGCGCCGACAGCTGGGTGAAGGACCTCAACACCGAGCTCGCCAAGCTCGACCCCAGTAAGCAGGTTTGGGTTACGATCCACCACGAACCCGAAACGGACGAGCCGACCGCCGGCTTTGCCCCCATGCAGGACAGGCTGCTGCCGCTGCTGACTGCGCCGAACATCCGCACCTGGATCGTCTTGTGCGGCTGGCATGAGACCTTCGACCCACGGAAGATCTATACGTTCGAGATGTTCTGGCCCAAGGTAGCTAAACCGTACGGCATTGGGATCGACCCATATAACTGGTATGGAAGCACGGGGACGAGCTGGGATGAGGGTGGAAAGTTCTTCCCGATGACAAAGGCCTTCGCGGACTCGAAGGGCGCGAAATGGGCTGTGTCTGAATTCGGCATCGACACCGATGGGTACAACCTGACCAGTAAGGACGGCCAGCACTGGATCGATCGGGCCTACGCTGATGGCGTCAAATACGGCGCGCTGGCCATGGCCTACTTTGACACGGCGAAATCCAGCCCTCCGGGTACCGACTGGCGCCTCATCTCGCCGATCGGCAAGCAGGAGTCGTTCATCAAGGCGATGAAGGCCTCCGCCGCAGCGAATTCGGGCACGGTGCCAACCCCTGAACCGACGCCAACGCCAACACCGACCCCCGAACCGACGCCAACACCAACGCCGACTCCCCCGCCTTCGTCGACGGTGGCAGTCAACCTCCGGGCCGCAATGACGGCCTCCAGCGCCGACCTGCAGTGGGATGCGGTGACCGGAGCCACCGGTTACCAAGTGTTCAAGAACGGCGCCTACAACACCTCCCTCACGGGAACACGCCAACTCATCTCCAGCCTCAGCACCAACACGGCCTACACCCTCACTGTCCGCTCGAAGGTCAACGGAGTTTGGTACCAGTCGGCGCCGCTGAAGGTGACCACCGATTCGGCGGGAGGCACCCCGCCGTCGTCGACGGTGGCAGTCAACCTCCGCGCCGCAATGACGGTCTCCAGCGCCGACCTGCAGTGGGATGCCGTAAGCGGGGCCACGGGTTACCAAGTGTTCAAGAACGGCGTGTACTACTCCTCCCTCACGGGAACACGCCAACTCATCTCCAACCTCAGCACCAACACGACCTACACCCTCACTGTCCGCTCGAAGGTCAACGGAGTCTGGCACCAGTCGGCGCCGCTGAAGGCGACCACCGATTAGGCGGGAGGCACACCGAATGCGCCCACCGGCCTCCGAGCAACGATGACGGACACGAGTGCGGACCTGTACTGGAACGCGGTGCCGAATGCGACGACGTACCAGATTTTCAAGAACGGCGTGTTTGACGTATCCAGCTCAAACGCGCACGAGCTGGATAGGAGCCTGACCGCCGGCACGAGCTACACCTTTGTGGTCAAGGCCGAGGTGGGGACCAATTACTACGAGTCCGAGCCGCTTACCGTGACGACAACGGGCACCGCCCTCTAGCCGCCGGCAGGAAGCGGGGCTGCGGACACGGTGTCCGCAGCCC
>NZ_JADPVH010000032.1 GCF_026932795.1 Paenarthrobacter sp. Z7-10 | reverse complement strand
TACAACCGCTGGCGCCCACACAGCCACAACAAAGGACTCCCACCGACCACCGCAATGACCAATTTCAAGCCAAACCAGCAATCGCTGCCAACCGCTGCCTAACCAACAAGAAACCAGCCGACTGTCTCACATCCTTGACACACCTCACCCCTCCCACCCCAATCGAGTGAGCAGTTCATGCGCGACCCAGCGCTGTATCGCGCACCAACCGCTCAGTCGATGGTGGAGGGGGCCGGCTTTCGATGGTGGAGGGGGGATGGCTTTGGGTGGTGGAGCGGGGGAGCCAGGGACAGCGCCGGTTTACTCAGAAAAGGGCCATGGCTTGTGCGTACCATAGATGGGGTAGCCGTGCCCGTTAATGTTGAGCGAAAGACCCGGCAGTGGCAGGCGGCGGAACGGCCGAAGAGTGCAGCATTGAGCAGCCGCAGCAGAGGATCAGATGGACTACTACGCAATTAATGCGCTGCGTGAAAACCACGCCGGATGGTCCCTGCTTCGCGCCCAAAACGCTCCACTGGCGGTGTGCCTGTTCATGACGGCCTTCACCGGACCGAACCAGCGCAATATCGGACGCCAGCAGCTGATCGACATCCTCGATGACCTGCTGTTCGGCCTCCGGGATTCCTTCGGCGAGGACAGATTTCCCCGTCCGGCATCGGAGTACCTGGACGAGTGGGCAGCGCCGGAACGTGCCTGGCTGCGAAAGTACTATCTGCCCGGCCAGGATGAGCCCCGCTACGACCTCACCGCAGCATCGGAGGACGTGGTCCGGTGGGTGGAAAGCCTCCGCGGCCGCGACTTCGTGGCCACTCAATCCCGCCTCACCAGCATTTTCGCGGTGCTCAAGACCCTTGTCCAACAGTCGGAAACGGACCCCGAAGTGCGTCTTGCGGAACTGGCGCGCCAGCGCGACGGCATAGATGCCGAGATGGAACGGATCCGCACCGGCAACGTCCGGGTGATGAGCGCTCCTGAGGCGCTGGACCACTTCCAGCAGCTCACCACGCTGGCCAAGGACCTGCTCTCCGACTTCCGCGAGGTAGAGCAGAACTTCCGTCGGCTGGACCGCCAGGTCCGGGAACAGATTGCCACCTGGGACGGCAGCCAGGGCGAACTGCTGGCCTCCATTTTCGCCAATCAGCAGGACATCACCAGTTCGCTGCAGGGTCGGACGTTCCAGGGATTTTGGGACTACCTCATGTCGCCACAGCTGCGCACCGAACTGCGTGACCTGCTGGAGCGCGCCACGAAAATCGAGGCCCTGGCCAACGTGGAAAGCCTGCAGTCGGTCACCACGCTGCATCAGGATTGGCTGCCGGCCGTTGAACAAACCCAAGGAACCGTCCGGCAGTTGTCACAGCAGATGCGGCGCCTTTTGGACGACAAGGTGTTCTTGGAAAACAAGCGGATCATGCAGCTGGTCCGCAGTGTCGAATCCGGCGCCTTGGGCCTGCGCGGGCAGGTACCACCGGGCATCTTCGCCGAAATCGCGGCGCCCACAGTGGACGTGTCGTTGCCCTTCGAGCGCCCACTGTATGAACCGAGCCGGCGCACCGTGGTGGACGACGACGTCGTCACGGCGGACGACGGCGACGTGGACGCGGGCGCGCTGTTCAACCAATTCCATGTGGATCCGGACCGGCTCAAAGCCAATATCGACGCTGTCCTCGCCGATGCCGGACAGGCCACCCTCGCGGAGATCACGGCCGCACATCCGCTGTCCCAGGGACTTGCCGAAATCGTGGCCTACTACCAACTGGCAACGGAATCGGACTGGGCCAGCATCGACCCGTCCGTCCTGCAGCAATTGTCCTGGACCCTGCCGGACGGAAGCCTGCGGGAAGCCACTGTTGATCAGATTCTGTTTGGAAGGCCCGCATGACGGACGTTGACGCTTCGGTTACCCGGACGCCGGAGGAACTTCCCGCCGTCGTCACCCGCCTGTTTAAGGGTGTGGTCTACGCCGAAGGGGACGAAAAGCTCTGGCAGTCACTGCTGGGACTGGTCTCCCAAGTCCGGGACTACGTTGCGGTGCTGGGTTTAGACCTGATCCTGGATGAGTCGGAGGGGTACGCCTTCCTCAAGTCGCGCGAAGATGCGGACGGCACCCTTCCCCGGCTGATCCCGCGACGCCAGCTGACCTTCAACGTCAGCCTGCTGCTGGCGCTGCTGCGTGGGCGGATGCTCGAATTCGACACGAACAGCAGCGAACTCCGGCTCATCATGACCGAGCAGGACATTGCGGACATGGTCTCGGTCTTCCTCCCGGAGTCGAGCAACGAGGCCCGAGTCCTGGATCAATTGGGTGCCAATATCAAGAAGGTCCTCGAGCTGGGGTTCCTGCGGAAATTGCGCGGACAGCCCGGCACGTACGAGGTGGCTCGCATCCTCAAGGCCTACGTTGACGCACAATGGCTGGAAGAATTTGATGCCCGGTTGGCCGACTACCGAACATCACTCGGCGGTGCCGGCACGAACGACGACGACGCAAGGCCGGCAGTTGCCCACAACAGCACCGGGCCGGCAGTTACCCCGCACACAGCTGGCGCCACAGAGGCGGAGGACCGATGAGTATCGAATTGCAGGACAGTCTTTTCAGCCTTGAGGAGCCCGAAGACAAGGCTCTGGAGGACGACGGCGGCCAGCCGGGATTCCGGCTGCACCGGTTGGAGCTGCTGAACTGGGGCACCTTCCATGAAGGTGTCCGGGTTTTCCGGCTGGACGGCGCCAACAGTCTGCTGACCGGCGATATTGGCTCAGGTAAATCGACGGTGGTGGACGCCATCACCACGTTGCTGCTGCCAGCAAACCGGATTGAGTACAACAAGGCCGCGGGCGCGCAGAAGAAGGAACGCAGTTTGATGTCCTACGTCCGGGGCTTCCACAAAAGCACCCGAAGCCTTGGCGGGGAACATTCCAAGCCGGTGGCCCTGCGTGGCACCGATGCGCTGTCGGTTGTGTTGGGCGTGTTCCACAACGCTGTCCTGGACAAATCGGTCACCCTGGCAATCACCCTGTGGGCAACGCAGGAGGCAGGCCAGCCGAACCGCTTCTACTCCCTCGCCGAAGCGGACCAGTCAATCGCGGCGGACTTTTCCCATTTCGGCAAGGATCCGGCCAAGCTGAAGAAGAAGCTGCGGGCCCAGGGCGTAGCCGTCCATGACTCCTTCGACCCCTACGCCGCGGCATTCAAGCGGCAGTTCGGCATCGGCGGGAACCAGGCCATGGACCTGTTCCACCGCACCGTGTCCATGAAGCAGGTGGAGAACATCACCTCCTTCGTGCGCACCAACATGTTGGAGGACGACGACGTCGCCACCAGGATCGGTAACCTCATCCACCACTTCGACGACCTCAAAAAAGCCCACGATGCGGTGTTGCGGGCTAAAGACCAGATCACGCTCCTGACGCCCATTCGGGACGGCGCGGCGCAGTACGCCCGGCTCAGCGCGGACGACGAGCGGGCCCGCGCGCAGCGGGACCAGCTGCATCCCTGGTTCACGGACAGGCGGCTGGAGCTTAGCCTTGAACACCAGGCGGAGCTGGAACGGACCGGCCAACGACTGGAAGAGGACAGCGAAGCACTCGCCGCCGAAGTCACCACGCAGCGGCACGAACTTTCCGAAATCCAGGAGGATATCCGCAGCAACGGCGGTGGCCGGCTGGCGGCCATCGATGCCGAGTCAGACCGGCTGACGGCAGAATCCCGAACCCAGCGCCAGCGCTTCGAAACCTACTCCACGGCCGCGGTGGAACTTGGCCTGCCGACCGCCGAAAACCGCGTTGCTTTCGACGCGAACCGCGCCCGGCTCGATGAAGTGGAAGCGGGCCTGGCTGGCCAGTCGGCAAGCCTGCACGGCCGCCGCACCGACCTGACCGTTACGTGGGCGGAGCTGACCGGGCACGCCGCGGACTTGCGGGCTGATCTGACCAGCCTGCAATCCCGTCCAAACCTGCTGCCGCGCCCTCAACTGGAGCTACGCCGTCGGCTGTGTGACGGCACCGGCATAACCGAAAGCGCCCTCCCTTACGCCGGCGAACTTCTGCGCGTCCGTGACGGCGAAGCACCGTGGGAAGGCGCGGCCGAACGCACCTTGCACGGCTTTGCCCTGTCTCTGCTCGTCCCGGACGAGCACTACGCAGCAGTCAGCAACTGGGTGGACGGCAACAACCTCCGCGGCCGTCTGGTCTACCTGCGGATCGGCGGTGCGTACGCGCCGAAAACTGCCGCCGCGGGTACCCTGGCTGCCAAGATCGCCATCAAGGCCGGCACTCCATTCCGCGACTTTCTGCTGGACGAACTGGCCGGCCGCTTCGACTACTTCTGCGCGGACAGCATGGAGGACTTCCGCCGGCATCCCAAGGCACTCACGGCCAACGGCCAGCTCAAGGGCGGCCGCGGCCGACATGAGAAGGATGACCGCCGGGACCTTACGGACCGCAAAAGCTACGTACTCGGCTGGGACAACCACGATAAGATCAGCCGCTTCCATGCCGAGCTGGAGAACGTCAACGGCCAACTGGCCAGCACCGAGGCACAGCTCGCCAAAGTGGACGCGTCGTTGGGCAAGCTGGGGCGGTCCAACCAGCAACTCGGGAGCCTGCGCTCCGTGGCGGATTTCGCCGAGATCGGCTGGCAGCTCACCGCCCGCCACATCGAGGAGCTGAAGAAGGAAAAACTTGAGCTCGAATCCGCCAGCGACATTCTGGCGCAGCTGACCGCCCGCGAATCGGAGCTGAAAACCCGGCTGACACGGCTGGATGAACGCGTCGGAAAGATCCAACAACGCCTCGGTGCCAACGACAAGGACGGCAAGGACATCGCCGAGGCGATTGAGGAATGCCGCACCATGCTGACCGGAACGCCAGTGACGGACGACGGCGGCGTGCTGGCTGCCGTCGCAAAGCTCGCCTCGGCGGAACTCGCCGGTAAACCACTGACGTATAAAAACACCGGTACCGTGGAAAGTGCCGTGCGCTCCCGGCTGACCGAAACCATCGACGCCCTGGCCAAGCGCATTGCCCGGGCCGCTGAAAGCACGGTGCGGCAGATGGCCGATTTCCGTAACAAGTACCCGAACGAAACCACCGAAATCGATGCATCGCTGGAATCTGCCAGCGAATTCAACAGGCTCCTGGACCAGCTGGTCAGCAACGACTTGCCTCGCTTCGAGGCGCACTTCAAGGAGTCACTGAACCAGAACACCATCCACGAAGTCGTAGCTTTCAACGCGTTCCTGGACAGCCGCCGGCAGGACATTGTGAACCGGATTGGGGAGATCAACCTCTCCCTGGCTGGCATCGACTATAACCCCGGCCGTCATATCCAACTGGAGCACCAAAACACCACCGATTTGGACGTCCGCCAGTTCGGCATGGACCTGAGAGCCTGTTCCGAAGGCACCATTGGCGATGAGGACCAATACTCCGAAAAGAAATACCTCCAGGTGGAGCGGTTGATCGAACGCTTCCGCGGTCGTGACGGCTTCACCACCTTGGACGAACGGTGGACGACTAAAGTCACCGACGTACGCAACTGGTTCACCTTCTCCGCCTCGGAAAAATGGACCGAAACCGGCGAGGAATACGAGCACTTCACCGATTCCGGCGGAAAGTCAGGCGGCCAGAAGGAGAAACTGGCCTACACCATCCTCGCCGCCGCCTTGGCCTTCCAATTTGGATTGGGCGCGGGCAAAGACGCAGCACGCGGGGTTGGACGCCCCGGAGCGAAGGGCCGCAGCTTCCGATTCGTCGTCATTGATGAAGCCTTCGGCCGCGGATCGGACGAATCCGCCCGGTACGGCCTTGAGCTCTTCCAGCGGATGAAACTGCAGCTGCTCATCGTCACCCCGCTGCAGAAGATCCACGTCATTGAGCCCTTTGTCTCCCACGTCGGATTCGTCGCCAATCCCAACGGCAACGACTCCCAGCTGCGCAACATGACCATCCAGGAATACCGTGCCGAACGGGACAAGCGTGCCGGCTGACCCACATTCCTGGACCACTCTGGCCCAACTGCGCAGACTCTCCAAAGCATCCTGGGACAAGGGTCAACTGCTGCGCGAACTCGTGACGCCCACCGAGACCTATCCCCGTCGTCGCCCGCTGAAACGGCCAACGGCGGCGGAACTACGCAACGACTACGCCGCCGCCCACAGCTGGGCCGCCGAGCTTTTCGCCGCCGCCGGCAAGTACACCCTGGAAACCGCCGACGTTGGACGCACCACCATCGGCTCCAACCGGCTCCCCTCCGCCGCGGTCTTCGCCACCGTGGAAGATGAGATCGCCTTCGCCGGCAAAAGTGCAGAAGCCGCGCGGTTCCAGAACCTGGCCGCGCGACTCGGGGAGCTCGATGCCGCGCTGGGAAGCTGGATCGCGAGACGGCCATTGCAGCTGCTGGACCTCGGCGACGCCGCACCCATCGCCGCACAAGCCGCTATGTGGCTGCGCGACAACCCGGCACCCGGCATCTACGTCCGCCAGTTGAGCCTGCCCGGCGTGCATACTAAGTTCGTCGAAACGCACCGCCGGACCATCGACGAAATGGCTGACGCACTGCAGCTGACCGCCCCGATCGACGCCGCCCCAGGGATTGACGAACGCGAAGCAGCGAAAGGCCGGCACGCAAGGGCGCACGACATGACGCCCCCGGACGCAGCAGACCATAACGCAACGGCGCACGGCATCACACCCCGGGACGCGGCCCGCAAGGACACGACGGCGCAAGGCGTACCAAACCGGGATGCAGCTGGCCGGAATTCGACGGCGAGTCAGGATGTAGGTGTGCCCGGTCAGGAGCTGACGAGTCCGAACGAAACGGACCAAGAGCTGACTGCCCAGGACCTGACCAGCGAGCCTACCGGAGCCGCACTGCTTGGCGATGCCGACGAACGGACACCTGCCGCACGCTTCGCCGCCCGCCATGGATTCCTGCACCCACCCGAACAAATCCGCTTCCGCATCCTGGACCCGGACATTGTCGCCCTCGGCAACGCCCGGGACATTTCCGTTACGGCAGAAGCCTTCGGCTCCCTCTCGCTGCCAATAAAGACCGTGATTACCACCGAAAACTTGATCAACTTCCTTACACTGCCCGAACGCCCCCGAACACTGGCCCTCTTCGGCCGCGGCTACGGCTTCTCGGCACTGCGGGAAGCCGCGTGGCTTCGGAACTGCAACATTATCTACTGGGGTGACCTGGATACCCACGGATTTCGGATCCTGGACCAGTTGCGGGCCGTGCATCCCCACGTGACCAGCATCCTGATGGACCAGCAAACCCTGCTCTCGCACCGCGATGCCTGGGTCCGTGAACCCTCGCCTTCACGGGCGCCCCTGACCAGACTGACCGCGGCCGAATCCGCCCTCTACAACGCCTTAGGCAATGACGAGTTCGGCCCAGCCGTGCGGCTGGAACAAGAGCTCATTCGCTGGGATTGGGCGCTCCACGCACTGCCGCCACAGCCCTGATGCCGCTGGAGCTCAAGGCTCCAGCAGCGAAGCGAGAACCTATATCTGTGTTGCAAGCCTGTCCAAGGTACCGGTTCATTGGAGCGCCCCAGAGCTCGAAGGTGGCCAGCGAAGATCGCCGGAACGGCCGGAATGAGCCCGCAAAGCGCCCCAGCGAAGATCGCCGGAACGGCCGGAATGAGCCCGCAAAGCGCCCCAGCGAAGATCGCCGGAACGGCCAAAATGAGCCCGAAGGCTGTCATTGCTGATCGCAACGACAATCACACCTGAACTCTTAGAAGGCTTCGCTGTACCCGGCCCAGTCAGGGCGCGAGTTCGAGGCGTGTTTGTGGCCGAAAGTAGGTGTTGCGGAGCGGTTTTTGCTGCGGATCCACATCCGGCGGAGGGATGAACCAGGGCGCGCCGGTGGTGATGTCAATCCGCCAATTTTCTTGGTGGATCAGGTGGTGGTGGTGCGAGCAAAGCATGCAGCCGTTGTTGGTGCTGCTGCGGCCGTTGTTTTGCCAGTAGTCCACGTGGTGCGCCTCGGTCCACCCCACGGGCATGGAGCAGCTGGGGAAGGAGCATCCGCCGTCACGGGCAGCAAGGGCCAGTCGTTGTTCCTTACTGAAGAGCCGGGCACTGCGTCCCAAATCCAGAATCCGGCCCTCGCCATTAAGCACGACGGGGATTAGCTCGGCGTCGCAGGCGAGTTGACGGAGGGTGGAGACGGCAGCGGGACCGGTGAATGCGAAAGATCCCTGTGCCCAGCCCCGTTCAAGGCGGCCGAGCAGTTGGTTGTAGTCAATGGTGACCAGGATTTGGGGCCGGATACCTCCGGAGCGGGGCAGGTTCCCGGTGGCCAGTGCACCCTTACAGGCGCCGATCAGGGCGTCGAGCATCCGCTGCGGGCGGGTCCTGTCGTCGGCCGCTCGTTCTTCGTCGGTCTGGGTGCGGGGATTCGTGCCGGTGTTCATCACGGTGGTCAGGACCTCGAACTGGGCCTGGGTGGCGAAGATTTCCAGATGTTCGAGCCCGCGTTTGGTCCCGTGCTGGTGGACACCCTGGCGGGCTTTAAGTTCTTCCTCACTGGGCGGGTTCCCGTCCTGATCAATGAGGTATTCGAGGTGTTTAGCGGCCATGGTCACCCGGCCCGGATCCTGCAGGGGCGCTGCCGCGGCCAATACGGATTCCATGCCGGCGAGCTGGGACGGAGTGGCTTTGATGCGGACCCGGTCCAGTGCGCTGGCGGCAGCCGCGAGAGTTTCGGTCGACGCCAGCCCAGCCGCTGCCACCACGGCCAGGGAAGGGTAGCGCGGTTCCACTCTTTGCCCCGTGAGCGAGCAGCAGGCCAGGAGGTCCCGGCCCAGGACGAGACGGCGGTTGGCCTCAAAGCGGGAGATCCTCAGCCGGTCCACCAGATACTCCTGCGTGTTGCGGTACCCGGATTTTTGTCCCTCCGACACATCCCAGCAGAACACGGTATCCGTGTCACCGGTGCGGGCCAAGTTTTGGCTGTCAATGGCGTGCACAGCAATAACCTGTCCAAACTGAAGGGCCCGCGAGGCCCGCTCAAGCAGGTCCGCCCGTTCCAGCAGTTCAGCCTTGTCCAACCCAGCAGCGGAATCTGTGAAACCGAGGTTGAAGACCTCCAAGGCGGCAACGGCATCGGCCAGCAGAGCCGCACCATCCTTGCCCTGCAGCTCCGCAAATCCCGTACCACCGATTCCCACAACAACGCTACGCCGGGCCCGCAGCCAACATCAGACCCCATGCCCGCTATGTGCGGTCCCACCGACCCCTACCCACCTGTGCAGGACAAGTCAGCGCTCGGGCAAGCTTGCGTAAGGCGGTGGCGCCCACACTCGCCAGGGCTTCGCAGCTTATCGCGACTTGCGCTGGCGTTCCTTAGCCGTTTTGACCTCGCCCGGTTCTCTGAGCTCTCCCAGTTCCTTGGACAGTTTTTCGTTGATTGCTTCGAGGCGAAGGACCATACGAATACCCGCGAGGTTCAGCCCTTCACCTAGGAGCCGATCGACTCTTCGCAACGTCACCAAGTCCTCATCGCTGTACTTACGGGTTCCACCGGACGTACGGCTTGGCTCCACTAAACCTTTGCGTTCGTAGAGACGAAGATTCTGCTGACCCGTCCCTACGAGCTCGGCTGCTACAGAAATGGCATACACGCCTCGCCGCGGATCTGGTACCTGGATCATCAATTCAGGCCCTCCAAATATTTTTGTGGCTTCACTTGCACTTAGTCTGGCACGGGTGGTATCAAAAATCTATATCCGCTACCACAGGTAGCTGGATATCCAGAAATGAATACACCATCAGGTTGAGGGAGTGAGGAAAACTATGTTGATGCTTACGGACCCGTTCCGCGAACTCGACAGGATTGCTCAGCAGGTGCTGGGCACACCTGCACGGCCAGCCGCGATGCCGATGGACGCCTGGCGGGAAAGAAACACCTTCGTCGTGGCGTTTGATCTGCCCGGAGTGGACGTCGATTCGGTGGACCTGGATGTGGAGCGCAACGTCTTGACCGTCCGTGCGGAACGGAAGGATCCGACGGGTGAAGGCACTGAATTGATCGCATCTGAGCGTCCGCGCGGAGTCTTCAGCCGGCAGCTGATTCTGGGTGACACCCTGGACGCCGAGAATATCAAGGCGGGCTATGACACTGGGGTCTTGACTCTGCGGATCCCCGTGGCTGAACGTGCCAAGCCGCGGAAGATCGAGATTGAACGGTCCGAGGAGCAGCAAGAGATCAACGCCTGAGACGTGGGTGGTTCCCGGTCTCAAGAAGGCCGGGAACCACCCACACCACTGCCGGGCTTCGACGACGGATGGTCCACTGAAAGAAGGTGACGGTGGCGGACGATTCCAGGGGAGATCTGTATGAGGTGCTGAATGTCCAGCCCGACGCTTCTACCCGCGAGATCACGCACGTCTACCAGGCACTCGTTCGCGCGCATCATCCCGATGTCCAGCCGGCGACGCTTGGGGTGGAGCGCGCCGAAGGTGAAGCGGCGCTGGCTGTCATCATGGAGGCCTAAGAGGTTCTGCGTGACCCGTTCCGCCGCGGGGAATATGACAGGCAGCGGGAATGCGCGATTGCTCGGGCGCTGCGTATCCGGACGCGCCCCGTGCCTTCTTCCGAGCCTCTGATAAGAATCGGCCCGGTCTTTTGGGAACCAGACGGCCGAGCCGGGTAACCGGCGGGAACCAGACGGTCCAGCCGGGTAGCGAACCGGGTAACCGACACCCGGAAACGCAAGGCACTGACCTAAGGCTGGGTGGCGGTTACGCGAACAACTGACTACTTTTGAAAAGGAGTCCCCTGATGTCTGCATGGCGCAGTTACGAGGCCCATCTGATTCCGGCATTTCACGAGCGTTTTGAGGAACGGTGGGGGAAAGGGTCCGCTCCGTTCCTCGATCCAGCCGCGCAGAACCAACCCATGCCGCGGGCGCAGTGGATCAATGCCGATACCGGAGCCGCTCTCGCTGTCGTTCCCATCTGGTCAGACGACGAGGAGCACCGGTCGTTCGGCGTTTTCTACCTCCCACCCGCCGGCGACATCTGGGTCCTTCGCCCCGGCTACCCCGGGTACTTGGAAGGCAAGGGCGCAGGGAAGGAGCGGGAGGTCGCCCTGCGCAATGATGGCTTCAAGAAGGCCGTGGCCCATGCCGAAGAGTTCATCTACGGGGTCCAGGAGTAGGCCGCAGCACAGACAGGCTCCCAACACTTAGGCCAAAGGCAATCCGTGTCTGTCCGCTTCACCGCGCCGCGACCGACGTCGTCGTCGTCCTTCCGTCGTCGCCAACGCGGGCGACCGCCGTCGTCGTGCTTCCGTCGTCGGTAACGCGTAAACGCAGAAAGGGTCCGGCCGAGGCCGAACCCTCCCTGCCGTGATGGCAGCGTTGCCGCCCGCTTTGTCCCTACGCGTCGACGACGATGGCCGTGATGACGGGCTTGCGGCGGTAGGTCCGCTGCATCCAGCGCTCAACTGTCGCTTCGATCAGGCTCTCCACCTGCGCCACCGTGTGCTTGCGGGGCAGCGTACTCAGGGCCTTCTCCACCGCCTGAATGGCCGCGGAGAAGTTATCCGGCTCGTGGACAAAACCACGGACGAAGAACTCAGGGTCTTCGGCGAGCTTTCCGGTGTCCGGGTCGACGATGGCCAGCACCGTGATGAGCCCCTCCTCGCCAAGCCGACGGCGGTCTTCCAGGGACTCCTCGGTGGCCCCGCCGACGGTCTGACCGTCCACGAAGACAAAGCCCGCGGAGACCTTTCCGGTGATGACGGCCTTGCCGTTCTGCAGGTCCACGACCGAACCGTCCTCGCCGATGATCACGCGGTTCGCCTCGACACCGGTCTTGATGGCGATGTCGCCGTTGGCGATGAGGTGGCGGAATTCGCCGTGCACCGGCATCACATTGCGCGGCTTGACCACGTTGTAGCAGTACGCGAGTTCGCCGGCGCTGGCGTGCCCGGAAACGTGGACCTTGGCGTTGCCCTTGTGCACCACGTTGGCGCCGAGCTTGGTGAGCGCGTTGATGAGCCGGTAGATGGCACTCTCATTGCCGGGAATCAGCGAGCTGGCCAGCAGGACGGTGTCGCCGTCGCCCACCTCAATCTCGTGCTCGCGGTTCGCGATCCGGGCCAGCGCGGCCATCGGTTCACCCTGCGAGCCGGTGCAGATCAACACGACCTTGGCATCGGGCATTTTCTGCGCGGCCTTGAAATCAATCAGGATGCCGCGCGGGATGGTGAGGTATCCCAGTTCGCGGGCGATGCCCATGTTCCGGACCATGGACCGGCCCACAAAAGCGACCTTGCGTCCATGCCGGTGCGCCGCGTCCATGACCTGCTGAATGCGGTGCACGTGGCTGGCGAAGCTGGAAACGATGATGCGCTTCTTGGAGGTGCGGAAGACGGTGTCGATGGCCGGGGCCAGATCCTCCTCCGAAATGGTGAAGCCAGGAACCTCGGCGTTGGTGGAGTCCGTCAGGAACAGGTCCACGCCCTCCTTGCCGAGCCGGGCGAAACCGGCCAGGTCGGTGATCCGCCCGTCCAGCGGGAACTGGTCCATCTTGAAGTCGCCGGTGTGCAGGGCCGTACCGGCGCTGGTTTTGATGGCCACGGCCAGCCCGTCCGGGATGGAGTGGTTGACGGCGAAGAATTCAGTGTCGAAGGGGCCGAATTTCTGCTGACTGCCTTCCTGCACCTGGACCACCCGGGGGCTGATGCCGTGTTCCTTGAGTTTCGCTTTGATGAAAGCCAAGGTCAGCTTCGAGCCGACGACGGGAATGTCACGTCGTTCGCGCAGCAGGTACGGGACACCGCCGATGTGGTCCTCATGGCCATGTGTCAGGACCAGGGCGACGACGTCGTTCAGCCGGTCGCGGATGGACGTGAAGTCCGGAAGGATGACGTCGACGCCGGGCTGGTGCTCCTCCGGGAAGAGGACGCCGCAGTCCACAATCAGGAGCTTGCCGCCGAATTCGAAGACCGTCATGTTGCGGCCGATTTCCCCCAGCCCGCCCAGCGCAATCACCCGCATGGCGCCCTTGGCGAGTGTGGGTGGGGCGGACGTGATGTGCTCGGGCTGCTTCAAATGATTCACTTTCGTTCGTGGAAGCCGGCTGGTCCAGCCGGGACATTCTGTGCCGGTCTACCCAAAAAAACTTTGGGGCCGGCGGTCAAGCAAAAATTTGGGACCGGCGGCTCATTCCTTAAGCAAGGTGCGCCGGCGGTTCTTGGGTTTGTTTCCACTGCGTTGTGGAGGGCCCGCAGCTTCAAGTTTCCCATAAGCCGGCCATCCTTTCCAACGGCCGCTTAGAGGGCGGAAGCTATCCGACGTCGCCGCCTGCAAAAACCTGCGGCGGAGGGGGAAGCCGTCCGGGGTTTCGAGCAAGGCATCGTGAACACCCATCGAAGAGTCCAGACCCTAAGCATCGGCGCCGCCGGTGTGGAGCTACTGCGCCTGCTGAAAAAGGGCGTGCAGGGTCCGGTGTCGGCTGGAGCGCACGTGCTGCTCAGCAGCCCGGGCCGCGAGTTCCGTATCCCCGGAAGCGATAGCATCGAGCAGTTGTTCGTGCTCGCTGCAGAGCAGTTCCAGGTCGTCCGTTTGGCGAAACAGCCATTGCAGCCGTCCGTGGAGTGGTTCCAGGATATTGCGGAGCAGTTCGTTGTGTGCCATCCGAGGGATCTCGTCGTGGAACCTGCCGTTGGCTTCACGGGCAGCACCGGCATCCTGACGACCCGTGGCATCCTTCGCCTCCTCCAGGAGCCGCTTCAGGGCCAGCAGATCCGTATCCGTGGCACGCTGAGCGGCCAGCCGGCAGCTCATCGCCTCCAGCGCTTCTCGTACGTCGAAGAGTTCCTCCACATCGGCGCGGGTCAGTTCCCGGACTACCAGGCCGCGGGTAGAGCGTTCGGCTACCAACCCTTCCTCACGAAGCATGCGGAGCGCTTCCCTAACCGGAAGCCGCGAGACATCGAACTCGTCTGCCAGGTCGCGCTCAATCAGTCGGCCACCTGGCGCGTACTGGCCACTATAAATCCGCTGCCGGATCTTGTCCCGGACTATTTCACGCAGGGGCTGATCGCGTAGTGTTCCTTCGCTCAGTGATGGCAAAGCTGTCCCGTCCTGACGTACTAATTTCTTGAAGAGTCCTTTACTCTTCATGTTAGCCATCCCAGGCGTAACCGAGCTCCGGTCGCGCCGGCGCGGAGCGGGCGCGCTCATGCCAGCAAGCGTCCCCACCGCGGCTCCAGCCCGGCTGCCCCTGCCAGGGTGAGGCACTTCCACAGCGTCACGGCCACGGAGTCCAGGACCGGCACACCATATTCACGCTCCACCTCCTCCACCACGGGTGCCCCGTAGAGGTTGGTGCACAGGTAGATCAGTGCCTCCGGGCGCTCGCCCGGACGTTCCAGCAGGTCCTTCGACGGTTCTAGCAGCTCGGACGGATCCACCCGGGCAAACGATTCATTGATGCTCAGACCCAGGTGCCGCTCGCTGGTTACCGAAATGCCTTCGCCCCGGTAGATCCTGACCACTGCATCGTTGACATCCTGCGTATAGGGGGTAACGAGCCCAATCCGGGAGATCCCGAAGGCCTGGAAGGCATCCAAGTAGGCCAAGGTGGACGTCGTCGCGGGTATGCCCGTTGCTTCGGTGATCTGCCGGACCGTTTCCCGATCGTGGTCCACCCCGAGCCAGGAACCAGCCGTGCCGTTCCAGGCCACCACATCCACTTCGGCGGTCTTGAGCAGCTCGGCCGCGTCCAGCATAGTGCGGAAGTCGAACTGTTTGTCCGAACCGGAATCGAGCGCGATGCGGGTGACGGCAATTCGGGTGGAATGGACCGTGACATCGGTCCGGTCGCCCAGGATCCGGTAGGTCTGCGGTTCCAGGCAGGTGTTGGAGGAGGGCACGATCATGCCGATGCGGACGGGGCGAGAGGACATTAGAGTGCCTTTCCGTCCAGGGCGGCCTTATTGTTGGCGTCGCGGCATTGCAGGAAGCGGCCGGTGGGACCCGGATCGCTGAACCGGTCCTCGTGGAGCACCACGCGGCCGCCCATGACCACGGTGGAGGGCCAACCGGCCAGTTCCATGCCGTCAAAGGGAGAAAAGTCGGTGCCCATGTGCAGGGCCCGTCCGTCCACCACGCGCCTTTCGTCGGGATCGAAGATGACCAGGTCGGCGTCGTAGCCGGGTGCGATGATGCCCTTGCCGGTCAGCCTGTTGATCCGCGCGGGTCCGGTGGCGAACAGCTCAACGAACTGCTGGACGGGCATACCCTGCTCTATCACCAAGGTGGTGAAGGCCACCGGCATCCGGGTCTCAATGCCGGGCAGCCCATGCGGCATGAACCGCACGTCATCGCTTCGGGACCGCTTCTGTTCCAGGTTGTAGCAGGAATGGTCGGAAGATATGGTGTGCACTTCTCCGGCCCGGACGCGCTCCAACAAGGCCTCCACGGCCTCGCGGCTGCGGATGGGCGGGCAGCAGGCATACTTTTCCGGGAACTCGGAGGCGTAAACGTCCTCATCCAGGGTGAGGTAGTGCGGGCAGGTCTCGGAATAGGCCTCCAGCCCGCGGGACCGGGCGTTCTGGACCAAAGCGACGGCCTCGGGAATGGTCTGGTGGACAAAGTAGACGGCGGAGCCGGTGTATTCGGCCATGGCGAGGACCTCGGCGACGGAGGTCGCTTCGGCCAGTTCGGGGCGGGTGTGGTGCAGATGTTCCAGCGGGACCGCGCCGCGGGTGCCGTGCTGTTCCACGGCGTCCTGCTTCAGCCCCTGTTGCGCCAGGCAGTCGACAATGATCGAATCGTGTTCGGCGTGGATGTACGTCAGTCCGTCCAACCGCGCCATTTCCCGCATCACCTTCACTATGGTGTCCCCATTGGCCATCGTGGAGCCGCGGTTGGTGGTGTACATCTTCACCGACCGGATGCCATGCTCAGCCAAACGCTCCAGCTGGGCCGGAACCGTGTCGTCCCAGTCGATCACTGCTCCGTGCAGGGCCACATCGCAGCGGGACACACGGGCCAGCCGCATCTTGTTCTCCGCCGCCTCAAGGGGAGTTTCGCTCGAGTCCGCCGGAATGCCAAAGTCCATGATCGTCGTCGTCCCTCCCCACAGCGCGGCGACACTGGCGGTCTCATAGGTATCCAGGGACTTATATGCGCCGGTCATCTGTTCCACGTGGACGTGTGAGTCCACGCCCCCCGGGATCACGGTGCGGCCGCCTGCATCAAGGCTGCGGGCGGCGTCGGGCAGCAGACCCGGGGAGGTCCCGGCGCCGTAGATGGCGGCGATGCGACCGTCCCGGACGGCGATGTGCCCCTCAATGGTGCTGTCCGCGTTAACGATGGTGGCGTTGGTGATAAGCAGATCCACGGTCATGGTTCTAGTTGCCCTTCTGGCTCGTCAGGAAGCCCCGGTCCAGGGTGCGGGTGATGTCGGGCGAGAGACCTGCGTTGCTCTTCTGCGGTGGCCGGGCATAGCTGCCTTTTCGGTGGATTCCGCCGTTGAGGCCGACTAATAGTTCGCACTGTTTAACGCCGGCGGAGATCCCGTCGACGACGGGGACGGGAATCTCGGCACCGATCTCCCGGGCCAGGCCGGCCAGCGGGGCACCGGCCAGGATGACGACGTCGGCCCCGTCATGGTCCACGACGTCGTGGGCCAGCTGCAGGAGCTTGTCCCTGAATTCGTCCTGGACGGAGCCGATGCTGCCCAGGGAATCCTGCAGCGAACGGATCGAGGCAAGACTGGCCCCCATGCCGTTGCGCTCCACGCACTCCCGGTACCAGGCTTTGATCCGCTGCGAAATCGCGACGATGGAGAACCGGCTGCCCTGCAGCGCCGCGGTGTAGATGGCCGCCTCGGTGATGCCGACGACGGGAATGTCCACGAGCTCTTTCAGCGCCGGCATTCCCGGGTCCCCAAAAGCTGCGACGACGACGCCATCGACCTTCCCCTCTTCCTCGGCGATGATCTGCGCCACCGCTGTGCCGGCCAGCAGCGCTTCAACGCGCGTTTCGATGTACTCCACGCCAAACGCGGCGGTGCGGATGATGATCTCGGTACCCGACGAGGCCGCGCGTTCGGCCTCGGCCAGGATGAGCGCGGAGACGCTTTCGCTGATGTTGGGGTTGATGACCAGAATCTTCATGGCAAAGCCTTGTCTGCAAAAGAAGGGGATTTCGGGAGGACGGTTGATCGGACCGGTGAATCAGACCGGCAGCCGGCGGCTGTAGTCCATGGTCAGAACGGAGACGGCCATGATGACGGCCGAGCCCACGAAGTAGAGCAGAGCCCAGGTGTAGCCGCCGGTGGCTCCGACAATCAGGCCCACGGCGATGGGGGTGATGAATCCGTTGACGTTTCCGCTGAGGTTCATCGCTCCGCCCAGGATTCCGGCGTTGGTCCGGCCGCCCAGGAGCGCGGGGATGCTCCAGAACAGGCCCACCCAGCGCAGGAAGAACAGTACGGCGGAGAGCAGGAAGACGGCGGTCAGGGGATCGGATACGAGGGTGACGCCGATCAGGCCAAGGACAACGATCAGGCTGGAGATACCCAGCAGGGTCCGCATCACCAGGTTGGCGGAGGCGCCCTTGGTCTGCCACCAATCGGCGAGGAAGCCGCCGAGGAGTTCGCCGACAAAGCCGGCGCCGAAGATCGCGAAGGTGCCCCAGCCGACCGCTGCCAGATTGAAGTGCTTCGCCTGGGAGAGGTACAGCGGTCCCCAAGTCAGCAGGCCGTAGAAGACGCCGTTGAAGCCAAACCAGCCGAAGCACATGGACCAGAAGGAGCGGAATTTCAGGTAGGGGAGCAGCCCACGGCGTCCGGCACCCTTGGAGGCTTCGGCCTTGGCATCCTCTTCGGCATGGCTGGCCTCAATGTAGGCGAGCTCGGCCTCGTTGGTGCCCTTGTGCAGGCGGGGATTGTCGCGGATGTACCACCAGGCCAGGAAGCCGAAAGCTGCGGTGGCGATGCCGACGGCGATGAACGCACCGCGCCAGCCGCCGGTTGCCGCGATCAGGCCGGCGATGACCAGACCGCCGATGCCGGCACCCAGCGGAGCGCCGGCGTCCAGGATGGTTGCCCCGCGACCGCGCTCCTTCCGCGGCATCCACGTCGCATTGAGCTTGCCGCCGGAGGGCATGATGCCAGCCTCGGTGACGCCGATAGCGGCGCGGGCGGTGAAGAGGCTCGCAAAGTTCCAGGCCAACCCGCAGGCTGCGGTGGCCAGACCCCAGCCGACGCAGGAGACCGTGACCATCTTGCGCGCCCCAAAGCGGTCAATCAGCCAGCCAGCCGGGACCTGCATCAACGCGTAGGCGAAAAAGAAGGCGGAGAGCAGGACGCCGATGACTTCCGGCGAGAGGTGGAATTCCTTCTGGATCAGCGGCATGGCCACGGAAATTGAGCCGCGGTCCACGTAGTTGAGCGTGACAAGAAGCAGGAGCAGGATGAAGAGCTTCCAGCGCACTTTCGTAGGCTTGCGTTTGATCAGCGGGCCGTCAGCGGGCGGCCGTTCGGCCTCGATCTGGACGGTAGGTTCGTTGGTGGTCATTGGAGTAATCCTTTGCATGGACGGGCAGCGCGGAGAACGGGTGCCGTCGGCCTCGACGGTGAGGTAATACTTTGGGATCCCAAAACTCAGAGTAGAACGTGGCTTGCGTCACTGTCAATCAAAATCGAAGGAGAGTTTTTAGAGAACTCGCTTTCGCGACCCTAAATCCGGCGCACAGCAGACCATCTGCGAGCAAAACCGGGCAGCCTACCCATCCCGTGGGCGTCACTATGACGGACGTCAGGCGAACCGAAGAGGATATCTTGGTATCCCATACGGATCCAGCTGCTGGCGTAACTTTCGGTCGGCCCAATTCTCAGGTGGACGTACGTGCCATACTGATGCGACATTAACGTCATCCTCCCCCGGCACTGCCGGACCGCAATCGAAGGACCCGGCCCATGAAATTCGCCCGTATCGGAGCCCTCGGCGCCGAAGTGCCCGTCCTGGTCCAGGAGGATCGACTCTTTTCGCTCCAGCACCTTACGGCAGATATCGACGGCGCCTTCCTCAGCGGCGGGGGCCCGGCCAAGGCCGCGGCGGCCTTGGCCGCCGGCGGCTTACCGGAAATTCCGGGCGAAGGGATCCGGTACGGCGCCCCCATCTCCCGCCCGTCCGCCGTCGTCGGCATTGGCCAGAACTATGCGGCCCATGCTGCCGAATCCGGCTCCCTGCCACCGGAGCAACCCATCATTTTCCTCAAGGCGCCGAACACTGTCTCGGGCCCGGACGATGCCGTCACTATCCCAAGGGGATCAACCAAGACCGACTGGGAAGTGGAGCTCGGAGTGGTCATCGGGAAGAGAGCGTCCTATCTTCAGTCGAAGGAAGCCGCCAGAGACTACATCGCCGGCTTCGTGACCGTGAACGACCTCTCCGAACGCGACTTCCAGCTCAACGTCTCCGGCGGCCAATGGTCCAAGGGCAAGAGTTCGGCCGGTTTTTGTCCCACCGGTCCCTACCTCGTGACCGCAGACGAAGTGGACTACGGCAATCTGCGGCTCCGCAGCTGGGTCAATGGCGAACCCCGCCAGGAATCTTCGACGGCAGGAATGGTTTTCGATGTCGAAACCCTGGTCTGGGACCTCAGCCAGTACCTGGTCCTGGAGCCGGGCGACCTTATCTGCACCGGAACCCCGGCCGGCGTGGCCCTCTCCGGACGCTTCCCGTACCTGAAGGCCGGCGACGTGGTGGAAATAGAGGTCGAAGGACTGGGCCGCCAACGCCAGGAGTTCCGGCCCTGACAGGTCAAAGAACAACCAGGCCTGCCCTAGCTGACCGTCATCTCGAGGTGAAGTGGGGCGCAGAAAGCAAAGCCCAGCCAGGCGCCGCCCGCTCGATGGAAGCGCCGGAGCAGGAGGACCTTGCGTCCACTGACCTTCACCAGATCCGATTTTGGCGTGCTGATTCCCGCTTTTCAGCTCCACGTCTCCTGCCGCATTCAGCAGCATTGCCAGGCTCACGAGGGGCGGGACCTTGCTTGGTGATGGTGACAGCCATCCGCCGTGTCCGCTGTGCCGAAACCGAAGTGCCCCTTGCCGAAGGTCGTCGCGGACGCTGGGTATAGCCAACTTCGCCAAAAGACCGCTTAGCACCCCCGGCTGCCTTGACCCCCGAAGTCGCGCAAGGCACGCCGAACCGCCAACGGTGTGGCGATTGTGGTGGCTATGTTCTTCACCTTCCTGCCAACTCCCACGGTAGCCTGCTTGGTATACGGATCTGTTTACGGATCAAGAAACGAGTTAGCGGTCTATTTCGGGACCGTTAGCAGCAGAATGATCGTGCACGACGACACGACGCCCCGCCCGTCGACACCACGGCGATCAGCTCAGCAAGCCCGGCACGGCAGAATGGACGCATGACCACCACAACGTTCGGGCTCATTCGCCATGGCCAAACGAACTGGAACGCTGAGCGGCGGCTGCAGGGGATTACCGATATTCCACTGAATGACGTCGGCCGCCGCCAGGCCAGGGACGCCGTCGAGGTTCTGCTGGCGTACGAATGGGACGTCGTCGTCTCCTCGCCACTGTCGCGCGCGGCGGAAACAGCTGACGTGATTGCCGCCGGCTTGGGGCTGCCCGTCGTCAGGCGCGTTCCCGAACTCCGCGAGCGCGACTTTGGCCCGGCCGAAGGCATGCGGTCGGGACCCGAGCTCGAGGAACTTCGAATCCGGGGCGGTTTCCGCGGAGCCGAAGCAGAAGGCGAAGCCGCCACCCGTGGTTTGGCCGCCTTGGAAGTGCTCGCCAAAGACTTCGCCGGTGCACGGATCGTCGTCATCACCCACGGAACGTTGATCCGCGTCAGTCTCAGCCAGGCGCTGGAGCGCAAGATCGAAACCATCAGCAACGCTTCCCTGAACGTCGTTCACCACTCCCCCGGCGCCTGGGAGCTCAAGTTCCTGAACGGCTCATTCGTCGAACCCGCAGAGCCGACGCCCGGGCCATGATCAATCCAGCATCCGGTGGCCCCTCACGCAATACCGCCAAGGTGAAGCGGCGCGGTTATTTCCGCTCCAGTGGTGCCGTCGAGGGGGGCAGCTGGTGTAGCGTGCCGATATGGCTATCGCAGGATTTCCAGGTTTCGTGATTGACTGCCCCGACCCGGAAGCGCTCGCGGCCTTCTACGGCGGGCTGCTCGACTGGCAGAGCAAGCCCGACGGCGACTGGGCGGAGATCCGCTCTGCGGACGGCAGTAACTGCATCTCCTTTCAGCAGGTGGCGGACTACCGTGCGCCGGAATGGCCCGGGCAGACGGTACCCCAGCAGATGCATCTGGACCTGATGGTTGAGGATCTCGATGCAGGCGAGGCCACGGCGATCGAGCTGGGCGCCATCAAGGCGGAGATCCAGCCCGGCACGACCTTCCGGGTTTTCCTCGACCCAGCGGGCCATCCCTTCTGCCTCTGCGTGGGTTAACGCGCGCGGACCCTTTGCCTCGCTCGAAGTAAGGCAAAGGGTCCGTAAGCATCCGACGGCGGCTGACCTGCTTCCGCACAATCGTCACCTTAGTCCGCGGCTGACCTACTTCCGCACGAGCGTCACCTTCGTGCGCGGCTGACCTACTTCCGCACGAGCGTCACCCAAGTGAAGCCGCCGGGTGCCACGGTGACGCGCCCCGAATGATCGGCGCCGTTGTTGGAATGCCCGGCTGCAACCGGGCGGCCGGAGGAGTCGAAGGCCTCCTGCTGGAGTTTAAAGCCCTTCGGCAGGTCCACTTTCCGAACGGTGGTGCGGGTGTCGGCGGAGACGTAGAGGGTGGAGTTCCCGCCGGATCCGCTGACGGAGACGGAGGAGATCTCCGGCTGCAGCAGCAGGGCGTCGATCGCGGCCGGTCCATTGCTGCGTCCGACGACGGCGGCAGCAGTTCGCGTGCTCGGGTCGCCGGTGCTAGCCGAGGCAGAATTCCCCTCGGTGGTCCCCGCTACGGCCCGGTGTCCGTGGCGGGAGCCGGGACCGAACGCGGGCAGCGGGCGGTCCAGCGCGAAGGGATAGAGAATCCCCGGGGTGGGAGTGACGCCCTGGTCGCCGGCGCCGCCGTTGGGCGTGCCGCCCAACCGGATCGTGCCGAACGTCCAGGCAGTACGGCCGGCCGGCGCAACACTCTGGTTGACGATCGGGTAGACCTTCCGGGGCTGGTTGGCCGCAGGTACCGGGATGGCGACGGAACCGCCCGCATCGAGGGCCACGTAGGCGCCGCCGGAGAGATTGGCCTCGCCGGTCCAGGCGCCGCCGGCCGGTTTGACCACGCTGCCGCCGGTCACGGTGCCGGATTCGGCTTCCACTACGGACAGCCCGACGGTCGAGACGGTGTGCGTGATGCCCAATGCCTTGGCCTTGAGTGCCGGGTTGGCATCCAGCGCCAACATGGTGAGCAGTGTGTGGATGGTGGATTCGGCCCCGGAGTTGGGGTTGATCCGGCCGTCCGTTTCGATGCCATCGATGGCGGTCCCGGTAGCGGGGTTGTAGGTGGGAACACCGGCACGGTTGGCGCCGAAGAACCAGCCGGCCGCAACCGCCGCGACGTCCAGCAATCCGGGGGCATGAGCAGCCTTGGCGGTGGCCACGAGCGACTCCACCCGTGAGTCCGCACCGTAGGCAATCTGCGCTTCGCCGGGCACCGGGCTCCAGGCGTTGTCCGGTCCACCGGCGGCGAGCAACTGCGGAGTGAACCGCGCGGAGTCCTTGACGGCCGCGGTGAGCAGGTCCGGCCGGTGCAGCACGGTCGCAGCAGTGGCGACGGCGGCCGGAGCCATCCCACCCCACGCGTGCCAGAGGCTGCGGGTCGTCACCGAGGGCATGATCGCACCGAAGGGCCACTGCCGGGTGGAGCCGGCGGACATGTCGGCGATGCCCTCGGTCAATTGGCGCAGCGCGGTGCCCACGGCGCCGTCGTCGGGTGCGGCCTTGGCGTAGGCGGCCAGGCCCAGCACGGCCTCGGCGGAGGCATCTGCGCCGCCAGTGATCAGCCAAGCCGGTACCTTCACGCCGTCGGCCACGTCGAACTGGCCGTACTTGGCCAGCGACTGCCGGTTCAACGCGTCAATGGACAGGTGCATCCGGTCGGCTAGGAACGCGGCGAACTGCGGGTCCGTGGACTGAAAGGCGGCGTAGCCCTCGCCCAGTGCCCAGAGTGTACGCGCCAGCCAGTAGGATTCGGCCGAGTCGGAGGGATCCGGCAGTTCCTTCGGGATGGCGCTGGGGTTCAGCGTGCCGTCGGCCTGCTGCCAGAGCACCACATTGCCGGCGTTGGGCCCGCTGGAGGTCTGCAGATACGTCAGCGCGCGCAGCGTCTGGAACGCGTGCTCGCGGCTGGCGGCGTCCCCGGTCTGGCGCCAGTGCCGCAGGTAGACGACGGCGGTGCGGGCAATGTCGTCCGCGTTGAAGGCACCCTGGCTCCAGGTCCCGGTGGCCGGATCCTGCGTGCCGCCGCCCACCCGGGTGTAGCTGCCGTCCGCATTCTTGTTCGCGTAGGTCCACGGCGCCTGCGCCGTCGGCTGCTGGTCCAGCTGGTAGGTGGTGTGTCCGGCCACGGGCTTCAAAGGCACGGTGTCCAGCAGGAAGTTCAGGTGGGACAGGTTTGTCAGTGGAGCGGACGACGACGGCGCCGGCACCACGGGCGCGCCGGTCGCCTTTGCCGCGGCGGGGGTTGCGGCGGTGGCGGTTCCGACGTGCGCCCCGAGCGCGCCAGTTGCCTTGGCCGCAGCAGGGGCTGCGGCGGTGGCCGTTCCCGCCCCGACCAGCAGCATCGACATGGCGGCAACAACGGCCACCGGTTTGGATATCAGCCTCGAACGAACATCTTCATGCGTCATGTCTGGCTCCTGGTCAGGATGGAAAGGAAGAAAATATGGATAGTGGCCGGGACGGGTTAGATCCCATGGTGGCCGAGCAGGTTAGGTCCTGCCCGGCCGGGCGGGCTGGATTTGCCCGGCCGGGCGGGGTTAGATCCGGTCCAGCCGGGCGACGCCGATTTTGGAGTCCGCCATGCCGTAGAACACGAACAGCTGGGGCCGGCCACCTCTTCTATGGCGGTGGGGAACACGACGTTGGGCACGATGCCGGACATCTCGTCCTCGGTCTCCGGCGCCAGCAGCGGCTTGTCGCTGCGGGCTATCACCTTGGATGGGTCCTCCGCGTCCAGGATCATCGCGGCCGCGGCGTAATTGACCTTCTGCTGCTGCGCGAAGTCAGACTTCGCCATTTCGCCGGAGACGCCGTGGTGGATCAGCAGCCAGCCCTCCTCCACCCGGATCGGCGCCGGGCCTGCACCGATCTTCAGTTCCTCGAAGGCAAACTCGCTCAGGGCCACCAGCCGGTGCTTGGACATGTGCACCAGGTTCCGGAAGTCGCGTTCCACCTCGGCCACCGGAACGTAGGAGATCCAGATGCCTGGGCGGTTGTCGGTGATTCCGGCGGGCAGGTGCTCGCCTTCTCCGTCGCGGACCCAACCCAGGTCCCACATCGGCCGGTGCAGCATCGCGTAGGAGGGCACGCCGTCGGGATCATTGACCGGCTCCGGGAAGAAGACCGCGTCCTTGTTCGGGAACAGGTTCAGGTCCAAGGACAGGTCGGCCTGGTATTCGAAGAAGCACGGGCCCAACCGGTGCCAGGAGCGCAGGTCCTCCGAGTAGGCGAAGGCCAGCCTGGGTCCCAGCGGGCCGTAGGCCACATAGGTCATCAGGTGTTTGTTCAACGCCGGCACCCAGGTGGTGCGGGGATCCTCGGTGCCGGCATTCTGCAGGCCGCGTTCCCAGCCCTCGTCCGGACCCAGAACCATACCCTCGCGCTGCACCGAGGTGGGGACGCCGTCGTCGTCCAGCAGGACTTTGGCCAGCCCGACGCGGGAAATGTTGCCCGTGGCGACCAGCCGGGGCAGCAGGTAGAGCTCGCCGTCAGGCGTGCGTCCGCTGGCCGGATTGAGCACGCCCTCGGCCTCGAAGTCGTTGCCTGCCTCCGGCGTCATGATCACGCCGGCACGCGTGAGCTTGAACGGGACGGTGGGCAGTGCGGATAGTGAGGAAGTCATAGGTGATTAGCCCTTTACGCTTGATCCGATATTGGTGGAAATGAATTGGCGCTGGAAGAAAATGAACAGCGCGACGGCGGGCGCCGCGAGCACGCACGCACCAGCCAAGATGGCCCCGAACGGGTTGGACGCGGTGGCCGCGATATTGGAAATGTAGTTGGCCAGCGAGACGGCCAGCGGCTGCAGCGACTGATCCTTGGTGACCAGGAATGGCCAGAGGAACTCGTTCCAGGGGCCGATGAAGGTCAACAGAATGGCCGTAACAATCGCCGGGCGCACCAGTGGAATGGCGATCTGCCACAGAATCCGGAATTCGCTGGCCCCGTCGATCCGCGCCGCCTCGAACAGGGTGGAGGGCAGTTGCATGAAGTACTGCCGGAACACGAACACTGCGGTGGAATTGATCGCGAACGGCAGGATCATGCCCAGGTAGTTATCCCCCAGGCCGTAGTTGCGCACGATCATGACATAGAGCGGAATCAGCAGCAGCTGGAACGGAATCATCTGCACCAGCAGCATCATCGCGAACACGACGCCGCGGCCGCGGAACTGCATCTGCGCCAGCGCATAACCGACCAGAAGGCCGAAAACCACCGTGGCCAGAATGACCCCGCCGGTGAAGATGCCCGAATTCAGCAGCCCCTTGAACAGGTTGATGGAGCCGTTGATGTTCACGTAGTTCTCGCCCGTGATGTTGGCCGGGCTCGGGAAAGCGCCGCCCACGGAGGTGTCCGGGGTAGTCTGCAGTGAGCCGATCAGCATGTAATAGAACGGGAAGAGGAACACGAAGGCGCCGATGGCGAGCAGCACGAAGCTGCCCACGCTCAGGTTTCGGCGCTTCTCAACGGCACCCTCGCCGTCGGCCGTCTTTGCGCGGGTTCTCCCCGCGCGGGCGTTGGTCGCAGTCATCTCATTCCTCCCCTGCTCGGCCGCCGACGAGGCGGTTCTGGATCAGGGCGATCAGCAGCACGCCAATCACCAGCACCACGCCCAGCGCGGCCGCCACATCGGGATTGCCCTGCAGAATGCCCTTTTGGTACATCAGGAACACCGGTGAAGTGGAAGCCCCATCCGGTCCGCCACCGCCGGTGAGCAGGTACGGCTCGGTGAAAAGGTTGGCCCCGGTGATCGTGGCCAACAGGGTCACCAGCACACTGGCCGGCCGCACGCCCGGAACCGTGATGTTCCAGAACTGCACCCACTTGTTGCCGCCATCCACCGACGCCGACTCGTACAGCTCCTCGGGTATGTTCTGCAGCGCGGCCAGGTACAACAGGATGAAAAAACCGAGCTGCTTCCAGGTTACGTACAGCGCTACGGTGGGCATCGCCAGCCAAGAGTTCACCAGCCAGGACGGGTTGGGAGCCAGCGGCCCCAACAGGGAGTTGACTAGTCCGTTCTGCTGGAACAGAAACAGCCAGACACCGATCACGGCCACGCTGGCGGTCACATACGGCACGTAGTAGCTGACCCGGAAGAACGTCTTGGCCCGGATCACGCGGTTCAGCGCGTTGGCCAGCACCAGCGACAACACCACGGTCAGCGGCACGTTGATCACCATGAACACCAAAATGTTCAAAAAGGACCGCTGCACCGCCGGATCGGAGAGCACCGTAACGTAGTTATCCAGCCCCACGAACGGCCGGTCCACCTGCACGCCGGGGGCGGTGAAGAAGAACTTGTGGAACGAGATCCACACCGCGTAGCCCAGCGGATACGCCAGCACGGCCAGGATGAAGAGGACGTACGGAGCGCTGAAGAGCAGGCCGAGCGGCTGTTTACCGAGCGGCCGGAACTTCTGTTTGATTTCAGGGCTGCCGCGTTTGCGGCGCAGCCTTGGGCCGGCCGACGACGGCGTCCCCGCCTCGGCGGGTGCCGCCGGGACGGCAGCCACCCGGCGGAGCGGGCCGTTGGCGGAATGCAGGGTCATGGCGGAACCGCCTGCTACTTCTGCGAGGCGAGCGAGTCGATCTTGTCCGCCGCGGCCTTGAACGCGTCGTCAATGCTTTGGTTGGCGAAGATTACCGACTTATTCCAGGCATCGCGGAAGGTCTGCCAGATCTGCACCGAATTGGTCACGTTGGGCACCTCGACCGTGCGGCTGGCCTGATCCGCGAACTGCTTGTAGAGCGGGTTTTTGGTGAAGTAGTCCGCGTAGGTGGTGGTCAGATCTTTGCGCATCGGCATCTGCCCGGTCTCGGCGAGCAGTTTGCCGTCCTCATCCTTGCTGGTGGCGAACTTCAGCACCTCCCACGCAGTTCCCTGGTTCTTGCAGGCCGAGTAGATGGCGACGTTCTTGGCGTCGGAGAAGGTGTAGGACTTATCCTGCGGCTGCGCCCCCGGGACCGGGACCACGCCGAAGTCCACCTTGCCCTTGTAGGAAGCGATAGCCCACGGGCCGGCAAGAGACATGGCAGCCTTACCCTCGGCAAAGGAGTCACCCTGGTAAACCTCTTTGGAGGCCAGATTCTCCTTGTACAAGGTGGCGAACATATTGGCTACCTGCTTGCCCTGCTCGGTGTCGAAGGTGGCCTTGCCGTCCTGCACCAACTGCTTGCCCTGCGTGTTGGCGGCGTAGAACGGGTAGAAATCGAACCACGACTGGAAATAGTCACTCGCCGGGGACGGCCAGATGGCCTTGGGCGCTGCGCCCGACTTCACGATGGTGCGGGCTGTATCGACGAGTTCCGATTCCGTCCCGAGCTTGGGCTTCTCCGGGTCCAGGCCGGCCTTCTTGAAAATGGCCTTGTTGTAGAACAGCACCACCGGGTTGGACTTCCACGGCAGCTGGTAGATCTTGCCGTCCGCGGACTTGTACTGGTTAGCCAGGTCCCCGGTGCGGTCCGCAATGTACTGCGCGCCATCCGGGAAGGAATCCAGCGCCACCAATCCACCCTGCTTCTGGAACTGCGGCACCGCCACCGGCGCGGTGTTGAAGACCAGGCACGGTGCGGTGCCGGCCGTGATCGCGGCACCGATGGTCTCCTCGGAGCTCTTGCCTGCGGGGATCTCCTGTGCATCGATCTTCTGGTCCGGGTGGGCCGCATTCCAGGCCGCCACCATCTCCTTACCCCACTTCACCTCGAACTGATTGTTCGAGTACCAGATCTTGATCGGGCCCTTAGCCGTGATGGCGTCGGAGGCCGACTTGCTGCCGCCCCCGCCACCACAGGCCGCCAGAGTCGAGCCCAACACCAGAATGGTGGCCATCGACAGTACCCGGGCCGTGGTTTTCGTGCGCTTCATTGCGTCTCCTGCGTAGGTGGAATTACTTCGGTTATTCGGTTGCTTGCGTACTCAAGGGGCTTACGTGTTCGGGATGCGTGTGCTGCGTCGTCCACTCGTTTGGTGGCTTCTTCGACCCGTCGTTCGTGGGGCTGCGCGGGCGATCACGGCTGGCGCGCCGGTCCGGTGGAGGCCCGCAGCACAAGCTGCGGCGGACTCAAAACCAAATCGCCGCCGTCGTGCGATCCGTCCAGCAGACCCAACAGCACCCGCGCCGCCTGCCTCCCCCACTGCAGCGGATCCGCCGCGATGGTGGTCAGCGGCGGGTTCAGATAGCGGGCAAACTCGGCATTGTCGTAGCCGGTGATGGACAGATCTCCTGGCACGCTGACACCGTGCGTCTGCGCAAAGGACAGTCCCGCGGTGGCCATGAGATCGTTCGCGTAGACGATGGCGGTGGGCCGGTCTTCCCGTGCCAACAGTTTCTCCGTTGCCGTCTGGCCGCCGGCCGCGGTGAAATCTGCCTCGATGAACAGATCCGCCCCCAGCCCCGCAGCCCCGAGCGCCTCCGCCCAGGCCCGGCGGCGGCTGCGGCCATGGATGTAAGCCTGGGCTCCGCCCACATGCGCGATCCGTGTATGGCCCAGCTGAATCAGATGCTCGACGGCGGCCGTGATGCCGTCCGAATCATCCATGCAGACCGCGGGGAACGGCGAGGGCGCATCCGGCCGGTTCAGCGTCACCGCCGGGAGTTTGAGCTCCCTCAGCAGGGCCAGCCGCGAATCATCGTGCCGCACATCGGTCAGGATCACCCCATCCACCCGGCCATCCGCCAGCTTGCGGTAGCTGCGCTCCTCCGCCCCCCGAGCCGTGGCCACGCTGAGCACCAGGGTGTACTCGTGTTCTGCCAGTGTGGTCTCAATACCGGCGATGAACGCCGGGAAAAATGGGTCCGTGCCCAGCAGCTTCGCATCGCGGGCAATGACCAGCCCCAGCGCGTATGCCTTGGACGACTTCAACCCCCTGGCCCGCAGACTCGGTGTCCAGCCCAGCGCTTTCGCCGCCGCGAGGATCCGCTGGCGCGTATCCTCGCCCACGCCCGTTTGGCCGTTGAGCGCAAGAGACACCGCACCCTTGCTCACCCCCGCCGCGCTTGCGACGTCGCTGATCGTGACTGCCATAACTTCCCTGCCCCCGGTGCGGCCGGTGGGTGACGTGTGTCACTAAACCGGTTTAGTTCTTACTACTAAACCGGTTTAGTGAGGAGTTGTCAAGAATTATTTGCAGTTCCGCCGTCCAGGCTCGCAAGCGCGGACTCCAACTTGGGCGCTTCAACGTTGGGCCGCCCGCGCCGGGACCGCGCTAAGACCTACGAAGTCCCGGGACCCTGGTGGAGATCTAAGCCCACCTGTTTCCACACTCCTCGTTTCGGCACGCCCATTTCGCCTCACCCGCCTCCCATTGCCCCGTGACGGGATTTATCCGCGGACCAAGCAGCCTGATGCACCCGACATAGGCGGTCTTGGGCTGCTGCTCCTCCGCGCCGAACGGCATCATTCCATAGACAATGCGCCAGGACTCGTGGCCGCAGACCGGGCACTTGCGCGTCCTGACGCGGGGCGTTTGAGGAGCGGGACCCGCAGTGTTCGTCATGGTCGAAAACTACGGCCAGACTCCGACAAAAGGCAAAGTTACAAAATTGGCAAACATCGCGTGTATTCCATCCATACCGTGAGCGAACCTACAGGTACGCCGCCTCGCGCGCCTTGATGAGCGCCACCACGGTGTCGTTCACCGGGGTGGGAACACCGAGGTCCTTCCCCCGCGCGGAGATGGCGCCATTGATGGCGTCGACTTCGCCGCGTCGGCGCAGTGAAGCGTCGATGAGCATAGAGGGACGGGCATGCGGAATCTTGCCGCCCAGGGTGCGTACGTGCTCGATGGGGTCGCCGACGTCGAGGGTGACGTCCGCGGCCTGGGCCACAGCCACGGCTTCGCGGGAGCATGCCGAGGCCACCTGCCAGGCGTTCTGGTCCGCGATCACGCCGCCAATGGTCAGTTCGGTCAGGACGCAGGTACCGGAAAAGGCCACGTTCATGATGAGCTTTTCCCACACCATCTGTCCGATGTCGTCGAAGAGCCTGACCTGGAATCCAGCCGAGGTCCAGACCTCTGCTGACGCGGCCAGATCCGCGCGGGGCAGGGTCGAGTAGCTGCCGAAGCGGACCATCTCCATGCCGTTATGGTGCGCGGTTCCCGGGGTGGGCACGGAGGCTCCGAAGCCGCCGACCACTCCGACGGCCAACCGGTCGGCGCCGAGCACGGATGCCACCCGGTCCGCGGAGCCAAGTCCGTTCTGGATGGTCTGCACCACGGTGCGCGGGCCGATGAGGGAACGGGCGGACAGTGCTGCGGCTTCGACGTCGAAGGCCTTGGTCGCAATGATGACCAGGTCCGAGCGACCGATGCAGTCCGTCGTCGTCGTCATCGATGCGAGCCGCACCGTGCGGTCGCCGCTGGCGCCATGGACGCGCAGGCCGTTTTCGGTGACGGCCGCGGCATGGTCGGGCCAGAGCGTGACGCCATGGACCTCATGTCCTGCGTCCCGCATTAGCCCGGCGTAAACGGAGCCCATGGCCCCGGCACCGATGATTGTCACCTTTGACATCGAACAGCCTCTTTCGGTTGGTTAACGCACTGGCTCGGGTTTGCTCTGAGCGTCGGGGACCAAAACCGTGGCCGGCTCGGGGGGCCGGTCCGTCACCGGACCGGGGGCAGCAGGATGGGTGGAGCGGGTAATACCCGCTGAGCGCTCCATCCGCTGAATGGTTTCGGCCTGCGCATGCCCGATGTGGTCCCGCAGTGCCTGAGCAGCGCCGACCGGGTCCCGCCGGTGCAGCGCATCGACGATCTGGTGGTGATCCGCGGCGGACCGGTCATGATGACTGATCACGTTCATCGATTGATAGGGAATACTCTGCCAGAGCCTGTCGATGAAGCCGAGCAGCATTCCCGCGCTGGACACGCGGTAGATCCGCTGGTGCAGTGCCGCGTTGAGCTCCGGCAGCTCGCTGTACCGTCCCTCGGCAGAGGCACGGTCAAATTCGGCGAGGGCGGCATCGATCTCGGCAAGATCCTGGTCGGTGACCTCCGCCGCAGCCAATTGGATGGCGTACGGCTCCAGCAGCAGCCGAAGCTGGAAGACCTCCTCGGCGCGGGCCGGCGAGTACTCGGTGATCCACGTTCCGCGATTCGTGTCCTGATGCACCAGTCCCTGCATGGCCAGCAGCCGCAGGGCTTCCCGGACCGGGGTCAGGCTCATGCCGAGCTCCGAGGCGAGGGTTGTCAGCGTCACCCGCTGTCCCGGGGCCAGCCTCTGGTCAAGGATCGCCTCGCGCAGCGCATCGTATGCGGCCTCGCTTTTGGTGCGGACGATCATCGGTTTTAGCGCCATGACAACATCCTAGGTCCCCGAAAGACTCAATTTGGTTTCTCTGATAAAAAATCATTGACATTTTATAAAACATCGACAAGTCTTCCCTGTAGATCATCTTCCAATGACGGCAGGCGATGTGGGGGCATCAGATTCATGACAAGCACCTGGACCACTCGGGCAGTCCGCCCGCCACGATCCGCCGGGACTAAAACGCCGGCGCTGGCTTCGGCAATCTGCCTAAGCAGTCGACGTCGTCGGCCGGAACGCCGCGGGGCCAGCCTCCGCCCGGCAACCCGGCGCCGCCGGCCCTCCGCCGAAAACCGTACAAACCGGACCAGCCCGACCGCACCTCCCGCAGGCACCGTTAAAACAATCACCTCGAAAGGCGAACTGATGATGGACGAATCACGTAAGCGAAGCATCCCGGCCATGAAGGCGGCATTCGACAGGCGCGTCTTTCTGCGCGGAACGCTGTTGGCGGGAACCTCGTTGGCCGGCATGGGCGCCTTAAGCGCCTGCGGGGGCGCCTCCGGATCCTCCGACGCCAAGAAGACGGTCCACGTGGAGGGCCGTCCCTCCTACTACCCCTCAGACTACGACTCGATGGTCGAGGGATCGAAGGCGGAAAAGAAGCTCACCATCTACTCGAACATGGCCGAGTACAACTGGAAGCCGATCTCCGACGCCTTCACCAAGCTGTACCCCTGGCTGACCGTATCGACGAACAACCTCGACAGTGCCGAGGTCTTCCAGAAGTACTACAGCGAGTCCGCCAGCGGCACCTCGCCGGCGGCGCTGATGGTCTCCGGTGATCCCACCAGCTGGATAGATTTCATCAAGAAGGGGTCCGCCTCGGACTACAAGTCCCCGGAAACGGACAAGCTTCCCGATTTCGGCCAACCGAAGCCCGGGCTTTACACCTTCTCCGCCGACCCCATTCTGATGGGCTACAACAAGACACTTCTTAAGAAGGAGCAGTACCCCACCGGCCTGGCCTCGCTGGTCAAGCTGGTAGAGAGCGATCCGGAAAAGTTCAAGAACAAAATCACCACCTATGACGTGGAGAACAGCTTCGGCTACGCCATCGAATACAGCTGGGCCAATGCCCGTCCGGATTCGTGGGACACGCTGGACAAGCTGCTGCCCTTCGTCCGTGCGGAGCAGTCCTCCGGCCCGATGGTGGAGAAGATCAACTCCGGGGAGTACCTGGCCGGCTTCTTCCTCTCCTCCACCGTGGTGATTCCGCAGGCCGAAAAGACCGGCGCCATCCTTGGCTGGGGCTACATCGACGACGGGATGCCGATGTTCCTGCGCGGGATGGCGATCCCGAAGACCTCCCCCACACCTAACTCCGCCAAGCTCATGCTGGACTTCCTGCTCTCGCACAGCGGCCAGATCGCGGTGTACCAGGGCGGATTCACGCCGTACCGCACCGACGTCACGGATGCGGAGGCACCGCGCAACTACAACGCCATCGTCAAGAAGGTGGGCGGCGAGGACAAGATCGTCACAGTGGGCTACGATCCGATCACCAATGCGCAGGCCAAGGACTTCAAGGCCAAGTGGAATTCCGGCATGGGGAAATAGCATGCGGCCTTCCATGCTGCGGGCCGCCGCCCCCGGGAAACGGGGGCGGCGGGCGTGACCACCGAGACAAAAGCACGGCCGAGCCGCGCCGACGAGCTGCCGGCACCGAAATACCGGCGGCTGTTCGGACACGGCAAAGCGACATGGATCCAGTACGCCATCTTCATCGCCGCCATTGCCCTGGTCCTGGCGCCGCTGCTGCCCACCCTGTACCAGTCGCTGATCGACCGCCCGCTCTACGACGACGGCGGTCTGCTGACGCCGGCCAATTACGTCAAGCTGTTCACCACGGCCGGCTTTGGCAAAGTGGTGCTGGACAGTCTGTACTTCGCCGCCCTGACCACCGTCATCGCCGTCGTGCTCTCGCTGCTGCTCGCCGTGCTGGTGGTCCGGGTCCGGATGCCCGGTGGCCGGGCGCTGGGATCGCTGCTGCTGTGGCCGATCTACATCTCCCCGCTGGTGATGGCCTTCGGCTTCATCCTGATGTATGGACCGGCCGGCTTCGTCAGCGTTGCCGTCCAAAACGTGCTGGGCGTGGTGCCGTGGAACCTGTACTCGATCCCGGGGATGGCCTTTGCCGAGGCCGTCACGCTGGTGCCGATCGGGTTCCTGTACTGCTCCGGCGCGCTCAAGCTCGCGGACCCCTCGCTGGAGGCCGCGGCGCGGACCTGTGGCGCCCGGCCGCTGCGCATTCTGTGGTCGGTGGTGCTGCCGATGGTGCGCCCGGCAATCCTGTATTCGGCCCTGCTGATCTTCAGCACCTCTATCGAGGAGCTGAGCATTCCGCTGCTGCTCGGCCGCCCGGCGGGCATCAACCTGTTCTCCAGCTTCATTTACATCAACGGGCTGGCGCAGGCCAACCCCGATTACGGCCTGGTCGGTGCTGCGTCGGTGGTGACGCTGGGCGTGATGGCCATCCTGATTGTCATCCAGGGCATCTCGCTGCGCAACGCGCGCCGCTTCGTCGCCGTCCGCGGCAAGGCTTCCCGTCCCCGGCTGCTTGAGCTCGGCCGCCTGCGCTGGGTGGGCTTCGTGATCGCCGTGCTGTACATCATTTTCGGACCACTTCTGCCCATCCTGGGGCTGCTGCTGCGGGCCTTCACCCAGCTGCTGACCCCGCTGGTGAACCCGCTGACACTGCTGACGCTGGACAACTTCACCCTGATCTTCGATTATCCGGCGTACACGGCGTCCATCCGGAACTCGCTGTTCATTGCCCTGATCGGCGCGGTTGTCACCACCTTGTTCGTCTCGGTGGTGGTACTGGTGGCCCGGCGCTCGACCTTCCGGTTCAACAAGGTGCTCGAGTTTGGGACCCTGACTCCGCAGGTCATTCCCGGGCTGATCATCGGCATCGGCTTCTTCTGGGCCTTTGCTCTGATCGGGCCGCTGAACGCGGTGAACGGCACGCTGCTGGCGCTGATCATAGCGTTCGGTACCCGATCCATGCCGGCGGCCTTTGGCGCCATCGCCCCGCTGGTGATGCAGATCGGGGAGGAGCTCGACGACGCCGCCCGCACCTTGGGTGCCGACTGGTGGCGGACCTTCAGCCGGATCCTGTTCAAGCTGATCGTCCCGGCCATGTTCTCCGCCCTGGTGCTGCTGTTCGTGCAAATGTTCAAGGAGTACACCCCGGCGGTGTTCCTGGCCAACGCCGACTCCCAGGTCATCGGTACCACCACCCTGCAGCTGTGGCTCAACGGCAACAGCGGAGCGGTGGCTGCCCTGTCATGCATCCAGATTGCGATCACCGCGGTCTTCGTCATCATCGCTGGAAAGGTTCTCAAGGTGCGTTCGTATGCCTGATCTGATCGTTGAAGGATTATCCGTCGAATTCAATGGCCAAACCGCCGTCGACGACGTCACGTTCACCGTCAACGACGGGGAGTTCTTTACGCTGCTGGGCCCCAGCGGCTGCGGGAAGACGACGACGTTGTCCACCATCGCGGGGCTGGAGACACCCTCGAAGGGGGTCATCCGGGTTGGTCCGGAGGTCTTTGTCGATGCGGCCAAGCACCGCTTCCTCACCCCGGAGGAACGCAACCTCGGCATGGTGTTCCAGTCCTACGCCCTCTGGCCGCACATGACGGTCGAGGACAATCTGGCGATGCCGCTGAAAATCCGCAAGGTGTCCAAGGCCGAGCAGACCAGGCGGATCGGCAGTGCGCTGGACCAGGTGGGGCTGCTGCCCTACCGCAAGCGTTACCCGCACGAACTCTCCGGCGGGCAGCAGCAGCGCGTCGCGCTGGCCCGGGCATTGGTGTATTCGCCGAGCGTCCTGCTGCTGGATGAGCCGTTGTCCAACCTGGACGCGAAGCTTCGGGACCGTGCCCGCGCCTGGCTGAAGGACCTGCAGCAGAGCGTCGGCATCACCACGATCTACGTCACCCACGACCAGTTGGAGGCCCTCTCCCTCTCGGACCGGCTGGCCGTGATGGGTGAAGGGAAGATGCTGCAGGTGGACACCCCGAATGAGATTTATGACCACCCGAACTGTCTGGCCGTAGCGGATTTCATTGGCAGATGCAGTTTCTTCCGCGCGAAAGTGCTGGAGACCGGCACGGGAACCTTGGTGGTGGACCTGGTCGACGGCGAGGGCACGCTGCGGATCAAATCGCCGACGGCGTTCGCGGCCGGAACGCACGTTACCGTCGGCGTCCGGTCCGAGCTGGTGAAAGTGACCCAACCGCGCGACGACGTTCCCGCGATCTCCGTCAACGCCATTCCCGCGGAGCTGAAGAAGGCGTCTTACGTCGGGGCGCGCTACGAGTTCGAGCTGATGGCAGCCGGCCAGCTCATCTTCGCCGAGGGTGAGCACAAGCTCGACGAACAGCAGGTGTGGCTGATCGTTCCGGAGGAGGGGTTGTTCGTCTTTGCCGAGGAGATCCCGGCCTCACGGTTGGCCAGCGACGCCGAGGCCGTGCTGTGACCGGCCCGCTGGCCGGCATCCGCGTGCTGGACCTGTCCAGGCTGGTCGCCGGAAACCAACTGACCATGCTGCTGGGAGATTTCGGCGCCGACGTGATCAAGGTGGAGCAACCCGGCCACGGCGACACACTGCGCAACTGGGTGGTGCACGGCAGCGAGGTGTATTGGAAGGTTTACGGTCGCAACAAGCGCAGCATCGCCCTGGATTTGAAGAACGAACAGGCCAGGGAGCTGCTGCTGCGCCTGGCCGCGGAATCCGACGTGCTGGTGGAAAGTTTCCGGCCGGGCAACCTGGAGCGGCTGGGCCTGTCCCCGCAGATTCTGCACGAACGTAACCCCAAACTCGTGCTGGTGCGCATCTCCGGCTGGGGACAGACCGGCTCGATGTCGCAGGAACCGGGTTTCGGCACCCTGATCGAAGCGATGTCCGGGCTGGCCGCGATGAACGGCTTTCCGGACCGGGAACCAGTGCTGCCGCCAGGCGCGCTGGCGGACATGGTGGCCGGAACCTACGGCGCCTTCTCCGTGCTGGCGGCCGTGCGGCACGCCGAGGCGGGCGGACCCGGCCAGGTCATCGACCTGTCGCTGTTCGAACCGCTGTTTTCGGTGCTCGGTCCACAGGCCGGAACCTACCGGCTTACCGGCGATGCGCCGCAGCGCAGCGGAAGCCGGTCGTCGTCGTCCGCCCCCCGCAATGTCTACTCCACCGCCGACGGACACTGGCTGGCCCTCTCCGGCTCCACCCAAATGATGACCGAACGCATCTTCCGCACCATCGGCCGGCCCGAACTGGTGGACGACCCCCGCTTCCTGAACAACACCACCCGGCTGGCCCACGTACAGGAGCTGGACACCATCCTCGGGGACTACTTCGGCGCCCGCAGCCTGGATGACAACCTCTCTGCGATGCGCGCCGCGGGTGTGACGGTTGCCCCGGTGATGGACATTGGGGACCTGATGGAGAGCGAGTATTTCAAGACCCGGGGCGTGGTGGTGGACGGCCCGGACCCGGACGGCAAGCGCTCCGTCCCCATGCACGCCGTGGTGCCGCGCCTCGGGGAAACCCCGGGCGGCATCAATTCCGCCGCTCCCGGACTGGGACAGCACAGCAAGGAAATCCTGCAGGAACTGCTGCCGAACGAGCAGTGGGAAGAGCTGCAAACACAAGGAGTATTCGGATGAATGCCACGTCAACTGCGGACACTATCAACTGGCGGTCCCTGCTCTATGTGCCCGTCACCTCGCAGCGGTTCGTGGACAAAGCCCACACCCGCGGCGCCGACGCCATCCAGCTGGACATCGAGGACAGCATTCCGCCCGGCGAAAAGGACGAGGCCCGGCGGATGCTGCCCGCGGCCATCGACTTGGTGGCGGGCCGCGGGATAGACGTGGTGGTGCGGATCAACCGGCCGTGGCGGATCGCTGTGCGCGACCTTGAAGTTGCCGTTCGACCCGGTGTGCGCGCCCTTGCCCTGCCGAAAATAGCCAGTGCGGACCACGTGCGGATGATCGACGAAGTGGTGACCGAAGTCGAGGCCGCCGCCGGGATGGCCGCCGGCTCGGTGCGGTTCATCGCAATGGTGGAGACAGCGGCAGGATTTTGGCGGCTGCAGGAGATCGCAGCTGCCTCACCCCGAATCGTGGCCCTGACGCTGGGCTCGGAGGACTTCGCCGCCTCCAGCGGGATCCCGCCGGAACCACAGCTGCAACTGGTGGCCAACCAGATGACCGTGCTGGCCGCCCGCGCCGCCGGGGTGCTGCCGCTGGGACTGGTGGGCTCGATTGCCAACTATCGGGACCAGAGCGCCTTTCGGAACGTGGTCACAGCGTCACGGCAGCAGGGATTCGTCGGCGCCAGCTGCATCCATCCCAGCCAGGTGCCTATCGTCAATGAGGGCTTCTCGCCAAGTGCCGAAGAGGTAGACCGGGCGCAGCGGATGCTGTCGGACTTCGACGCGGCTGTTGCGGCCGGGATCGGAGCCGTCGAATTCGACGGCCAGATGGTGGACGAACCCATCGTCGAACGCTCCCGGGCCATCCTGCGCTCCCACGCCGCAGCCCAGCGGGCATCATGACCTTGCTGCCGGAGATCCTGGAAGACGAGGCCGACGGCGAAACGCTGGACTGTTACAACCGGTTGAAGGCGGCGCTGCCCGCGCGAACGGTCAACCTGATTTACCGTCACCTCGCGACCATACCGGGTGCTCTGCCGTGGGCCACCTCGATCGTCGAAGAGCTGGCGCCAACGGATTTCCTGGATCGGGCGGCCCAATCCCTCGCGCTCACCCCTGGTCCGCAGCTCCCACCGCTTGCGCCGCAGTATTGGCACGACCATGGCGTGGGTGAGGAGGACCGGAACCGGGCGCTGGACATTCTGCGCGTCTACAACTCGTCAAACCCGAGGAACCTGGCGGTACTGATGGTGATGCAGCATCACCTCGATCACCCCGGTGACACCGCACCGGCTTCCGCACCGGCCGGCGAAGCCCAATCCCCGTCTGGACGGACGACGCCAGCTGACGTGGTGTCCCGCAGCGACGCGCCCCTGGCCCCGCCGCCTCCCCCGGGCGGGGTAGCGCCGGAAATCCTGGAACTCATCCAGCAGACGTGTCGGCAGCTGAACATCAGCCCCCAGCTCCTCCCCACCCTGCACCGGCACCTCGGCACCATGCCCAACCTGTACCGGGCGTTATCCGCCACCACCGCGAACGTGGTCGCCGACGGACAGGTCAGTGCACGCGCCCAGGACTGGGAGGCCAACGCCGCCCTGCTTGCGGAATCGAACAACCTGACCCTGCCACCGCCGCCAGCGGACAGCACGGACCGGATTAGGGAAGCGATTGGAGTGTTCGCACATCTCATTCCCCTTCACTGCGTCCTCGGAACACTCTGGGAAGATCGCCTCAGCGGTCCCTGACCCGCGGCGGGCACACGATCAGCAACCCGCCAGAGAAGCGACGGACAGGCCGGATCTCCGGCCGTGACGGATGCGGACCGTGCTGCGGGACGGGAGCGAGGCCGAGGGGCCGCCGGGAATAGCAACCGCCGCCACCATGTTGGCTTTGGGTGTGAAGAACATCGGATTCCTGTCCTTCGGCCATTGGACCGACCACCCAGAGTCCGGCACGCGCAACGCGTCGGACGCGCTGTTGCAGGCGATCGACCTCTCGATCGCGGCCGAGGAGCTCGGGGCGGACGGTGCCTACTTCCGCGTTCATCACTTCGCCCAGCAATACGCCTCCCCGTTCCCGCTGCTCGCTGCGATCGGGGCGCGGACCAGCCGCATCGAGATCGGTACCGGCGTGATCGACATGCGCTACGAGAACCCGCTCTACATGGCGGAGGACGCAGGCGCGGCCGACCTGATCTCGGGCGGCCGACTGCAGTTGGGCATCAGCAGGGGTTCACCCGAGCAGGTCATCGAAGGGTGGCGCCACTTCGGCTTCGCCCCCGCAGAGGGTGAGTCGGACGCCGACATGGGCCGCAGGCACACCGAGCGTCTGCTCGAGGTGCTCACTGGCGAGGGCTTCGCGGCGCCGAGCCCGCGCCCGATGTTCCCAAATCCTCCGGGCCTGCTGCGCGTGGAGCCGTATTCGGAGGGCCTGCGCGAGCGCATTTGGTGGGGTTCGGGCTCGAACGCCACGGCCATCTGGGCGGCGAAGCTCGGCATGAACCTGCAAAGCTCAACGCTCAAGGACGACGAGAGCGGCAAGCCCTTCCACGTCCAGCAGGCCGAGCAGATCGAGCTCTACCGGCAGGCCTGGAAGGAGGCGGGGCACGAGCGGGAGCCACGCGTCTCGGTCAGCCGCAGCATCTTTGCATTGACGGATGAGCGCGACTGGCAATACTTCGGCCGCGACCGAAGCAGCTCCGACCAGGTGGGCAACATCGACGAGAAAACGCGCGCTGTCTTTGGCCGGTCCTACGCGGGTGCCCCGGACGAGCTGGCCGCCAAGCTGGCGGAGGACGAGGCGATCGCCGCGGCAGACACCCTGCTGCTCACGGTCCCGAATCAGCTCGGCGTCGACTACAACACCCACGTCATCGAGTCGATCCTGAAGCACGTGGCGCCGCAGCTCGGCTGGCGCTGACTGCTCACCGCACCCGGCAACGGTCGGGTGTGGGCACCGGACCTCGCTACAGCAGTTTTGGTTCGTAGTCGAAGAAGGCTGCTCTCGGCAGCACCTGCTTTTCTTGAAGCTTCTGCTTATCTGCCGCGCTCAGACGCGCGACCTCGGCAGCGGCGTCCCAGTTGTCGTGGATGCTCGACACAAGATGGTCAATGATGTCCCGGCCGAGTCGCGTCGTTCGCGTTCTCGCGCAGAACATCGAGAATCTGTGGGTAGGACACATACCGCGCATACATCTCGTCAGTCTGAGCCATCGTCAGGCCAGATACTACGTGGCGCCGTCCTCCGGCTCCATCTCGGTCGAATCGCTCGACAAGGAGGACCTCCTTTCCGAGAGATGAGATGACCTTGCTCTCGGGCACGTCCATGCCCGCCCTGCGCGCGAGTTCAAGCATCACGCCTTCGGCGTTCACCGCTGAGAAGACGCGGTCGTCTGACGAAGAGAACTTTGCGAGCCACTCGCTCCCATCTCCATCAGTGAGTGTCGCCTTCGTGCGTGCGCCTCCAAGACTCGTGCCATGCATCATAGCCGCGTCCAGACCTGCACCGGTCGGGACTCCCGTCCCTGAGGACGCCAGCGATGTTTAGCCCGACTGCAGGCTCCTGGTACCGGGTAGCAGCGGAAGCTTTGGGGTAAACAGACTGATGGCGTCCGGCCGGGCTCGATACCTCAGTCCGTAGACGAAGGTGACGAGTGGGCCGGCTTGCTCAGCCCTCCGGGCCACCACAGGCTCGGTCTGGCCGGGTAACCACGTCCAGACGTAGAGCTCATCAGAAGTCGTCATCGATACTTCCGCTCCTTGGTCGGCGCACTCGGCTTGGGAGAAGAGCGAGCATCTCCTCGCCACGCTGACGACGAATGGCGATTTCGGAGCGGTCCTCCAGCCCGAAGATAGGGACGCCGACGAGGTCTGCGAGGTCCATCATCGTGCCGACGGCCGCGCCACGGCTACCGGCCTCAGCTGAGAGCACCGTCTGCTCCGAGACGTTCGCGCGCGCAGCGAGTTCTTTGGCTGTCCATTTTCGGTCAATTCGACCCCGCCGGATGAGTTGCCCCCATATGGTGAGCGCGTCCTGGACATGCGGGCGCAATGGCACAGTTCGCTTCGCCATTACCAACCTTCTTAAAACACGTTTAAACGCCCTTTAGTCATGTTTTATCATAGCAAATGGTGTTGTGTTCTTGCCTCAGTCGCTTGAATCTACCCTCGTTCACTGCTCTGGTGGGGGCCCCCTCATTCCGATTCACTGCGTATAGGAACGCTCTGGGAGGATCAACTCAGCGGTTCCTGACCCGTGGCCAACAGCCGGACGGCTCGGGGGCTCCAGACGGCGAGGGTGCCATAGGGAGTCCACAACTCGCCGAACTCTGGAACCGGAAGCTACAGCTGCAAGTGCAGGCGAAGCGCCTCATCTAAGTCACGCATGGTCTCCGCTGAGAGTTGGCCGAGGACCGGTCCGAGCTGCTCCAGTGCCACCGACCGGACTTGTTCCGCCTGCGCCTTGGAATCGACCCGCAACCCGGTCGCGTCTAAAGAAAGCAGCACCTGGAATGGAAACACCCTGCTGACGTTGCTGGTCAACGGGACAACCGTCACCGCCCCGCGGCCCAGTCGCTCCGCCGTTGAATTGGCGCGATCGTTGCTAACGATAATCGCTGGACGCCGCTTGTCCGCTTCGCTGCCCCGGACAGGGTTGAGGTCGACCAGCCGGACCTCACCTCGCCGCATCCGTCAACCCGTCTCTTGTGGCTTCGTCCCAGACAACCTGCTCGCCAGCTGTCTCCCATTCCTCCCAGGCTGCGGCGTACGCGGCATCCAACCCGACGTGCCGCAGGAGACGGACGGCCTGTTGCACTGCCGCGGAGCGGGACGGTAATCCTTGCGTCCGCGCGTATTCATCAAGTAACGAAACATCGTCATCCGACAGGCTGATACTGAGTTTCATCTGTTAATGCTACTTGAGTAGGAAACCTTTTACTACCGCTCATCGAGACGATATGCGACCGGGCACAGTCGCCAGATTTTCATCCCGTCGGTGGTTTCAGCGCTTCGGGGCCGCCCTTCTGTGTTCTCTTGGTGTCGTTCAACCGGGCGTTGGGTCGTCTTGCACGGCATGGGATTCGAGACACATCGGTTAGGAGACACTGCACCCGGCCTAGCACCCGGCTCATGTGTCATTTCTCGGCTGCACGGAATGTTCGCAGTCGTCAGCACGGCGGTTGCTTGTCCTTAGGGGGAACGATGAACGGCACCCCGGCAGGGGCAGGGGCAGGGGTGCCGTTCATCGTTTTTTTGGGGCGTTGGCTAAGAACTTAGCTGCCGTGTGCCTCGATGGAAACTGGTTGCCATTCGTTCCATGTTGCCAGGCGTGATTCGTAGTCCTTCGTCGCAATGTCAAGGGGCGCTGCGCCGAAAAAGACGCGCAGTGGCGGTGTCTCTGCGTCAACGACCTTGAGGATCGCACCGCGGGTGGCCGTAGGGTCGCCGGGGTTGTTCGCAGAGGGCCGACTTGCCGCCCCCTTGCGGACCTCGGCATATTCGCTCATCTGCGCGCTGTGTGAGGCGGACGGGCCGGACCAATCGGTCGAGAAGCCGCCGGGTTCCACCAGTGTCACGTTGATATTGAAGCCTGCGACCTCCTGTGAGAGTGACTGTGAAAAGCCCTCGAGTGCCCACTTCGACGCATGGTAGGCGCCGACGGTTGGGAAGGCGCTGATACCACCGATGCTCGACACCTGGATGATGTGACCCGAGCCCTGTTTACGCATTATGGGAAGTGCCGCCTGCGTGATCCACAGCGCGCCGAACAGGTTCGTCTCCAGTTGCGCGCGGACCTCGTCTTCTGCGAGCTCCTCAATCATGCCGAAATGACCGTACCCGGCGTTGTTGACGACGATATCGAGCCGGCCGAAGTGCTCGGCCGCCTTCTGGACGGCCGCGACGTCGGCATCCCGGTCCGTGACATCGAGCCGGATCGGCAGGAAGGTATCAGCGTACTTGTCGGCGAGGTCATCGAGAGTCTCCAGCTTTCGTGCGGTGCCTGCGACGTTGTCCCCGCGCTCCAAGGCAGCTTCGGTCCACTCGCGTCCAAAGCCCTTGGACGCGCCAGTGATGAACCAGGTCTTGCTCATGAGTATGTTCCTTTCGATGGTGTACACAGGCAAATAACGTTCGGGGCGGACAAAGACTTCCCAAATGCATAATGCACCGCGTTACCCAGTCTCATTCCCGCACCTTGACCGGCTCTCTGAGTTTGGAAGGCCGGGCAGGGCCAACAGCGAACGTGACTCGCCTTGGCGATGGCTGATCGCGCGTGCGGATTCCTAAAGCTTTTCATGAACGGTAAAAGTTGTCTTCTGCAGAGTGGATGCTGGAACGGGCCTGCCCCGTATACCCCGCCCGCTAGAGCATGCGGGTATCCACTACCCTTCCGCGCCGCGGCCAAGCACACGTATCGGTGAGCCGGACGCCCAGGCCCGGACGTCGTCGTACGCCTCGCCGTAGAAGATGCGGTAGGCCTCCTGGGTCACGTAGCCGATGTGCGGGGTGAGCACCGTGTGCGGCGCCCGGAGCAGGGCCGACTCGGGCGGCAACGGCTCCCGGTCGTAGACATCCAGGCCGGCGCCGGCGATCAGCCCCTGCTCCAGGGCCGCGACCAGCGCCGCTTCATCCACCAGCGGGCCGCGGGCGGTGTTGATCAAATAGCCGTGGAGACCCAACCGGCGCAGCTCATCGACGCCGACGACACCGCGGTATTCGTCGGTGAGCCGTAGGTGGACGCTGACAATGTCCGCGCGGTCAAAAAGTTCCTGCCGGTCCACCGCCTCCACCCCGGCCTCTACCGCCCGCTCCGCCGTCATGTGCGGGCTCCAGGCCAGCACCTCCATCCCGAAGGCGCGCGCGTAGCCGGCCATCGCGGCGCCAATCCGGCCCAGCCCCAGAATGCCGAGCGTGCGCCCGCCCAGCTCTATCCCCGGCGCCAGTTGCCAGCCGCCGGCGCGGAGCGAGGCGTCCTGCGCCGGGATGCCACAAACCGTGGCCATCAGCAGCGCCCAGCTCAGTTCGGCCGCGGCGCCGGCAGAACCAGCTGTCCCACTGACGACGACGCCCAGGTCGTCGGCCGCCGCCAGGTCAATGGCGGCATTCCGCATGCCAGTGGTGACCAACAGGCGCAGGTTCGGCAGGCGCTCCAGCACGGAGCGCGGAAACGGCGTGCGTTCGCGCATCGCGACGATGATCTCGAAACCGCGGAGACGCTCGACGACGGCATCCTCGCCGCCGAGGTACTCGGGGAAGAAGGTGGCCTCGATGCCCAGGTCCGCGAGTTCCTGCCAGGGCGCGAACCCGGCGGCGACAGACTGGTAATCGTCCAGGACGGCAAGCATGCGGGCCATGAACGGTCCTCTCCATGATTGTGGTCCCGTTCACCACCGCACCGGGCACCGACGAATCTGAGCTGCGGCTGTCGCCGCCGGTCAAAATTGCCTTTCATGAACAACCTACCGCCGCGCGGAGACAATCGCGGACTGGCAAAACGTCCCTGACCCCGAGCCGCCCACCCGTTATCGGACGCCCGGGAAATCCTCTACCCCGCCGCGCCGGGGCGGAGGGATGCTCGCGGAACGGGTCTCTTTAGTTAAGAAAATGCCCGCTCGAGCAAATGTCAGTCCCAACGCCCCCTGCCCGATTACCAAACTGTCTTCAATGCCGATGGTTAGAAGGTAGGCAACAGCCGGGCAGCCACCGCAGCCTGTCCTGGAAGGAATGTTCAGTGGAACTGAAAGCCCGGGGTTGTAATTCGAAGCAACATAGGCCGCACGGACACGGGGGAAATGTGACCGTAGCTGCCGGTTGTCTACCTCATCATCACTCGTCGTTAGGAATTCGTCATGACCACACCAAGCGCACCCGTTTATGAACAGGCTGCAACTCCCGCCAAACCCTCCAAGGGCAACGGTTTCGGCACTGCCGCACTGGTCCTGGGCATCATCGCCCTGGTCTTCTCGTTCATCCCGGTGGCAGTGTCGTAGCCTTCGTGCTCGGCCCGGTAGCTATCATCCTTGCAGTCATTGGTCTGACCAGGAAGTTTGCCAAAAAGGGCACCTCCGTTGCGGGCTTGGTGTTGGGCGCCATCGCCATCATTGTTGCAATCATCGTGACGGCCATAGTCGCCGCAGCAGTCACGAGCATCGACAAGTCCGTCAACGCCGAACATAAGATCGATTATGTAGTCACCACCACTGGGCCGGCGCACGTTTCCTACTGGACCGGCGGCGGCACCTCGACCGAAGACGTCAAGGCGGACTGGAAGAAAACGGTCACGGCCAAGGGCTTCGACATAAGTTCGCTCACTGTGACCGGCGACTACTCCAAGGCCAGTAAGGTTAGCTGCGAAATCTTGGTCGACGGTAAATCTGTTTCCAAAAACAGCGGCTCCGGAACCGCAGCCAACGCCCTTTGCTCTGGATCGACGTCAAAGTAGCCATTGGCCTTGACGGCCAGTTGCGAAGGACCTCAGGGTGGTGTCCGATTCTCTGGGCGCCACCCTGAGGTGCTCCGCTAGGAGCCCGCTGATTAAGGCGGATCTATTATGCCCGGGTTTTTCCGGTGGGCCATTTTTCGCGCCGGAGCCGGACGCCGGATTGGGCTCTTCTGGGCTGAAGTCCTGATCCGGAGCCGGTCTTGGGCGCTCCATGGGGCTTCT
>NZ_JADPVH010000031.1 GCF_026932795.1 Paenarthrobacter sp. Z7-10 | reverse complement strand
TATGGACCCGAAGACCTCGAACACGTCGCCCAGGAACTCAACGCCCGCCCCCGCAAAACACTGGGCTGGAATACCCCAGCCGAACAACTACGTGATCTACTAAGAGCCAGCTAAACCCGGGTGTTGCAACAACCCCTAGAATTCAAGCCACGTTCGTGCGCAACCATGACGAACTTACCCTGGACAAGCTCTCTGAGACCGAGCGCCAGGAGGTGTTCGCTGCCTTCGGGCCCGAGGAGCGGATGCAGCTGTACGGGCGCGGGCTGAAGCGGCGGTTGCCGCCCATGCTCGACGGCGATCCGCGCCGGATCCGGATGGTGTACTCCTTGCTGTTCTCCCTGCCGGGGACTCCGGTGCTGTTCTACGGCGAAGAGATCGGCATGGGGGAGAACCTGGAGGTGGAGGGGCGCCTGGCGGTTCGCACGCCGATGCAGTGGACCGACGGGCCCAACGGTGGCTTTTCCACTGCTGATCCGGCCAAGTTGGTGCGGCATGTCGTGCAGGGCGGCTATGGACCAGCACATGTTAATGCTGCCGCAGCCAGACGCGATCCGGACTCGTTGTGGAATTTCATGGCGCGGCTGATACGACGCTACCGTGAGTGCCCAGAGCTTGGCTGGGGACGGTTCGAGGTTCTGAAGCAGCCATTGCATTCGGTGCTGGCACACCGGTGCGTCTGGGATCAGAACAGCATGATCCTGGTGCACAACCTGGCCGCTGAGCCAGCCACCGTAGTGCTCAACCTCGATCTGAAGGACCTCCCGGAGAAGGCGAAGGAGCGGCCCCTTCTGCTGGACCTGTTGCTCGATGCGGACGTTCCCTTGTCCCCGGACGGCACGATCGAACTACAGTTGGGCGGTTACGATTACCGCTGGCTCCGCATTCCGAATTCCGCCGACTCACGGCTGCCGTGAAGCGCCCGCGATTCCGCCTGCTAAACCGGTTCAAGCCTGCGAAATGGCGCTGTGGCCAAGAACCGCATGGACCCCCCAGGTCTCGTTGGCAATTTGGGTGATCCGCAGATCCACCACGGAACTCGCCAGCGCCAGGGCACTGGTCCGTTCCATTCCATAGAGGGCCTGCATCCAAGTCAGCATCGCTTTGAGTGCCTCGGCCGTGGCGGCATTCAAATCCGGATTGAAGCCAAAGGTGATTCTCGCCGTGGGCGTGATCGCATGTACCGAAGGCAACGCCGGATCAGCGACCAGGTCCACAATAATGCGGGATTCCATCCCGCACTCGATGGCCGTGCCACCAACTTCTCCATCTCCCTGGGCGGCGTGACCGTCGCCAACGCACAACATTGCCTCCGGGACAGTAACCGGCAGGAACAAGGTGGATCCGGCCACGAGTTCGCGGCAGTCAATGTTTCCACCGCCGTCCGCACGCGGAGGAGTTGTCGAAAACGAGCCCGGCCGCTGCGGAGGAACGCCGACGACGCCCAAAAACGGGCTCAGCTTGATGCTCTGCCCCAAATCATTGGTCCCCGTTTGCCGCACCGCATCCAACTGCCACAGCAGCCATTGCGGCACCCCTGGCTCGACGCCAAGGGCCCGGGTAAAGGCGTCGCTGCGGCGTCCGGCCGCGGTCCAGCCCCAGGAATCCGGTGTGAAGGAGACAAAATTTACTGCCAGCATGTCGCCCGGCATGGCGCCCCGGACGGCAATTGGTCCGGTCAGGCAATGCCCCAGGCGTTCGGGAAACATCTGGGCCTTGACTTCCCCGGGAACAGTCTGCGGCTCCAGGTGGCCCCAGGCATCCAGCGAGCGCACGGCTACCGTGTCGCCTGGATCAATTGTCAGGGCCGGTGGCGTCTTCCGGTCGAACGTCTGCGTGACGGTGTCGGGGGTGGGAATGAGTTGGTGAGTTCGCACGGTGGCCTTTCCACAGTTGTCCATCGGGAATGAAGGCAATACACGATTGCCTGCAACACTACGAAAACTACCCCCTTTTGTATACCAACCGCGCATCGGACCGTGCCGGAAGTGCCGATAATCGCGTCCCCGACTGCCCGCTGGCTAGGCTGGACTGAGCACACGCCCATGCGGGTGGAAACGCAGCAGTCGAAAAGATGGCAAACGAAGAGGATGAGACATGAGCACGCCCGGATTCACCGTCCACACGGCTATGGTGCTGGCGGAGGTCGCACACGATCGGCAAAAGGACAAGCTCAAGCGCCCGTACCGCGAGCACGTTCAGGCCGTGGGCGACGCGTTGGCGGACTTCGACGACGACGTCCGGATGGCGGGCTACCTGCATGACATTGCCGAGGACACTCCAATCTCCAAACGGGCACTGTTGGAAATGGGCGTCCCGCCCAGGGTCGTGGCGATCATCGAAAGGGTGTCCATAAACCTGCAGGACACCCCGGATGACTATCCTGCCTTCATCCGCTTCATTGCCGAAGACCGCGACGCCACACTGGTGAAAATAGCCTCCAACGCCCACCATTCGCTGCCCGAGCGGGTGCAGGCCTTGGCGGAAAAGTGGCCAGATAAGGCCCCCACCACGAGGTACAGCGAAGCCCGTGAAATCCTCTACCGGGCGGTTCCGGAAGCTGATGTGCTGCTGATCTTGAATCGGATCAATCCCGACCTGATCGCAGAACTCAGCCGGATTCCCGGCCACGACCCGCAGGCCTGACGCCGTCGAACGCTGACCCGCGGCGGTTAAGCTGTGGCCAAACCGCAACGCGACCGGGACGGCCACCGTGACCTCGGCGCGCAGGGGTGGGATAGGCTTCGGACCACTGCGCTACTTTGCACAGCTCAATGGAGAGAAGCATCATATGCGGTCCCGAATTGTCATCACCTCCGTTTTTGCCGCCGCTGCCCTGCTGCTCACGGGGTGCGTCGACAACAGCACGCCGTCGGCCGCCGGCCCCGCGTCGGACTCGGCCGGCACCACGACGGTGGCGAAGAACGACTCCATCGCCGCCCTGCTGCCGGACAAGATCAAAACCGCCGGCGTCCTGAACGTGGGGATGGCCAACAACTACCCGCCCAATGAGTTCAAGGATGACAATGGCAAGCCGGCCGGCTGGTCGGTGGACCTGACCAACGCACTGGGCCAGATGCTGGGGCTGAAGGTCAACTTCGACATAGGCACGTTCGACAACATTTTGCCCGCTATTAAGGCCGGCAAGGACGACATGGGGATGTCCTCGTTCACCGACACTGTGGAGCGGGAAAAGCAGGTGGACTTCGTGAATTACTACACTGCGGGCATCCAATGGGCCTCACCGAAGGGCAAGACGGTGGACCCGAACAACGCCTGCGGACTCAAGGTCGGGGTTCAGGCCACCACCTACGAGGACACGCACGAGGTGCCGGCCAAGTCCAAGGCGTGCACCGATGCCGGCAAGGCCGCCATCAAGATTTTCAAATACGATGCGCAGGATCAGGCCACCAACGCCCTGGCCGTTGGGCAAGTGGACGCCATGAGCGCGGACTCGCCGGTCACCTTGTATGCCATCTCCAAGACCAAGGACAAATTGCAGACCGCCGGCGATGCCTTCGAGGTAGCGCCGTACGGGATGCCTGTTGCTAAGGATTCTGCCTTCAAACCGGTGCTCCAGAAGGCGCTGCAAGCCCTGATCGACGACGGAAGCTACGGCAAAATCCTGAGCAAGTGGGGCGTTGAAAGCGGCGGATTGAAGACGGCGACCATCAATGTCGCAGCCAAACCGTAGGCTGCCATGACGTCGCGGGCACAGCGCGGAGCAGCCAAGCCTGATCCGGATTCCCCCTCTCCGGATCAGGAGGGAGAGGCCATCGAGGCCATCCCGCTGCGCCACCCCTGGCGGTTCCTGATCGCCGTCGTCCTGATCATTCTGGTGGCGGTGTTCCTTCTCGATGCGGCCCAGCGCGAGGACTACGGCTGGTCCGACGTCGGCAAGTACATTTTCGATAAGCGGATCTCCCAGGCGGCGCTGGTCACGCTCCAGCTCACCGTGTACTCGATGGTTCTCGCGATCGTGCTGGGACTGCTGCTGGCGATCATGCGGCTGTCACCAAACCCGGTGGTCAAGAGTGTCGCATGGCTTTACCTGTGGATCTTCCGCGGCACTCCGGTCTACGTCCAGCTGGTGTTCTGGGGCATCGTGTCGCTGATCTATCCGGTGTTCACCATCGGAATTCCGTTTATGGCACCGTGGATTTCGGTGCCAAATGGCATCTTCACCAACCTGTTCCTGACCGCCGTCATCGGGCTGGCCCTTAACGAGGCCGCCTACATGTCCGAAATCGTGCGTGCGGGGCTGCTCTCGGTCGACGACGGCCAGGAAGAAGCCTCGCGCGCGTTGGCCATGTCGTGGGGGCAGACAATGCGTTATATCGTCGTGCCGCAGTCCATGCGGATCATCATCCCGCCCACCGGCAACGAAGTGATTTCGATGCTCAAGACCACCTCGCTGGTGGCGGCGATACCGCTGAGCATCGATCTCTATGGCGTCTCGCGCGGCATTTCAGCCGTGACCTTCACCCCCGTGCCACTGCTGATCGTTGCGTCCATCTGGTACCTGCTGTTCACTTCGATCCTGATGGTGGGACAACACTTCATCGAGAAGCGCTTCGCACGTGGAACTGGTCAGCACAAGCCAGGCAGACGACGCTCCAGGATGATTGCGATGCCTGGCGCCGGCACCGGCATAGGTGAGCCTCCGGGCAACGACTTTGGAGGCAAGCATTGAGCCAGACAACCATGGTTTCCGCCGACCGCGTCTCCAAAAGCTTCGGCTCCAACCAAGTGCTAAAGAGCATTACTCTGACGGTCAAGGCCGGCGAGGTGCTGTGCATCGTGGGACCAAGCGGGTCCGGGAAGTCCACCTTCCTGCGCTGCATCAACCATCTGGAGAGGGTGGACGCCGGCCGCCTCTCGGTGGAGGGCCAGTTGGTCGGGTACCGCGAAAAGGCCGGCAAGCTCTACGAGCTCAAACCCAAGGAAGCCGCCTTCCAGCGCCGCGACATCGGCATGGTGTTCCAGCGCTTTAACCTTTTTCCGCATCTAACCGCGCTGGAGAACATCAGCCAGGCGCCGATGCGGGTTAAGGGACTGTCCAAGGCCAGGGCCACCGCGCGGGCCAATGAACTGCTGGAGCGCGTGGGCCTGGGGGATAAAGGTGACCACTACCCTGCCCACCTCTCCGGCGGCCAGCAGCAGCGCGTGGCGATTGCCCGCGCCTTGGCCATGGACCCGAAGCTGATGCTGTTCGACGAACCCACCAGCGCCCTGGACCCGGAGTTGGTGGGCGAAGTCCTGGATGTTATGCAGGAGCTGGCCAAGAGCGGCATGACCATGATTGTGGTAACTCACGAAATGGGCTTTGCCCGAGAAGTAGCCGACGCGCTGGTCTTTATGGACGGCGGCGTGGTGGTGGAATCCGGGAATCCACGCGAAGTGCTCGCCAATCCGCAGCATGCCCGCACCCAGGCCTTCCTCGCAAAGGTGCTCTGACTTTGTATAGTGAGCACATGGCACCTCAACGTCCCCTTGGATATTGGCTGAAGCTGGTTGATGGGCTCATCAACGAACAGTTCGATGCGCTCGTCGAAGAACACGGCGTGACCCGACGGCAATGGCAGATTATGAATGTGCTGGCCGGCAGTCCGTCATCGGAAGCGGAACTGACCGACGTCCTCAAACCCTTTTTCGGCTCCGGGCCGGAGGTTTCCGCGGCGGAACCCGTCGCCGAGCTGGTCGAGAGCGGATGGGTGGCGGTGGAGGACGACCTGTACACCTTGACCGAACTCGGCCGCGAAAGCCTGCACCGGCTCACCGGCGTCGTGGATCAGCAGCGGCAGGGGATCACTGCGGGGATTCCGGCAGATGAATACGAAGCTGCTCTGGATGTTCTGCAGCGGATGGCCCGCAATCTGGGCTGGAGCGAATAACGCGCCGTCCACGGCACGGCGGACATTGCCCGGCCCCGTATGGCACGCCGCTTAGAACGCGACGCCGCAGTACAGCGCCGCGTTGGCGTAGGCGGTTGCCTCGCCGGTGCGGATGAACAGTTTCGCCGAGGCACTGAGGTCCTTAAGGCTGTCGTGACTGATGTAGTCCAGCTGCGCAAAACGCCGCGTCAGCCAAGGCTGCGCCAGGGTCGATTTAACTTCCTCTGCGGCGACGCAGCGTTCCACCACAATGTCGGCCAGCAGTGCATCCAGCACCTGCTCCAAGCGCGGTATTCCGCGCACCAGGGCCAGATCCACCACCGTCACACCGGCAGGTGCGGGCAGGCCGCAGTCGGCCACCAGAATCAGATCGGTGTGCCCAAGCTTGCTGAGCGCAAAATTCAGTTCGGCATTGAGGATACCGGTTTTCTTCACGTGTGCACCGCCGGAAGCTCGTCGTTCAGCATGGGATAGGACGGCTGAGTTCCCTCGCTCAGCACCGCGAAGGCTCCGACACGCACGGCCAGCCGCACCGCCGCCGCGAGGGTGTCCCCGACAGCCAGCCGGGCGCTCAGCGCACCGACGAATGCGTCGCCGGCGCCCGAGGTATCCACAGCAATCACCGTCGGCGCCGGCATCTCCTGCGTGCCGGCGTCGTCCGCACAAATCGCACCGAGCGCTCCGCGCGTGAGAACCACGGAGGGAACGCCGCAGGCGCGCAGCCCCGCCACCAGTTCCACATCGGCCAGTTCCACACCTGCCAGTTCCACACCGGCACTGGATGGCTTGGTTTCGGCCCGCAGCGCGGACAGGACGAGGGCGGCTTCGTGCTCGTTGACCACCAACGGATCCGCGCGCAGGATCACCGCCGTCTCCAGCTCGATCACCGGCGCCAGGTTCAGCACCAACCGGCCGGTGGCCAAGCGCGCGGCGGCGGCGATGCCGGCAGCCGGGATCTCGCCCTGCAGCACCAGCACCGCTGCCCCGGCGATGACGCCGGCGGATCGGGTAACGCTCTCGCCGACCACCGCGGCGTTGGCGCCGGGCAGCACCACAATGGTGTTCTCGCCGTCGTCGGCAACGGTGATCAACGCCAGGCCTGAGGGACCCGGCACCCGCTGCACCGCGGTCAGATCCACTCCGGCGTCCAGCAGCAGCGCCGTCGCATCGTCGGCCCGGCCGTCGCTGCCCACCGCACCGACCAGGGCCACCGCGGCTCCAAGGCGGGCGGCTGCCACCGCCTGGTTGGCGCCCTTACCGCCCGGCAGCAGCACCATAGAGGTCCCGATCAGGGTCTCGCCCGGGCGTGGGTGCCGGTTCACGCGGACCACCTGATCCACATTGATCGAACCGACCACCACCACCTGACCGGAGACCGGAGAAACTACGGCAGGTTTATTCACTTGGCGTAGTCGCCCACATTTGCCTTGGTTACCGAGACAACCTGCACCGGAACCGTCTTGTCGACCTTTTCACCCTTGATGGCCTTCGCGGCCAGTTGGACGGCGAGCTGGCCAAGTTTGGCCGGCTGCTGAGCGATGGTGGCAACCAGGGTGCCCTTCTTGATGGCAGCCAGTCCGTCGGCGGTGCCGTCAAAGCCGACAACCTTGACGTCCTTACCGGCCTTGGCGCCAAGTGCCTGGATCGCGCCCAGCGCCATTTCATCATTTTCCGCGAACACGCCTGTGACGCCGGGATGAGCCTGCAGCAGGTTGGTGGTGACATCCAGTGCCGTTGCCCGATCGAAATTCGCCGTCTGCTTGGCCACCACCTTGATGTTCGGGAAGGCCTTCAGTCCCTCCGTGAAGCCCTGCCCACGGTCGCGGCTGGCCGAGGTCCCGGCCACGCCCTGCAGCACCAGAATGCTGCCCTTTTCGCCCATTGCCTTCGCCAGTTCCTCGGCCGCCTGCTTGCCGCCGGCCACGTTGTCGCTGGCCACCAGCGAGGTGAGGTCGGCGCCATTGACGGTCCGGTCCACGGCGATAACCGGCAGTCCGGCCTTGATCAAGGTGTTCACAGAGGACGCCGCGGCGTCCGAATCCACCGGATTCACGATGACGGCCTTGGTGCTTCCAGTGGCGGCGGTGGCCAGCTGGTTCGCCTGGGTGGCGGAGTCGTTCTGTGCATCGACTATCTCCAGCTGTACGCCGGCATCCTTTGCCGCGGCCTGTGCACCGTCACGGACCTCGACGAAGAACGGATTATTCAGCGTGGACAGGGCCATCACCACCTTGGGGCTGGCCGCACCGGCCTCTCCCCCACCTCGGTTGCAGGCCGTCGCTCCGGTGAGGAGAACGGCGGTGGTGGCTGCGACTGCGGCCAGTTGGCGGAATGAGAGCTTCATTGTTCTTTCCTTAGGTTGGGATTTTATCTGCGTTAGTTCTGCGGGAGTTGAGCGTTAGTTCTGCGTCAGGTTCTGCGGGAGTTGAGCGAAAGTTCAGCTGCTGCGGGTCTTGCGCCGGAGCACGTCGATGCCCACGGCCAGGGCGATCACGACGCCGATGACCACCTGCTGCCAGAACGAGGTGACGTTGAGCAAGTTAAGACCGTTGCGGATCACCACCAGCACCAAGGCGCCGACAAAGGTTCCGGAGATCCGGCCCAGCCCGCCGGCCAGTGAGGCACCGCCGATCACGACGGCGGCAATGGCGTCCAGTTCGTAGCCCGTGGCGGCCTGCGGCTGGGCCGAGTCAAGCCTCCCGGCCAGCAGCACGCCGGCGAGGGCAGCGAAAAGCCCGGCCAGGCCGAAGACGATGACAAGGATCCGCTTGACTGGCAAGCCCGACAGCCGTGCAGCTTCGGCGTTGCCGCCTACGGCATACATGGAGCGGCCGACGACGGTCCGGTTCAGCAGGAACGACGCCACCAGGGCGGCAATCACCAGGATCACGATGGGCATCGGGACCGGTCCCAGATTGCCACCCAGAAAGGAGACTTCCGGGGAGGTCTTGATGGGCCGGCCGTCGGATATCACCAGGGTCAACCCGCGGGCGACGCTCAGCATGGCCAAAGTGGCGATGAAAGACGGCAGTTTGCCGTAGGCGCTGGCCAGGCCGTTGACCACGCCGGCCAACAGTCCAGCCGCCAGTCCGCCCAGCAGTGCCAGCCAGCCGGGCAGCCCGGCGCTGACAAAAAACCAGCCGGAGACCATGGCGGAGAGCGCCGCGACCGATCCGACCGACAGGTCGATGCCGCCGGCCACAATGACAAAGGTCATGCCGAAGGCCAGCACCGCCACGGTGGAAACCTGAATGCCGATATTGAGCAGGTTCCGGCCGGTCAGGAAATCCGGTGTCGCTATGAACAGGGCGAGGCAGAGCACCACCAGGCCCACCAGCGCACCGTTGTTGGCCAGGAATTTTTTGTAGTCAAAACCGCGTCGTTTTGCGTCAAGGGTTGCAGCGGACATGAGGAACGTACCTTCTCTCTCAGTGCTCTTCGTCGACATCGCGGGCGGCGAGCGTCATGACTTTGTCTTGGGTGGCCTCGGCGGCGCTGAACTCGCCGGCGAGCCGGCCGTCCCGCAGCACCAGGATGCGGTCGCTCATGCCCAACACTTCGGGCAGTTCGCTGGAGACCATCACGATCGCTCCGCCCGCGTCGGTGATCGCATTCATCAGCTCATAGATCTCCACCTTCGCGCCGACGTCGACTCCGCGGGTAGGTTCGTCCAGCAGCAGCACTGTGGAGGCAGCAATAATCCAGCGGCCAAAGACGGCCTTTTGCTGGTTTCCACCAGACAGGGACCGGACCGGCTGATCGATGGTGTGCATCCGGATCCGCACGGTCCTGGCCACAGCTTCCGCCCGGCCGCGCTGGCCGGAAAAATCGGACAGCCCCATCCGTGCACTGGATGAAAGGGTGGCGTAGCCCAGGTTTTCATTGACCGAGGCGTCCAGCACCAGCCCCTGACCCTTGCGGTCCTCCGGGACGTGGCCAAGTCCGGCACGGATGGCGGCCTGCACACTGCCCTTGGTCAAGCGGCGTCCGCGGACCTTCACCTCCCCGGAGTCATACCTATCCGCCCCCGCAATGGCCCGGATCAGTTCCGTGCGCCCGGCTCCCACCAGCCCGGAAATCCCCAGCACTTCCCCTGCCCGGACGGTGAAACTGATGTCCTCGAACTTCCCTTTCGAGCTCAGGTGCTCCACGGCCAGGATCTCGGCGGGCAGGTCAGCGGCCGAAGACCGGCGCGGAAACTGGTCTTCGATGCTGCGCCCCACCATCAGCCGCACAAGTTCATCCTCGTCCGTGGACGCAGGAACTTCGGCGACAAATTCGCCGTCGCGCAGCACCGTCACGCTGTCGCCGATTTCGGCAATCTCATCCAAGTGGTGACTGATGAACAACATCCCCACGCCCTGCCGGCGAAGGTCCGCCACCACCTTGAAAAGACTCTGCGTCTCGTGCCGGGTCAAAGCGGCCGTGGGCTCGTCGAGAATGAGGATGCGCGCGGAAATGCTCAGGGCCTTGGCTATCTCCACCAGTTGCTGGCGGGCGATGCCCAGTTCGCCCACCGGGGTATCGACGTCCACGTCGAGCCCGATCAGCTCCATAGCAGCGCGTGCCTGCCGCCGCATCGCCTTCCGGTCGACCAAGCCGAACTTTTTCGGCATCCGGCCCAGCATCACGTTTTCCGCGACGCTCATGGTACCCACCAGGTTCAGTTCCTGGTGGATGGTCGCAATTCCGTGCTCTTCGGCGGCCCGCGTGGAGGGCAGGCTGACCGGCTTCCCGTCGATCAGGATTTGCCCGCCGTCAGGCTGGTACACCCCTGCCATCATCTTGATCAGCGTGGACTTGCCGGCGCCATTCTCGCCCAGCAGCACCTGTACCGCACCGGCGTGGACACTGACCGTCACATCCTTGATCACGTTCACCGGACCAAAGGATTTGCTCACCTGCTTCAGCGTGAGAAGGGGATGCTCGCTCATGTTAGTTCTTCCTTAGGCTGGAGACTGATCCCGCGGGGTTGGGCGTGCTGGAGGAGGCCCGGACGATGAGTTCGCTGGGCAGCACCACCGACTCCGGCGTGCCGCCGTCGATGACCTGCAGCAGCAGCTCCACGGCGGCGCGGCCCATGTTCTCCACGCTGTGCGAGATAACGCTCAGTGCGGGATTGAGCAGGGCAAACCACTCGATGTCATCGAAGGCCACCAGTGCGATGTCCGCTCCGATCCGCACATCCATCCGGTGCAGCATGGCCACGGCTCCCACGGCCATCGGAGAGTCCGCGGCCAGGATCGCCGTGGGCGGTTGATCCAGCCTCAGCAGCGCGTCCACGCCGGACGAACCGCTGGCTGCCTGGAAGTCGCCGAAGTACACCAGCGAGGGATCCTGCGACAGGAAATTATCAGCGACGGCTTTGGTGTAGGCAGTGAATCGTTCCCGGCCCGTGGAGATGGTCTGCGGACCGGCGATATAGCCGATCCGTGTGTGGCTCTGGCCGGCGAGGTGCTCCACTGCCTGCCGGATTCCGTGTCCGCTGTCGGTGGTGACGCTGGGAAGGTTGATGCCCTCCACCGTCCGGTCCACGAAAATGGTGGGGATCCGGCGGTTCAGGAGCGACCGGATGGCGCCGCTGCCATCCCCTTGCGGTGCGACAATGATTCCGTCCACCCGCTGTGAGATCAGCGTATTCAGGTAGCGGTCCTGCTGATCTTCACGCTCGTTCGCGTTGCCGAGCAAAATGACATATCCATGAGCCAGCGCGGCCTGCTCCACGGAATGGGCCAGATCTGCGAAGAAGGGGTTTCGCACATCGGAAACCAGCAGACCAATCGTGTGGGTGCGGGCGGAGCGCAGCGAACGGGCCTGGGCATTGGGGTGGAAATCCAAGCGTTCGACGGCGGCCGCGACACGTTCGCGGGACGCGGCCGATGTGGCGGGATTGCCGGACAAGACGCGGGAGGCGGTGCCGACGGAGACGCCGGCGGCCGCCGCAACGTCTTTGATGGTTACCGTCGTCATCCTTGCCACTTCCTCGTGAACATTCATGGAACCGATTCCATGGAACCGTTTCCACGATACGAGGACCACTCCGAATATGTCAAGAAAAAGCAGGTTACGGGCAGAGCGGCCCCGCTGTGCGCTCCAGCAACCCGGCAACCCGGAAGCAGCTGGCGCGGTACCACAGCGCTAGCCGACGCAGTCAGCTCGACGGGCACCGGGGGATCGGCGGAATAGTGCCCCGCAGGCCGTCGTTGGCGCAGGTATGACTACCGAATACCTAAAAACCTCCAGCCCGGTCTCGACCATCGATCTGCTGGACCTCGGGAAAGTGCACAGGCTCGGCTTCGGCGCCATGCGTATCGTCGGCGACGGCATCTGGGGAGAGCCCGCCGACCGGAAGACCGCCATCGCCGTCGTGCGCCGCGCCGTCGAACTGGGCGTGGACTTTATCGACACCGCAGACTCCTACGGACCGAACATCAGCGAGGAGATCATCGCCGAAGCCGTGCATCCATACAAGGAAGGGCTGCGGATCGCCACCAAAGTAGGCTTTACCCGCACCGGCCCTAACGCGTGGGTGCCGGTGGGGCGGGCGGAATACCTGCGCCAGCAGACCGAGCTGAGCCTGCGCAAGCTCAAAGTCGAGGCGCTGGATCTGCTGCAGCTGCACCGCATTGACCCCAAAGTCGACGCCGAGGAGCAGTTCGGCGTGCTGCGCGACCTGCAGCAGGAAGGCAAGGTCAAGGCTCTGGGATTGTCCGAGGTCAGCGTGGAGCAGCTGAAGGCAGCCGGAGAATTTTTCACTGTCTCCACCGTGCAGAATCGCTACAACCTCACCGACCGCAGTTCCGAGGTCGTGCTGGATTATGCGACCCAGAACGGAATCGGCTTCATCCCCTGGGCTCCAATTTCCGCCGGCAAGCTCGCACAGCCGGGCGGCCCGCTGGATGCAGCGGCCAAACGTCTGGGCGCCACCGCATCGCAGGTTGCCTTGGCTTGGCTGCTGCGACGCTCACCGGTCATCATGCCGATTCCCGGCACCGGTTCACTGCAGCACCTGGAGGAAAACGTGGGTGCCGCCGCAGTTGAGTTGGATGACGCCACCTATCAGGAACTCGACGCCGCGCGCTAAGAATTCGGCCTTGGATTCGCCGCTGCATAGTAATAAGACTGACCTGCGGTCCCGCATGCGCCGGGACCGCAGGTCAGTCTTGAATGCGGAACTCAATGCAGTCCGGGTCAGCGGATGAAACGTCTTGGACGATCCGTTCCACCCGCCCGGGTGCCTCCCTCGACCTCAGACGGAGCACGAGCTCCTCAACACTGGCCCGCGGACCTTGCGCGATCAGCCGCACTGATCCGTCCGATTCGTTGGCCACGGAGCCCGTTAGAGCCAGTTCGTCGGCCTGCCTTGCCGTCCACCAGCGGAATCCGACGCCCTGGACGGTGCCCCTGATCACGACCGTCGCGCGGATGAGATCCGCACCCTCCGCGTGTGCCGATGAATCGGATTCCGGACCAGACGGCATGTCACCCGCGGAATCCGGGGTCAGCGGATGGGTGGGATCGGCGTTACCGGCTGCTCCGGCCAGCCGGGCGGGTCCTCGACGGGATCCTTGCCTGGATCTCCAACGTGGCCTGCGTCCGGGTTTCCCTGGGGATCACCCAATGGATCAAGATCCGGATCCTGCGTCGGATCCCCCAGTGGCTTGGCATCCGGGTTCTCTGTGGGGTCACTGCCCGGAGGAGGCTCCGGCGCCGGCGTGGAACCGCCAGGTACGGTGTCCTCGAAGGGTTGCCTACCGCTGTTCGTCCTGTTTTCTGCTGCTTCCATTTCGTCTCCTCCTTGAGTGGTGCCGAGCCGACTAAAGAACCGGGCCCGAGACCTTCCTTTCACCCTACGCGTCGCCGCAGCAGCGCGAAAGGGTGGTGGGTAGGATCAGCGGATGGTCAGTTCCCCCATCCGGCCCCACCCTTCGGCGCCGATCTTTTCGCTGATAATCTGCGGGGTTTCAGCCAGTGCCTGCGGCATATCATCCATGGCTTTGGTGAAATGTCCGCTGTCCACATGGTCGCCAGCAGCGTCGTCCTGGAAGGCTTCCACAAGGACGAATTCATTTGGATTCTCCACACTGCGGGACCAGTCGAACCACAAATTCCCCGGTTCTTTCCGGGTCGCTTCCGTGAAGTCACGGGTCAATTCCAGCCAGCGCTCGCTCCAGTCCGGCTTGACGTTGAATTTGACGACGATGAAGATCATGTCCGGTTTACCTTCCCACGTTCGCAGCATCGCGCGCCGAAGCCCGGCCCGCAATTGCAGCTGCTTCTGCCATTCTGCCCCGGGCCATACCGGGCAGCTAAAATTCGCGGCTAGGAAACCGCTTCGGACTCGGTTCCCTCGCGGTGTTCAAATTCCTCATCGATATCCCAATGCCGGAATTCGGTTTCCGGGTCTGGCTCGCCCTCAACGATATATTCGCGGTCGAGCTGGCGCTGCACCTGACTGTCGAGAACCTGCAGCACCGGGTCAGAAAGGACGCTGAGATCTTCAGGGAAACTGTCTTCGGGGGTAAGGCGCAGCTGGCTCATCGCGGCGTTTCTTTCTCTGACTGGGACAATGCTCCGATTCTCCGGCAGATTGCCTTCCGGAACAAGTTACTGCGCCGGAAATCGGTGCGGTGTAGTTTGGTGCCGTGAACACGCACCACGTTCTCGTTGTCGGAAGCGGAGCAGCGGGCGCCAGCACGGCCTATGCCCTGGCTCGAAAGGGCGCCCGGGTCACGTTGGTGGACTCAGATTATGAGGGCCAGGCCACGGCCGCGGGCGCCGGCATCGTCCAGCCTTGGAGCACCGAGGCCACGGGAACGTTCCAGCACTTTTACACCGCCGGGGCGGAGTATTATCCGACGCTGATCGCGGATCTCAACGCATCGGGTGTGCCGGATATCGGCTACCGGCGATCTGGTGCGCTCATCGTCAGCAGGGACGCCGGCCGTTTGGACCAAGTTAATGACCGGGTGGCGGCACGGGCGCGCGGATCGGCGCTGGCCGGCGAGGTTGCGCGTATGGGTAATGCACGGGCCAGGGAGCTGTTCCCTCCGCTGGCCAAAGACCTCGAAGGCCTCTATATCAGCGGCGGTGCGCGGGTGGACGGCCGCACTTTGCGCAACGCTCTCATTCGTGCCATGTGCCGGCATGGCGGAAGCCTCGTGGCTGGCGTAGCACGACTGGAGCACTCCTCCTCCCATTCCGGCTCCTCCCACCCCGGCGTTTCGGTGTGGGTCGGTGACCACGCGATTCCGGCAGACGCCGTCGTCGTTGCCGCCGGCGCCTGGACGAACGCCGTGCTGCGCCCGCTTGGACGTAGGCTGCCCATCGAGCCACAGCGCGGGCAGATCACCCACCTGCGGCTGCCTGGTGCGGACACCGCGCGGTGGCCTACCGTGCATCCACTCACCGGCCACTATCTGGTGGCATTTGAAGATTCCCGTATCGTCATCGGCGCCACCAGGGAGACGGGCAGTGGTTTTGACCCGCGGGTGACAGCCGCCGGCCAGCTCCAGATCCTCACCAACGCACTCGAAATTGCACCCGGGCTGGCGGACGCGACGTTCATCGAGACACGCGTCGGACTGCGCCCGGTGTCCGGAAATGAACTGCCCTTCATCGGGCCAGTTACCGGCATTCCGGGCCTGTACGTCAATGCCGGCTTCGGTGCTGTCGGTCTTACCATGGGCCCCTACGCCGGGAATCTCCTCAGCGACCTGATTTTGCAGACAACCCCTGGAACTGCACCGAAAACTGATGAGGGCGGTCTGCTGACTGCGCTATGAGCACCGCGGCAGGTGGCTGATGGCAGCTGGCCGGGGACAGGTAACTGATGGCTGATGGCTGCTGGCCGGGGACAGGTAACTGATGGCTGATGGCTGCTGGCTGCTGCGAAGACGGACAGTTCTTACCCCGCTGCTGCCGGACCATAGCGTGGAACGGTGACGAACGCAGACATCAACTTTTACTTCGATCCCGTGTGCCCGTTCGCTTGGATGACCAGCAAATGGGTCCGGCAAGTGGTCAAACAGCGCGACTACACCGTGGACTGGCGCTTTATTTCCCTTCGGCTGATCAATGCGGAGGTGGACTATGACGCACGATTTCCGCCGGAATACGAGGCCGGTCACACCGCCGGTCTGCGGCTGCTGCGGGTAGCCGCCAAGACCCGGCAGGTGCACGGCGCACAAGCCGTCGCCGACCTTTATGCAGCCTTCGGGGCCCACATTTTCGACTCAGAGCCCGTCGCGCTGGATGACGCCCCGAACCGGGAACGCCGCGGTACCCGCAGCTTCGTCGAACCGATCCTCGCCGAGGCAGGGCTGCCGACGCAGCTGGCCGAGGCTCTGGATGAGAACTCCTTCGACGCTGTCATCCAGGCGGAGACGGATGAGGCACTGGCGCTCACGGGCAAGGATGTTGGCACCCCAATCATCCACTTCGAGCCGCCGCACGGGTTGGCATTTTTTGGGCCCGTCATCAGCCGCCTCCCCAGCGATGAGGACGCGCTGCAGCTCTGGGACCACGTTATTGGACTGGCCGGATTTGCCGGCTTCGCCGAGATGAAGCGGAGCCTGCGGGAGCAGCCACAGCTGCGCGCCCTCGGCGTCGCAACGGGACAGATTGGTAAAGCCGAGGATTGGCACGGCGGCAGCAGGCGGCTTCCGTAACGACCCCTGACAACGACGTGGCTTACGACGCCGGCTCCCCGAACCACGGACGCCGGGCTCACGGCAGCAGGGTTGACGGCTCACGGCAGCAGGGTTGCCGGCAGGGGTAACGTGGGCGGCGGTATCACTGGTGGGGGCGGTGGGAGTGGGTTGAAGTAGGTATTGCGATGGGGTGTTTGGGTTGGATCTACATCGGGCGGAGCCGTCCAATAAGGGATGCCCTCGATCAGGGTGACCGTGGCGCCGCCGTGGTGGATGACGTGGTGGTCGTAGCTGCAGGTCAGGACGCCCTCGTCGACGGTTGTGTTGCCGCCGTTTTCCCAGTAGGTGACGTGGTGGACCTCGCACCAGGCCGGTGGCATGCTGCAGCCGGGGCGGATGCAGCCCTTGTCCCGGGCGATGATGGCCAGTCGTTGGGATTGGGTGTGCAGGCGTTGTTTACGGCCTTGGTCCAGGATTTGTCCGGCGCTTCCCAGGACCAGGGGGATGAGATCCGCGTCGCAGGCGAGTCTGCGCACTCGTTCGGCGGTGACGGGGCCGGTGAAGGCGAAGGCCCCGGTGGCCTGCCCGGTGGTGAGAACGCCGAAGAGCTCTTCGTAGCCGATGGTGACCATGACTTGGGGCCGGTGCCCTCCGGTGCGGGGGAGTTCGTTGGTGCGAAGTGCGACCTGACAGGCACCGGTGAGGGCGTCCAAAAGTTTTTGCGGCCTTGTCCGGGGGTCCAGGGCTCGTTCTTCCAGGGTTTGGCTGCGTGGGTTGGTGCCGGTGTTCATCACGGTCGTCAAAGCCTCGTACTGAGACTGGTCCGCGTGGATGTCCAGGTGATGCAGTCCACGGTATTTACCGTGATAGTGGATGCCCTGACGGGCGGTAAGCTCGGCCGGGGACGGTTCTGTCCCGTTTTGGTCGATGCTCAGTTCCAGCGCCGCGGCCAAAGGCTTGAGCACACCTGGTTCCACGACCGGGATTTGGGAGACCAGGGCCTGTTCCATCCGGTCAAGTTCAGCCGCAGTCGCTTTCGGACGGACGTGGTTCAGGGCCGTAGCCACCAGGTACAGTGCCTCCGTGGACGCTTCGCCTCCCGCAGCGGCTTGGGCCAGGGTTGGGAAACGCGCTTCGATTGGCTGCCCGCTCAGTGACTGTGTGGGCAGGACATCGCGGCCAAGATGAACGCGCCGGTTGGCTTCGAAAAACGAGATCCGCAACCGGTCAACCAGGAAGCTCTGGACGTTGCGGTGCAGGGATTTCCGCTCCGTCGGGGTGTCCCACGTGAAGGCACTGTCGGTATCGGCGGTGCTGAACAGGTTCTGGGTATCCACGGCGTGGGCGGCGATTACCTGCAGATGCTGGACCAGCCTCGAGCCGCGTTCAATCAGGTCCGTGGCCTCCAGCAGCTGCGTTTTGCCCATCAGCGGAGCCGCGGAGGTGAACGACGCCGTAAAGGACTCAAGGACGGCCACCGCGTCCGTCAACTCGGCGGTGTCAGTAACTCCTGGGAATCCTTCGAAGGGCATACCCCAATCCTTCTCCGATTCCAGGCACAACAACAGCCGCAACCACTCGTAAGTGCGAAAACTGAGCGCCGAAACCGCCTGTGGAGGAGAAGATGACCATCCGCCACAAATGAACCGTCGGCAAAGCCAACCCGTCCGACGGACCCCGGAAACCCTACAGGCGGAGTCAGCCGGGGACGGCCGGCCCGCCAGACGCCCCAAACCCGGTCAGGGCCAGGTACGGCCCGCCGGCCCGCCAGACGCCCCAAACCCGATCCAGTCGGCGGAAGCCGGCCGCTGCTAAGCGCGGGTGCAGCTTGGGGCCCGGCCGGAAGCCGGACCCCAAGTCGTTGTCTGCGGTCGCTACACCTAGATCAGTGCATCAGAGAGGTGGTTCGGCGTGCCGAAGCGATGCGCCGTGATACTGACGGCCTGCTCCCGCACGAACGGAAGGATCTCGATCCGGCCGGCCGGCGTTACCGGCTGGGCGTAGATGGCCACGTCGGGCCGTCCGCCCGTGGCTTCCGCCAGCGCTTTGGCGTCGCCGCCAATCAGACGGATGCGCCCGGCGCCGAGCCCAACCGCCGCAGCCAGCCAGTCGTCGTCGTTCGCCACGGTGACTTCCAGCGACAGCTCCGCCAGCACCGCCCGCACGGCGGCGGGCAGCTCCAACGCGGACGAGACCCTTAGTCGGGAACCGGCCAGCAGACCCGCGGCCAGTACGCGCAGCAGGGCCACCAGAGGCTCGCCGTCCGAGAGGCGGACGGTGACCGGGACAGGGAGGTAACGGAACACGTTGCGTTCAGCCGTCAGGGCCGAGACGTCCTTTGCCACACCGAATTCCCCGGCCCAGATGTGGGCGTCGCTGCGCACTGCGCGGTGCAGCGACTGCACATCCGCTTCGGGCAGCACACCGCCGGCGGACTTCGCCGCGGTCAGCAGCCGCTGGGCAGCCGAGGTGTGCTGGGTGGACAAGCCATGCAGCGGGGCGTCGTAGATGCCATGCTCGGACTCAGGCGCGTCTGCTCCGCTGAGCTCGGCCGGTACCCAATCCCCCAGGCCAAGGAGATAGTTGGGTCCTCCCGCTTTGGTGCCGGCCCCGACGGAGGACTTCTTCCAGCCACCGAAGGGCTGGCGCTGGACAATAGCGCCGGTGATGCCGCGGTTAATGTAAAGGTTCCCGGCCTCGATGTTGTCCATCCAGTAGCCCAGCTCCTCAGGATTGAGCGAGTGCAGGCCGGCGGTGAGGCCGTAGTCGATTTCGTTCGCCATGGCGACGGCGTCCGCCAGCGTCTCGGCGGTCATCACGCCGAGCACCGGACCAAAGAACTCAGTGAGATGGAAATAGGATCCGCGCTTCACTCCACTGCGCACACCCGGGCTCCACAACCGACCAGTTTCGTCCAGCTTTTCCGGCTTGATCAGCCAGGATTCGCCCGCGCCGAGGGTGGTCAGTGCGTTGAGCAGCTTGCCGTTGGCGGGCTCAATGATCGGCCCCATCTGCGTGCTCGCATCGTCGGGATAGCCCACCTTCAGCGAGCTGACGGCGTCGATCAGTTGGTTGCGGAAACGTGGAGACTTGGCGACGGAGCCAACCATGATCACCAGCGAGGCAGCGGAACACTTCTGCCCCGCGTGGCCAAAGGCCGAATAGGCAACGTCCTTGGCCGCAAGATCAAAGTCTGCGCTGGGCGTGACGATGATTGCGTTCTTTCCGGAGGTCTCCGCGAGCAGCGGCAGGTCCGGGCGGAACGAACGGAACAGCTCGGCGGTTTCGTAGCCGCCGGTGAGGATGACGCGGTCAACGCTGGGATGGGCCACGAGCTGGCGGCCCAGCGCGCGCTCGCTCAGCTGCACCATCGCGAGCGCCTCGCGCGGCACGCCGGCGTCCCAGAGAGCCTCCGCCAGCAAGGCACCGGTGCGGGCGGCCTGCTTAGCAGGTTTGAGCACGACGGCGGACCCGGCGGCGAGCGCTGCGAGCGTTGAGCCGGTGGGGATGGCCAGCGGGAAGTTCCACGGCGGGGTCACTACGGTTAGCCGCGAGGGAACGAAGGTGGCGCCGTCGACCTTGTCGAGCAGGCGGGCCTGCTCCGCGTAGAAGTGCGCGAAATCGACAGCCTCGCTGACCTCGGGATCGCCCTGGTCGATGGTCTTGCCTGTTTCACTGGCCATGACCTCGATCAGCGCACCCCGCCTGGCGGCCAGGACATTCCCGGCCCGGTGCAGGATTTCGGCGCGCTCGGCGCCGGTCTTTTCTCCCCACGCCCTGCCCTGCTCGACGGCGGCACTGACCACTGCGTTCAGCTCAGCTTCGGTGTTCACGGTGGCTGCCACGACGCTGGCCTTACCCAAATCAGAACCTGCGACGCGCGCCAGAATCGTCCGGCCCCACGTCTGATTAACCGGCAGCGATGGATCGGTGTCCGGGGTGTTGGCGAAACCAAGCGCGGGCGCCGGCTGTTCCGGCTGGGTCCGGTCCTGCCTGCGGTTAGGCTCCGGAACCCGGTCATCGAGGTTTTCCAGCGAGGCCAGGAAGCGCAGCTTTTCGCGCTCGAAAAGGGCTTCATTTTCGCTGAGCTCAAAGACTGCGGACATGAAGTTGTCCTGGCTGGCGCCCTCCTCCAGCCGTCGGATCAGGTAGGCAATAGCCACGTCGAACTCGGCGGGGTGCACCACAGGCGTGTAAAGCAGCAGCGAGCCCACGTCGCGGCGCACTGCCTCGGCCTGACCGGTGGCCATGCCGAGCAGCATCTCGAATTCAATGCCGCTTTCCACCCCGCGCGCCTTGGCCAGCAGCCAGGCATGGGCCACATCGAAGAGGTTGTGTCCGGCCACGCCGATCTTGACTGCGTCCACGTGCTCCGGTGTCAGTGCGTAGTTCAGCACGCGCTTGTAGTTGGTGTCCGAGTCCTGCTTGGATCCCCAGGTGGCCAGCGGCCAGTCATGCACGGAGGCCTCGGCCTGCTCCATCGGCAGGTTGGCACCCTTGACCAGGCGAACCTTGATGCGGGCACCACCGGCGGCGCGGCGGGCCGTGGCCCAATCCTGCAGCCGGATCATGGCCGAGAGTGCATCCGGCAGGTAGGCCTGCAGGACGATGCCGCCCTCCAGGTTCTTGAATTCGGGCTTGTCCAGGATCTTGGTGAAGACCGCCATAGTCATCTCCAGGTCCTTGTACTCTTCCATATCCAGATTGATGAACTTGGGCTTGGCCGAGGCGGCGGCACGCTGATACAGCGGTGTCAGGCTTTCCACCACGTGCTGCACGGCTTCATCGAAGGCCCAGGCAGAGTGCGGGGCCACCGTGGAGGAGACCTTGATCGAGACGTAGTCCACGTCCGGGCGCGCCAGCAGCTTGTGCGTGCCCTCGAGCCGGCGGGAGGCCTCGTGCTGTCCCAGCACGGCCTCACCGAGCAGGTTCACGTTCAGGTGCACATTATCCTTGCGGATCTTGCTGATCGCCGGTCCCAGCTTGGCGTCTGTGGCGTCCACAATCAGGTGACCCACCATCTCACGCAGGACCCGGCGGGCAATCGGGATCACCAACTGCGGCAGCACCGGCGCCATGGCACCGCCCAGCCGGACGGCACTTCGCATGTACCAGGGCAGGAAGACCGGGACCTTGGGGGCGAGCCGGGCCAGGTTGCGGGCCGCGACATTGAGGTCCTCAGGCCGAATGACGCCGTCAACGAATCCAACAGTGAAGTCCAGACCGTTGGGATCCTTCAAAACGCCGGCCAGCTGTTTGGCGGACGCGTCGACCGGGACCTTGGCTCCTTCGGTCAGCCAGTGGCGCACGAGCGTGATGGCTTCGAGGGCCAGCTCATTCGGGGACTCTTGCGGGGTATCGCCGGAATTCACGTTGGTCTCCACAAATGTGTTGGTCATGAGGTATGGAACCGATCTTTCTGCTTCATGCATAGGTCTGCTTCCATCAGTATGGGACTAGAATTCGTGCAGGAAAAGTGGTCTTTTCTGATGGATATCCATTACTTTTACCGATGATTGAGGCAACCATGCTGGACGTACGCCGCCTGCGCCTGCTGCGGGAGCTCAAGCTCCGTGGAACGCTGGCCGAAGTGGCTGACGCGCTGCGGTTCAGCCCGTCCTCCATCTCCCAGCAATTGGCCCTGCTGGAGAAGGAAGCAGGGGTTGAACTGCTGCGCAAAACCGGCCGCCGCGTCCAGCTCACACCGCAGGCAGAAATACTGGTGGCACACACCGGTGAGCTGCTGGAAACCTTGGAACGGGCGGAGTCGGACTTGGCCGCGTCGCTGACCACCGTCACGGGCACCGTACGGCTGGCGGTCTTTCAGTCCGCCGCGCTGGCCTTGATGCCTGACGCCCTCACCACCATGTCCAACCTTTATCCGGACGTGCGGATTGAAATGGTCCAGCGGGAACCCGAGACCGCCCTGTATGAGACCTGGGCGCGGGACTTTGACCTGGTGGTGGCCGAACAGTACCCCGGCCACGCGGCACCGCATTATCCGGAACTGGACCGGAAGAGATTGACCACTGACGCCATCCGGCTGGCCGTGCCGCCGCCGGCGCTGAACCGCTTCGACGTCAGGTCGGTGGCTTCCGCCGCAAATGCCCCGTGGGTGATGGAGCCGCGCGGAGCCGCCTCCCGGCATTGGGCGGAACAGGCATGCCGCGGCGCTGGCTTCGAACCAGACGTGCGCTTCGAAACGGCGGACCTGCAGGCGCAGATTCGGCTGATCGAATCCGGCAATGCCGTAGCCCTGATGCCGGACCTGGTCTGGACCGGTCGTGAAACCGCCTGCCAACTGCTCGAAACCGACGGCAGTCCGCGCCGAACCGTCTTCACATCGGTCCGGCGGGCAAGCGCGCACCGCCCCGCCATCCTGGCCTTCCGCGACGTGCTCGAACACACGGCGGCAGCCGTCAATAAACCGGAATTGCAATAAATCGGCGGCCGCCACGCCGCGCCTGGTTGCGCGCGCCACTGACCGGGTGCACACTTTTAACCGAGTGCGGGAAACGATCGTTCCGGCACGTCCGCGTTTTTGCCGCAGGCGATACAACGCCCTCTCGACAATGCCGTCGTTAACCAGATCAAACGCATCCGTACGGTAACTGGGGCTAAACCCGTACGACCACCCGAAAGAACGGCACCATGAGCGAGAACACGACGGACCTGGTCTTGGAGGTCACCGCCACCGACAAGGCCTCGATGGACAGCGGGCTTGATTCAGCGGTCCAGATTGCCCGCGAGCATGCCATGCCGGACGGACGGCGCGGAATCTTGGTCACCCGTCATGGCGCGGAATTTTTTACCGTGGCGGTGAGCGAGCACGTTCCGTTCGGGCTCACGCAGGAGAAGCTCGCCTGGTGACCACCGCGTCAGGCACGCCCCGACGCAGCATGAGAGCATCAAGGAGTGCCCAACACCTCCCCGCCCCCGGCCTGGAAAAAGAGTCTCAACTTCCTGGTCCCCGGAGGGTCCGATGCCCGGAGGTCCGACGGCGACCCTGACACGGGCGCCGGGCCGGCTGGGACCAGCGGCCATGGGCCCGGCCAGGGTCAGGCGGACACGGCGATGGGGTTGCAGTTCAATTTGCAGGCCCACCCCCGGAACGGGGGTTTTCGGCTGGGCGTGCGCCCGGTGCTGCGCAACAACCGCGGCAAATGGGCGAAGGGCACGCTGAGCTGGAATACGGTCAGCTATCAGGCAAACCGGATGCATCTGGTTCCGGAACATCACCGCTGGTTCTGCCAATTCGCTCCACTGCACCGGGCCACCGGGCAGGTCTATTTCGCCCAGGACAACGACTGGCTCTATCTGGACGACTTCAGCAGTCCGCTCCTGTGGCCGCTGTTCGACGAGGCCGCCCGGCTGGATATTGCCCTGCTGGGCACCACAAAGGACGTGACAGTCGTCGTCGGGCGGCAGGCGGAAATTAGCCTGGATGTGACCACCATCGGGAGCGCCGGCGCGGACCTGCTGCTGGCTCCGGCGCTGAGCTTCGATGGCCGACCGCATCCGCCCGAGGGCGCCGGCATCATAGGCAACCACGGAATCTACGGTTACTCCGCAGCACCCACCCGGATAATACTTGCGCCGCTGGCCCGACCGGTCACGGCGGAACAGCGCACGCTGCTGGAACGGCATTCCGCCGTGAGCATTCCGGCAGTGGACATCGATGATTTCATGACCGGCTTATATCCGCAGGTGCGCCAGAGGGTCACCGTCACCAGCTCCGACGATTCGGTCCACTTCCCGGCACCCCCGCCACCGGTCCTGGTCCTGACCGCGGCCTTCGAACCGGCAGATAAACTGCGGCTGAGCTGGGACTGGGACTACCGGTACGGTGCAACCAGCAGCAGGAAAACGCTGCTCCCGCGTCCCGGCGAGCCGGGCTGCCGCAATGCCGTGGCCGAAGCACGGCTGCTGGAGCTGGCTGGCGCTGCTCTCGCCGCGGAGTACCCGGAACCGGAAAATCAGGCAACGGTAAACCCGGCGCCGGAAAACCCCGAAAACAAAGCACGGGAGGCGGAATCGGCCGCCGCCCGGTCTGACGAATCGGCCCGGCACGGGTCCACACTTGCACAGCTGCGCGCTCAGGAAACCCTCCTCGAGGGCATCGATGCGGCCGAGTTCTCCGGCCACATGCTGCCCACCCTGGAAAGGCTGGAGGGGCTGCGGGTGGATGTGCTGGGGCAGCGTCCGGATTACCGCGAGCTGACAGGTGTTCCACAGCTGACAATCAGCACCGTGGAATCGCACCGTCGGGATTGGTTTGACCTGGGGGTGATGGTCAAAATCAATGGCAGGACGATTCCGTTCGCCCCCATTTTTCGTGCTCTTGCGCAGGGAAAAACCAAGCTGCTGCTGGTGGACAAAACGTATCTTTCGCTGAACCAGCCGGTCTTTGAGCGGCTGCATCAACTCATTGATGAGGCCCGGGCGATGCAGGAATGGGACACCGGGCTGCGGATCAGCCGCTATCAGGCGAGTCTGTGGGCGGATTTCGAGGATCTGGCGGAGGAAACCGAGCCAGCGGTATCCTGGCGCGCCGCAGTGGGAGGCCTGCTGGATATGGCCGGAGTGGAACCGGTCCCGTTGCCATCCGGGGTCCACGCCGCGCTGCGGCCATACCAGCAGGAGGGCTTCAACTGGTTGGCGTTTCTTTGGCGGCATCGGCTGGGAGGAATTCTCGCGGACGACATGGGGCTGGGCAAAACGCTGCAGACGCTGGCGCTGCTCGCGTACGCCAAGGAGCGGCAGGCCGGTGGCGACGGCGGCCGGCACAGTAACGACGACGGCGGAGAAGGTGGCGACCGCGGCGGCGGAGGGCACCTGCCGTTTCTCGTCGTCGCCCCCACTTCGGTCGTCTCCAACTGGGTCACTGAATCCCGCCGCTTCACCCCCGACCTGGCCATCGTCGCCGTGGCCGACACGCAGGGCAAGAGCCGGGTGCCGCTGGCAGCGACAGTGGCGGGGGCCGACGTCGTCGTAACGTCCTATGCCCTGTTCCGGCTGGACTTCGAGGCCTACCGTGGCCTTGGCTGGAGTGCCCTGATCCTGGACGAAGCACAGTTCGTGAAAAACCGTGCCGCCCGTGTGCACCAGTGCGCCCGTGACCTGGACGTCCCCTTCAAGCTCGCCATCAGCGGCACCCCGATGGAGAACAACCTGATGGAGCTGTGGGCGCTGTTCTCCATCGTCTCCCCCGGGCTCTTTCCGTCCGCCCGGAAATTCACCGAAGATTACCAGCGCCCCATTGAATCGGGGGATGACTCCGCCCGGCTGGCCCAGCTGCGGCGGCGGATCCGGCCGCTGATGATGCGCCGCAGCAAAGAAGCGGTTGCCGCGGAACTGCCCGCCAAGCAGGAGCAGGTACTGGAGGTGGAACTGGGTGCGGCGCAGCAGAAGATTTACCAGACCTTCCTGCAGCGGGAACGGCAGAAACTTTTCGGTCTGATCGAGGACCTGGATCGGAACCGCTTCATCGTCTTCCGCTCGCTGACCCTGCTGCGACTGCTGAGTTTGGACGCCTCGCTGGTGGATGACCAGTACGCGTCAGTCCCCTCCGCCAAACTTGAGGCCCTCCACGAACAGCTCGAGGATGTATTGGCAGAGGGACACCGGGCCTTGATTTTCAGCCAATTCACCTCGTTCCTGAAAAAGGCGGCGGCCCAGCTGGATGCGCGGGGCATCGACTACTGCTACCTGGACGGATCCACCACGCAGCGGGCGGAGGTGATCAACCGCTTCAAGGCCGGCTCAGTTCCGGTGTTCCTGATTAGCCTGAAGGCAGGCGGATTCGGCCTGAACCTGACCGAGGCGGACTACGTCTTCCTGCTCGACCCCTGGTGGAATCCGGCCGCCGAGGCGCAGGCCGTGGACCGCACGCACCGCATTGGGCAGCAGCGGAACGTGATGGTTTACCGAATGATTGCCAAGGACACCATTGAGGAAAAAGTGATGGCACTCAAAGAGCAGAAGGCCAAGCTTTTCGACGCGGTCATGGACGACGACGCCATGTTCAGTTCCACGCTGACGGCAGAGGACATCAAAGGATTGCTCGCGTAGGGCCCGCGCGCGAGGACGTGCCGAAGTAGGCTACGGCTTTACGGCCAAGCGGTTGAAGGCCAACTGCGCAAGCGCCGCCGCCTGATCGCCCAGCACCGCGTCGTCGAACAGGACCCGTGGGGAGTGGTTCCATGCCGCCGTCGCCGGATCCACGTCCGCCGGGGAGCACAGGAGGAACAAAAAAGTGCCCGGGATTTCGTTCAGCACCAGCGAGAAGTCCTCGGAACCCATCAGCGGATTGTCCGCCTCCACCACCCGGGTATCGCCGAAAAGCGACCGGAGCCCGTCCATGGCTTCACGCGTCCGCTCCACATCATTGACTGTGACCGGATAATTCACGTCGAAGCGCACCTCCGCCGTGCAGCCATGGGCCGCGGCAATACCGTCGGCCAGTTCCTTGGTCGCTGTGATCAGTTTGTCCACGGATTCCTGCGACAGTGTCCGGACGGTCGCCCCCAGTCGAGCGGTATCGGGGATAACGTTGATTGCGCTCCCCGCCGCCAACTGGGTGACGGTGACCACGATCGGATCGAAGACGGAGAACCGGCGGGTGGCCATATTCTGCAGGGCGGTGACCATCTCCGCCAGCGCGGGCACCGGATCCATGGCGGTGTGCGGCTGCGAGCCGTGGCCTCCAGAGCCATGGACGGTGATGCGCAGTTCATTTGCGCCGGCCATCAGCGGTCCGCCGCGGCTGGTGAACACGCCGCTGGCGCCCGGCGCCACATGGATGCCGTAGGCGGCGATAGGCCGATCGCCCGCCGCCTGCAGTACGCCCTCTTCGATCATGAGCCCGGCACCGCCGTCGCCCTCTTCTCCCGGCTGGAACATGAAAATCACATTTCCAGCCAGCTCGTCCCGGTGCGCGGCGAGCAACTTCGCAGCACCAACCAGACCACTGACGTGCAGGTCATGCCCGCAGGCATGCATGCTGCCATTGGTCGAGGCGAAGTCAACCCCGCTCAACTCGGTCACCGGCAACGCATCCATGTCCCCGCGCAGCAGCACCGTTGGCCCGTCCTGGCCGCCGCGCAGCACGGCAACCACTGAGGAAAGTTTCTTCCCCAATGTGATCTCCAGATCCAGCCCGGCCAAAGCGGCGATGATGCGGGCCTGGGTGTTGGGCAGCTCCAGCCCCACCTCGGGCGCCAGATGCAGTTCGCGGCGCAGGGCCACCAATTCGGGGAGGAGTGCAGCACCCTCTTCGATGAATGTCATTCGCTGTGCCTTTCGTCCGCTGACCCGCTTCTCATCCTCCGACGGTATCAAGTGCAGCGCCGACCTGCGACGTCAGCTCCAGCCCGCGTCCAGCAGCGGAGAGTATGCTCGCGGCAAACCGTCGTCCGCTCGGGTGCAACCTGCGCGTCGGCGCTGGGCGGCGCACGGCGGCGCACGGCGCTGGTCGGCGGCGCACGGCGCTGAACGGCGCTGAAGCCACTGCACGCCGGTGGACGGCACCGCCGAACATGGTTAACGAACGGGGAGTAGTCCATGACTGAATCCATTCCGCTGCCTCTGCGCCGGGACGGCAAATGCCCGTTCGACGTGCACCCCAAGGTGGCCAGAATGCGCGATGCGGGCGGGGATGCGGGCGGGATTGGCCGCTTCGAGCAGCGGTTGGAGGGCGGTGCCGGAACGGCGAACGGACATTTGGTGTCGCGTTATGAGCAGGTGCGCGCCGGTCTTTCCGACCCGCCCGCGGCTAGCCAACGGTGCACACGTGGCCGCGCAACCCGGGATGTTGCTGCGAATGGACGGTCCGGAGCACCTCGCAGTGCGCCGCATGGTGGCCAAACACTTTACGGTCCGGAAAATTGCCTCTTGGGAAGCGCGCATCGCCGCGTTGGTGGAACACTACCTCGACGAGATGGAAAGCGCGGAAAGTCCGGCGAATCTGGTGTCAGCGTTTGCGCTGCCAATACCCTCCATTGTCATCTCCGATCTTCTGGGCGTACCGGAAAGGGACCGGACCTCGTTCCAAAAAAACAGTGAGGTTCTGATTGACTTGGCACAGCCGCAGGAGATCCGGGGCGCGGCCGCCGCTGCCATGCAGAATTATGTCTACACACTGGTGCAGGCGGCCCGGGATTCCCCCGGCGGTGACATTCTTGGCGAATTAGTGCGGGACCACGGTGCCGAACTCAGCGACGCCGAAATCACCACGATCGGCTTCCTGCTGCTGATCGCCCGCCACGAAACCACGGCCAACATGATTGCACTCGGCGCGGTGGTGCTGATGGAACACCCCGAACAGTTGAAGGCCATGCTGGCGGACCCGGAGGCGGTGGGTCCGGCAGTGGAAGAGCTGCTGCGGTACCTCTCGGTCGTTACGGCCAGCCTGGAACGTACGGCCACCGAGGATATCGACATTGCCGGCCACCACATTTCCGCAGGGGATTATGTGACGTTTTCACTGCTGGCGGCGAACCGCGATCCGGCCCAGCTGGGCAACCCCGACAGCTTTGACATCAGCCGCCGGCCCACCGCCCACACGGCCTTTGGTTTTGGGCCGCACCACTGTCTGGGTCAGCAGCTAGCCCGGCTGGAACTGCGGATCGCCTTTCCCGCCCTTTTCCGCCGGTTCCCGCACCTGCGGCTGGAAAAGCCCGCAACGGATCTGGACTTCCGGAAGACAACCTTCGTCTACGGGCTGTGGGACCTTCCCGTTGCCTGGTGAGCGATCCGCCTCCGTCAGCTCCGTCAGTTACTGCGGCTTGCTGATCAGCCCCTCATCCAGCATCCAGTTGAAGGCGACATCCGCCGGTTCCTCGCCCGCGACGTCCACCTTGTAGTTCAGCGACTGCAGCACATCATCGGTCAGCTTCGGGGTAATCTGGGCGAAAATATCCGTCAGCTGCGGGTACTTCTGCAGCGTTTCCGTGTAAAACTCGGGTCCCACGTTGTAGGCCGGGAAGAAATTCTTGTCGTCCTTCAGGATAGTCAGGTCCAAGGCCTTGATCCGCCCATCGGTGGCGAAGACTTCGCCAAAGTTGCAGGCCCCATTATCGGTGGCGCTGTACACGGCTCCGGTGTCATAGATGCCGATGTTGTCTTCCGGAACTCCCTTGGCCGCACCGCGTTTCAGTCCGTACTTCTCCAGCATCGGGTTAAAGCCGTCCGGACGGGAATTGAACTCGGACTCGATGCAGAAGGTGCGGTCCTTGACGGGGAGCTTGGCTATGTCGGAGAGCTTGCTGATCCCACCCAGCTTGTCCACGGCCTCACTGCGAACGGCCATGGCGTAGGTGTTGTTCATTGGCGCCGGCTTGCCCCAGGTGATGCCGTTTTTCAGATCCGCGTCATGGACGGCCTGCCATTGTTTCGCCTTATCCGCGATGCCGGCCTTCTTGCCCAAATAGGTCAGCCACGCGGTTCCGGTGTATTCCCAGCCGATGTCGGCCTCTCCCGACAACAGCAGGTCGCGGGCAGGTTGGCTGCCGGGCACATTCGTGAGGTCCGTGACATGGAAGCCGGCAGCCTTGGTGGCCAGCACGGCAATCTTGCCCAGTACCAGCTGTTCCGTGAAGTTCTTGGAGGTGACGGTGATATCCGCCTTCCCCAGTCCCTCGATGCGCTTGATGCTGCCGGGGCCAACCGCCGGAACGTAGGACGTGGCTGGCTGCAGTCCGCAGCTTGAGAGCAGGAGGACGACGGCGGCAAGGCCGGCCGCCGCGGCGGTCCGCCGGGCTAGGCGTACAAACATGTCACAATCCCTTCGGTCGGGCGAGGTGTTCAACAACCCGGCCGACCCAATCGATAAACAGGGCGAGCAGTGCCACCAGCACGGAGCCGGTGACTAGTACCCCTGTCAGCTTCAGGTTCACTCCGGTGGTGATCAGGATGCCCAGACCACCGCCATTGATGAAGGTGGCCAGGGCGGCCGTACCGACCAGCAGCACCATGGCGGTCCGGATACCGCTGAGCATCACCGGCACGGCCAGCGGAAGCTCCACCTTCAGCAGCACCGAGCTGGAGCTCATGCCCATACCCCGGCCGGCCTCCACCAACCGGGCATCCACCTGCTGCAGGCCCACCATGGTGTTCCGCAGAACCGGCAGGATGGCGTAAAGCACGAGGGAAACGATCGCGGCCCAAAAGCCGAAACCAAGCCAAAAGGCCAGCAGCACCACGAGCCCGATCGCCGGCGCGGCCTGGCCGATATTGGCAATTGCCAGCACGGGTCCGGTGAGGAAACGCAGCGGTTTGCGGGTCAGGGCAATCCCCAGCGGAATGGCGATCACCAGCACGATCAATGCGGCCAGCAAGGTCAGCTGCAGGTGCTCCACCGTATAGCCCCATAGGGCCTTGGGTGCCAGCGTCGTCAGTTCGGTGGCCGAAAGGTCCGCCGTCAGCAGCCAGATAATGAGGACCAGCAAAACCACGGCAATGCCCGCGAGCTGGTAGATCAGCCCACGCCAGGAATGCCAGCGGGCGCGGCCGCGGCCTGCCGGCGCGGGCCCCGCTGCCAAGTCCGGTTCCGTGGTTTCCATGGTTCCCGGGGAACCGCCTGGGATTTCGGTGGAGCTGCTCATGCGCCGCTCCGTCCCGTTTGGTCGGAATCGCGGTCCTCGTCGGAATCGCGGTACTCGTCCGCCGAGTGAGTGCTGCCTGTCCCGCCGTCGTCGGTCCGCGCCTCCCCGGCAAGCACCGCGGCGGAGGAAATCGAGCCGGTGTTCAGACCCACCGGGGCCTCGTCCGAGTCAAGCGCGGCGGCGGCGTGCGCCTTAGTGATGGCATCCATCACCGTCTCCACGTCGATGACGCCCTCAAACACGTCCCGTCGCCCGGTCACCAAGGCCGCGCCGGCGCTGGAGACGAGCATGGTGTCCAGCGCGTCGTTCAGCGTGGCGCGGCTGCCCACCAGCGGCAATTTCGGATCCGTGCGGGAGTCGATGGTCTCCAAGCGGCCGAGCTGGCGGCGCGAAAGCCACTGGATCGGGCGCTTGCGTGCATCGAGAACCACGGCGTGGCCATGACCGGCGGCGGTAACCCGCGAGAGCACCTCGCTGGCGGCCTCGCCCGGGGAGGCAACGACGGCCTCGGCCAGCCGAACCTCGCTGACGCGGGTGAGGGTGAGCTGTTTGAGCCCGGCACCGGAGCCGATGAAGTTTTCCACAAAATCGTTCGCCGGGTCACCGAGGATGCGCTCCGGGGTGTCGTACTGCACCAATTGGGCGCCCTCGTCAAAGATGGCAATCCAGTCGCCCAGCTTCACGGCCTCGTCGAAGTCGTGCGTGACGCAGACGATGGTCTTCTGCAGCTCGGCCTGGATGTTGATCAGTTCGTCCTGCAGCCGCAGCCGGGTGATCGGGTCAACCGCGCCGAACGGTTCGTCCATCAGCAACACGGGCGGATCCGCCGCCAGTGCCCTGGCCACACCGACCCGCTGCTGCTGGCCGCCGGAGAGTTCTTTGGGAAAACGGTCACGGTACATGGCCGGATCGAGGGAAACCAATTCCAGCAGTTCGTCCGTGCGGGCCGCGATGCGTGCCTTGTCCCAGCCGAGCATCTTGGGCACAATGGCGATGTTCGCCGCGACGCTCATGTGCGGGAAGAGACCGCCCGCCTGGATAACGTAGCCCATCTGGCGGCGGAGCTTGTCGCCGTCCATGGACGTGACATCGTTGCCGTTGAGGATGATTTTGCCCTCGCTGGGCTCGATCAGCCGGTTGATCATTTTCAGCGTGGTGGTCTTGCCGCAGCCGGACGGGCCAACGAACATTACCAGCTTGCCGGCCGGAATTTCCATCGTCAGGCCGTCCACCGCGGGCTTGTCCTGGCCGGGGTAGCGTTTGGTTACATGGTCCAGAAGGATGCTGGCGCCCGTGACGCCGTCCTTCCGGGCGGAGTCCGGCCCGCCTCTGCGGGCAGCGGCGCGGGAGGAGTTCCCCGGGGAGCCGGAGGCCGGACCGGGGGTGGAATCAGCAGGGAACGCTTTGGCGGTTTCAGACACGGATACCTCGCGGGGTTGTGAGTCGGCCCAAGCCGACCAGGAGAAGATCAAGAATCAGGGCAAGAACAATGACGCCAACGACGCCCGTCACGACGGACTCAAGCGAATTCGCGCCACCCAGCCGGGACAGGCCGGAGAAAATGAAGCCACCGAGCCCGGGCCCCAAGGCATAAGCGGCCACGGCGGCCACGCCCATCACCATCTGCGCCGAGACGCGCACGCCAACCAGAATCACCGGCCAGGCCATGGGCAGTTCGATTTGGAGCAGCGTGCGCAGCCTGCTCATGCCGATGCCCCTGGCGGCTTCGGTGATGGCCGGGTTGATGCCGGCGAGGCCGACGACGGCGTTGCGCAGGATGGGCAGGGTGGCAAAAAACGCCACCACGATCACTGCCGGGACCACGCCGAATCCAAAGGGTGTGATCAGCAGGCCGATCAGCGCGAAGGACGGAATGGTCAGCCCGATCGCGGAGACAGAGTTTGCCACCGATGTCAGCGTCTTGCTCCGGTAAACCAACGCAGCCAGAACCACTGCCAGCACTGTGGCCAGGATCAGACACTGCACGACGAGGCTGAAGTGTTGCCAGCCGGAAAAAAGGACCTGTTTCAACCGGCCCGAAAGGAAATCCAGCACAAATAAACTCTTCTCATCATCGGTTACGTATCAGTGTCAGCCATGGCCCGTGTGGACGGTGCCCATAGTCATAGATTCTGCTTATTGTGCGCTTCACGCGGCCTGGCGGGCCTGCTGAAGGAAGGCGGCGGGCCGCCTGGAGGGCGGGATTCGGCGCCGAATTGGCCGCGGTCGCGAGCGGCCCGCGGGTGGCCATCCAGCTAAGTCTAACCCGTGGTGGGCTCCTGCAGCCCAATCGTGACCGGCCTTCAGGCCCAAAAATGGAGGTTGGAAGCGGGCAAAACTGCTGGCTGCGGCGGCGGGGCCGGGGCTGGCAGGAGTGCAAGCTTCCACGATCCGGATGCTGGGCGCCGCGTGCGTGGGGAGCCGATAAACTTCAAGTGCATCCATAATCCGCTGTGCATTCCGACGACCGGCAGAAGGACTCCACGTGACAGGCGTACTGAGCGGATTCGCCGTGGTCTCAGCGGTGATTCTGGTCGGATACATTGCCGGCCGGTTCCAGATCGCAGGACCCCATGCCGCTTCGGCGCTGACCCGCACCGCTTTCTTCATCACTAATCCGGCCTTGCTGTTCACCGTACTGGCCAAGGCGGACCTCAGCGGCGCGCTCTCGGCCTATGCACCAATTGCCCTGCTGCTGGCTGGGATCTCCGCCGGCACGTTCGTCCTGTGCAGCCGGATCTGGTTCAAACGTCCCGCTGCTGAGACCGCCCTGGGTGCCATGGCCAGTTCCTACGTTAACGCGAATAATATCGGCATTCCGATAGCTGTTTATGCGCTGGGAAGTGCCGCCCCCGTGGCGCCGGTGTTGTTGGTTCAGCTGCTGCTTCTTGCCCCGCTCTACCTCACCATTCTTGACATAGCGTCAGGGCGGAAGCCGTCGCTTCGGATCATCCTGACCCAACCGGTCCGAAACCCGATGATCATCGCATCCATATTGGGTGTGCTGGCCTCCCTGAGCGGGATCGAGCTGCCCACGCAGGTTTGGGCCCCGCTGGAAATGCTGGGAGGGGCGGCCGTTCCGCTGGTGCTGATGGCCTTCGGGATGTCCCTGTTCGGCAGTCGGCCGCTGCAGGTCCGCGAGGGGCGCATCGACGTCATCGTCGCCACGGTATTGAAGTCCGTCTTCATGCCCGCCATCGCCTACCTGCTGGGCCGGTTCCTGTTCCACCTCGAACCTCCGCATGTCCTGGCGGTGGTCGTGATGGCCGCCCTGCCGACGGCGCAGAACGTTTTTCTCTTTGCCAGCCGTTACCAGCGCGGTGTCGCTGTGGCCCGCGACACCGCACTTGTGACCTCCGTGCTGGCCGTTCCCGTACTCATCGTGGCCGCCTGGCTGTTGGCCTGACTGCCAGCGGTTTTCCTACAGCGCCAGTGCCGGATAGTCGGTGTAACCCTTGGCGCCTGCTCCATAGAAGGTCAGCGGATCCGGCGTGTTCAACGGCAGATCCTCCTGCCAGCGGCGGACCAGATCCGGGTTGGCAATGGCAGGACGGCCGACGACGACGGCATCGGCGTGGCCGTCGGTAAGCAGGGCCACCGCTTCCTCGCGGCTCGTGACCAGCCCGAATCCACTGTTGATCAGCAGTGGGCCAGCGAAACGTTCCCGCAGATCCTGCACCAGTTCTCCAGCAGGGTTGTGGTGCAGGATGCTCAGGTAGGCCAGCTGCAGGGGCGCGATCGTGTCCATCAGCACGCCATAGGTGGCCCGGACGTCGTCGGCGTTTATTTCCAGCGCGTCCTGGATATTGTGCTCAGGCGAAATGCGGATTCCCACCCGGCCGGCACCAATCTCGGACGCCACAGCCTGCACCACCTCGACCACGAAACGGGCGCGATTGGCGGGGGATCCGCCATGGCCGTCCTGGCGCTGATTCGACGCCGGTGAAAGAAATTCATGCAGCAGGTAGCCGTTTGCAGCGTGCAGCTCCACGCCGTCGAACCCGGCGTTAACCGCATTCCGCGAGGCCTGGACAAATTCCTGCACCACCGCGGGCAGCTCCTCGGCCGTCAGCTCATGTGGAACCGGGAACGGCTTCTTGCCAGTATTCGTGCGCGTTTCCCCGTCAATGGCAATGCCGCTCGGGCCCACCACGGCGTGACCGCCATTGGTATCGGAGTGTGTGACCCGCCCGGCATGCATCACTTGAGCAACGATCCGGCCGCCGGCCTCATGAACAGCCGAAGTGACCCGTTCCCATCCGGCCAACTGCTCCTCGGTGACAAGCCCAGGCTGGCCGGAGAAACCCTGACCCGCCGGGCTGGGGTAGGTGCCCTCACTGACGATCAGACCCAATGAGGCGCGCTGCCGGTAATGCTCCGCAACCAGGGGACCAGGCACCCCGTCCTGACCGGAACGAACCCTGGTCAGCGGCGCCATCACCACACGGTTGGGCAGTTCCAACTCACCAAGGATCAACGGGGAGAATAGGTTCACGGGTGCCTCTTTCGGTCTCAAATCCGGTCATCGGTTACTTCGGCGTAACCGAACCCACGACCGTCCTATTCCGGACGAGACGCGGGCCACTGCAGTTCAGCGCACCTGCGGCAGCCGGTCTTTTGCCTCCCGGACTACTTCTTTTCCTCCAGCCGCAAGGCTAAGCCGATGGCGAAGAACGTCGGCGCCCAGTGCCCCACGAAGATGCCCCAGCGGTCCGACTGCGCCTTGGAGTGCTTCCTGTTGCCCCGGCTGATCAGCCAGGACGTCAAGGACAGGCCAATCGACGCGAATCCACCCAGTAAGGCGTACTCACTTTTGATGCCCATTTCGCTCAACTTTTCAATCAACGTTGGTCTCCCTGCTAGTGAACCTGCATTCGTAACATCAGCAGCATTTCACAGAAGGTAGTCGATCGAAAGGGTACTGATGAATCGCAACCGGCCAGCGACCGCCTGCAGGGCGTTTGGGCAAAGAAAAACACCCCGATCCATGGATCGGGGTGTTTCTGTTGCCCACAATCTGCAGGGCATTGCGTGCGCGAGGGGGGATTTGAACCCCCACGCCCTTTCGGACACTGGCACCTGAAGCCAGCGCGTCTGCCGTTCCGCCACTCGCGCGCGTCTGAAGTATCCTGCCGGAGATCCGTGGATCATGGCCCAAACAACAGCGAGCTTAAGCATAACGGACCGCTGCGGGAATTACCTAAACGGTTGCACTGGGTGCCGTCGTGGGTTTGGCGAAGCCGGTGTCCGGACGGCAGTAAGCGCCGGCTGGCACGGTCGCGGGCAGTGCCATGCCAGGCTCCACCCCCGGGCAAGACCGGAACCAGTAAGCACGCACCACCCTTGGACCAAGACCAGGTCAGCACTCAAGCACCACCCCGGCGCGGGACGCTGCGGGACCTCTTACACCTCTCTTTGTGCGGCCTTCTTTGGGCGGCCTCCGCGGGCTTGCACCTCCCTCTTAGACCATCATTGGGGGCATAATCCGTGTGGCCTAAGCTTGATGACCGGGCGATCCCCAGAATCGCCACGTAGTATCAAGGCCAGTAGTATCGCAGGAAGTGCGGCTGCCGGACGCCGCTGCGAGCGCGCCCGGCTGCAGTCGTTGACCTCGATGGGCTGCCTGCCGGGGGTGATCCTGGACTGGAATACAGATGAACGCAGGACAAGGAAAGGAGAAGGCGGCATGGGATTGCTGGACAACGTCGAGCGGGGCATCGAAAAAGCCGTGCGCGGTGCCTTCTCCCGTGGATCCAAGGCGCAGGTACAGCCGGTTGAGATAGCCAGCCGGCTGCGGCGGGAGCTCGACGACAAGGCCATGACGCTGGCGGCCGGACGAACTCTGACGCCCAACGTCTTTGACGCCAGGCTCAGCGAGCCGGATTTCGCGCGGGTCCGCAGTTGGGGCACCGCCTTGGCCGAGGAATTGTGCGATGTGGTGATCAAGCATGCGCGCAGTCAAGGCTATATACTGCAGGGTCCGGTACGGGTTTCCTTCACCGAAGATGCCGATCTGAAGCCGGGGACCTTCGAGATCGATTCCAGAACTGAACGTGCCGACCCCGACGGCGACAGCGAGAAGCACGACTTGGGCCAGCCCCCCGCCGCGGCGGCGTACTCAAATCCAGGACAGCCCGCCGTCGACCGTCCGCAGCCCGCATACCCTGCCAACGTTCCCACCGCCCCCGCCCGTGCGCCGGGTCGGCTGCAGCCCGTGCTGGACATTGATGGTCAGCGATATTCCCTCAATGCGGAGTCGATCGTGCTCGGCCGCTCCTCCGAGGCGGACATCCTGATCGATGACACGGGTGTCTCACGGCGGCATTTGGAGATCCGCTCGATGAATGGACGCTGCACCGCCGTTGATTTGGGGTCAACCAACGGCAGCTACGTCAACGGCCGCAAGGTTGACGGCACGGCTGAGCTCGCTGATGGAGCCAATATTTCGATGGGCCGGACCAAGATCATTTTCCGCCTGCTGCCCCCGAAGGGCGGCCGCGGATGAGCGAACTGACCGTAACCGTCCTGCGCTTCGGTTTCCTGCTGCTGCTGTGGATCCTGATCTTCAGCATCGTCAGCGCCATGCGCCGGGACTTGGTCATTGGCCGCAAAACAAAGGTGGGTGGCCCCACCGCCCGGCAGGCACGCAAGCATCCGGAACTGGTGGAGGAGCCGCCACCCGCCCGGCAGCAGGCTCATCACCTGGTGGTGACAGAGGGACCCTTGGCCGGCACCATGCTGGAACTGACGGGAACGCCCATCCTGCTCGGCCGCGCGCAAGAGGCCACCTTGGTGTTGGAGGACGACTATGCCTCCGGCCGCCATGCACGTCTTTTTCCCCAGGGCAGCCGGTGGTTCATTGAGGACCTCGGCTCCACCAATGGCACGTATCTGGGCGACGCACAACTGACCCGGGCCCTGCCCGTCGAACTCGGCGCCCCAGTTCGGATCGGTAAGACGGTCATTGAATTGAGGCCGTAAGCATGGCTGGGCGTCCAATGGTCCTGCGCTATGCGGCGCGCTCGGACGTGGGACTGATCAGGGGCAAGAATGACGACTCCGCGTATGCGGGTCAGTATCTGGCCGTGGTTGCCGACGGCATGGGCGGCCACGCCGGAGGTGACGTCGCGAGCGCGTCCACGGTGCTGGATCTGATCCACTTGGACCGGGATGGTTACACCGGTAATGCCGCGACGTATCTGGCCGACGAAATCCAGACGGCCAACTCCCTGCTGTCCGAACTTGTCCGTGTCCAACCCACGCTGGCCGGGATGGGCACCACCGTCACTGCGCTGCTGCTGTCTGGAGAGAAACTGGAATTCGCGCACATTGGCGATTCCCGGGCATACCGGCTCAAGGACGGCGTTTTCGAGCAAGTCAGTGTGGACCACACCTACGTGCAGCGGCTTATCGATGAAGGCCGGCTACGGCCTGAGGACGCGGAGACACATCCACATAAAAATGTACTAATGCGCGTGTTGGGCGATGTCGACGCCTCCCCGGAACTGGACCTGAGCACTTTCGACGCGGCGGTGGGAGAGCGCTGGCTGCTCTGCTCCGACGGGTTGAACTTCGTCCCTGCCCAGGTGGTGGAGGACGTGGTGCGTCATACCCCGGATCTGGGCGCCTGCGCGGACAAACTGATAGAGCTGACGCTGGCGGCCGGGTCTCCGGACAATGTCACGGTGGTGCTTTTCGAAGTGGCGGAACCGACGGCGGACGAGCTTGCCACCGCTTCGCTGAGGACGATAGACGCGCCGCGGACCACAAATCAGGACGACGACGCTCCCGCCGCGGCTGTCCGCGGACGGCAGCAGCGTAGCGGCGGCGCCAAAGCAGCCGGCGAGCGGGCTGCGGCCAAGAATGCGGGCTTTGGCGCGCTGTCCGCCCCCGATCCCACCGGAGACGATGTCACCGCAGCTGCGGACGCATCCAGCGAGCCGCCGCCGGCGGCAGCGGCCCATGCCGGTACCGGGCAGCCCACCACTTCCACGCCCGCCTCCAATCCCGCCTCTGCCGCCGATGGTGGCCAGCCAAATGAGCTCGGCACCCACATCTCTGCCGACGTCGTCCGGGAGGAATTGGCGGCACGGCCGCACGAACTGGTTGGGGCCGCTTTGTCCGCGGCCGTCGAAGGCACGATCCCCGCCGTCGCCGGACGCGCCGCTGCCCGGCGTGCGGCCACCGTGCTGACCCACAAGACGGCACCGGCCGGAACCGCCGAAGCCGATGAGCCGACCGACGATGAACCGCCCCGGACCCGGCGAACGCTCATCTCAATTGCCGCGGGAGTCGCCGTGGTAATCCTGGTGCTGGCAGCTTGGCTCGGTTATGCCTGGACCCAGACCCGCTACTATCTCGGTGACGCCAACGGCCACGTAGCCATTTACATCGGCGTTTCGCAGTCGCTGGGACCGGTGCAGCTCTCACACCTGTACAGCGAAACCGGGATTACTGTCGCCTCGCTGCCGGATTACTCGAGGCAGCGGCTGCAACAGACCGTGCCCGCTGCCGGCTTGGATGATGCGCGCCAGATCATTATCGACCTTCAGCTCGGCACGGGGGCGCCGTCCTGCCCCCCTGCCTCACCCTCGGTTGCCTCCTCGGCGTCGCCGTCATCCCGCGTTCCGGCCAGCGGTACGGCAACGGCCACGGCAGGCGCTACCACCACTGGGGGTGCCGGAACGGCAACGGCAGGCGCCAGCAGGCCAACCGCCGGCGCATCCAAGTCCTCCAGCACCCCCAAATCTAGTTCCACTGCAGCGCCGCGGCCGAGCCCATCCACGTCGCCGTCCCCGTCAAGCTCGGGGACACCAACAGCGGTCCCCTGCGCGCAAGGAGCACCATGAGCCAGGTCCAGACCGTTCCCAAACCCCGGCGCCTGGTGGAACTCTTCCTGCTGCTGCTGGCCCTCGCCGTGGGCATTGGCGCCAACGCACTGGTGAACCTTAACCAAGGGCGCAGTTTCGACGCTGACTTCCTCAGCCAGGCCGCCGTGCTGACGGTACTGGCCCTTGGCATGCACGTTACCCTTCGGCTCAAGGTGAAATATGCGGATCCGGTAATACTTCCCGTGGTGATTGCCCTCAACGGGATCGGATTGGCGATGATCCACCGGCTGGACATCGCGACCGGAGACAGTGCAGGGCCGCGGCAATGGCTGTGGACCACCGTGGCAGTGATCGCGTCCATTGCCGTTATCTGGTTCCTTCGGGACCACCGAGTGCTGCGCCGCTTCACCTATATTTCGCTGCTGGTCAGCGTGGTCCTGCTGCTTCTGCCGCTCGTGCCGGGCATCAGTGCCGGTGACGTCAACGGGGCTAAGGTCTGGATCCGGGTAGGGAGCAGTTCCTTCCAGCCGGGCGAGATCGCGAAGATTACCCTCGCCATATTCTTCGCCGGGTATCTTTCATCCAACCGGGACCTTATTCTTTTGGCGGGCAAGAGGCTGGGCCCGCTGCAGCTGCCCCGGGCCCGCGATCTTGGTCCGATGATTGTCGCCTGGCTGGCGAGCGTGGGCGTTCTGGTTTTCCAGCACGACATTGGCTCCTCCGTGCTGTTTTTCGGTCTCTTCTTGACCATGATCTATGTGGCCACGAGCCGCGTCAGTTGGGTCGTCATCGGAGTGCTACTCATCGCGGTCGGCGGCTTTGCCGCCGCGAAAATCTTTCCGCACGTCTCTTCACGCATCGACGTTTGGGCAAATGCCTTCGATCCGGAGGTGGTCGGGGGTGGTGGATACCAAGTGGTGCAGGGGCTGTTCGGAATGGCCAATGGCGGCCTGATCGGAACCGGTCTGGGGCAGGGCCGTCCGGACATGGTTCCGCTGGCCAACAGTGACATGATCATCGCCTCCCTCGGCGAGGAACTGGGCATGATCGGTCTGTTTGCGGTTGTGCTGATGTATCTGCTGTTGATCACCCGCGGTTTTCGAGCCGCGCTGGGCACGCGCGATGCCTTCGGCAAACTCTTGGCCTGCGGTTTGTCCTTCGCCATTGGTCTGCAGTGTTTTATCGTGATCGGCGGAGTCACCCGCCTCATCCCGCTAACCGGCCTCACCACGCCGTTCATGGCCGCGGGCGGCTCCTCGCTGCTGGCCAATTGGATTATCGTGGCATTGCTGCTGCTCATTTCCGATGCCGCCCGGCGGCCCATTTCCACAACACCGGCCACTTCTGAGGGAACACCGGGCCCGAACCGCGGCCGCACAGGCCGGACAGGCACCCCAGCCACCGGCGGCATACCTACCGAGGCGGTGAAGTCCCTGTGAACCAAGCCATCCGAAGTTCCTGGATCGTAGCCATTGCACTTTTTGCCCTGGTCTTCGGCTCCATTACGTATGTCCAGTTCTTCGCCGTCGACGATTTGAAAAGCAATGCCAATAACAAACGGGCGCTGATCCAATACTTCTGCGATGACCGCGGCTCCATTCTGGTGGGTGGTCAGGCCGTTGCGGAATCGGTTCCGTCCAACGACAAGTGCAAGTACCAACGCCAGTATCTGCAGCCGAAACTGTATGCCGGGCTGACCGGATTTCTGACGCAGGCCTACGGACAGACCGGAATCGAGGCCGCGGAAAACGCGCAGCTGACCGGAAACTCGGATGACGCTTTCTATGACCGGATCACTCAGGTCCTCTCTGGAGCGCAGCCCAAGGGCCGTTCGGTGGAGCTGACGATCGATCCAGAAATCCAGAAGATGGCCTTTGACATGATTCCGGACGGTCAGATCGGGTCCATAGTGGTCATGGATCCCAAGACCGGAGCCATTATTGCGATGGTTTCCAAACCGTCTTACGACACCAATCTGCTCGCCAGCCATGACCCGGCCACGGTTGCCGCCAATTACAACAGACTGGTCAAAATACCGGGCATTAATATGTACGGCTCCAAGGCCTACAAGGAGCTCTATTCACCCGGTTCAGTCTTCAAGCTGGTGGACACAGCCGCGGCGCTGGCCTCCGGAAAATACAACAAGGACAGCGTGCTGGACAATCCGCCCGTCCTTGACCTGCCGGGCACCAGTGTTGGGCTGCCGAACTATGCCGGTGGGGGATGCGGCGCGCGGGCGAAGGCGGACTTCGCCTTCGTTTTGGAACAGTCCTGCAACACGCCCTTTGCGCAGATCGCTTTGGGTCTCGGTCAGGATGCCATTACGGAGCAGGCGACGAAGTTCGGCTTCAATCAAAGTGGGCTGCATATTCCGGACAGCGTCACCGGCAGCAAATTCCCGGGCAGCAAGGGGCAGCTGAGTCCGGCGGACCTGGCCCGCAGCGCGGTCGGTCAGCAGGACGTCAAAGCCACTCCGCTGGAAATTGCGATGATGACGGCCGCGATCGCCAATGGGGGAAAGCAAATGGCACCCAATATGATTAAGTCCATCCGCACGCCGGACCTGAAACCGGTCGAGGAGTTCACTCCCCGCTTTCTGCGCCAATCCACGACACCCCAGATAGCGGCGCAATTGACACAGTGGATGACCGGAGTGGTGGACAACGGCATTGCCCACGCAGCCGCCGTACCAGGCGTTAAAGTGGCCGGGAAAACCGGCACCGCAGAGGGAAACACGGCGGATCCGCTGAGCAAGAACAACGCCTGGTTCACGGGATTCGCTCCCGCCGACAATCCCAAGGTGGTGGTGTCGATCATGATGGCGGACGTCGACATCGCCACCGGGGCGCAACTGACCAGTCCTAACGCAAGCAAACTTATCGAGGCGGTGTTGAATAAGTGAGACCTACTTCGGGAATCACTCTAGGCGGCAGGTTCCAGCTCACTACGCGCATAGCCATCGGCGGCATGGGTGAGGTCTGGAAGGCAAAGGACTTGGTCCTGGGCCGGACTGTGGCCATAAAGATCCTCAAGGAGGAATACACCGGGGACCCGGGTTTCCTTGCGAGGTTCCGCGCCGAAGCCAGGCATACCGCGCTGCTCAACCACGTCGGGATCGCCAACGTTTTTGATTATGGCGAGGAAGATGGTTCCGCCTATCTGGTTATGGAGCTGGTTCCAGGGCATCCGCTTTCCAGCATTATCGAGAAAGATCACGTGCTGTCCTCGGACCGGACGCTCTCGATCATCGCGCAGACAGCCCGCGCGCTCTCCATTGCCCATGCCCAGGGGTTGGTGCACCGGGATATCAAGCCGGGCAACCTGCTGATCACCCCGGAGGGCCGGGTCAAGGTCACGGACTTCGGGATTGCACGCCTTGCCGATCAGGTCCCGTTGACGCAGACCGGCCAGGTAATGGGCACCGCCCAGTACCTGGCCCCGGAACAGGCCACCGGGCAGATTGCCACTGGCGCCAGCGACATCTACTCCCTGGGCATCATCGGCTACGAGTGCATCACCGGCCACCGCCCGTTCTCGGGTGAATCCCAGATTGCCATTGCACTCGCCCAGGTCAACGATGCGCCGCCGCCGTTGCCGGAGACCCTCCCGACACCGGTACGCGCGCTGCTCATGTCCATGCTTGCCAAGAACCCGGCGAACCGTCCGGCCAATGCGGACCAACTGGCCGAAGCCGCGGAAGCCATCCGCAACGGCGACATCAAAGCAGCGCACGCCGCGGTACCGGGCATGCTGCTCTTTGAAGCAACGACGGGTCCGATTACTGCCCCTGTCGATCTCCACGCGACGAGCGCCACGACTGTCCTCGGGGCGCCGGCAGCGGCTTATGGCCCTGCCACCTCTGCCCTGCCGACGGTCGCCGGAGCCACCGTGGCCGGCGCCGCTGCATTGGGCGCCGAGCGCGACTGGATCCAGGAGGACGAGGAACCGGCTGAGTCGCCGGCACCGCGCGGACGCAGCCCGTGGACTTGGCCGCTGCTGGCACTGATCCTGCTGCTGCTCTTTGTGGTAGGTGCCATCCTGCTGCAGCAACTGGGCGTTTTCAATCATAAGAGTGCCCCTGCCCCCTCGGTCACCAACTCCAGCACGGCAGTGTCCTCGGCCGCTCCTTCGACGACGGAGACCAGCGCCAGCGCCCCCGAGACCACCCCCAGCAGTCCGCCGGCAAGCAGCAGCGCCGCGTCGGACATAGTTACCCTTTTCCCGGATCAGTACAACGGCCGGCCCTTCTCCGAAGTCCAGGACGCCCTGATTGCCAAGGGCATGGGCGTCAACCCGGCACCAGTTTTCAGTGCCACCGTGCCAAAGGACGCGGTGATAAGCATTGCGCCTTCGGGAGCCCAAAAGAAGGGCACTACCATCACCGTGACCTATTCGAAGGGGCCGAAGGGGCCGGAAATGGTAACGGTACCCGCCGTTGCGGCCAACAGCAGCGTCTCCGCCCTCAATTCGGCTTTGACCCAAGCGGGGCTGGTGCTCGGCAAGGAGACCGAAGCGGCCAGCGACACGGTCGATAAGGGCGCGGTCATCTCGATCACGCCCCAATCCGGAACATCGGTCGTCAAGGGATCAGTTATTAATTACACCGTCTCCACGGGTCCTTCGCCCGCGCCGGCGCCCGCGCCGACGTCGTCAGCTCCCGCACCGCCGACGTCGTCATCGCCTCCTGCGGCGGCAGGGCCTTCCTCGGCGCCTCCAGCCGCAGCCCCGCCACTGGCGACACCATCCGCACCCACATCGCCGTCCGCACCGGCCACCCCTTAGTCCCAATCCAAGCAGACACGGCGGCTTGCACCGCCGTCGTGCGCTACCAAAACCAACCACTTCCTGCACCCTGAAAGGACCACCGATCAGTGAATGAACTTCGTGTCCTTAACGGGCGTTACGAACTGGGCAAACTGCTGGGCCGCGGCGGAATGGCGGACGTCCACATGGGACGCGACATCCGGTTGGGCCGCACCGTGGCCGTCAAGCTCCTGCGCGCGGACCTGGCCAGGGACCCGCAATTCCTGGCCCGGTTCAAGCGTGAGGCTCAGGCCGTGGCTGGCCTGAACCACACCTCCATCGTCGCCGTCTACGACACGGGCGAACAGGTTGGGACGGATACTTCCCCTGACGCAACGCGGGTGCCGTTCATTGTGATGGAATACGTTGCCGGGCGCACGCTGCGGGACCTTATCCGAGCCAAGGAGCTAACAACGGCTCAGGCCATCGACTACTCGCTCGGGGTTCTCGGTGCACTGGAGTACAGCCACCGTGCCGGAATAGTCCACCGCGACATCAAGCCTGCGAATGTCATGGTGACCACAGACGGCTCGGCAATCAAGGTGATGGACTTCGGCATTGCCCGTGCCATTGCCGACTCGTCCGCCACCATGACTCAGACCCAGGCCGTCCTTGGCACGGCTCAGTACCTCTCTCCTGAACAGGCCCGTGGAGAATCCGTGGACGCCCGCAGCGACCTCTATTCCGCGGCCTGCCTGCTCTACGAGATGCTCACCGGACGCCCCCCTTTTGTGGGCGACAGTCCGGTGTCAGTGGCCTATCAGCATGTTCGGGAAACGGCCGAACCCCCGAGCCACTTCAACGACCAACTCTCGGCGGCGGTGGACAGCGTGGTGATCCGCGGACTGCAAAAAAACCGTGCGGATCGTTTCCAGGATGCGGCAGCCTTTCGGCGTGCGTTGCGTGCGGCAAAAAGCGGCGTCGTGCTGGCGCCCTTTTCCGCCAGCGAGGCGCCCACCGATCCTCACGGACTGGAACAGCCGGCTCCAGCGGCCGCCCGTTCCAGGGTAAGCATTTCCACAGCGGCGGTGCAGCGGTCCGGCAGCGCCCATTCCACCCGGCAGCATGCCGGCCGCTCAGTTTCCGGTGCCGCCGTTGGCTCTTCCGCTGCCGGCAGCCCTTCCGGCCAGCCCGGCAGTAAACACTCCGGCAGCTACAGCGGGAGCGAACCGGCCACCCGCGCGATGGCCAAGGTGCCGACTGGAAACCCATTGACCAACGGTCAGCCGGGCAACGACCGTGAGCTCGCGCTCGGACTAACGCTCGAACATGAACGTGACGCGGCCTCCAAGCACCGCCGCCGGGCCTGGATTACCACCTTGTTCGTCGTCCTGGCCGTGGTCCTGGCCGGGGCAGCCCTTCTCGGCTACAACCTGCTCCATGCCAGGCCGGTCGCGGCTCCACGCACGGCAATCCCCACGGTGCAGACACTGAACGAAACCGATGCGCTGGCCAAACTCTTCAACGCCGGGCTGCGGCCCACGATCGATCGGCGCAACAGCGATTCCGTGCCTAAGGGGAAGGCGGTGGGAACGGACCCGGCGGCCGGGAAGTCGGTGGCGCCAAACTCTGCCATCACACTGATTGTCTCCAATGGACCATCCACGGTGACGATCCCCAGCACCTTGGTCAAACGGACCGAGGCCGAAGCCCGCGATGCGCTCAATTCCATTGGATTGGTGCCAGGGGACACCAGCGCTGTCAACGACGCAAGTGTTGGCGCGGGCATGGTGGTCACAACAAATCCATCTCCCGGTCAGGTCGTGGCGGCAGGTTCCACCGTTGATCTGATGGTGTCCACCGGAAAAGTCACTATGCCTGCCCTGTTCGGGCTGAGCCAATCCGATTCCCAAAAAGCCATTAAAGACGCCTCACCCACACTTCAGGTGACGTTCGTGCCGAAGGAAAATTCCGTGGTTGACCCGGGGAAGGTAACCAGCCAGTCAGCCGAGGCAGGCTCCAGCGTTGCCCAGTTCAGCACCATCACGGTGGAAGTCGCCAAGGCCCCGGAGGCACCACCGGCCAGCGCTCCAGCCAGCGCCCCCGCTAGCGCTCCGGCCAGCGCTCCGGCCAGCGCTCCGGCTAGCGCCCCCGCGAGTTCGGCACCCCCCAGTTCTCCGCCCGTTGCCTGTGCTCCTTCGAAAGGGACGACGTGTCCTTCGCCGCCGGCAACAAAGGGCAGTTCAATGTCCTCGGGTCCAGACGTTGGCCGCCTGGACCCGCTGCGGCAGTTCAAGCGCCCCTGATGCCGCCAGCCTGCTGCCGCTCAGGCCACACGGTCCAAGCCTCGGGCTCCGGGCCCATGCGGTCCTGGCCATGACTTTGCGATCTATTTTGTGATCAGCGGGCTCAAGGTGGCGGCTTGAGCCGCTGCACCTTTTAGGCCCAGCGATTCCAGCCAATTCCCCAGCAGCAGGTAGCCGCCTTCAGTCAGCACAGATTCGGGATGGAACTGCACACCGTAAAGCGGTGCTGAACGATGTGCCAGACCCATGATTACCCCACTGGCCGTAGTGGCCGTGACCTCCAGCTCATCCGGAACCGCCTCCGAAACCGCTGCCAAAGAATGGTAGCGGGTGGCGGTGAACGGGCTGGGCAGTCCGGCGAAAACATTCTTTCCGGTGTGAGTCACCGGGGACGTCTTTCCATGCATCAGCTCCGCCGCGTGCGTCACCATTCCGCCGTAGGCCTCGGCCAGTGCCTGATGCCCCAGGCACACACCCAGCATCGGTTTCGATTCCTGCCCGCACCACTTGATGAGCTCGACGCAGATACCGGCCTCGGCTGGATTCCCGGGCCCGGGAGAGATCAGCACGCCATCACGCGGCCCGGCCAGCTCCACCGCTTCCGCCAGGGTGACGTCGTCGTTCCTCACCACTGTTGTCTCAGCACCAAGCTGCTGGAGGTACCCGACCAGCGTATAAACAAAACTGTCGTAGTTGTCGACAACCAGAATCCGTGTGCCCATGGTGGGAATGCAACCAATCTTTGAGTCGGTGCGCGCCTGATCCGGGACAGCCATCGGCGGCCACCCGCCCGGTTGCCCGGATTCACCGCGCATGCAGATAGAATTACAGCCAGAAAGCAAGCAGAGCCGTTTCTTGCCGTATTCCTGGCATCAGGATACCAAGGGTCGTTTCTGTCCCCGATACAGCAGCGGTCCATCCTGTGCGTGGTGCCGCCTCAAGGAGAATCTGTGCCCGAGTCAAAGTCCCGCCGCCGTTCCACCGGCGCGAGCCAGCAACAGAGCGCGGTTCCCGTCTACAAGCCGAACCCTGTCTGGTTCAAACCGGTGATGTTCTCCCTGATGGTGATCGGCCTGATCTGGATCATCGTTTACTACATCACCAACGGACAATGGCCCGTACCGAATATCGCCAATTGGAACCTCGTCATCGGTTTCGGCATCGTCATCATTGGTTTCCTGATGACCACCCGCTGGCGGTCCTGACAGGGTTTCCAGCGGCCACCGCCGGCCCTCCGTCCAACCAGGCTCTCTAACGCCCACCGCCGGCCCTCCTGACGTGCTGGCTCCCTAGGACGGTGCTGATTAATCGGGGGCGTTAAGGCGCGCCTTCGAACGGTTTCCCGGGATTGCGGAAGACTGGATTCATGCAGGGTATTGATGATGGTCAGCGTCAGCTTTTGGATGTTGGTGTGCTCGCGGGCCATTTGCTTCCGG
>NZ_JADPVH010000030.1 GCF_026932795.1 Paenarthrobacter sp. Z7-10 | reverse complement strand
GTTGACGCGGGTGACGACGGCGAGGATGTTGACGCGGGTGACGACGGCGAGGATGTTGACGCGGGTGACGACGGCGAGGATGTTGACGCGGGTGACGACGGCGAGGATGTTGACGCGGGTGACGACGGCGAGGATGTTGACGCGGGCGTCGACGACGACGGCGACGTCGAATCGGGACCGGGGGCCGGCGCCGTGTTGGAGGGCGGGGCCGGCCTGGCGGGCAGGGCCGGAACAGTGATCGAGGCCGAGGTGGCCACGAGGCGGGCGTGCATCAGTTCGCCGGCGCCAATAGCGGCCAGCAGCCGTGCCGTCGGCCCATCGATGCGGGCAGCGGCGGCCAGGGCAGTAGAGCTGGCCGAGGTCAGCTCGTCCACCACTGAGCGGACCGTTGCCGGGGTGGCCGTCGTTGACGTCGGGCTGCTGTCAGCGCCGCCGGCAGCTGTGGTTGAGGCCGCCATGGATCCCAGAGCAGGAACGGTCAGGGCCGTAATGCCCGCCCCCAGCATTAATACGGTCTGCCGCAGTTTGTCTTTGGTGTTCGGCGCTTTGGCCGCGGCGGCCAGTCCCATGGTCTGGGTCTGGAGCTCCATAGCGCTCTCCAAGACACCGAGTCGAGCCAGTTCGGTAGCCGAGGGGGAGGTCGGTTCCGGTTCCGGAACCTTGGTCACGACGGCTCCCAAGGCCACCACCAGTGCGGCAATGACGGCCAGCAGCAGCGACTGCCGCAGTATCCGCCCGGCTCTATTCCGCCCGGCTTTATTCATCCACCCGGCAGACGTGGGGTCCTGGCGGCGACCGCCGGACTCATGCGGGGAGGAGGAGTTCATCACAACACTTGATGATGTCACGGCGGCGGGGCCGCGCGCACCCAGTCGGGGCGCGGTTCCCGTTCATTCGATGCCGCTGGGTAACCCGGGAGCAAACACAGCAAGTCACCGCAGCTCCATGAAACTCGGTAAGCTATAGGCTACAACATCATCTAGCGCAGGAGGCGGCAATCGAATGAATAAGCCGGATCGGCCCAGCGCAATCAGTTCAGCAGGCGCTACAACCGCGGAGTCTGCGCGACTTTTCGACTTGTTGAACCCGGCCGTGCAGGCCCAAAGACTTTACCTTGAAGACGTCACCGTCCACCTCGCCGGGTCACACCGCACCGTCAGCGTCGTCGTTGACCTCCCCGAGGATCAGAGCGGCAGCGTCGCCCTGGATGCTATTGCCGACATTTCCCGTGAACTTTCCCTCGTGATGGACACCGATCCGCACGATGACGGGCGGCCCTACGATCTGGAGGTCTCCTCCCCGGGGGTCGGCCGGCCACTGACGGAACCGCGGCACTGGCGCCGTGCCCGCGGGCGGATGGTTACGCTCACCCCAGTGCAGGGCGAAAAAGTCACCGGCCGGCTGCTGGAGGTGGACGACGATGGCGTCACCCTCCGTCCCGAGCTGACAGTCAAAAAGGGTATGAAGCCCAAACAGGTTGCGCCCGTCCAGATGGGATTTGAACAGATTCGGCACGGTAGCGTCGAGGTGGAATTCAGCCGCCTGAATGAGCATGGGCTGGACGCTGACGGAGAACAGGCCGACGACGATACGGCCGAGGAAGAGGAAAGCTGACATGGATATCGATATGAGCGCGCTGAGACTGCTGGAGCGTGAACGCGAAATCCCGCTGGATCTGCTGATCCCCACCATCGAACAGGCGCTGCTGGTGGCCTATCACCGAAGCGCCGGAGCCATCGCGACGGCGCGGGCGGAGCTGGACCGCAAGAGCGGGCATGTCACCATTTGGGCCGCGGAGGTTGACGAAGAAGGCGCCCCCGTTGGCGAATTCGACGACACGCCGGCCGGCTTCGGACGTATTGCCGCCAGCACCGCCCGGCAGATCATCCTGCAGCGGTTGCGCGACGTCGAGGATGACAACGTACTGGGTCAGTTCCGGGGCAAGGAAGGCGAACTGGTTTCCGGTCAGATCCAGCAGGGCCACAATCCGCACATGGTCCAGGTCAATCTGGGGACTGTCGAAGCCGTGCTGCCACCCACCGAGCAGGTTCCCGGCGAGGTCTACAAGCACGGCACCCGGATCAGGGCGTTCGTTATAGATGTGCACCGCGGGCTTAAGGGTCCCTCCATCACGCTGTCCCGCTCGCACCCCGGGCTGGTCCGCAAGCTCTTCGAGCTGGAGGTTCCCGAGATCGCGGACCGAAGTGTGGAGATCGTCGCACTGGCTCGCGAGGCCGGCCACCGCACCAAGATTGCGGTGAAGGCTCATCAGGCAGGGATCAATGCCAAGGGTGCCTGCATTGGTGAAATGGGCTCCCGGGTCCGCGCCGTGATGACCGAGTTGAACGATGAAAAGATTGACATTGTCGACTTCAGCGAGGACGCGGTGACCTTTATCGCCAACTCGCTCTCGCCGTCGAAGGTGAACTCCGTCACCATCACGGACCCCGAGACGCGTTCCGCCCGGGTCGTGGTCCCGGACTACCAGCTCTCCCTTGCGATCGGCAAGGAAGGCCAGAATGCCCGGTTGGCCGCTAAGCTGACCGGTTGGCGGATCGACATCATCTCCGACACCGCCAAGGCGGCCAGCTGAAGGTCCCAACCTGAGGGTTGGCCCCGGCAGAGCCGGGGGTTATGCTGATTCGCTGGTTTAGGCGGCCGGGTCCCCAACGCGCTAGAATGGATGTGGCCGGGTCCAGCGACCGACAATCCCACGCGAGGCATGCGCAGTGTTTGAAGCAGCGGTACCGTTTCGGGCGGCTGCGCAACCAATGCGTACGTGTGTGGGCTGCCGTCGGCGTGAAACCCAGTCTCATTTGTTGCGGATGGTTCGGGAACTCTCCGCCGCGGGCGATACGGCCGCGGTTGCTGATCCCCGGCATCGGCTCCCCGGGCGGGGAGCTTGGTTGCATCCCACGACGGCCTGCCTGGCGCTGGCTCTCAAGCGGCGTGCAATTGGACGTGCCCTGCCGGGTGCCTCCGACTGCACAGCGGTTGCGGACTATGTAGCGCTGGTGGCCGGAGCAGCCTCCGCGGAAAATGAAGAAAGTAATTGTCCAACCTGAAAGCGGGTCAAAAAACTGATGGAAACCCGATGAGTACCCAGCGATGAGTGCCCAACGATGATTGTTTTGTTGTGCTCTGAAGCCGGACATTCCGCCGTGGAATGCCGAAGTAAGACTTAGAGGTTCGTACCTGTCCGGTGCGGGCCGAGACAGGAGAAATGTGGCCAAGGCCCGCGTACATGAGCTCGCTAAAGAGCTCGGCATTACCTCAAAGGAAGCTGTCACCAAGCTTCAGGAACTGGGCGAGTTTGTTCGCTCCGCTTCCTCCACGATTGAGGCCCCCGTTGTGAGAAAGCTACGCAACGCATTCCCTGCGGCGCCCGCTGGTGCCGCAGCTAAAGACTCCGCGCCCACCAGCGCCGCGGCCCCGGTGGCTGCCCCCGCCGTAGCATCGGCTGGAGCGCCCAAACCGGCAGCCGCTGCCCCGACGGCCGAAGCTGCTCCGGCCGTTCCGGCTGCCAGTCCCGCCATTGCTCCGGCACCGGCCGCGTCGTCGGGAGTTAAGCCGGGTGCCCGTCCGGCCCCTGCGGCTTCCGCTGCTGCCGCGCCGGCACCCCCAGTAATCCCGGCCGCACCGGCCCCGGCTGCTCCCGCAGCCCAGACTCCTGCCGCCCCGGCAGCCCAGGCTCCCGCCGCCCCGGCAGCGCAGACGCCCGCCGCTCCCGCCAGGCCGTCGTCGTCATCCGGTACACGTCCGGGTGGGCCCCGTCCGGGCAATAATCCGTTCGCGACCTCGCAAGGTATGCCTCGTTCCGGCTCACGGCCGGACCGTGGTGACACGGATCGTGGACAGCGTCCCGGTGCCGGTGGACCGCGACCGGGCAATAACCCGTTCGCGCCCTCGCAGGGCATGCCGCGTCCCGGCGCCCCGCGCTCGGCCGAGTCAGGTACCGGCGGCAGCCATGCAGGCAGCAGGCCGGCGGCCGGCGCGGGCGGTCCCCGTCCCGCCGCAGGCGCCGGTGGTCCCCGGCCGGGTGCTCCCCGGCCCGGTGGTGCCCCCGGATCCCGGCCCACTCCGGGCATGATGCCTAACCGGACCGAACGCCCGGCTGCACCGGGCCGCGGCAATGACCGCCCCGGTGGAGCGGGCCGCGGACGTCCGGGTGCCCCGGGCACCGGTGGCGCTCCGGGCGCAGGCGGCGGCACGGGTGCGCCCGCCGGCGGTGGCTTCGGCAAGGGCGGCCGGGGCCGCGGTGGAACGCAGGGTGCCTTCGGTAAGGGAGGCGCCGGCCGCGGCAAGCAGCGTAAGTCGAAGCGCGCGAAGCGGCAGGAACTGGAGCAGATGAGCGCACCCTCGCTGGGTGGCGTGAGTGTGCCCCGCGGCGACGGGAGCACGATTGTCCGTCTGCGCCGTGGTTCCTCCATCACGGACTTCGCTGACAAGATTGAGGCAAACCCGGCAGCACTGGTAACGGTGCTCTTCCACCTCGGCGAGATGGCCACGGCCACGCAGTCGCTGGACGAGGACACCTTTGCCATGCTGGGCGAGGAGCTGGGCTACCAGCTGCAGGTCGTTTCGCCGGAGGACGAAGAGCGCGAGCTCCTGAGCACCTTCGACATCGACTTTGATGCCGAGTTGGAGGCCGAAGGCGACGAGGACCTGACGGCACGCCCGCCGGTGGTCACCGTTATGGGTCACGTTGACCACGGTAAGACCCGGCTGCTGGATGCCATCCGGAACTCGGACGTCATGGCGGATGAGCATGGTGGCATCACGCAGCACATCGGTGCTTACCAGATCAGCCACGAGCATGAGGGAACCGAACGCCGGATCACCTTCATTGACACTCCGGGCCACGAGGCGTTCACCGCCATGCGTGCCCGTGGTGCGAAGGTTACCGACATTGCGGTTCTGGTGGTCGCAGCGGACGACGGCGTTATGCCGCAGACCGTTGAGGCACTCAACCATGCCCAGGCCGCAGGCGTGCCGATCGTCGTCGCGGTGAACAAGATCGATAAGGACGGCGCCAACCCGGAAAAGATCCGCGGCCAGCTGACCGAATACGGTCTGGTTCCCGAGGAATACGGTGGCGACACGATGTTCGTCGACGTTTCGGCCCGGCAGAAGCTGAACATCGACGAACTGCTTGAGGCCGTTCTGCTGACCGCCGATGCCGCCCTCGACATGCGGGCCAACCCGGACAAGGATGCACGCGGTATCGCCATCGAGGCGAACCTGGACAAGGGCCGCGGTTCCGTGGCCACTGTTCTGGTGCAGTCCGGAACACTGCATGTCGGTGACACGATCGTGGCCGGTACCGCCCACGGCCGCGTCCGCGCCATGTTTGACGAGGACGGCGGCGTGCTCACTGCTGCCGGACCGTCACGGCCGGTGCAGGTGCTCGGTCTGTCCAACGTGCCTCGGGCAGGTGACACGTTCTTCGTGACAGGCGATGAGCGCACCGCCCGTCAGATCGCTGAAAAGCGTGAAGCAGCCGACCGCAACGCGGCTCTGGCCAAGCGCCGCAAGCGCATCAGTCTGGAAGACTTCGACCAGGCTGTGGCGGCTGGCAAGGTTGATACGCTCAACCTCATCCTCAAGGGTGACGTCTCCGGTGCCGTTGAGGCCTTGGAGGACTCGCTGCTCAAGATCGATGTGGGCGAAGGCGTGCAGCTGCGCGTCATCCACCGTGGCGTCGGTGCCATCACGCAGAATGACGTCAACCTGGCAACGGTGGACAACGCGATCATCATCGGCTTCAACGTCAAGCCGGCGGAACGCGTTGCCGAGCTGGCGGACCGAGAGGGCGTGGACCTGCGCTTCTACTCGGTCATCTACGCGGCGATCGACGATATTGAGCTGGCCCTGAAGGGAATGCTCAAGCCCGAATACGAGGAAGTCCAGTTGGGCACCGCGGAAATCCGCGAGGTCTTCCGTTCCTCCAAGTTCGGCAACATCGCCGGTTCCATTGTCCGCTCGGGCATTATTCGACGGAACACCAAGGCCCGCGTGCTGCGCGCCGGCAAGGTCATCGGAGAGAACCTCACGGTCGATTCGCTCAAGCGGTTCAAGGACGACGCGACCGAGGTCCGGGACGGTTTCGAGTGTGGTATCGGCCTGGGATCGTTCAACGATCTGCAGACCGAGGACATCATCGAGACGTTCGAGATGCGCGAGAAACCGCGCGCCTAGTGGACATCAGGTGGGACCGCTGGATTCGTCCGGCGGCCCCACCTGCTTCGCCGTTCGGGGGTACCGCCCGTCCCCCGGCTGCTCCCTTCGCTGCTATGCCGGCAGGGAGCTTCCGCGGCCAGGGGCGCTTCACTGCGCTCACACACAACGTGACTTTCCACCCGACGCTTCCGCGTCGCCGTCGGACGTCTTATTTTGAGGAGTTTGTCATGGCCGATTCGGCCCGCGCTGCTAAGTTGGCGCAGCGGATTAAGGTTGTTGTTGCCGAAGGACTGCGGCGGCGGGTGAAGGATCCCCGGGTTGAGGGCATCACCGTGACCGATGCGCGGGTGACGAATGATCTCCAGCATGCCACCGTTTATTACACGGTCCTCGGTGACGAGACAGCCCAGGCGGACGCCAAGGTGGGACTGGACAGGGCACGTGGCGTGCTGCGCCAGGAAGTCGGCCGCAACATCACCGTGCGGCTGACGCCCACGCTCGAATTCGTTGCCGACGAGATCCCCGTCAATGCCGGTCATCTTGAGGAGCTGCTGCGGGTGGCCAAGGCTCGTGATGCCGAGGTTGCCGCGATCGCCGAGGGTGCGGCGTTTGCCGGCGACCCGGACCCCTACCGCAAGCCCGAGGACGACGGCGAACCCGAGGACTGACATACCTATCGAGTGAGTACGCCGTGCTCGATACAGCCCTGTATCGAGCACGGAGTACTCGCTCGATTTAGAGTTGGGGCAGTGGCACGGGAGCGGGCAGGCGGCTGACGCCGGCGATGAGTTCGGTGCTGTCCCCGCAGAGCGCAATTCGAATCCAGCCTTCGCCGATGGACCCAAAGGCCGTCCCGGGCGCTACTGCGACGCCGTCCTCGGCCAGGAATCGGTGCACCCAGGCGCGGATGTCGCCTCCACTGGCATGTGACATGTCCGCCCACAGATAAAAAGCGCCCTGCGCATCCAAATACCGAATGCCCTTTTGCCGCAGCACGGCCGCGGCAGCGTCCCGGTTGGCCCGATAGTGTCGGCGGGCCGTACTGACATAATCCTGTGGCCCGGTCAGGGCTGCCAGAGCGGCATACTGGGCTGGCGTGCTGACACACGAATACGTGGATTCGACGACGGTGGCCGTCACCGCCTGCAGATCCAGGAGCGGCAAAGCGTCCTGGCCAGACTCCCGGGCGGAAGCAGCAGCCCCTCCGCTCGGAGCCTGCGGAATGACGAGCGCACCCACCCGCAAACCGGTTAGCCCGTAGGTCTTGGACGTGGTGAATGAGGTGAACACCCGGCCGTCCGTGTCGAAAACGGCTGGACTGGTATGCGGAACATCAAAGGTGAATGCTTCGTAGCACTCATCTGAGATGATCCACAGGTCATGCTTGCGGGCCAGTTCCACCAGCCTCCGGGTGAGGTCGGCGGGAAAAACAGCGCCCAGGGGGTTGGACGGCGAGTTGAGCATCAGGACCCGGGTACGCTCCGTCAGGAGGGCTTCCAGATCCGCCAGCTGGGGCTGGAATCCGTGCTCCGGGTACAACGGATAGGGAACCGGCACGGCGTTGAGCAGCCGGCTCGTCATCGCAAAAGTGGGGTAGCCCGGATTCGGCACCAGGATCTCATCGCCAGGTGCCAACAGCAGGCTCATTGCCAGATGCAGTCCCTGCTGGGCGCCGGAGGTGACGAAAACCGCGGACGCGTCGACCGCCACGCCATTGAGCTCGTGGAAGCGCTTGGCGAAGGCGGCACGCAGGGGTGCGATCCCCGCGTTAGGGGTGTAATTGGTCTCATCGCGCGCCAAGGTGGCAATGCCGGCGTCGAGCACGTGGGCCGGCACCGGAAATCCGGGCTCGCCGATACTGAGCACCAGGCTGCCGGGCTGTGCCCACGCAGCTTCCGTGATCTGGCGGATCTGGTTGGGTGGGAGATCTGAAACCTGAGGTGCAAGCTGGGGCATAGCTGGAATCCTAACCTCAATCATCCCGTGCGGCGGACGCCGCAGCTGTGGGCGGTGCTGTGGCCGGTGCTGTGGGCGGGCGTGCCAGCCCGGTTCGGCAGGCGAATCGGGCCGGCGAATTGGGCAGGCTGGCCCGGCCATATACTGGAAAACGTGGATTCGGGACTGATCATCGTGGACAAGCCACCGGGGTGGACGAGCCACGACGTGGTGGCGCGCATGCGCCGGCTGGCTAACACACGCAAAGTGGGCCATGCCGGAACGCTGGATCCGATGGCGACGGGTGTCCTGGTCCTGGGCATCAACAAAGCCACCCGGCTGCTGACCTACATCGTGGGGACGTCCAAAACGTATGACGCCACGCTTCGTCTCGGCCGCAGCACCGTCACGGATGACGCGGAGGGCGAGATCACCGCGAGTACGACGACGGCGGCCGTGTCCGAGGATTCGATCCGGACCGGGATCGCGGCCCTAACCGGCGAGATACTACAGATCCCCAGCAGCGTCAGCGCCATCAAGGTCAACGGCGAGCGCGCCTACGCACGCGTACGTTCCGGTAAGGACGTGCAGCTGGCCGCGAGGCCGGTGACCATCCACCGTTTCGACATCCATGCCATCCGACGGCTCCCGCAGGACTCGCAGGATCAGGGCGCCGAGGACGGCAGCCAGCTGATCGACGTGGACGTGACGGTCGAGTGCTCCTCGGGGACCTACGTCCGGGCGCTGGCACGCGATCTTGGCTCCGCCCTGGCCGTGGGCGGTCACCTCACCGCGCTGCGGCGCACCCGGGTTGGGCCCTTCCGCATCCAGGACGCCAGTACCTTGGAGCAGTTGGCCGAACACCTTGCACTGCTGGACATGTCCGATGCCGCAAGGGCACTGATGCCCGTGCGCGAGCTGACCGGGGAGGAAACGGCCGAGCTTTCCTTCGGCCGCCGGATTGCCGGCAGCGGGGCTGGCCATACTGCGGGTCATCCAGCCGCGGCCTTCAGCCCGGACGGAACCGTGGTGGCGCTGCTGGCCGACGCCGGACAGTATGCCAAACCGGTCCTGGTCTTTCGTCCTGCCAACGGAACCTGAACCGTGGTTCTGGACGGATGGTTTGTCGCCGGGCTCGTGATTGGATTGATCTCCACCGGCATTTGTGTCCTCGCCGCGGCACTGAAGAAGGTGCCAAATGATGTGACGCTGCTGTCCGTGGCCGCGGTGGAACTGTTCCTGCTGGTGTATCTGGTCGGATCCCTGCTGCGCGTGGGTGGGGGAGAGCAGCTGGCCGGCGAACCGTGGGAGTTCTGGGCCTACCTGGTTACCGCACTGGCCCTTCCCATTGCGGGCTTCTACTGGGCGCTGCTGGAACGCAGCTTTTGGAGCAACTATGTGCTGGCGGCCGTCGGTGTGACGGTCATCGTAATGATGGCCCGGATGGCCCAGATCTGGTACGGCCATCCGTGAGGAGAACTATGAGGAGCAGCACGATGAGTCACCGACAAAAGCCCACCGACCCGGCAAACCCCGCCGCCCCGGTTCCGGCCAGCGTGCCGGACGCTGGTCTGGCCACCGGCCCGGGACGGATCCTGATCGCTGTGTACGGCATCTTCGCTCTCGCCGCCACCGCCCGGGCCGCGTTCCAGATTGCCACCAAGTTTTCCGAAGCGCCGCTGGCATATCTGCTTTCCGCCTTCGCCGCCGTGGTCTACATCGCCGCGACTGTCTCTCTGGCGCGCCGGGGATCCTTTTGGTTCCGGGCCGCCACAGCTGCGGTCTGCGTGGAATTGCTGGGGGTGCTGGCGGTCGGCACGCTGAGCCTGCTCGACGGCAGGGCCTTCCCGCAGGAAACGGTCTGGAGCGTCTTCGGCCGCGGCTACGGCTATGTGCCGCTGGTGTTGCCGATCCTGGGCCTGCTGTGGCTGTACCGGCATCGCGGGCAGGCTGGAATACGCCCGTGACAGAGTTGGGTAAGGCGCGCCGCCCGGATCGTGCCGTGCCGGGGCTGCGCACGGAACCTGCCGTGCCGGGGCTGCGCCCCGATCCTGCCGTGCCGGGGCTGCGCCCAGAAGCGGTGGTGCCGGTGTTGGCTGACGGAACCGTGACACTGCGCGCCCTGACCGAGCTGGATACGGATCAACTGGTGCACAATTGCCGGGACCCCGAATCCGTTCGCTGGACCAAAGTGCCGCTGGATTATGCGCGGGAGGACGCCCGCAGTTTCATCCACGATGTTGTGCCTCAGTGGTGGACCGACGGTTCGCAGCAGACCTTTGCGGTGGCGGACGCGGCAACCGATGCCCTGCTTGGCACCATCGGGCTGCACGCCTTCCGCCCCGGTGCGGCCGAGGTGGGCATTAATATCGGCCCGCATGCCCGGGGCCGTGGCGTCTCCGAGCGGGCCGCCAGGCTGCTGCTGGACTACTCCTTCGACCAGCTCAATCTGCTGTACCTGCACTGGCGGGTGCTGGTTCCCAATTGGGCCAGCCGCAAACTTGCCTGGAAGCTTGGCTTCGCTTTCGACGCGCAGGTCCGCGGCTTTGCGGACAACCGCGGTACGCCGGCGGATGCCTGGATCCTGACCCTTGCCAGGGACGACGGACGCCGGCCGGTGGCTCAATGGGACGGTCCGGAACGGCCGTGAGGTGCGGGTAACGTTAGGGTTTGGCCGGCAACGGCGCAGATGAACGACGACGACGGCACGCGGGCAGCGCGCATAAAAAGGCGAGGGTGATGGTGCACTTCTGGAATTCTCTGACCGAGGTTCCCGCTGGATTCGGACCATCGGTGGTCACGCTCGGAAACTTTGACGGCGTGCACAGGGGCCATCAGCAGGTCCTGGCCCGGCTGGTGGCCACTGCCCGCAGCCGCGATGAAGCGGCCGTGGCCATTACATTCGATCCGCACCCGGCGCAGGTTCATCGCCCGGACTCGGCGCCCAGGCAAATCATGTCGCTGGCGGACCGGCTGGACACCATGGCGGCCAGCGGCGTGGACGCCGTGCTGGTGATGCCCTACACGTTGGCGCTGGCGCAGCAGAGCCCGGAGGAGTTTGTCCAATCCGTCTTCGTCGACTCTCTGGCGGCGGCGGCCGTGGTGATTGGCCACGATGTTCGGTTTGGCCGCGGAAACTCCGGTGACCTGGCCACCATGGAGACTTTGGGAGCGCGCTTGGGCTTCGACGTGATGGTTATCGACGAATTCGGCGCTGACCGCCGCTGTTCCTCGACCTGGGTGCGGGAGGCCCTCGGCCGCGGGGATGTGGCTACCGCGGCGGAGGTGCTGGGCCGGCCGCACCATATGCGTGGCGAGGTGGTGCATGGCGCCGGACGGGGACGCGAACTCGGTTTCCCCACCGCGAATCTCTCGCCGGCGGCCACCGGGTTCATCCCCGCGGACGGCATCTACGCCGGCTGGTTGACGGATGAGGCAGGCAGCCGCTGGCCGGCCGCGGTGTCTGTGGGCTCCAATCCCACGTTTGCCCATGTCGGCCGGCAGGTGGAGGCCTACGTGATCGACCGCCCACAGGAGCGGGTTGAGGACTTCGATCTCTACGGCCAGAATGTCGTCCTAGAGTTTGTCGCCCGGCTGCGCGGCATGGTCGCCTACACCGGAGCTGAGGCGCTGGTGGAGCAGATGTGCCGTGACGTCGACGAGACCAGAAGCATTTTGGCCCGCGATCGGTCTGGCGAAGCCGACACCCCAGCCGACACCCCAGCCGACACCCGCTCCGGCTGGCAGAATGCGCTTTCGACAGAGCCACGCCGCGCAGAGTAAACTAAGACCGAGAATCCGGCTGCAGTCCGTGGCTGCTGGATTCGGACCTGCAGTCGGCTGGCGTTTGCGCCTGTTGGATCTACGGTCTTCCCCGGCGGCACACTGCTGATTCGGGCCTCACGGCACAACTCTAGGAGTTACTTGTGGCACTTGAAGCCGCTGTCAAGCAAGAAATCATGAAGGCCTACGCCACCGTTGAAGGCGACACCGGTTCGCCCGAGGTTCAGGTCGCCATGCTGTCCCGACGCATTCTGGACCTGACCGAACACCTGAAGGCCCACAAGCATGACCACCACACCCGCCGCGGCCTGCTGCTGCTGGTGGGACGTCGTCGTCGTCTGCTGGATTACCTGCGCAAGACCGACATCACGCGCTACCGTTCGCTCATTGAGCGCCTCGGTCTGCGCCGATAGCAGCACCGTGAGGCGGCCCCTTCCCAGTTGGGAAGGGCCGCCTTTCGCCGGTCTACGCGGCCGGCACTAAAGAACATCAGGAGCCATCCGACGTCGCGCATTCGCGGTCCTCGGTAGTGATCCCCGGGAATGCACGCTGGATTGACGGCGTCCCGTGGATCTCGATCGAAGACCGGGTGTTGAACGGGTCCCCACCAACAGACGGGGGATTCCGGGCCGGCGGCGTTTGCCTGGCGACAACAAACAGCAACCAGGAAACGGAGGTGACTCTCTATGGAGGGTCCCGAAATTCAGTATGCCGAGGCCGTTATTGACAACGGCCGCTTTGGCCAGCGTGTCATCCGGTTCGAAACCGGCCGGCTAGCACAGCAGGCTGCGGGTGCGGCGATGGTCTACATCGACGAAGAAACCGCTCTGCTCTCCGCCACCACGGCCGGAAAGCACCCGCGGGAAGGCTTCGACTTCTTCCCGCTGACCGTCGATGTGGAGGAGCGGATGTACGCCGCCGGCCGCATCCCGGGCTCGTTCTTCCGCCGCGAAGGCCGCCCGTCCACCGAGGCCATCCTGGCCTGCCGCCTGATGGACCGCCCGCTGCGTCCGGCCTTCGTCAAGGGCCTGCGCAACGAGGTCCAGATTGTGGTCACCGTACTGGCGATCAACCCCGACGTGCTGTACGACGTCGTGGCCATCAACGCCTCCTCGATGTCCACTCAGCTCTCCGGGCTGCCCTTCTCCGGCCCGATCGGCGGCGTCCGCGTTGCCCTGATAGATGGCCAGTGGGTGGCCTTCCCGAAGCACTCCGAATTGGCGAACGCCGTGTTCAACATGGTGGTGGCAGGCAAGGTCACCGACGACGGCGACGTGGCGATCATGATGGTCGAAGCCGAGGCTACGGACAACTCCTGGAAGCTGATCAAGGAAGAGGGCGCCACCGCCCCGACCGAGGAGATCGTGTCCGAGGGCCTGGAAGCGGCCAAGCCGTTCATCAAGGCACTGTGCGAAGCCCAGGCCGACCTGGCTGCCCGTGCCGCCAAGCCGACCGCTGTATTCCCGGTATTCCTCGATTACCAGGATGACGCCTACGCGGCAGTGGAATCCGCTGCGGCCGCCAAGCTGACCGAAATCTTCGCGATCGCGGACAAGCAGGAGCGGGACATTGCCTCGGATGCGCTCAAGGACGAGGTGGTCAGCTCGCTGTCCAGCGCGTTCGAGGGACGCGAAAAGGAGCTTTCCGCTGCTTTCCGCTCCGTCACCAAGCAGGTGGTGCGCCAGCGCATCCTCAAGGACCAGATCCGCATCGACGGCCGGGGACTGACGGACATCCGCCAGCTCACCGCCGAGGTGGAGGTGCTGCCGCGCGTGCACGGCTCGGCCATCTTCGAGCGTGGCGAAACCCAGATCCTGGGAGTGACCACCTTGAACATGCTCAAGATGGAGCAGCAGATCGACTCGCTGTCCCCGGTGACGCGCAAGCGCTACATGCACAACTACAACTTCCCGCCGTACTCCACTGGCGAGACCGGTCGGGTGGGTTCGCCCAAGCGCCGCGAAATCGGCCACGGCGCCCTCGCCGAGCGCGCCCTGATGCCGGTGCTGCCCTCGCGGGAGGAATTCCCCTACGCGATCCGCCAGGTCTCCGAAGCCCTCAGCTCCAACGGCTCCACCTCGATGGGTTCGGTCTGCGCCTCGACGCTGTCCCTGCTCAACGCCGGTGTGCCGCTGAAGGCGCCGGTTGCCGGCATCGCCATGGGCTTGGTCTCCGATCAGGTGGACGGTCAGACCCGCTATGCGGCGTTGACCGACATTCTTGGCGCCGAAGACGCTTTCGGTGACATGGACTTCAAGGTGGCCGGCACGAGTGAGTTCGTCACAGCTATCCAGCTGGACACCAAGCTCGACGGTATCCCCGCCTCGGTCCTGGCCGCGGCGCTGAAGCAGGCGCGCGAGGCCCGGCTGCACATCCTTGGTGTGCTCAACGCCGCCATCGACGTGCCGGACGAGCTCTCCGAGTTCGCGCCGCGGGTCATCGCGGTCAAGATCCCGGTGGATAAGATCGGCGAGGTCATTGGCCCGAAGGGCAAGATGATCAACCAGATCCAGGAGGACACCGGCGCCGACATCTCGATCGAAGATGACGGCACGGTCTACATCGGCGCGACCAATGGTCCCTCCGCCGATGCTGCCCGGTCGGCGATTAACGCGATTGCCAACCCGCAGATTCCGGAAATCGGCGAGCGCTACCTGGGCACGGTCGTCAAGACCACCACCTTTGGCGCGTTTGTTTCGCTGACACCGGGCAAGGATGGGCTGCTGCACATCTCCGAGCTGCGCAAGCTGGCCAACGGCAAGCGCGTGGACAACGTGGACGACTTCGTTTCCGTTGGGCAGAAGATCCAGGTGGAAATCACCAAGATCGACGACCGCGGAAAGCTGTCCCTCTCGCCCGTCGTGGCCGGGGATCAGGACGCCGAGGGTTCCGTTGACGGCGTTGAGTCCGTTGCCGCTGAAAGCGCCGCTGAGTAATTCATGGCGTTCACCGTATTGCCGCTGACCTCCGCCGTCGCTGCCGGCGCCGTCGGGCAGGATTCGACACTGGTCTCCATCGGGTCCGGCGGTGCCACCGTGCGCCGTTCGGTCCTGCCCGGGGGAGTGCGGGTGCTGACTGAATCGATGCCGGGACAGCGGAGCGCGACAATCGGATTTTGGGTCGGTGTTGGCTCTCGGGACGAAGCCGAGGGCCAACACGGCTCGACTCATTTCCTGGAACATCTGCTGTTCAAGGGAACCCGGCGGCGTACCGCGCTGGAAATCGCCTCCGCCTTTGACGAGGTGGGGGGAGAGTCCAACGCTGCCACCGCCAAGGAAAGCACCTGCTACTACGCCCGCGTGCTGGACACCGATCTTTCCATGGCGATCGACGTCATCGCGGACATGATCACCGGCGCAGTTCTTGATCCGGCGGAGCTGGAGCAGGAACGCGACGTCATCCTCGAGGAAATCGCAATGGACAGCGATGACCCGACCGACGTGGCACATGAACACTTTGTCGCCGCCGTTTTGGGTGGGCACCCCCTGGCCCGCCCTATTGGCGGGACTCCCGACGCCATCCGCGCCGTCGCCCGCGACTCGGTCTGGGACCACTACCGCCGGTACTACCGCCCGGACGAACTGGTAGTTACCGCAGCTGGTGGCCTGGACCACGACGACGTCTGCCGCCAAGTGCTCTCGGCGCTGCACGGTGCCGGTTGGGCGATGTCCGGTGAAGCTTCGCCAGTAGCCCGACGCTCGGCCTTCCCGGTCTCCATCTCCGGCACGGCCGGACTGCAGGTGATCAAACGCCAGGTTGAGCAAGCCAATATCATTCTGGGCTGCCCCAGCATCGTGGCCACGGACGAGCGGCGCTTCGTCATGAGCGTGCTCAATGCGGTTCTGGGTGGCGGGATGTCCTCACGGCTGTTCCAGGAGATTCGGGAGAAGCGCGGGCTTGTGTACTCCACCTATTCCTTCGCCTCCGGCTACGCCGACGCCGGTTATTTCGGCATGTATGCCGGCTGCGCACCCCAGAAGGTCGCGCAGGTGGTTTCCCTGCTGACGGCCGAGCTGGAGAAGCTCGCCGCGGACGGCATCAGCGACGACGAACTTTCCAAGGCCGTGGGCCAGCTCTCCGGCGGTATTGTGCTGGCGCTGGAGGACACTGGTTCCCGGATGTCCCGGCTGGGCAGGGCGGAATTGGTGTCCGGGGAATTCCTGGACATCGACGAAACCCTGCAGCGCATCCGCAACGTCACCGCGGACCAGGTCCGCGAGCTGGCCCGCGACCTTGCGGCCGCCCCGCGGACCGTTACAGTGGTGGGGCCCTTCGAGGAGACCGAGACTTTCGGCCACTAAGTCCATGAGCGGGTGTCTCACAACCAGGTGACAAGCCAGCCGGAGACGGCAGACGTACCGTCTAACGTGAGGACCGCATTTTCGCCTAAAGCGAAAATGCGGTCCGTTTTTTGTTGAGGTGAAGCAGCCTTTATTCAGCAGCGGGTTTACCGACCTGCCGCCGAAGTGTTGCTGCGGGGTGAACGCGTCAGGAAATAGCCCAGGGCCACCATGACGATTCCGAGTCCCAGGTGCAGCCAATTATCGGCCGTGTTCAGAGGCACGAAATTTGCCATCGACATTTGGTCCACGATCAAACCGTAAATCCAGAGCACCAGATAAATGATTCCACCCCAGATGAGGTAGCTGCGTGCCTTACCCACTGTTGATGCCAGCGCCAGGCCGACAACGCCGTACAACAGATGGACAATGTTGTGCAGGATGGAGACTTGGAACAGTCCCAGCAGCATGGCCCCGGATTCATGGCTGGCAAATTTCATTTCTCCATAGTGGCTCGTGATCCCGGGAACGAACCCCAGCAGCCCCACCAGAATAAAGACAATGCCGGATAACATTGCCGCCTTCTGGACATTGCTGCGCGTACCCCCAGCAGCGGTATGTGCTGATGCAGATGTCATTGGTCCTCCATCTCGTAAACGGGCATTTGCCCTGATCTTGGGTTATCGGTAAACAATGTTATAAGCATACTGAGCAAGTCGGGAAAAGAATAGTAAAAGCCTTCGGGCTTGCAGTTGAGTAAACCTCGCCCGGCCGCGCGCCGGATCTTGTCTGGATCCCGCTGAGCCGCCATGGCCTCCGCGGACAGATTTTTGAGCTATCATCAGACGCTGAATCACTATTCGCCAGCAGTTAGCCCGCGGGAACAGTGGAATATTTTTTGGGCGAGAGGAGTTGGATCCGAACATGGCAACAGATTATGACGCACCACGAACAAAGGACGATGACAGCGGCACTGAGTCGCTGGAGGGGCTGCAGGCCAACCGGGCAGGCACCCAGACGGCATTATCGGACCTTGAAGAGGCTGATACCGCGGAGGGAATTGATCTTCCCGGTGCAGATCTCTCCGGTGAGGAGCTGCTGGTCACGGTGGTTCCCGTGCAGGCCGACGAATTCACCTGTGCCTCGTGCTTCCTGGTTCGGCACCGGTCGCAGAAAGCCCGCGAAAAGAACGGCCTGGTCTACTGCAAGGACTGCGAGGGCTAGGCAGGACCTAGGTTCAGCCGCCGGCAAAGGGCGGAAGGACGTCCACTACATCGTCGGGCTGGAGCTCGGTTTCGCTGCCGCGGACAGCAACCTCATTGCGCAGGAAGCTGCAGCGGCCCAGCAGTTCGGCCAGTGGTGGGGTGTGACCGGATGCGGAAATCGGATGCAGGGCGGTGAGCTGGTCGAACAGCTCGGCAAACGTGATCGGAGCGCTGTGCAGCAGCGGTTCCTCGTCCATCCCGGTGGCCGCGCGGGCGGCAGCAAAGTAGCGGACCAGCATTTCAGCCCCCTATCGCGCTCATGCTGCGGTCCGGCTGAACGAAACCGGCGCTGCCCAGACCCACATGATCCATCCCGTGCGCCTTAGGCTTGGCCCACATTGCCTGCTGCCAGCGGGCGGCGATGGCGTCGTCGTCGGCCTCCGCAGCGCCGGCCCGAAGCAGCGCCAGCAGATCCACCTCGACGCGGGAGAACAGGCAGCTCATCACCTTTCCCTCGGCGGTGATCCGGGTCCGTTTGCAGTCGGCACAAAATGGTTCCGTCACCGAGGCGATGATGCCCACGGTGCCCAGCAGTTCCGCTGAACCCGGCCGCCGCACCTCAAAGCGTTCCGCCGGTGCCCCGTCGCGGTCCCGCGGGTCCTCGGAGAGCTCGAACTTGACGGCGAGCAGGGCACGGATTTCCGCGGCCGTGATCATGTTGTCGCGGGTCCAGCCATGATCTGCGTCCAGCGGCATCTGCTCAATGAAGCGCAGTTCGTATCCGCGCTGCAGCGACCACCCCAACAGGTCGGCTGCGCCGCCATCATTGATGCCGCGCATCAGCACGGCATTGATCTTGATCGGTCCCAATCCGGCCCGTGATGCGGCTTCCGCGCCCGCCAGCACCTGGTCCAGGAACGGCCGGCGGGTCAGCTGGGCAAAGGTCTCCGGGTGCAGGGAATCCAGCGAGATGTTCAGCCGGGTCAAGCCTGCGTCCTTGAGCGCTTGCGCCCTCTTGGCCAGCCCCACTCCATTGGTGGTCAGCGAGATCGGCAGGTCCGGGTGGGCAGCGCGCAGACCGGCGATGATCGGCACCAGGTCCGCCCGCACCAGCGGCTCGCCACCGGTCAGCCGCAGTTCGCGCACGCCCAGCCGGTCCACTCCGATGCGCACAATCCGCAGGATCTCCTCGGCAGTCATCACCTGGCTCTTGGACAGCCAGGCCAACCCCTCGGACGGCATGCAGTACGTGCAGCGCAGGTTGCATTTATCGGTCAATGACAGCCGCATATCCGTGGCCCGCCGGCCGTACTGATCCAGCAACCCCGGCTCTCCGGCGGGAAAATTGGCGGGCATGCCCAATGGCACGTGGCCGCGTGCGGGCGCTTGTTCTGGCTCTGCTGAGGAGCGGACACTGGGAACACTCATAGCCCAACGCTACGCCACACAGCGGGCGGCGGCACCATGGTGTTTCCGCTGCACGGTCCCAGACCCCGGGGAACAGGTCTGCGCCGGTCCATGGTGATCATTGCGGCGCCGCCGAGGACGCAGGTCCCGTCGGGTTCGCTGGCGTGGTCGGTGGGGTTGCCGCGGCCGACGACGACGCTGTTCCCGTCGGGTTCGCTGGCGTGGTCGGTGGGGTTGCCGCGGCCGGCTGCCCGGCCCGGGCCAGTAGGCCTGACGCGGCGGCATGGCGGCCGGATTGCCGGGCTCGTCGGCTGGACCGCTGCGCTTGGCGGCTGCGGTGCCAGCCGGTTATGGCGATGGCGAAGGCGGCGGCCAGCAGCCCGAGCCGGGCGGCGGTTTGACCATAGGGTTCGGCACCGGTGAAATACATCATGGCCAGAACGGGTGGAATGCTGAGGTACTCATACCGCCGGCTGAGCACCACCAGCGGCAGCAGCAGCAGGGCATACCAGGGATAGCTTGGGCTGACCACCAGCAGCGTGCCGCCCACCATGAGCGTCTGCTTATCCCAAGGTTGGATCGGATCCACTCGCCGCCCAACGTAGAATGACAGGCCGACCAGCAGCAGCGCTGCCGCCGGAGCAGCCCAACTGTCCGGCAGGACCATGTGCAGCAGAGTGAAACGCGGGCCGTTACTGCCCTGATATCCCTCGGCGGCCAGGTAACCGGGCAGGAAGCCGATTACTGCCGTGCCGCTGACGAGCAGATAGGGCAGGTACAGTGCGGCGAAAGTGGTCAGAGCAGCGAGCACGAAGCGCAGCGGCCGCCGGTACAGCAGGGCCGGTGCGGCAATTGCCGGAATCAGTTTGGCCGCCACGGCGGCGCCGAAAGCGATGCCCGAACCCAGCACGCGGCCCCGGCTGAGCAGCAGGACCGAGACAAGCACCCCAGCAGCGCCCAGCACGTCCACGTGGGCGTTGTTGATTGCCTCGAAGAGCACCAGCGGCGACCAGGCCCACCACACCCCCTGATGCGCTGGCCTGCCGGTCAAGGCCAAAAAGCGCAGCAGCAGCACCGTCACGGCCAGGCTGAGAGCAAAACCGGCCAGTTGGAAGGCGAGCAGGTTTGCCCCGGCGCCGGGCAGCAGCCGGACCGCGAGAAAATAGATTTCGGCCAGGGCGGGGTAGATTGTCGGCACCTGCGGACGATTGATCGCGGTACACAGTGGCGTGCCGCCGGGAATATTGCTGGTGGCCTCCGTTCCGCTGGGGAACAGGTCAGCCCGGCAGCTTCCATCCGGCGCGGCGGCCTGGAAGAGCCACTGCGGCCGCAGCTGCTCCAGGGCCTGATCTGCGGGAACGTACCGATACGGGGAAACGCCGGCGCTCTGCACAATCCCGTCCCAAGCGTAGCGGGCCGCATCGTTGCTGGTGGCCGGTGGCGCGGAAAGGACTGCGGCGCCGAGCAGCAGCGAACCCAGCACGACGACGGCGCCGGCACGCCGCGCGGGAATGCGGCGGACCGCTAGGGCTGCCGGAACAAAGACGGCCCACGCGGCCAGCGTTCCGACCGGCGATACCCACGGATGGCCGGCGTCCTGACTGACAGTGAAGAAGACGACCGCGGCCAAGGCCAGCAGCAAAGCCATCGGGAGCAGCCACCGGCGCCACGCTGGCTTTGCGACGGCCGCCGGATCAGATGTTTTGCTCACATACCGATCCTGCCCGTTCACCGGCCCGGATGGGAGGGCGAAGGAAGGCTTGTTCGGATTTCGTAAGGTTCGCCGGGGCAGATGCACTGTGCCGGGCCGCCCCTCGTCCGGGGCCTATTGCTCCTACCCTGGCCGATTATTCGCGTCGGGATAATCCTTCGTGCCGGAAACAACAGCTCCGGACTTCGTCCCAGGCTGCCGGTTTTCGGCGATGAGCACGCCAACCGCCGTGGCGGCGGCAAGCACCAGCAGGAACACCAGCAGATTCAATGTGTAAGGCATGGTCAGTGCGGTGGGCGTTCCGGTGTGCGGGGCGGTGTGGATCAGCGGCAGCACGACCAGCAGTACGGATCCACCGATAATGAGGGCCAGCCGGATCAGGTACCTGCCGGCACGGGACAGCCTGCGGGTCAGCAAAACCGTTACGGCTCCGATGGTCAGCAGGACCGGCACCAGGAATCCGTCATGCAATACGACGGCGCCCGCCAGCCACAGCAGGATTCCCAGGATCTGGGCCGGTGGCACCGTCGCCGCGATACCGTAGAGGCCCCAGCCCAACGGGAGCAGGCCAACCGCTATCAGGAGGATGCGGAATTTTTTCATTCCCATCATCTCTGCCGAACTTCAAGGCTTGCGAGCCACTTTGTCTGCAGCACGCCCGGTCGGTTGGGTGCGATCAGCCGGGCCGGGTAGCCGTGTTCCAGGTCCAACGGGGCGGAATTGACGTCCAGGGCTATGAGAGTCAGCTCATCCCAGGCGTACTCAGGTGGCACTTGGGCACCGGCATAGGCGCCGTTTGTTTCCAGTGAGCGAACCTCCGCTCCCTGCCTGGGCCCGGCCCCGACCAGGGCCAGCAGTTCCCGAACTCTTACTCCACGCCAGCGTGCGTTTTGGCTCCAGCCTTCAACACAGGCTATCGGAAGCACTACCTCGGTCTGCGGCATCGCCCGCAGCTGTGCCAGCGTGAAAGAGTGGGTGAGGTTCTGATTGATCACTTTCAAGGCCCAGGATGGATTTGTGGCAGCCGCATGGATGTTTGCCTCCGCCGCGGTGCGGTTCACCGGCAGGGCATTCGGACCCAACCCCGGACGCCTTGGTGCGAACAGATCCACCGGGCCCAAAGCAGGTATCGACTGGCCGATGGTGGTCACGGTAAGGACGGCAGCGGCCGCGGCAATGGCGCCCACAAAACCCCGCCTGGAGGTGAGGGATTCCCGTTCGACGTCGTTGACCGGCCGACTTGCCCGCCAATGGGCATGGATCAGCGGCAGCTTCACACCGATGTGGATGACGAGCGACCCCACGATCACCCAGGCCAGCCAGAAGTGCACTTGGCGGAAGCTGAACGGCCACGGATACCACTTGTAGACGTTGAGCAGGCCCATCGCCAGTTCGAGTACCGAGCTGGCCACGAAAAGCGCGATCGACGCCCTCTCCAGTGCGCTTTTGACTCCGGTGACGACCGGCCAGCTGAAGAGCTTGGGGTAGACCGTCCACAGTTTGGCCAGCAGCAGCGGAATGCAGGCAACGCCAGTGGTCACGTGCGTGCCCTGGCTCAGACGGTAGAGCCAGGTGGGCCTGGCCAGCACCGGCTGCCACGGCAGTGGGTCCTGTAGGAAATGCGAGTACAGGCCGGTAACAAAACACGTCAAAAAGGCCACACCCAGCAGCCGGCCAACCACCACCGCCGTCCGTGGGGAGTGCAGTGTTGAGTGGAAGCTGCCCTGCAGCCAACCAAAGATCTTCCGCAACAACCATCCGAGAAGCCTGCGCATGTGTCAATGACAGCAGAGCAGGAGCGGGCTGAGAAGGAGGAAATCCTTACGATCCGCGCACACCACGGCCTCACTCCGCCATCGGTGGGATTACAGTCTGTAGGCTGCAGGCATGCCAGTCGCGTTCGTTGTGAGCCTCGCCGTGAGCGTCGTCATCGTTCTGGCTCTGCGGCCGCTGCTGCCGGCCGTGCCGCTGCGCCTTGCCGCGGCAGCCATGTCGGTCCCCGAGGCGTTCGTGGCCGGACTCGGCGTCCTGGGGCTGGCGTGGCACTGCGGTGCTATGTTTTACGCTCCGTTGGTGGGATCCATTCACGGAACCGGCGCCGTGATCCGGGCGATCAACGCGATGGGCGCGGCAAGTGTTATCTGGTACGCCGTGCCGGCGCTGATGCTGCTGGCCGGCTTACGCCGCCAGCACGTCGTGGCGCTGACGGCGGTGGCGGTGGCTCTGCTGGCGGTCGGTGGAACGATGTACGACGGCGGCTCCTTGTCAAGCCACCTGGGCGCCAATTTTGTTTGCGTGGTTGTGCTGGCGGCGGTGGCGTTGCTGCTGATCGTACCGCCTTGGCAGCGGCGATCCGGACCTGCTGCGCACAAACGTCCGCAGGCCTGAGTGCCTCAGTTCAGTGCGGCGGACCGACTCGTCGGAGCCAGCAGAAACCGCGCAGCTCGAAGCCGGCCGTTCCCGCCACCCGCCAGCCGGCCGCTGCGGCGTGGATGGCCAGCGCATCGGCGCCAACGCGGGACCACGGGAACGGTTCGCTGAGATGGCCGGCGGCGTCCTCCAATATCGCTTGGTAGGCAAGGTCCATATCCGCGCGCGGATCCACCTCCACCAGGACGCTGCCCCGGACGTCGAGCAGCTGCGCCAATCGGGCCAGAAGGGCCCCGACGTTGCCGCCGATGCCGATGTTCCCATCCAGCAGCAAAGCCGATCCCCAGCGGCCCTCCTGCGGCAGCGCGTCGAAGATGGAGCTGTTCAGCACCATGGCACCCCGGGCGCGGGCATGCTGCACCGCCATCTCGCTACTGTCCACGCCCGTGGCTTTCAAACCAATGGCTGCAGCGGCGGCGAGCATCCGGCCGGGACCACAGCCTACGTCCAGGACGGGACCGCGGAGACCGCGGAGCAGTGCACGCTCCTCGGCGGCGGCGGGAGCGCACCAGTGCTGAAGCTGTAACCGCAGGGGAACGGCCGCCGTGCTGTCGTTAGCCGGCCGGAGGATCAGGGTTCCCACGCCGTGCTGAAGACCGCGTGCGTAGGGTTCTGCGCCACCTTGGCCGAAGAAGCGGCGGCGCGCAGTTCCAAGCGCCGGAACAGCCGGAACAGCGAAGGGAACCTGCGGCTCGGCGCTCATACGGCATCCGCCAGTGGATCAATGGTGAAGGACAATTCCGCAACTGCGTGCGCGAACGGAGTGCCCAGGCACTCCTGCGCGACCTTGAGCGCAGCGTCGATGGTATCAACATCGGTCAGCATGGGCAGCAGCCCGACGTTGATTCCGGCTTGCTGCAGCCGGGCCAACTGATCCACTCCGGTGGCGGGCGTGGACATCGGCACACCCCGGATCAGGTCGCCGTCCGGGTGGCGCAGCGCCAAAGCCCAGAAACCGCCGTCGTCCGCAGGACCAAGCCAGGAACCGAATCGCGGCTCCGGGCCCGACCAGTCGTCCAGCAGCGGCTGCAGCAGTTTAGGCGTCAGCTGGGGTGTGTCCATGCCGAGGATGAGGAGGGGGCCCTCGGTCAGCGAGCACAGGGCGGCCAGCCGCTCATCCAGCGAGCCGGAGGCCTGCGCGAAGACTTCGAAACCCGCTGCATCCTCTGGCCGTGGGCTCCCCTCCAGCACCAGCAAGCGTCGGGCCACGGGCAGGCTTTGGACCGCCCGCAGCGTCTGGCTCAGGCTGGTTTGTGCCAGTGCCGCCGCGGTGGCCGGGGACAGCGGGGGTGTCAGCCGCGTCTTGACCTTCCCCGGCAGACATTCCTTGGCGATCACGGCGACCGTGAGCCCCGGCACGGTCCGGCCCGGCGTGCGAGTGCGGGATAGCTGTGCGGACATGTCCTGGACAGCCGTCAGGGTACCGCGCACCGTGCCGGTGACTTTGGAACGGCCCAACCGAGGGGAGTAAATGACCGGAAGCTCCGCCACCCGCCAGCCGTGTGCATGGGCATTGAGCAGCATTTCCAGCGGATAGCCGCTGCGTCGGTCCCGCAGGGCCAGGTCCAGCAGTGCACGGCGCCGCGCAACGCGCATCGGTCCCAGATCGGTGAGCTCAATGCCGGTCAGCCGGCGCAGCCGTCGGCTCAGCACTCGGTTAGCCAGACGGGCATGGAGCGGCCAGGAACCCCTGAGCGGGCGCCGGGCGCCAAGCACCAGATCCGCCACCCCGCTGCGCACGGGAGCCAGCAGCGCCGGCAGCTGGCCGGGGTCCAGGGAGCCATCGCAGTCACAGAAGGCGACGAATTCGGCCGTGGCCGCAAGTAGTCCCGCGTGTGCGGCGGCACCGAAACCCCTTTGTGGTTCCCGCACGACGAAGGCGCCGAGTTCCGCCGCAAGCGTGCCCGAACCGTCGGTGGAGCCGTTGTCCACCACGATGGCCCGAAATCCGGCCGGCAGCGCGGCGAGAACGCCGGGCAATGCGGCGGCCTCGTTCAAGCACGGCAGAACGACGTCGACGAGGACGTCGGTTCCCGGCGGGTGCGCGTGCGGGGGCGGTTGCTGAAGCGGGTGTTTTTCCTTCACCCTTTGACCGTAGGATCCCGGGGTCCGCCTTGGCCCGCGGAAATTCTTACGGAACCGGGACGGATAACTCATTGGTACCGTTAGCGCTGGCGGTATGGCGGGACGAACCTATGCTGGAAGTGTGAACAGTCGGCAGTTTTCCGCCGGACCCACCGAGGTGGGCAACCGCCGCGTCCTCCTGGTCGAAGACGAGGAGATTATTTCAAATGTGGTGCGGGACTACCTGCTGCAGGCGGGCTACCAGGTGGATCTTGCCGCCGACGGCTTCACGGCGTTGCACCTGGCCAAAACCCATGCACCGGACCTGATCATCCTGGACCGCATGCTGCCTGGACTCGACGGGGTGGAGGTGTGCCGGCGGATCAGGGCAACGATGTCGATGCCGATCATCCTGCTCACCGCACTCGGCACCGAAGGCGACCGGATCCTGGGATTGGAAATGGGCGCGGACGACTACGTCACGAAGCCCTTCTCGCCGCGGGAGCTGATGCTGCGGGTGAAGTCGGTGCTGCGCCGCAGTGTGAAGGAATTCACCCCGGAGCCGGAGGTGGAACTGGCCGGATTCGTGCTCAATCCGGCCGCTCGCATCGCTACCCGCGATGGTCGGGAGCTGAGCCTGACGGCCCGCGAATTTGATCTGCTGGCGTTTTTTCTGCGTCGTCCCAATCAGGTCTTTAGTCGGGAGGAACTGATCAGGGCGGTATGGGAATGGGACTTTGGCGATCTGTCCACTGTCACCGTCCACGTTCGTCGATTGCGCGAAAAAATCGAGCGTGACCCCACCAAACCAACGTTGCTGCGCACGGTCTGGGGCGTCGGGTACCGGTTCGACGGCGACGCAGCGGGCACGCTGCAGGCCGCCGAACAGGCTGACCCGACCGACTCCGCCGACCGGACCGACCCCGGCAAAGGCGTCGCCGCGGAGCTGCCGGAAGTGAAGGCGGACGGCATGCCGGAGGGGGGTCGATCCGCGTGAGTGAGGAGGATCTGCTGACCATCCTGCGGGTGGTACTGTTCTGGGCGGTGTCGATAGGCGTGATTACGGTCCTGTTGCAGCGGCTGCTGCGCAGGGCTTCAATTGTTATTCAGCTGTGCCTAGTGGTTGTCGCAACCATCGGCGTGCTGATGGCCGGAATGATCAGCGCCTTCAACGCCATGTTCATTTCCGCCCACGACCTGGAGGTGATGTGGTACATCCTGGCGATCGCTTCCCTGGTAGCCGTGGCCGTCGCAGTCGTTCTCGGTCTACGGGTGGCCCGCAACACCCGGATCCTGATCGGTGCGGCCCGTCGGATCGGACGGGGAGAAACCGTCCTCCCGCAGGGCAAAATGAGTTCCGAACTGGCAGCACTGGCTGCCGAGCTGCAGTCCACCAGTGAAAAACTGGACGAATCCCGGCGCCGCGAGGCCGTCGTCGAACAGGCCCGCCGAGAGTTGGTGAGCTGGGTTTCGCACGACCTGCGCACCCCGCTGGCGAGCATGCGGGCGATGACCGAGGCCCTCGAGGATGGTGTGGTGACGGACGTATCTGGGTACCACCGCAAGATCATCGGGCAGGCGGACCAGATGGCCGTGCTGATTAATGACCTGCTTGAATTGTCCAAAATCCAGGCCGGAACCATCGAACTCAGAATTGAGCGGCTGGATCTTTACGATCTGGTCAGCGATGCCATCGCCGATCTGGCCCCGCTAGCCGAGCGCCGCAGCATCAGCATCAACGGTGAACGGGTGCGCCCCACACTGGCGGCGGCGGACGCCGCCTCCCTGGGCCGGGCGGTCCGCAATGTCATCCTGAACGCCATTATCTACAGCCGCGAGGGCAGCACCGTCCGGATCGCCGCGTCCGGAGGGGCGGGCTGGGCCACCGTCGTGGTGGAAGACGAGTGCGGCGGCATCGCTGAGGATGACCTGTCCAGGCTGTTCACCACGGGTTGGCAGAAGGCGCCGGGACGGCGCAAGAGCCCCTTCAGCGGTGCCGGCATCGGACTGAGTATGGTGGCCGGCATCGTCAAGGCACACCAAGGCACCGTCGAAGCCGCCAACGCCGGGCAGGGTTGCCGTTTCACCCTGCGCCTGCCGGTGCCCGCCATGGCGTCGAAGGCCGCGGGGCAACAGGTCAGCCAGCAATCTGCCACCCAGCAATCCGCCACCCCACAATCTGCCACGCCACATATTTCGGCGGCCCGGGCTGCGGCCCTTTCCCGTCCTTCAGCTCAGCGCGCAGCCGTAAGTCAAGGAGATCAATCATGAGCGTCCACACCGAATCCGGGCCCAATGCCACGGGTGGGCAGCCCGGGAATACCTCCGGCAGCGGCGGTTTAGGGCGTGAACCGTTCCTGGGGAGCACTTCCCGTCCGGGGCGCAAGCTGATGTTTTGGGCGGCTGTCTGCGGCTTGATCTCCGTGGCCATAGGGGTTGTGGCCGGCGAACTAACCGCCGCGGCCATCAGCCCGGCGGTCTCACCGCTGACGGGCGTCGGTGGTGCGGCAATCGACGGCATGCCCCCTGGTGTGAAGGACTGGGCGATCTCGATCTTCGGCACTTCAGACAAGCTGGCGTTCCTGATTGCCATGTGCCTGGTAGTTGCGGTCCTAGCCGCTCTGGCCGGCATCTTTGAGGTGCGCCGCCGTTTTGTCGGCGTCGTGGGCATCGCAGTCTTCGGCATCGTCGGCCTGGTGGCAGTGCTGACGCGCGCGCAAAGTACGACGGCGGCCATCGCGGCACCAGTGCTGGCGGCGGTGCTGGCCATTTTGCTGCTGGGAGCCTTTCGCAAGCGGCTGCTTGCCTGGCTGCCCAGGAATCCCGATCCGACGCGTGCCCCGGCAGCGGGTGAAGACCGGCGCCGGTTCCTGCAGGCGGCCGGCGCAGGTGCCGGCGTCGCCGTCGTCGCGGGAATCTTTGCCGCCGTGGCACGGACCACGGCCGTGGGAGTTGCCCAGGCGCGGGAAAAACTGCGGCTCCCCGCCCCGGCGTCACCCTCGACGACACCAGGTGCGGTCATCCCGGCCGGAGCGGAGATTAAACTGGACGGAATGGAGCCGCTGGTCACGCCGAATGCGGATTTCTACCGCATCGATACCGCCTTGGTGGTGCCCAACGTGAACCCCACCAGCTGGAAACTGACGGTGACGGGGATGGTTGACCACGAGGTGGAGATCGACCTCGCCACGCTGCTGGCCAAACCGATGATGGAACAGTATGTGACTATCGCCTGCGTGTCCAACGAGGTGGGTGGGGACCTGATCGGCAACGCGAAATGGCTGGGTTGGCCGGTGCGTGAACTGCTGGCACTGGCCGGCGTTAAGCCCGGTGCGGACATGGTGCTGTCCAGCAGCACTGATGGGTTCACTGCCGGCACACCGCTGGAGGCGATGACCGACAACCGCGGGGCGATGATCGCCGTCGGCATGAACGACGCGCTGCTGCCGATCGAGCACGGTTTTCCGGCCCGCCTGATCGTGCCTGGCCTGTATGGCTTTGTTTCGGCCACCAAATGGGTCACCAATCTTAAGGTCACCACCTTTGCTGAAGACTTGGGCTACTGGTCCACCCGCGGATGGTCCACCCATGGAATCATCAAGACGTCCTCGCGCATCGACACCCCCCGGGACGGTGGCTCGGTGAAAGCGGGCAGCGTCCCCGTGGGAGGAGTGGCGTGGGCGCAGGAACGGGGGATTTCCAAGGTGGAGGTGCGCGTGGATCAGGGTAACTGGCAGGAAGCCAAACTGGCCCCGGGAATCTCCAAGGACACTTGGTACCAATGGTCCGCTCAGGTTCAAATGGATCCCGGCGGCCACCAACTGCAAGTCCGCGCCACTGACGGGCAGGGACAGCTGCAGACCGACCAGGTGGCTCCGCCAGCCCCGGACGGCGCGTCCGGCTTCCACACCATCCATGTGCAGGCTGGCTGAGCCATCTGATACAGCATGACGGACTCTGCGGTACAGCATCACTGAGCCCGGGGGAACGGCTGCCAGCCACGCCCGCACGATCAGTCAAGGAGCTACCGCATGACAGAGGCCCGTAAGGCGATTTTGTTCGACATTGACGGCACCCTGATTATCAGTGGCGGAGCTGGAGCCGCCTCATGGCGGCTGGCATTCGAGGAGCTGTATGGAATTCCGGCGGACATCGCCGAATTCACCGACACGGGCATGACCGACCCAGAGGTGGGGAGGCGGACCTTTCAAGCAGTCCTGAAGCGCCAACCCGAGCGCCGGGAATTTGCCCGGCTGCTCGAACGCCGTTTGCACTACCTGTACGACACGGTCGCGGATTCCGAGAACTACCGCGTGTTGGACGGCGTGGAAGAACTGCTGCCGCAGCTCATCGAGGACGGTTACCTGTTGGGGATCGTCACAGGAAACTTGGAGGCGGCGGCCCACATCAAACTTCATCGGGCCCGGTTGAACCGGTTTTTCTCCTTCGGTGGTTATGGCTCGGACTCCACAGACCGCGGGGAGCTGACGAAAACAGCACTGAGCCGGGCCTCCTTGGTCTACGGCGAAGCGATAACGGGCGGCCAGGCGATCGTCGTCGGCGACACCCCGCACGACGTCGACGGTGCTCACGCGGCCGGAATCGACTGCGTTGGGGTGGCGAGCCACCACTTCAGCCGCGATCAGCTGCACAGTGCGGGGGCGGACTTCGTGATCGGTTCGCTGACGGAGCCGCTCCCCTTATAGGGGCGCGTCCAACGGCTGCTGAGGGACTGGTTGCGGACACCGGCGCCTGGTAATTTGGCGCTGGCGAACCAGGCACGAAACCGTGTAGGGTCAGGAAACGGCGATGGATCCCGCCGGGGCTCCGAACTGTGACATCACCGTGACACAGCGAAACAGCCCGAACCGCCGCTTGGCTGATGGTTCCTGCCTTTTCTGCACAAGGTAGGTCAACTATGCCCGGAGAGGAAATCCCATGGCCGATCAGCATGTAGGGCGGATGCCTGACCCTCCACCGGCGCCCGGCGAACGGCCGCCACACTCCGCACCGGCGCCCGGCTCTGCACCGGCGCCGCATTCTGCCCTGGTACCCGACCTGCACCGGATTACCGGTCCCATTCTGGCCGCCGTCCATCCGGGGCAGCATCCGGCGGTCATCCAATCAGCTGCCCACCTCGCCTTTAGTCTCGGGTCCGACTTGGTCTGCGCCTATGTGGACGTCACCCGCTACCTGCGGCGGGAAGCTGTGGACGGCACAGTGGAAGCCGGATCCATCGACCCCGACGCGGTCGATGACGACGCCGAGAGAGTCGCGGAACAACTGAGGCTCCGGCTGGGCCGCGAACTGGCGCCGTTTCCCATCGGTTGGTCATACACGACGCTGGCAGGCGATCCGGCGCGGGCCTTGGGGCGGTTTGCGGAAACCATCAACGCCGCCCTGATCGTTGTCGGGACGCGCGAGCGCGGCATTGGCGCCCGGTTGGAGGAACTGCTGACTGGATCCATCGCGGTTCATCTGACCCATCGCCAGCATCGGCCCGTCGTGGTGGTTCCGCTGCGGCCGCGGTCGGGCAGCGGCCCACGATGAGTGAAAACCAGCGCATCACATCTGTACCCCGCCCCGACGCCAGCGCCCAGGACGCCGACCACGCCAGCGCCGATGTCACCAAGGCCAACGATGTTGATGCGGAGACAATGCCCGTCGACGGCGAACAGGAGGACAACCAACTCCGCGCGGTGCATTTGAAGATGCGCTATGTCCTGCTCGTAGCCGCCGGTGGGGTCGGTGGCGCCCTATCCCGCTACGGGCTGGGCCTCGTGCTGCCTGAACCCAGCGGCTGGCCGCTGTCTACCCTGTTGATCAACCTCACTGGGGCGCTGGCTCTGGGCGCACTCCTGGAAGGTCTGTCCCGGCGGGGCCGCGATGCTGGCGGTCTGCGCGTAGTTCGGCTGCTGCTGGGAACCGGCTTTCTGGGCGCCTTCACCACCTACAGCACCCTGGCCTTGGACGCCGTGCACCTTGTCCAAGCCGGAAGGATTGGTCCCGCTGTGCTGTACCTGGCGGCTAGTCTGCTCGGCGGTGCCGTGGCCACCAGCCTCGGAATCTGGGCGGGCGCGCGGTGGCATCACCAGAGCGGAGCGCCAGATAAGACCGGCATCCGGTGCGAAGAACGGGAGGCCGATCCGGCGGCCGACGACCAGCGTATCGCCCAGCATCCCAAGGGGAGCGCGCAATGACGGTCCTCCTGCTCGGGCTCGCGGGCGGCCTCGGCGCTGGACTGCGGTTCGCCGTCGACTCCCTGCTCCGGGCACGGATCCGCACCGCTGTACCGCTGGGAACCATGCTGATCAATATCTCCGGTTCGCTGCTGCTTGGCTTTCTCGCCGGGCTGCTGAGCCATCGGGCCAGCCCCGGTGACCTCCAGCTGATCCTTGGAACCGGGTTCCTGGGCGGTTACACCACTTTCAGTACTGCCAGTTTCGAAACCATCCGGCTCATCCAAAGCCGCCGCTCCGGGCTGGCACTGCTCAACGGGCTCGGTACGCTGGCAGGCTGCGTCCTGGCCGCCGCCGTCGGAGTGGCCCTGGCGTCGGTCGTCTGACCCGTTCGTCCCCGCTACCCAACTAAGTGGCAGCTGATGCACTCAAAACGCGAAATGAGTGCATCAGCTGTTACTCACTTGGGATTCTCCGCGGAGTGGGGCGAGCGCGAATTCCTTCATGCCATCCTCGAAGCCGCGTTGGGGAGCCCAGCCCAGCTCAGACTTGATCCGATCGGAGGACGCCGTGATGTGCCGAACGTCGCCCAGCCGGAATTCGCCTGTGACAACCGGTGGTGGTCCGCCAGCCGCTTCGCTCAGAGCCCGCGCTACATCACCGACCGTGTGTACCTCGTTCGCGCCCACATTGAAGGCGCGAAATTGTCTGCCGTTTCCTGCCTGTAATGCCTGCACCGCGGAGATATTAGCCGCGGCAACGTCAGCCACGTGGATGAAGCTGCGGCGCTGGCCGCCATCCTCAAAAACGCGCGGCGCCTCTCCACGGGACAACGCCGAGCGGAACAGGCTTGCCACGCCGGCGTAGGGAGTGTTCTTGGGCATTCGGGGTCCATACACATTGTGGTAGCGCAGTGCTATGGCGCGGCCACCGGTGGATCTGGCCCAGGCCGAGGCCAGATGCTCCTGTGCCAGTTTGGACGCGGCGTATACATTGCGTGGATCCAGCCGTGCATCCTCGTCCAGCAGGGCCGGGGTGAGCAGCTCGCCAGTTTCAGGATGGCGCGGATCAAAGATTCCCGCCGCCAAATCGCTGGCTCGACGTGGCCCAGGCCGCACCAGTTGGCCACCGACGCTGGTGTAAGCGCCCTCCCCGTACACCACCATGGAAGAGGCAAGCACCAGCGCACCGATGCCTGCCTCAGCCATTCCGGCCAGCAGCACGGCGGTGGCCAAGTCGTTGTTGCGGACGTAATCGGGTGCATCGGAAAAGTCCACGCCCAAACCTACCTTGGCGCTTTGATGGACGACGACGTCTGCGCCGTCCAGCGCGACGGCGACGGTTTCCCGATCGCCCACGTCACCCTTGAGGAAGCGCAGTCGGGGATCGATGTCAGAGAGACGGGGATGCACGGCCGGCTCCAGCGAGTCCAGTACCGTAACGTCCCATCCGCATGCCAGCGCAGCCTGAGCGATATGCGAACCAATAAAGCCGGCACCACCAGTGAGCAGGATCCTCACCGGAGCACCCCAGCCGGTGCAGCATCGGCTGGCCCGTCGGCAGGTCCACCGTCGCTGCTCGGTCCCTTCACCGGTGCGGCCATCACTGCGCCAACAGCCGACGCCGAAATCCCCGCTGCGGCCCGGTAGGGAACACCGGTCTCGATCAGCCGGACCACGGAGCCAAGAACCGCCAGAATCCGAGGCTGGGCCGCGGCGAGGCGGGCGAAAACAAGCTCCGCGGTGACAGCCTCGGACCCGTCGTGTCCGGTATCCGCGTCCGTGATGTAGGCGAGGCTGGCAAAACCCATGTTCAGCTCGGCCGCCAAAACAGGTTCGGGGTATTGCGTCATACTGACGATGTGCGCGCCGGCTAGCACCAGGGCCGCGGATTCGGCCTTGGTGGAGAAGCGCGGTCCGTTGATGACGGCCACTGCGGCGGTGGGCAGGTAGTCCTCACCGTGTTCCGCCAGCGCCGTGGCCAGCAGCCGCCGCAGGCTGGGGCAGAAAGGTTCGGCCGCGCCCACGTGCTGAACACCGGTGGGCAGGGAGCCGTCGTAAAAGGTGTCCGGCCGGCCCCACGTCCTGTCCAAAAACTGGTCCGGCACCGCGAAGCTGTCCGTCCGGTGGCTGGGGACCAGTCCTCCTACCGCGGCGGAGGAAATGACAGCCTCAACGCCCAGCGACTTCAGCGCCCACAGATTCGCCCGATAATTAATCTGCTGCGGCGGAAGGCGGTGGCCGCGCCCGTGCCGGCTCAGGAAGGCGACCAGCACAGTGTCCGTGCCCGGCTTCCCGGCAGTGTCCGCGCCCGGCTTCCCGTCGGCGCGGGCCCTCCAACCGAGGCTTGTCCGTGTCGGGTCCGCCGGCGTGGTCAGCCGGGCCAAGGTGATCGGGCTCGAGGGCGCTCCGAACGGTGTCGGAATCTCCCGGACGTCCACGATGTCCGCCCCGGGGAGGGCATACAGTCCAGTGCCACCGATAATGGCGATGCGCGGACGGCTGTCAGGTCTACTGCCAGGTCGGCCGTCAGGGCCGCTGCCAGGCAAAGATGTGATCTGGGGTTCTGTTTCGACGGGCATATCTGGCATCATGCCAAAGAAGAGGTATCCCGTGCAGCGGGCAACCCTTACGGGTCTGGAACGGCAGAGCCGGCAAAGTGCGGGAGGACGGACACGATGCGCAGATCCGCAGCAGACCACCAGGAGGCGGTGCGGGCGCTGCTGGCTGGTGCCTGGAATGTCTCAAAGTTCGACGACGACGGCCCCCGGCTGCCGCTGATTCAGGCCTTGGGCAGGGTGCTCAGCCATGATGTGCATGCGCCGCTGAGCCTGCCTCCGTTCGGGAACTCCCAGATGGACGGGTATGCCGTCAATGCCTCGGACCTGGCGGAGGGCGCTGAGCTGGTCGTCGCGCCGACCATTCCGGCAGGCGCGGTTCCCGCCCCGCTCGCTCGGGGCACTGCTGCACCGATCATGACGGGGGCCATGCTTCCCGACGGCGCGGACGCCGTCGTTCCCATCGAGCGTGCCGTTCCCGCGACCTTTCCGGATTCCGCGGGCCACGGGACCACGGTGGCGCTTCCGGCCACCGTCGCCGGGTCGTTCGTCCGTGCCGCCGGCAGCGATGTGCAGGCCGGCGGGCTGGCCCTCGCGGCCGGCACCCGCCTGAGTCCCGCGCACCTGGGACTGGCCGCCGCCCTGGGGTTGACTGAACTGCAGGTGCGGCGTCGGCCGCGCGTCCTGCTGGTGGCCACCGGGGACGAAGTGGTGCTGCCGGGCACGGCCCTGCCGCCCGGAAAGATCTTCGACGCCAACTCAATGCTGCTGCACGCCAACCTGCTCGAAGCCGGCGCCGAGGTGGAACTGGCCGCCCTGGTGCCCGATGATCCCGCCACGCTCCGGGAGGTCTTCCGGCATGCCGCCACCGGCGGGGGAATCGACCTGATTCTGACCACCGGCGGCATTAGCGCGGGCGCCTTCGAAGTTGTCAAGCAGTCGCTGGCTGGTGCCGAAGTGGAATTCTGCTCCGTGGCAATGCAGCCAGGTGGCCCACAGGGCCTTGGAACTGTCGAAGGCCTGCCTTTCCTGGGATTCCCGGGCAACCCGGTCAGCGGCGTAGTGTCGTTCGAAATGTTCCTGCGGCCGGCACTGAGCGCATTGCTCGGCTCGCCGCGGCCCCGGACGCGGATCTGGGCACGGCTGGACACCGATCTGACCTCCCCGGCCGGCAAGCATCAGATCCGCCGCGGGGTCGTGCAACTCGATCCGGCCGGCACCGTATTGCGACCGGCGGGGGCGCGGAAGCGCAGCAGAGCTGAAAAGCTGTCCGGAGTGGAGGGTCCCGGAGCCGAAAGCCAGGCCGGAATCGAAGCCGGCGCACTGCGACACGGAGACCCGACGGTGCTGACCACCGTCACGCCGGTGGGAGGGTCGTCGTCGCACCTGTTGGGCTCCCTCGCGGCCTCGAATGCCATGATTCATCTGCCGGCGGACGCCGTGGAGCTCATCGCCGGCGCGGAAGTGGAAGTATGGCTGTTATGAGCAATTCAACAAAGCATCCGCAGTCGGCGCCAGCGGCCACCTTGACCCACCTGCGCGCAGACGGCACGGCGCTGATGGTGGACGTGTCCAGCAAGGATGAAACCACCAGGGAGGCCACCGCACAGGCAGTCGTAGCCACGACGGCGGAGGTCCTGAGCCTGCTGGGAGCCGGCGAACTTCCAAAGGGGGACGCGCTCGCCGTGGCAAGAGTGGCCGGGATCATGGCCGCCAAAAAGACTCCGGAGCTGATCCCGCTGTGCCATCCGCTGCCCATCAGCAAGGTCACGGTCGATTTCGCCTTGGCAGCCACCTCAATCACCGTTACGGCCCTGGTGAAGACGCGGTCAGTCACCGGAGTGGAGATGGAGGCCCTTACCGCCGCATCGGTGGCCGCGCTGAGCCTGTACGACATGATCAAGGCGGTGGACAAGCACGCCGTGCTCACAGACATTAAGGTGCTGGCCAAAAGCGGAGGTAAGAGCGGGGACTGGGTCCTGTGAGCACCGGATCCGAATCCGGTGAGGAATCCGGGGTCAACACCGGTGCCGAATCCGGCGGAATGCCCGGAGTTAACACCGATGCCGGAGCGGTTCGCCGGGCCGGCATCCGCGCAGAATCTAACACCGTACGACGCGCAGGGGTAGTCATCGCCTCCACCCGGGCTGCCACCGGTGGCTATCAGGATACGAGCGCTCCGATCATCGGCAGTTGGCTGACCGGGCAGGGTTTCGAGTCGTTGCCGGTGCAGATTGTCGCCGATGGACAGGACGTCCACGACGCACTGCAGCACCTCATTTCGCAACACCCCTCGGTCATTATCACCAGCGGCGGGACAGGTCTCACCGCCGATGACCTTACGCCCGAAATGACCCATCCCCTGTTGGAGCGCGAGATCCCCGGCGTCATGGAGGCCATCCGGGCTGCCGGCCGGTCGAAGACACCGGCCGCGGTGCTCAGCCGTGGCTATGCCGGAGTGGTGGGAAACACCTTCATCGTCAACCTGCCCGGTTCCTCGGGCGGCATTAGGGACGGACTGGCCGTGCTCGAACCGTTCCTGGCGCACCTTTGTGACCAGCTGGAAGGCAACCATGAGCACTGAAATTCTTTCCGCCCGGCTCAGCGCCGAGCCCATCACGGTGCAGCAGGCCATCGACGCAGTGGATGCGGCCGACTGTGGGGCGGTGGTCAGCTTCAGCGGAGTGGTCCGCAACCACGACGGCGGCCGCGACGTGGCGCGTCTCAGCTACAGCGGCCACCCCACCGCTGAGCGGGTGATGACCGATGTCGTCGCCAGTGTGCTCGCCGACTTCTCCGCCGGAGCCGGAGGCCGTGGGAAGGGAGCCGGCGGCGAAAGCGGCGACGACAGCGGCGACGGCGACGACGGCGGCCCGAGCGGCGCCGGCGACGACGGCGGCCCGAGCGGCGACGCCGCCAGCCCGCCTGCGACCCTGCGCGTTTGGGCCGCTCATCGGGTGGGACCGCTGGAAATTGGCGATGCTGCCTTGGTCTGTGCAGTCGCCGCACCTCACCGACAGCTGGCCTTTGCCGCCTGCGCCGAACTGGTGGACCGGATCAAGGACCAAGTGCCGATCTGGAAAGAGCAGTACTTCGCGGACGGTTCCGTCGAGTGGGTGGGTGCCGGAGGGGCCAGCGATTCCGCGTAGGCTTGGAGCATGACTGACAAGGTGCGGGTGGCCGTCCTGGGCGCCAATGGCCGGATGGGAAAGGCTGCGGTGGCGGCCGTGACGGCGGCCCCGGACCTGGAACTGGTGGCGGCGCTCGGCCGCGGGAACGCGCTCGAGGACCTGGTGTCCGCCGGAACCCAGATCGCCATCGACCTCAGCGTGCCGGATGCCACCGAAACCAACGTGTTCTTCGCCGTCGAACGTGGCATCCACGCCGTCGTCGGGACCACCGGCTGGAGCGCGGACAAACTTGCCTCCCTTCGCGAACTGCTGGCGGATCATCCGGAAACCGGTGTGCTGATTGCCCCCAACTTCGCGCTGGGATCCGTGCTGGCCACAGCCTTCGCCGCCAAGGCCGCCAAATACTTTGACTCCGTGGAAATCATCGAGCTGCACCATCCACGTAAACTTGATGCTCCATCCGGAACCGCCATTCACACCGCAGAGCTGATCGCCGCATCGCGGGCCGACGCTCACCTGCCGCCAGCTCCGGACGCCACCGAAAAGCAGCTCGACGGCGCCCGCGGCGCCAGCATCGAAGGGATCCCGGTGCACAGCGTGCGGCTGGCAGGCCTGACCGCGCATCAGGAAGTACTGCTGGGCAGCCCCGGCGAACAATTGAGCATCCGGCACGATTCGTTCAACCAGGAATCCTTTATGCCCGGCGTGCTGATCGGAGTGCGTACTGTGGCTTCGAGGCCCGGGCTGACGGTGGGCCTGGACGGCTACCTGGACCTGGAGGCCTAGCCGATGTCCCGGACCAAAATCTGGGTGGGCCTGATTTGCCTGCTGCTGGTTTTTTACCTCGTGGTCATGCTGCAGCAGTCCTTCTGGCTGCTGCAGGACCCCAACTGGACCGCCAAGGCTCTCGGCGCCGCCTACGTCGTGCTGCCGCCGGTGGGCCTGTGGGCGCTGGTGCGCGAGCTGACCTTTGGGACCCGGATGGAGAAGATGGCCAGGGTGCTGGAGACCGAGGGAGGGCTGCCGGTGGACAATTTACCGCGGACCCCTGGTGGACGCATAGTCCGTGCCGCCGCCGACGCGGAATTCCGCAAATACCAGGCCGAGGCGGAAGAAGCGCCGGCGGACTGGCGTTCCTGGTTCCGCCTCTCCTGCGCCTACGACGCGGCCGGGGACCGGACCCGGGCGCGCAAAGCGATGCGGGACGCGATCGCGCTCTTCCGCGCCCGAGCGAGCGCCCGCACTGAACATACTTGACCGTGGACTGTGTCCCGACCAAGGCCTCACGCGGACGCCGGGGTACGGGGCCCCGTGGCTCAGCGGCCGGTTTCCACGGGCTTCAGGACACCAACCGTGAGCAGTACGTTCGCGAACCTCCGATTGTCGCCAGTGACCACGCACAGGGCCAGATCAGGGGTACGGGCCAAGGCATAGAAGGCGTGCCGGGGCACGCTTTCGATCGGAGCCGACCCGGAAAGCAGAAGCGCTATCTCCTCCTGCACAGCGGAGGGCAACGCATCCTCGCTGGGACTGATGACTGTGGCGCGCTCCACTGGAATGGTTTCCAACACTACCGAGAGGACCTCTGGAACAGTGGGGGAGCCCGAGGTCAGGTTCAGATGAACCGTCTGGGAGTTGGGCCCAACCGCTGTTTTGGCCGGGTAGTGCCCATCGGTCAGCAGCACGGTAGAGCCGTGTCCAGCTGCGGCGAGGGCTGCGATCATGTCGGGGTGGGTGAGCCTTGCCGTGATCATCCCAGCTCCTTCCGGAGCACGGACTGGGGACTGAGCTTTCTAGGCAAAATACTGGCCTCCGTTGATGTTCACGGTTGTCCCGGTCACAAAGGATGATTGCGGCGCAGCAAGCCAGGCGACGGCACCCGCGACGTCGGCGGGGGTGCCGGCGCGCTGCACCGGGATCGAGGCAATGGTTTCGGCCTTCGACTCGGCGGTGGTGAATGTGTCGTGGAACGGTGTGGCCTCGATGAATCCCGGGGCCACTGCATTGACGGTGATGCCCAGAGCGGCCACCTCTTTGGACAGGCCGCGGGTGAAGCCGAAGATCGCTGCCTTTGAGGTACCGTAGGCGACAGCTCCGGGGTGGCCGCCGTTGTGCCCGGCCAACGAGGCGACGTTGATGATTCTGCCCCAACCGGTGTTCATGAACGGCAGCGCATGGTGGGTGACGAGGAAAACGCTGTCGAGGTTGACGGCCATGACTTTGTTCCAGAGCGCGAAATCCATCTGTCCGATGGGGGAGCGTTGAATGAGGCCACCAATATTGTTGACGACGACGTCGATGCTGCCGAAGCGGGTGCCGATATCACTGATGACGTCCCGGACGTCGGTTTCCGAGGTGGCATCAAGCTTGACTGCAGTCAGCTCTGTGCCCGACGCCTCCTTGATGGCCAGCACCAGTTCCTCGTCCGGTTCATGGCTCAGATAGGTGATGGCCAACCGGGCGCCGGCCCGGGCCAGTTCCAGCGAGATTTCCCTGCCGATGCCGACGCCTCCGCCGGTGACCAGAACATTTTTATTGGTGAGAAAATCGGTCATTTGGGGGTATTCTCCATATCGATTGAAGGGGTCAGGGCGTCGCGATTGCTCGATGCCCTGATGATGAGCTGAGTATCAACGGTCACCGACTCGGCCGGACTATGGTGGTTGTTTTCGGCCAGCCTGTGGACCAGTCGGGTGGCGCCCATCCGTCCGATCAGCTCGACCTGTTGGGCAACGACGGACATCGGTGGTTCAAGGTTTTTGGTCCAGATCAGGTCGTCGTAGCCCACCAGGGCCACGTCGGTGGGGATCCGCAGGCCCAACTCCTTGAGCGCCGAGAGGCTGCCGATGGCCATGTACTGGTTCATTGCGAAGATGGCATCCGGGGGATCGTCCAAATCCATGAGTCTAAGGGTTTCCCGGTAGCCGTGGTCCTCGCTGGCGCCGCTCTCACTGGGCGCACCCACCCGCATCAGCTCCGGATCCAAGGTCCGTCCTGCCGCCAAGACGCCGGTGCGGAATCCATTCATGCGGTCCTTCTCGGATTCGCTGACCAGGGGAAGGGCCAGCACCGCAATCCGCCGTGCTCCTTGACCGATCAGATGATTGACTGCATCGAAGGATCCCCTGAAGTTTCCGGATCGGATCACGTCGCACCCGCTGGCACCTTCCAGCCCGTGAAGGAGCAGGACCACGGGTTTGCGGGCATCGGAAAAAAGCTTGAGGGACTCCAATGTTTCGCTGGCGGGTACAACCAAAAGTCCGTCCACCTGCGAATCGAACATCAGCTCGATCGCCTGCTCTTCCCACGTCGTTTGCATCTCGGTGTTGGAAAAAAGCACTGCATAGCCATGCTCGTGCAGGACATCGGCCGCGGATTTGAGCAGCAGCGGTGCAATCGGGCTGAGGATGGTCGGCATCACGATGCCAATGGTCTTGGTTTCCCTGGTGCTGAGCCCGCGGGCCAACCGGTTGGGACGGTATCCGCTGCGTTTGATCGCCTCATTGACCCTTCGGGCCGTCTCCGCGCTGACGAAGCGCGTCTGGTTGATGACCGCCGATACGGTGGCGACCGAGACTCCAGCCTCGCTGGCCACGGCGCGAATCGTGGGTGCCGCGTTTTTCCGGTTCACAGCAGCCATCATCCCAGACCAAGGGCATGTGGCAGGGCCTGCGTCAGCCAGGGAATAAATATGATCCCGATCAGCACGACGACAATGGCCGCCAGGTATTTCATCATGGGTCGGGCTACCTTTTCCATCGGCACACCCCCAATGGCGCACGCCGTATAGAGCCCTACTCCCAAGGGTGGCGAGAACAGGCCCAAGCCCATGGCCAAGATCAGCAGGATGCCGAATTGGAGCTGATCGACGCCTAATTCCCCAGCGATAGGGAGCAACAGCGGGCCGAAGATGATCAGGGCAGGGGCGCCCTCCAACACCGAACCCATGACGATCAGCATCGCTGTGCAGAGCAGGAGGAATAACCAAGTGCCATGCGCGTGCGCCAATCCGACCAGTATCTGTGCCATGGCCTGCGGCACCTGTTGGGCGGTCAGGACATAGGTAACGGCCTGTGCCGCCGCCACGATGAACAGAATCATGCCGGACAGCGAGGCCGAGCGAACCAAGAAGGAGGCGGTCATCCGGGACTTCATCTCGCGGAAGACCAACCCGCCCACGACGAAGGCATAGACGACGGCGAAGGCCGCAACCTCCGTCGGGGTGGCTATGCCGCCCAGAATGCCGCCGAATATGATTACGATCATGAGCAACGCCGTCGACGCACCGCCAGCCAGCTTCAGGAGCTGCAGGCCGGACCGTCGGGGGACAATGGCGGCCGCGCCGACGTCGTCGCCCTTCAACGCCCGGCCCACCCTCGGTGCCGTGGCGACGGCGACGACCAGCAGCGCTATCCCAATCACCGCCGCGGGGACCACTCCGGCAACGAAGAGGCCACCGATGGAAAGGTTGGCGACGTAGCCCAGGATGATCATGTTGATGCATGGAGGTATCGTCTCGCCCATGACGGCCGTGGCGGCCAGGAGCGCCACAGCATCCTTGTCGTCCTGGCCGGCCTTCCGGATCGCCGGCAGCAGGGTGGTTCCGACGGCCGCGACGTCCGCGCTTTTAGATCCGGAAATACCGGAGAAAAGGGCCATCGCCACGATCATCACAATGCGCAGTCCGCCCCGGGAGCGGCCCACCCCGACCATCAACAGATCGATCAGCCGTTTGGACATACCGTTGATTTCCATCACCAGACCGGCGAGGACAAAGAACGGTATCGCCAGCAGCACCACGTTGGAGATGCCGGATTCCATTTGCTGGGCAAACAGGGCGATCGGCGCGTTTCCACCGGTCCAGAAAAACAGCAGGGCACCGAAGGCCAGTGCAAAGGCGATGGGAACACCGATGATCAATGCAACAGCGAAGCCCAGCAGCAACAGGATAATCGGCAGCGGCGCCGACGCCGGAAGCAGGTACTCCCACAAAGTCCAGATCACGGCAACCGCAATCAGAAGGCCGGCCGAAGCGAGCAGCGCCCGCAGCTTGAGCCTTATCAGATCGAGGATGGCGAACACGGCCATGACGGCACCGCTGACCAGAAGCGGATAGAAATTGAACGCCTCGGGTACGCCGCTGGCCGTTGTCTGGTCCGCCACGATAGCCAGGATCGCCTTGCTGGACCAGCACAGAGCGACGGCGACGAGAACGACGACCCAGGCGATCAGCGCTTCGTTGACCTCGCCCAGCCAGCCATGCAGCCGGCTGCGTAGGGCGGCCACGCCCAGGTGCTCGCCGCGGGCCAGAGCCAGTGCGCCGCCCAGGAAACCAATCGTGACCAGCATGGTGCCGCTGACCTCGCCGGCCCAGGCCAGCGGATCGTTGAAAAAGTAGCGCGAAATGACGGAGATGAAGACAACCACGAGGCTGGCGATCAAGGCAAGCGAGGCGGCGATGGCGATCGCCAGCTCAAGCCAGCGGGCCAGGCGGCCTTTGGCCGCGGGAAGGCCCGGGTCGAGCTGCCCGCCAGGGCTGGGCAGTGGCGCCGCGGAGGGCGCCGCCGCCACTGCTGCCTTCATACGGTGGGTTGGAGATTGCATCTCAACCCTGTTTCAGGATCGCGTCCAGGATGGGCTTCGCGGCCGCGTGCTCGCCGGTAAACTTCTCCCACAACGGGCTGACAAGGTTCTTGAATTCGGCCTTGTCGACCTTCGTTATGGTCACGCCCTTGGCCTGCAGCTGCGTCATGGCCTTCTTTTCGGCATCCACTGCCTGGGTTCGCTGGTAGTCGGTTGCGTCCTGCGCGGCGCTCATGAAGGCGTCGCGGTGTTCGCTTGGGATCTTGGACAGCGTGGTGTCCGCGATGACGATGGTGAGGGGATTGAAGATGTGTTCCGTCAGGGCAAGGTGTTTCGCGGTTTCGTACCACTTGTTCTGCAGGATGGTGGGCGCGTCATGGCCGAGGCCTTCAATGAGGCCGGTTTGCAGCGAGGTGTAAACCTCTGTGGTGGGCAGCGGTGTCGCCACGGCTCCCATCAAATTGACGGTATCGATGACCTCCGGTGCCTGCAGGGTGCGGATCTTCAGGCCATGCAGATCCGTGGGTTTGGCCACCGCGGACTTGGTCAGCATGTTGCGGGCCCCGAAATTGTAAGCCCACCCTATGATCTGTGCGCCGCCCTTGTCCTTGAGGATGGCGGAGAGCTTGTCTCCGGCGCCCGCGTCCAACGACTTCCCGACGGCGTCCCAGCTTTCGAAGATGTAACCCATGTCCAAAACACCGAATTCCGGAGCCACCTGGGACCAGATAGACGAACCGGAGATCATCATGTCCGCGGCCCCCAGGCGAAGCTGCTGAACCATTTTGGCCTCGTCGCCGAGCTGGCTGTTCGGAAAATAATCCACTGTGACGGCCTCGCCCACCTTGTCTTTGAGCGTGGTCTGGAACTTGTTGAACCAGGTGCTGTGGGCGTTGCCGGGCTGACCGGACATGGACGAGGACATTTTGAGCTTCAGCGGCCCTTTGGACTGGGCTGCGGTGCCACCGCAGGCCGACAACAGGGGCACGGCGGCCGCGCTCAGCAAAACCCCCGCACCGTATTTCAGCATTGACCGCCTCGATGTTTTGTACTCACCCATCGCAGATCTCCCTTGTTCGTTGTGTGGTTAGTATTTCCGGTTTGGAATCGCGTCCGACGTAACCGGTTACGTTGAATCGTTGACGCTTTTCTCGACTGTTTTGGGGACAGAATTGGCTGGGTATCACTTCAGAACCCGGGTTCATGGTCTGCGGATATGGTCTAATCGTGTACCCGGTGGAGTCACAGCCCGCCGGGAAGCGGACTGATGCTGTGACTTAACTCATACTAGCGAACCGGTTACGTCGATGCAATCGGTTTAGCGGACGTTTTCCGAACTCAGTCTTCGGCGCCCGCGGTGGTCCGCCTATTCGATCGAAGCCCGTAAGTTAAGGGACATGAAATCTGTGAGTGGGCTCGCGACGCAGCCCGTCGCTGCAGCGCCCACCATAACGTCACCGGACGGAGCGGTGCTCTGATGCCGTTCTACGCCACCAATCCGGAGGACGGCGTCCGTATCGCCTACGACGTGACGGGTTCCGGCGAGCCGCTGTTGCTGGTCCACGGCAGCGCCTTATCCAAGGCCATCTGGCGGGGCTTCGGCTACACCCAGGCGCTGCGGAACAGGTACCGGGTCATTACCGTCGATCTGCGCGGACACGGCCACAGCGACAAGCCGCATGAACCGGCGGCTTATGCCATGGACCGGGTGGTGGCCGACTCGCTGGCGGTCATTGAGGCGGCGGGCCAGCCGGAGGAGACAGCGGCCGCGGGTCGGCCAGCCGATTCGGCGGTGCACTACCTCGGGTATTCGTTCGGGGCCCGAATCGGCTTCGCCTTGGCGACTCTGCATCCGGGCCGGCTCCGCTCCTTCGTCTCAGTGGCTGGAACGTACCGGACCCACCCCGGGACCATCGCGGAGCTGTTTTTCCCGGACTTTGAAAGGGCCATGGAGACGGCGAGGATGCCGGGCTTCGTCGCGGGTTGGGAGCAGAGACTGGGTCGGCCTTTGGACCCTGATACCCGCAGGGCTTTCCTGGCCAACGATTCCCAGGCGCTGCTGGCGTACTTCCGGGCGACGGACGTCCAAGGGGGAGTTCCGCCGGAGTCCCTGGGAGGCGTTCGGGTGCCCACCCTGCTGCTCGCCGGTTCCGCGGATGCCGGCCGGCTGGAGGATTCCCGGCTCGCGGCCGCACTCATTCCCGGTGCGCGGTTGGTGGAACTGCCGGGCCGCAACCACGGATCGACCTTGACCCCGGCGGCCGAAGTGCTGGCCGCCGTCGAGCCGTTCCTTGCCCGCCACAGTGGGGGAGCGGCAACAGGCGTTGCCGCAGCTTCGCCGGAATAGTACCTGCGGGACGCTTTGCTGCGCAGGAGGGACGGGAGAGCACCATATTCCCGCGTCGGGATACCCGCGTCAGGCGAATTCGGGCACCGCGGCGTCCACGGCTGCCAGCACCGCGGGCAGCATAGCCTTGGCGGAGCGCCGGTAACCCAGGCTTGATGGGTGGAATCGATCGTCGGAGAACATCCGCTCGGGGTGGGCAAGAAACAGCGTCCGCAGTCCATGGCCGGTGGCCACCGGGTGCCCACCGGCCGCGGTCACCGCCTTGGCTTGGGCTGCCGCCAGCCGGCGCGAGGCCCGGCCGCCCATGCTGCGCAGCGGCTGGGGGATGGCCGGTGCCATGCCCATGTCCGGACACGTTCCCACCACTACTTCCGCGCCAAGCGCCCGCAGCCGCCGAACGGCTCCGGCCAAATGGGCTACGGATTCAGCCGTACTGGTCCGGCTTGCAATGTCGTTACTGCCGATCACGATGACGGCCAAGTCAGGGACGTATCCGGCCGGCAGCCGGTCCAGTTGGGCGGTCAGCATGGACGTTTCGTCGCCGACGACGGCCACGGTGCGCAGCGTGACCGAGCGTTTGGTGTGCCGGGCCACACCCCTGGCCAGGCGGGCGCCGAGTGTGTGTTTGGCGTCAGTTGCACCGAAGCCGGCGGCGAGGGAATCTCCCACCAGCAAGCTTCAGTTCGCGCCCGAATTTTTTACGGTAGGTCCGGTCCGCTGCCAGCGCGGTGGCCCGCAGGGACTTGTCCATGGCCCGGCGCACCATCCTGCCCTGGATGTGGAAAAGATATACCAACCCGCCGCCGGTCACGGCGGCAGAGCCGGTCGCAAGGGCCGCCCATCCGGCGCTTCGGCGCAGCAGTTTCAGCCACAGCATTTTCGGGGCTATGCCCCGTGCCGGTGCTGCTCCCGGATGCCGCAGAGCGGGCGGAATTTTGGCCGACGCGGAGGCCGCGGCCACAACCTTTGCCAGTACCCAGTGCACATTTTCAGTGTAGGCACCGGGACCGGTGAAGTGTAGGCATGGCCGTCGGAGAAATGCCGGGATGGTCGCCGGAAACCCAGCGGTTTTCTCCGACTGCTTTCGGTACCAGCTCCGGCGCCGGCTCCGAGGTCCCCTGTGCGTCCCCTGGCGGCCGTCGCGGATACCCCAAAAACAGGACCAAGCGGCTAACGTTTTGTCCATGGTTGAGTCTGACGCGCGCAATTTCCCCTTCGGAACGCTGGTAACTGCCATGGTGACGCCTTTCGCCGCGGACGGGAGCATGGACCTCGAGGCGGCCGCCCAACTGGCCATCAAGCTGGTCGACGACGGCTGCGATGGTTTGGTCATCTCCGGTACCACGGGTGAGACCTCCACACTGGAAGACGATGAGAAGGAAGTCCTCTTCCGCGCCATCGTTGAGGCCGTAGGAGGTCGGGCGAAGGTCATCGCCGGTTCCGGAAGTAACCACACCTCGCATTCGGTGGAGATGTCCAAGCGGGCCGAAAGGGCCGGCGTGGACGGGCTGCTCGCGGTTACCCCGTACTACAACAAACCCAGTCAGGCCGGAATTCAGGCCCACATGGAGGCCATTGCAGACGCCACCTCCCTGCCCGTGATGATGTATGACATCCCCGGCCGTGCCGGAGTTTCCATCGCCACCGAGACCCTCATCCGGCTCGCGGACCACCCCAGGATCCGGGCGCTCAAGGACGCCAAGGCGGACTTCGCGGGGACCACCCGCGTGCTCGCCAACACCGATCTTGACGTTTACGCGGGCGACGACGGCCTGACGCTGCCATGGATGGCGGCGGGCGCCGTCGGCCTGGTCAGCGTTTCTGCCCACGTGGCGACGAAAAAGTTCCGCGCCCTTGTCGATGCCGCCGCCGCTGGCGACTTCGCCACCGCGCGTGCCCGGCATTTCGAACTTGATCCGATTGTCCGCGCCGTGATGACGCACATCCAAGGCGCCGTCTCAGCGAAACTGATTCTGCAGTGGCAGGGGATCCTGTCCAACTCGGTGGTCCGGCTTCCCCTCGTGGAACCCGGGGAAGCCGAGATCGCCAGCATCAAAGCTGACCTGGCGGAAGCTGGAATGGAATTCCAACCATGACCCAAACGACCCTCCCCGGCCTGCGCACTCCGCCCGAACTGAAGAGCGGCACACTGCGGATTGTTCCGTTGGGCGGCATTGGCGAGATCGGCCGCAATATGACGGTTTTTGAGATCGGCGGCAAATTGCTGGTCGTGGACTGCGGTGTGCTGTTCCCGGAGGAGACGCAGCCGGGAGTGGACCTGATCCTGCCGGACTTTTCGTACCTTGAAAACCGGTTGGAGGACATCGTCGCGGTCGTCCTGACGCATGGGCATGAGGATCACATCGGAGCCGTTCCGTATCTGCTGCGGCTGCGCAATGATATTCCGCTGGTGGGCTCTCAGCTGACACTTGCGCTGATCGAAGCCAAGCTGCAGGAGCACCGGATCAAGCCCTGGTCGCTCACGGTCGCCGAGGGCCAGGTGGAGAAGTTTGGGCCCTTCGAGTGCGAATTCGTTGCGGTGAACCACTCGATTCCCGATGCACTGGCCGTGTTTATCCGCAGCGCCGGCGGCACCGTGCTGCACACCGGCGACTTTAAGATGGATCAGCTGCCGCTGGACGGCCGGATCACCGATCTGCGCCATTTCGCCCGGCTCGGCGAGGAGGGCGTGGACCTTTTCCTGGTGGATTCCACCAACGCCGATGTGCCCGGCTTCACCACCGGAGAGCGCGAGATCGGACCAACTCTGGATCGGCTCTTCGGCCAGGCCGAGAAGCGAATCATCGTCGCCAGTTTCTCCTCGCACGTCCACCGGGTGCAGCAGGTGCTCGACGCCGCGGCCAAGCATGGGCGCAAGGTGGCGTTTGTGGGCCGGTCCATGGTCCGAAACATGGGTATCGCCGCCAAACTCGGCTACCTGCGGGTGCCTGAGAACATTCTCGTCGACATTAAGAACATCGAACAGCTGCCCGACAACAAGGTGGTGCTGATGTCCACGGGCTCGCAGGGAGAGCCGATGGCCGCGCTGTCCCGGATGGCCAACGGCGACCACCGGATCACGGTTGGCACCGGCGATACAGTGATCCTGGCGTCCTCGCTCATCCCGGGCAACGAAAACGCCGTCTTCCGTGTCATCAACGGTCTGCTGAAGCTGGGCGCGGACGTGATTCACAAGGGCACCGCCAAGGTACACGTCTCCGGCCACGCCGCCGCAGGTGAACTCCTCTACTGCTACAACATCATCAAGCCCAAGAACGTCATGCCGGTGCACGGTGAAACCCGGCACCTGATCGCCAATGGCAAACTAGCGCAGGCCTCCGGTGTGCCGGCGGGGAACGTGCTGCTTACTGACGATGGCAGCGTCATTGATTTAGCGGACGGCCGTGCCCGGATTGTCGGCCAGGTGGAGTGCGGCTTCGTGTACGTGGATGGATCCAGCGTCGGCGAGATTACCGACACGGACCTGAAGGACCGGCGGATCTTGGGCGATGAGGGTTTCATCTCCATCATCACTGTGGTCAACCGGACCACTGGGAAAATCGTTTCCGGTCCCGAAATCCACGCCCGCGGTGTGGCCGAGGACGACTCGGTCTTCGATGAAATCAAGCCGAAGATCGAGGCTGCCTTGGAGCAGGCGGTGATGGCCAGCACCGATCACACGGCCTACCAGCTCCAGCAGGTAGTGCGCCGCGTGGTGGGCACTTGGGTCAACCGTAAGCTGCGGCGTAAGCCGATGATCATCCCGGTGGTGCTGGAAGCCTGAACGCGGGCTGTTGAAAGGAAGCGGGGCTGCGGACACCGTGTCCGCAGCCCC
>NZ_JADPVH010000003.1 GCF_026932795.1 Paenarthrobacter sp. Z7-10 | reverse complement strand
AGGGGTGGAAGCTTGACGCTTCCACCCCTGCTGCTTTTGGTGGGCCCTGTGGGGCTCGAACCCACGACCCACGGATTAAAAGTCCGATGCTCTACCAACTGAGCTAAAGGCCCATACCAGCCCACGGCAACAACCTGCTGCGGACGCTACCTAGAATAGCGCACACACCCCCGCGGCCGGCAATCGCCGCGGCCTGCAGGGCTGTTCGGGCCCAAGGCGGGAGCAGGCTGGCAGTCCGGCCCGGATCTCGACCAGCCAAAAGCACAGGAGTAGTGTCGGGATATGAGTGAAGCAACAGGATCCAGTGTCCCGCGGCCACACCGGCCGCTGCCTTTTGCACCGATGGATTTCGAACCCTTTGCCGGTGGTGCGGATCCGGCCAGGGTTTCGGAGGCGGCGCACTTGGCCGCCCACGCGCTCGTGCACCGCGGTCGGGAAAGCGACGACCCTGCCGTCACCAAGCGGCTGGTGAAATTGGCGGATCAGCAGGGCCTGGAGGTCATCGCCGAGCTGTGGGCCGAAAGTCCGGCCCGATCGCTTCCCGGTGCCCTGTGGCGGCTCTACGCACTCCGGGCGGCCACCGTGCAGGATCCGCACCGGGTTTCCGTGTACTTCAAAGCGGGCAAAGACACGGCGCAGGTGGCGCATGCCGTGGCCGGGGTTGCTGAACCGCCGGGGGCGGACGAGCTCAAAACGATGGCTGATGCCATCCTCTCCGGCGCATTTGATGGTGAATTCGACGTGGCGCTGGAACGCTCTGCCGCCTTCTGCCGGGTAGTGGCCCTTGGCCAGTCCCGGGTGGCCGACGACCGTGAGCCTGCCAATGGCGACCATGCCGGCAAGCTGACCCGAAATGCCCACCAGCTGGTGAAAACGGCAGAGGACCTGGAAAGCGCCGCAGCCGCCTGGCGGCTCGGCGAATTGGACTAGCTCGAGCCGGATTGGACCGGCGCCGCACCGGATTGGACTGGCGCAGTGGCCCAGCAGACGCCGGATATGCACCGCGACCGCACAGGGTGTTTGACATGGACCCGCCAAAGTAGAAAACTGATGGTGGTGTCGAACTGCGGAACCCCCGGGCTCCACTTTTTAGCCGCTTTGAGCGGCCTAACGCCGTGAGGCGCTCCCGGTTCGGCACCATTTTTATGCCCAAGTTCCTGCCTCCACGTGCCCATGCCGCGGATGGCCGCCGGAGATCCGATCGGAAGGGCACCGCCATGAAACTTCGCCTGTTTCCGCAGGAGAGAGCCGGACTCCACATCCTGGCGAAAATGGCCGGGCAAATCGTGCTGGGCGTGCACACCCTCTCGGAACTGTTGGGCGCCGCGCCACAGGATTTTGACGCGCTGGCCGAGCGGCTGCACCAGCAGGACGCCACCTGCACCGAGCTGCATGCGGCTCTGCTGACTCACATGCGCACCAGCTTCATCAATCCCCTGCCGCGCGAGGACCTGTACGCACTTTCGCGGTATCTGACCGAGGCGATGGAGAAGCTCGATGGCGCCGCGGAGCTGATCGCGCTGTACAAACTGGAGCGCATCCCCCGCCGGGCCTCCGATCAGCTGGAGGTCATCGCCCGCCAGGCCGAGCTGACTGTCGAGGCGATGCACAAACTGGAGGATCTGGATCAATTGGAGGAATACTGGATCGAGATCCTGCGGCTGGCCAAGCGCGCGGAGCGTACTCACCGGGTCTTCGTCAGCGAACTACTCAAGGACAACACACCCCTTCAGTACGCCCGGTACCGAGACATCGCGGACCAACTGGTGGATGTGACAAGGGAGATGCGCCGGGTGGCCACCCAGGTGGGCAGCATCATCGTGCAGGAATCGTAGGTGCAGCTGTTCCTGCTGGGACTGGTCTGCACCCTGGCCGCAGTCTTCGCGTTCCTCAACGGTTTCCGTGATGTCTCCTCCGCCGTGGCCGTGGCCGTACGGACCCGGTCCCTGACGCCCACCGTGGCTGTGATCCTGGCGGCCCTGTTCAACCTGGTCGGTGCCCTGCTGAGCGTTTCGCTCGCCGTCGCCCTCAAAGACCGTCTGTTCGCCGTTCCCCCGGGCCCTCCCGGGCTTGGTCTGCTGGCGGCCGGTCTTGCGGGCGCCTGCATTTGGGGCGTGTACCAGTGGCGGCGCGGTTACCCGTCGTCGTCCACGCATGCGCTGATAGGCGGGATCGCCGGGGCAGCGGGCGCTTCGTTGCTGCGTGGCGAAGCACCACTGCGGGGAATGGACTCCACCATTCTCTGGCTGGTGGCCGTTCCGCTGCTGATCTCTCCGGTGATCGCCTTCGCCTTGTCCTTCCTGGCGGTATACCCAGCCGTCTGGGCTACCCGGCACTCCCAGCCCAGCTTCGTCAACCGCCGTGTCCGGCGCGGCCAGGCGGTGGGCAGTGCCGCCGTCGCCTTTGGCCACGGGCTTCAGGATGGGCAGCGGACGACGATGGTCATACTGCTTGCGCTGGCCGCCGCCGGTCTGCTATCGGAGGGCCGCGTTCCGGTCTGGGCGCAGCTCTTTCCCGCTGTCCTGCTCGCCGCCGGCACGCTGGCCGGAGGCTGGCGGATCTCCCACACGCTGGGCAGCCGGCTGACCAAAATAGATCCAATGCGGGGGCTGGTGGCACAGCTGGTAAGTTTTGTGCTGCTCTTCGTCGGTGCGATCGGGCTGCACCTCCCGCTGTCCACCACACACACCGTGACGTCTTCGATCGTGGGAGCGGGGATCAATCAGCGCATTTCCGCCACGAATGGCCGGCTCTGGCTGCGGATCCTCGGCGCCTGGATCGCCACCCCCCTTGCCTCCGCACTGCTGGGCGGCATCCTGTTCCTCGCTGTTTCGCCGCTCCTTTAGAGTCGGGCGCCGGTTATCCGAAGCGGCCGGAGACGTAGTCCTCGGTGGCCTGCTGGACCGGGTTGTTGAAGATTGTGGTGGTATCGGAGTATTCAATAAGCCGTCCCGGCTTGCCCGTCCCGGCGATATTGAAGAACGCGGTCTTGTCCGACACGCGGGCGGCCTGCTGCATATTATGGGTCACGATCACCACGGTGTAACTGTCCTTCAGCTCGTTGATAAGGTCCTCGACGGCCAGGGTAGAGATCGGATCCAGCGCCGAGCATGGCTCATCCATCAGCAGCACCTCGGGTTCGACGGCGATGGCGCGGGCGATGCACAGCCGCTGCTGCTGACCGCCGGAGAGGCCCTGACCGGGCTTATCCAGCCGGTCCTTGACCTCATTCCACAAGTTGGCACCTTGCAGTGACTTCTCCACCAGAGCCTCGGCAGTGGCGCGGGGAATACGCTTGTTGTTCAGCCGCACCCCGGCCAGCACGTTTTCCTTGATGGACATGGTCGGGAAGGGGTTGGGCCGCTGGAACACCATGCCGATCTGCCGGCGCACGGTAACCGGATCGACGCCGGCGCCGTAAAGATCGTCTCCATCAACGAGCACTTGGCCCTGCACATGCGCGCCGGGTATTACCTCATGCATCCGGTTCAACGTCCGCAACAGGGTGGACTTGCCGCAGCCCGACGGGCCGATGAAGGCCGTCACGGATCGGGGAGCAATGTCCATGGTGACGTCCTGGACGGCCATGAAATCGCTGTAGTAGACATTCAGGTCTTTTATGTTAACGCTCTTGGACATCGATTTCCTTGACGAAGTGGAAGTTGGTTCGCTGCTGTTCCGGCTGCACACTCAGCGGCCGGTCTTGGGCGCGAAAATCATCGCGATGATCCGCGCAATCAGGTTCAGCACGATCACCAGCGCCACCAGCAGCAGCGCCGCCCCCCAGGCCTGGTCATTGGACAGGGCAATGTCCTGTCCCGGGAACTTGTATCCGGTATAAGCCATCACCGGAAGAGTCTGCATCGGCCCGTTGAGCGGGTTGCCGTTGAAGGCGTCGGTGAAACTGGCGGCCATGAAAATGGGAGCCGTCTCACCGATGACGCGGGCGATCGCGAGGGTGACGCCGGTCGCCAGGCCGGCGATCGCCGTCGGCACAACGATCCGCATAATGGTCACGTACTTGGTCACGCCCAGCGCATAGGAGGCCTCGCGCAAATCCGCCGGAACCAGCCGCAGCATTTCCTCCGAGGAGCGCACCACGGTGGGAATCATCAGCACGGACAGGGCGACGGCGGCCGAGAGTCCGCTGAACGCCTTCGGGCCGACCAGCAGGCTGAAAAGCGAGAAGGCAAACAGACCGGCCACGATGGAGGGAATGCCCGTCATCACATCAACCAGGAAATTCACCACCCGCCGCAGCCAGAAAGTGGGCGCCGCGTACTCCACGAGGTAAATCGCGGTCAGCAAACCAATCGGAACGGAGAACAAGGTGGCGAGGCCGGTGATCTCCAACGTGCCCACGATCGCCTGCAGCGCGCCTGGGGAACTGACAATCTCCAACGTGTTCGGGTTGATCGTGGGGCTGCCGCCGGACGTGAAGACGAAGGCGGGGGAGATGATTCCGATGCCCTTGCTGAAAACGGTCCACAGGGTCGAGACCAGCGGAGCAAGAGCCAGCAGGAACGCCACCGTCACCAGGCCGCGAACGAAACGGTCCATTGCCTTGCGCCGGTTTTCGATGGCCGTCGAGAGCGCGGAAATAAGGATCAGGTAGAAAACCGAGGTGAAGGCGGCCAGTCCGAATGCATTGAAGCCGATCAGTCCCATTACGGCCGCGGCGAGCACGAAGGCCACGCCCAGGGTGTAAAGGGAGGCGAAGCGCGGTAACTGGCCGGTGGTCAGTCGGTTGCGCGTCGCTGGGATCTTTAAGGTGCCCGAGCCGCTCATGACCGGCCTGCCGGGCTGCGCTGGGAAGTATCGATCGCGGTTTCGGCGCCCGCTTCGGCCGCCGCAATGGCTATTGCCTTGGCCCTTGGCTCGGTCCTGGGCCTGACCCACAGTTTCCGACCGCCTGGCTTTGCATTCAGGATCAGCCTCGCAAGCATGTTCACGGCAAGGGAGATCACGAAGAGCACCAGACCCGTCCCAATAAGCGCGTCACGCTGCAGTCCACTGGCGATCGGGAAGTTGAGCGCAATATTGGACGCGATGGTCTGAGAATTTTCACCCTCCGTGGTCAGTTTAAAGGAGACAAGGATGGCCGGCGAGATAATCATGGCGACGGCCATCGTCTCCCCCAGGGCCCGACCCAGCCCCAGCAGGATGGCACTGACGACGCCAGACCGTGCGTATGGAAAGACCGTCAGCCGGATCATCTCCCAGCGGGTTGAGCCGAGGGCAAGCGCAGCTTCCTCGTGCAGCTTGGGGGTCTGCAGGAAGATTTCGCGGGAAATCGAGGTGATGATCGGCAGAACCATGACCGCCAGCACCACAGCGCCGGTGAGGATGCTGGAACCGGTCGAGGTGACCTTGCCGCTGAACAGCGGAATCCAGCCCAGGTACTCATTGAGCCATACCTGCATAGGCAGCAGGAAGGGGCGCATCACCAGGATGCCCCACAGGCCGAAGACGACGGACGGGACGGCGGCCAGCAGGTCCACGATATAGCCGAGGAAACCCGCCAGTTTCCGTGGGCTGTAGTGCGAGATGAACAGGGCGATCCCGACGGCGACGGGGGTGGCCATCAGCAGCGCGATCACTGAAGCCCAGACGGTGCCGAAGGCCAACGGTCCCACGTAGCTGAAAAAGCTGGCGAAGCCGCCCGTGGGGCCGGTGCTCAATTCCGGCGTGGTCTGCCAGTTGGCCAGGATGGCCGGCAGCGACCTGACGATCAGGAACAGTGCCACCCCGGCCAGGATGACCATGATGGAAACCGCAGCCGAGGTGCTGAGCAGGCGGAATATACGGTCTGCCGGCCGTGCCTTGGTGGCAGCCGACATCCTCGGGCCGACTCTGGAGGATTCGCTCACGTAATGCTTCCTTGGACGGGGTAGGGCGGAGTGGACAACTCGAAAAATCCGGATTTCCCCGCCGGAGCAGGGAAATCCGGATCCGGCTGAGTTGCCAGGATTAGGAAATCGTCTTCAGTGTGGCGCTGATTTTTGTCGCCAGATCGGCCGGAATGGGTGCGGAGCCTGCATTCTTGGCGGCGATCTTCTGACCCTGGTCGCTGATGATGTAGCCAATGTAGGCGGTAACAAGTTTCGCCTGCTTGGCATCCTTGAACTTAGTGCAGAGGATGTCGTAGGAGATCAGCGGGATCGGGTAGGCGTCTCCCGAGGTCAGCTTGGTGTAGTCGATATCCTGGGACAGGTCACCGGCCACGGTGGTCTTCGCCGGTGTCACGGCTGCCGCGATGGCCTTGGTGACGGCGTCCTGGCTGAAGGCGACATAGGTACTGCCGGCCTTGATGGAGGCTGCCTTAACATCACCGATGGAGCTGTGGTCCGCGTAACCGATGGTGCCGTCGCCGGCCTTGACCGTATTGACCACGCCTGAGCCACCCTGCTGAGCGGATGAGCCCGCAATGGGCCACTTATTACTGACCGGGCTGGTCCAGACGCCGGGTGCAACCTGGTGCAGGTAGTTGCTGAAGTTCTGCGTGGTCCCGGATCCGTCCGAACGCGTCACAGTGGTGATTGCGGTACTTGGCAGCGTCACGCCGGGGTTGTCCGCCTTGATGGCAGCGTCGTCCCAGCTCTTGATCTTCTGCGCGAAGATTTTCGCGAGCGTGTCGGAAGAAAGCTGCAGTTTATCGACGCCCTTGAGGTTGAAGATAATGGCAACGCCGTCGGTATAAACCGGTAGGTTCACCGCGCCACCGGGACCGCACTTTTCCTGCGCTTTGGCGGCCTGATCCGGCTTAAGGTAGGCATCCGAACCGGCAAAGTCATACGTACCGGCGAGAAAGTTGGTAACGCCGCCGCCGGAGCCCTGCGACTTGTCGTAGTTGACGGTTACACCCGGGGCCTGCGCCTTGAATCCCGCCGTCCAGGCCGCCTGGGCGTTGGCCTGCGCGCTGGATCCGCCAGCCGTGATCGTGCCGCTGAGGCTTTCCGTTCTCGATGAGCCACCGGAGTTGCTTCCCGCTCCCGGTGCTGACGCACCGGTGTTGGAGCCGCCGCATGCGGTCAATGCCAGAGCGCCGGCGGCGATAACTGCCGCAACGCGGCCAAAGCGAAGAACCTTCACTGGTGTTGCCCCTTTCCAGGGAAATAGCTGAGAGTCGAAGACCCCACTGTGGGACCTTTCAAAATCGGCGGAGCCACCCGGAGGCCGGCGCATTGGTTGGCCAATGCATGAGCTGTCCGGGACTGTGTCCTCTTCGAAGTTATGCCGGAGAGGTAACGGGACAGGTAAAGCAAGGTGAACACACGGTAAACAGCAGCGGCATTGTTGTCGTCGACCGCAGCGGCGGCGGTTGCTTCGACACTGTGCCGGCGGCGACGGCGTTGCTTCGGGACCGCGGCGGCTTGGACCGCTGCCGCAGCAGCGGCCCCTCCTGGGATTGCGGCGGCTGCGGCGGCGGGGACGGCCTGCGCCTAGACTTGGCGCATGCCGAGCGGAAAGGGACCCACAGCTGCCCTGGGCTTCCTGAAGTCCAGAACCAGGGTGGGCCTGCGGCGCAGTTCGAGGTCCCTGCTGCCGGCCGGGCAGATCACTATTTGTGCGGTCGGAGCCTACGCCTTCGCACAATACGTGCTCGGCCACAACGGTCCCCTGTTCGCCGCCACTTCGTCGATGATCGCGCTGGGTTTCTCGCGCGATCCCCGGCTCCGCAGGGTCTTGGAGGTAGGTGCGGGCTGCACGTTGGGGATCGTGGTGGGTGATCTGCTGCTGCATTGGCTGGGCTCGGGGATCTGGCAGGCCGCCCTCGTGCTCTTCTTGTCCATCATGCTGGCCAGATTCCTGGACGGCGGGAACATCTTCACCACCCAACTTGGTTTGCAGTCGCTGCTCGTGGTCCTTTTGCCCGTACCGGCAGGCGGGCCATTCACCCGCAGCATTGACGCCGTCGTCGGCGGTTGTTTTGCCCTGGCGATCGCCTTCTTGACCCCGCGCGATCCCCGCCGGGAGCCGAAAAATGATCTGAACAGACTGCTGGGACAGCTCGCCAAGGTGCTTCGCGAATGTGCCGTTGCGCTCACGGACAGCGATTCGACCAAGGCTTGGCATGCGCTGATCAGGGCCCGCAACTGTCAAGTGCTGGTGGATTCGATGCGCACCTCCATCCGATCATCGGGCGAGGTCACGCGCCTTTCTCCCGCATACCGGCGCTATCAGGACGAAATCGAGGGTTTGGCCAAGTCGCTGGACTACATTGACCTGGCCCTGCGCAACAGCCGCGTTTTCGCCCGCAGGCTGACCAGCGCCATCAATAACGCCGCACTTTCGGACCACGGGATCCAAGCCATCTCGCTGGTCCTGATCGATACGGCGGATGCGGTCGAGGAACTGGCGACGGGGCTTTCCGATCCGCAGGCCGCCGCGCGCTCGCTGCATCTGCAGAACGCCCGTTCCACTCTCTCCGGCATTGCGTCGGGGCTGCACCCCCAACAGATGGGCATCGAACGCCTCGAGGGTGAAACTGTGGTGATGCTCTTCCGGCCGTTGATGGTGGACCTGCTTGAGGCCGCGGGCATGGACGCCGATGACTCCCGCGACGCGCTGCCGCAGCTCTGATCGGATACTGTCGGTGGCCGCCGCTAGGCTGGCCGGATGGCAACAAAGAGCGCACGCGCACCCCGTCCGGCAGGCTATAAGTGCTCAGAGTGCGGCTGGAACACCGCAAAATGGGTGGGCCGCTGCGGTGAATGCCAGGCATGGGGAACGGTGGAGGAGTCCGGCGCCGCGGTTGCGCGGACGACGGCGGCAACGGCAGTGGCGGTGCCGGCGCCGAGGATCGCGGATGTGGATGCGACGGCGGCAGCCTATCTGCCCACCGGGGTTCCCGAACTGGACCGGGTACTGGGCGGAGGTGTGGTGCCGGGCGCTGTCATCCTGCTGGCCGGAGAACCGGGAGTGGGCAAGTCCACCCTGCTGCTCGACGTTGCCGCGAAGTTTGCCCGCAATGAGGATCGGGTGGAGGTCCGGGACGTGCTCTACCTCACCGGTGAGGAGTCCGCGGCCCAGGTGAAGCTCCGCGCGGACCGGATCGGCGCTGTGGCGGACACTTTGTATCTGAGTGCCGAATCCGATCTGGGGTCCGCACTGGGGCAGGTGGAAAAACTGCATCCCAAGCTCCTGGTGCTGGATTCCGTGCAGACGTTCAGCAGCGCCGTGGTGGACGGCAGTGCCGGTGGGGTTACCCAGGTCCGCGAAGTGGCGGCGTCGCTGATTGCTGCCGCCAAGCGGCTCAATATGACCACACTGCTGGTGGGCCATGTGACCAAAGATGGATCCATCGCCGGGCCGCGGCTGCTGGAGCATCTGGTGGACGTGGTTTGCCAGTTCGACGGCGAGCGGCATTCCCGGCTTCGGCTGCTGCGCGCCGTCAAGAATCGGTATGGCCCCACCGATGAGGTGGGCTGTTTCGACCTCACCGAACACGGAATCGTCGGGTTGGCGGACCCCAGCGGGCTCTTCGTCTCCCGGATTAAGGACCCGGTGTCCGGGACCTGCATAACCGTCACTCTTGAGGGGCGGCGGCCGCTGCTGGCGGAGGTGCAGTCGCTCCTTGCCGGCAGTTCCACCCCTTCGCCCCGTCGTGCCACCAGCGGCTTGGATTCCTCCCGGGTGGCCATGCTGCTGGCAGTCCTGCAGCAGCGCGGCGGCGTGGCACTGCAGGCAGAGGACAGCTATGTAGCCACGGTGGGCGGCGTTAAACTGACGGAACCGGCAATGGACTTGGCGATCGCACTGGCGGTGGCCTCGTCGAAGGCACGCATCGCCATCTCCAACCGGCTGATTGCGTTCGGCGAAGTTGGCCTTGCCGGTGAAGTGCGGGCAGTGCCTGGCATCGCCCAACGCATCCAGGAGGCGCATCGTCTCGGCTTCACGCACGCCATAGTGCCGGCCAGTGCCAAGGGCCCCGGGTCCATTCCAAAGGGCTTCTCGGTCCGGGAAGTTCACCACCTTGGCGAAGCCCTGGAGCTGTTGTTTTCCGGGGCAAAACCGGAGAGCGCGCCGTTCCCGCTTGGGCCTGTCGGCCCCTGAACGTCCGAACGGCGGCGGGGAAGCCCACTATTATTGCCCTAGGTGATCAACGCGGAAACTTCCGCGCGCACAGTGGAAGGGAATGGCAATGGCTCGCAGCCCTGAAGAAGCTCTCAAGGCTACCCTGGCCAGAGTCGCCCCCGGCACGCCGCTGCGTGATGGGCTTGAGCGGATTCTGCGCGGACGCACCGGTGCGCTGATTGTGTTGGGACTGGACCGCACCATTGACCAGATCTGCTCCGGTGGCTTCGAAATAGGCATCGACTTCTCTCCCACCCGGTTGCGTGAATTGGCCAAAATGGATGGCGCAATCGTGTGCGACAAGGAGGCCAGCCGAATTGTCCGCGCCGCCGTGCAGCTGGTGCCGGATCCCTCGATTGAGACTCAGGAATCCGGGACCCGGCACCGCACAGCGGAACGTGTGGCCATCCAGACGGGTGTTCCGGTTATTTCCGTCAGCCAGTCCATGCAGATTATTGCGCTGTATGTCAACGGTCTGCGGCACGTGCTGGAAGGTTCGGAGAAGGTCCTGGCCCGGGCCAATCAGGCGCTTGCCACGCTGGAGCGTTACAGGTCTCGGTTGGACCAGGTCACCAGCTCGCTTTCCGCACTGGAGATCGAGGCGATGGTCACCGTCCGGGACGTCGCCGTCACGCTGCAGCGCCAGGAAATGGTGCGTCGGATTTCCGAGGAAATCGCCCACTACGTGCTGGAGCTGGGCGTGGACGGCCGGCTGCTCTCCCTGCAGCTGGACGAACTGACGGTTGGCCGGGGTCCGGGAAGCGAAATGGTGATCAGGGATTATTCCGCGACCACCACCAGTCCGGCGGACATTGAGGCGGCCGTTGCCGCACTGGCCGACATTGGGCCAACGGAGCTGATCGATCTGAGCCGCATTGCCAACACCGTCGGTCTGACGGCGGGCTCCGATTCGCTTGAGGCCATCATCCAGCCGCGCGGGTACCGGCTGGTTTCCGGCCTGAAGGCCGTGCCGCGTGCCGTCGCCGATCGGCTGGTGGACCACTTTGGCGGACTGCAGAATCTGATGGCGGCCACGATCGGCGAATTGATGGTGGTGGACGGAATCGGTGAACAGCGTGCCCGCAACGTCCGCGAAGGTCTCTCCCGGATCGCTGAGGCCAGCCTGTTGGACCGTTTCCTGTAGCTCACTACCGCGCTACTGGAGCGTGAACGGAACTGAATCACTCAAGTGTTGGCCCAGCTTGGCCTGGTAAACGTAATTTCCGGGCTTGGGGATGGCCGTGACGGATTTGCAGCCCGGAACCGTGCGGTTCCTGGACCAGGGAAATTTAGCGGTTTCGGAGGTCCCGGGAGCAATATTTTTCTGCAGATCCTCGGCACCCTGCTGGCAGTCCTTGGACGAGAAAATGCGATCGCCACCGCTTTTAATAAGGAACTCCATCTGGCTTGTGCCGAGGTTAACCGAGCACGGAGAGTCCGAGCTGTTGGTTACTGTCAAGGTCAGCACAGGGTTTTTCCCGGTCGGGTAAACCGGAGAATCCACCGATGCGCCCACCACCAGCTGGTCCTGGCCGCAGGGCGGCGCCTCTCCCAGCGTGGGGGTCGGGGAAGGGGTATCGTCGGCGCTCGAAGTGGCGGCCGGCGACGACGCGGACGGTTCCGTTGACGCCGCTGCTGCGGCGGTGGAGGCGGGACCTGCGGTGCTTTGCGAAGCGGTCGATGCAGCCGGCACGGCGTCGCCCAACTTTCCGACGAAGTATGCCACGCCAGCAACCAGCGCCAGCAGCACCAGCAAGGCGACAACAGACACCACGGCTCGACGCCGGCGCAACACCCGCGCCGACGGCGAACGCCTCCGCGCCGTGGCGCGTGGACTTGCCGGCCGGCCTTGGGCCGGCCGCTCACGGTCCCTGCCGTCCCCGGGGACGCCCTGCCTAGCCATCACTCCACAGTACGTAATCGATTCTCTCTCCGCTCGCCACCACGCCGCCCCCGGTCCGCCGCAGCTGAGTCCGTCCTCACGCGGTGCATCATGTTCGGCTCCCGGCGCACCGCGGCCAGCGGTCATAAACTAAAGCATCGAAACTTCTCCTGCCTCTGCCCCGCTCCCACCGGGCTGCCCAATACTGCCCGATCGCCGCGCGCTCCATCAACGGCTCACCGATTGGTTCGCCCGGGCCGCCCGTGATTTGCCTTGGCGCCGCCGCGATTGTTCGGCGTGGGGCGTGCTGGTCAGCGAAGTCATGCTTCAGCAGACCCCTGTGACCCGGGTGCTGCCGATATGGCAGGAATGGATGGACCGTTGGCCGACGCCCGCGGCGCTGGCAGCCGAGCCGGCTGGGGAAGCGGTGCGCGCCTGGGGCAGGCTCGGATACCCCCGCAGGGCCCTGCGTCTGTACGCCGCCGCCGCGGCGATTACAGCTGATCATGACGGCGTGGTGCCGGACAGCTTCGATGGTTTGCTCACGCTGCCAGGAGTGGGCACCTACACCGCAGCCGCGGTGGCCGCCTTTGCCTACGGCCGGCGCGCAACCGTGGTGGACACAAACATACGGCGCGTGCAGGCCCGGGTCATCTCAGGGTCGGCGCTGCCAGCGCCGACCCTGAGCGCGGCAGAAATGCGGCTTGCGGCAGCTCTCCTTCCCGAGGAAGGCGCGCAATCGGCAAAATGGAACGCCGCAGTGATGGAGCTGGGCGCACTCGTGTGCACGGCACGGGCTCCCAAATGCGGAAATTGCCCGATCCGCAGCGAGTGCGCCTGGCTGGCCGCCGGCCAGCCGGCGCCGTCGTATGTGGCCAAGGGCCAGCCGTGGGCGGGAACGGACCGGCAGGTACGTGGGGCAGTGATGGGAGTGCTGCGCGCCACCCGGATGCCGATCCAACGCGAGCTCTTCTTCGCACCGGTCCCGGAACTCGGTGACGACGGGCTCGATGGCACAACCTTTTCCGAATCGTTGCGGTCCCAGCTGCGGCGGCTGCACAGCCTGATGGCTCCCGAATCCCAGCTGGAGCGCGCCATTGAGGGATTACTGCAGGACGGTTTGGCTCAAAGCAGGGAAGGGGGCCTGCTGTTACCGGACTGAGTCTTGACGCAGGAGCCCGCGAGATTCAGGCTGGGTGTATGCGCCGAATTGCGGTTGTGCTCCGATTGCGCTGGCTGCTGGCCCCTCTGGCGGTGCTGCTTGCTGTTAGTGGTTGCGACGCTAATCTGTGCCATCCAGCTGGAACATTTCAGGGCGTGATGCTCACCGTTTCCGCCGAGCTGGCGGCACAGACGGAGTCGGTGCACCTGTCTGTCTGCCAAGACGGCCGCTGCACCGATAGGGACTTGGACCTGCATGCGGGCAGCATTTCGGAGTCGGGAACCTGCTCAGAAACGGTTCCAGAGAGCTGCGCCGCGACCGAGATTCCTGATGGCACCCTGGTAGGCCGCCTCCCGTTGCAAAAATTCAGTGACTCCCCGATGGAAATCCGGGTTACGAGGACAGCGGCCAACGGCGGTGAGAAGAGCACCGAGACCACGAAGCTTTCACCGGGACCTGTGACATTTCGCGGACCTACGTGCAGCAGCCTGGAACCGCAGGTCCGGCTGGAACTTAGCTCCAGCGGCCTGAAAGTTATTCCACAGTTATGAATTGCGGACCGAACGACGGCGGGCACCCGCCCCGGGTACCCGCCGTCGTCATTTTCCTCGAACTTTTGACGCCTTGGCGTCAGCAGGATCAGTCGTTCTTAAACGCATCCTTGACGTTTTCGCCCGCCTTTTTGGCATCGGCGCCAGCCTGGTCCTTCATGGCCTGCATGCTCTCGTTGTCCGTTGCATCGCCGGCCTTCTCCTTGGCCTTGCCGCCCAGGTCCTGCGCTTCGTTCTGGATCTTGTCGCCCAATCCCATAATCGGCTCGCTTTCTCTTTCTACGGTGACCCCGGCCTATGCTGCCGGGCCAATCGCGTTCAATTAAACGCAAAGCATGCTTAGTATAAGCAGGTCACGGGCCGGAATGTAAGCTCGGACCGCATCCGTTCAGCGCCGGCCGCTGACGGCCTGGGTTCAGGCCTTCTCTGGCGGCGCCACGTCCGGGAGGGTCCCGCGAATACCGCGCAGAATCCTTTTCAGGCTCATGGTGATCGAAGCCGCTGCCGCGACTTCCTTCTCCGGCGAGCGCAGCCGGTCGTATTCGACCGATATGAAGTCGACGCTGTCTTTCGCCTGCACGAAGATAGCCTCGGCGTCCTCATCGTTCCACTGGCGCACCAGCGCCCCAACTGTGTTCAGTGCGTTCCCCAGTGGTGTGCATAGGTCAGCCGGAACCGGCGTCTCCTCTGGAGTTTCCCAGATGGCATCGGCCAGGACCTCGGTGATGTCCTTGACGTGGAAAGTGATGCGCTCCAGGGCCCGCACGTGGACATAATCGGCACCGATATTGCGGCGGTGGAGGCGGCGTCTCGGATTTGCCTTACGGCTTTGATCCGCATCGCTCACGGCCTCCCGGACCCTGCGTGACGCCTCCGACAACCGGTCGTTGCGAGTCGACCAGTTGGCATGCTCCGGCGGCCACTTCTCGGTGATGGCCACGCCCATGTCTTCCAGTTGCGCGGCCAGGGCGAGACGGCAAAATTCCAGGCTGGTCGCAGCGGCGTTGAAGCGCAGCGGCGGGAAGATGAGCAGATTGACGGCAAGACCAATGCCAACCCCCACCCCCGACTGGACCAGGTAGCCGATCGAAAAGGACTCGGCGTCGGCGCCGCCTAACACCAGCACGAAGAGCGCCGCCGTCGGTATCCAATCCTTGCCGCCACCGATGCGCGGGATGCCGGAGAGGATCATTCCCACCCCGACGACGATGGCAACAGTGACGGGATTGGGTTTGCCGATGCTTACCAACGCGAACGCCAGGCCAATTCCTGCGGCCAGGCCAACCAACGACTGCAGCCCTTGCCGCAGCGAGCTGGACACCGTCGGGTACATGCTGATCAATGCCCCGAACGGGGCATAGTAGGGATACTGTGCGGCGGGGCCGGGAATCAGGGGTGCCACAAACCAGGCGATTCCCGCCGCCAGGGCGGCCTTGCCGGCCAGCTGCAACCTGGTGGGCGCCAATACGGCTCGGGCGGCAGCTGCCGTCCGGGTCAGGACGGACGAGCCAGCTACGGTCTCTGCGGGGCGTGGTGACATCATTCCAGTATGGCAACCATCGAGTTGGTGGTAGAAGTCAGCCCTTCCGCGGTGGCTCCGGAACAAGGTGCTGCTGAAAGAACAATTCGATCCGCGCCCACGCGTCCGCGGCCGCTTCCGGATCCGGCCCGGCTCCCGACACCAGCTTCAGCAGCGGTTGGAGCAGTGCGGGTCCGGACGGAGCGTCGTTAAGGAAGGCGTGGCCCGCCGAGGGATACACTTTCACGTCGTGGGTCACCGACCGGGCGTCCAGCGCCTCTTCCAACCGGGGTACATGCCTGGCCAGCAGGCGGTCCTTAGCGCCGTAGCTGCCGACCACTGGGCAGGCCCCTTCCACGACGTCCGCCACATCCTTGGGGATCATTCCATAATTCACTGAGGCGGCTCCAAAGCCCTTGGCAGCACTGGCGAGCGCAAATCCGCCGCCCATGCAGAAGCCAAGCACACCGACATCCCCCGTGCAGTCCCCCCGGGCCAGCAGTGTCCGGCGGGCAGCCTCAATGTCCGCGAAGGCCCGGCCCTCACCGGCGCGCAGCGTCCGGAACGTTGCCATCAAACACCTGCGCGGACCACCTGCGGAGAACAGATCCGGCATCAGCACCAGGTACCCGGCGCTGGCCATCCGCTGAACCTGCCGCAGCATCACGTCGTCGATCGCAAAAGCCTCATGAATCATGACCACCGCCGGCCATGGACCAGCCCCTTCCGGGACGGCCAAGAAGGCCCGGAGCCCCTGGCTCCGCCCGGGCACCGGCTCGGCGATGGCCACTTCCTGGACTGGCGGATGCAACCGGCCCTGCGGGCCACGGAAACCAGCCGCAGCTTCGACAGCTGTACCCGGTTGGGAGTGCAGTTCGCGCCGGCGCGCTTCCGTCATCACCTCAGGGTTTATCACATACGAAATGCCCATGGACGCGTCCCGCACCACCCCATCCAGCCAGGCTCCGGGTGGCGTGGAGACTCCCCGGCGTTCCATCGCCTGCCGAAGCAAGGCGGCGATTTCGTTGCTGGACGCCCCGTCCGCCCGGCTGACAACGTCCAAAATGGCCAGCTGACGGGCAACGTTGTGCTCTCGTTCCTGATGGGTGTCCATGATGCCTTCTTTCGCACGAAGCGGAGTTGTTGGAGTGGACGCCGGATTGCGCCGGCTCCGGGACTGACTGGGCTCCTAACCCTTCCGGTACTTTTCAATATCGGCGCTGCGCAGCGTCAGCCCATTGCCCGGGGCGTCGGGATCCGGCACCAGTGCTCCACCGGAAGGATCCAGGGTGCCGTCAAAAAACATCCGCTCAATCCGCACGTGATCGTGGAACCATTCCAGGTGCCGAAAATTCTCCGTCCCTGCGGCCACGTGGACGCTCAGATGCGGGGCGCAGTGTCCGGACACCTCCAGTCCGAAGGCTGCGGCTAAGGCGGCGATCCGCAGCCACTGACTGATTCCACCGCAGCGGGAGACGTCCAGCTGCAGACAGTCGACGGCGTTCGCCTGGCACATCTGCCGGAAGTAGAACAGGTCGGTTCCATATTCCCCGGCGGCGACGTCCGCCGATACACCCTCGCGGACCTGGCGCATCCCCTCCAAATGATCGGAGGAGACCGGCTCCTCAAACCATCTCACGCCCACATCGTCCACGCGCTCCATGACCCGAATGGCTTGCTTGGCGGTATAGGCACCATTGGCATCGACGAACAGCTCGGTCTGCGGTCCAATAATGTCCCGCGCCTGCCGCATCCGCTCCACGTCCCGGGCCACGTTGGTTCCCCGGTCCTGCCCAATCTTGATCTTCACCCGCGGAATTCGGTCCTCATGCGCCCATCCGGAGAGCTGAGCCTGCAGCTGCTGCTCAGAATAGCTGGTAAATCCACCACTTCCGTAGACTTGCACCTGCGGGTGTACCGTCCCGATCAGCCGGTGCAGCGCCAACCCCAGCAGCCGGGCCTTCAAATCCCACAGCGCGCAGTCCACAGCGGAAATGGCGTATCCTACAGCGCCAGGACGGTTGGCATTGCGGACCGCCTGCAGCATCGCCACGGCGGATCCGGCAACATCAAATGCCGCCCGACCGCTGAGCACCGGTGCCAGCAGGGAGCGGATCAGGTCCGCACAGCCCGGTGGACCGTACGTCCAACCGAGACCTTCCTTGCCGGCGGAACGGATGCGCACCAGCACCATGGTTGTCGAATCCCAAGCGAAGGTTCCGTCCGCCTCCGGGGCGTCGGTAGGCACCTCGTAGACTTCTACATCGATATCTTCCAGGAGCGGTTCCGCTCCGCCGGCGCCGGACACTAGCCCTCCTTGTGCGGCAGGAATTCCTGCATCTTGGTCTTGACGCCCTCCTTGATGATGCCCCAGGCATCCGGGTCGCCGCTGAGCATGGCCTTGGCGGAGGCCTTAGCCTGGGCGAAGGTGGCGTGCGGCGGGATCGGCGGGACGTCCGGGTCGACATGGAAATCCAGCACGGTGGGACGGTCCGCGGCCAGCGCGGTGGACCAAGCGCCCGCCACCTCATCAGGGGAAGTGACGACCACTCCGTTCAGGCCCAGACTGCGCGCAAAGGCGGCGTAGTCAACGTCCGGCAGGGACTGGGACTCGACGAACTTTGGACTTCCCGCCATCGCCCGCAGCTCCCAGGTGACCTGGTTGAGGTCGTTATTATGGAGCACTGCCACAATCAGGCGCGGGTCCGCCCATTCCTGCCAGTAGCGTTTGATGGTGATCAGTTCCGCCATGCCGTTCATCTGCATGGCTCCATCCCCCACGAAGGCGATGGAGGGACGTTCCGGGCAGCCGAACTTGGCTCCGATCGCGTACGGCACTCCGGGTCCCATCGTCGCCAGGTTCCCGGAGAGCGAGCCCCGCATTTGTCCACGGAACTTAAGCTGCCTGGCGTACCAGTCAGCCGAGGAACCCGAGTCCGCCATCACCATGGCATTTGCCGGCAGCTGGGGTGACAGCTCGTGGAACAGCCGCTGCGGGTTGATGGGGTTCGCCTCCACGAGCGCCTCGTCCTTCATGGTTTCCCACCAGCGGGCCACATTGGTCTGGATTTTCTCCTGCCAGCCGCGGTCCTCCTTGCGCTGGAGCAGCGGGATCAGGGCGCGCAGAGTGGTGGCCGCGTCACCCACAATGTTCAGCTCATAGTTGTAGCGCATGCCAATCATCTTTGCGTCCAGGTCGATCTGGACGGCGCGGGCCTGCCCGGCCTGCGGCATGAATTGGGTATAAGGGAAGCTTGACCCCACGGTGAGCAGAGTGTCGCATTCCATCATCATTTCGTAGCTGGGTCTGCTGCCGAGCAGCCCGATGGACCCTGTCACGAAGGGCAGCTCGTCCGACAGCGAGTCCTTGCCGAGGAGCGCCTTCGCCACGCCGGCACCGAGCAATCCGGCCACCTCCTCCACCTCGGCAGCGGCACCCCTGGCACCGTGCCCAATCAGCATTGCCACCTTCTTGCCGCTGTTGAGCAGGGCTGCGGCATCCCGGACTGCGGCGTCATCCGGGGAGACCGTTGGCCATTGAATACCCACGCTCGAGGGCACCATCTTGAACGCATGCGTCGGAGCGGAATATTCAAGTTCCTGAACGTCCGAGGGGATGATGATCGCAGTCACAGTGCGGTTGGCGGTAGCAATCCGGATGGCCCGGTCCAGCACGTTGGGCAACTGCTCCGGGACAGTGACCATCTGCACATAGTCACTGGCTACGTCCTTGAAGAGGGTGAGCAGGTCAACCTCCTGCTGGTAAGAACCTCCCATCGCGCTCTGGGCGGTCTGTCCCACGATGGCAACGACCGGCACATGGTCCATTTTGGCGTCATATAAGCCATTAAGCAGGTGGATGGCTCCGGGGCCCGACGTCGCCATGCAAACAGCGGTTTTGCCGGTGAACTTAGCGTAGCCCACGGCCTCGAAAGCCGCCATTTCCTCGTGCCTGGCTTGAACAAACTTTGGTTGATTGTCCGCCCGGCCAAAGGCGGCGATAATGCCGTTGATGCCGTCGCCCGGAAAGGCGAAAACATGATCCACGTCCCATTCGCGCAACCGATTCAACAGGTAATCTGCTACCAGTTCCTTTGCCATTTTTCCTCCATCGTCAAATTTTTTCGGGTATTCCGGGCCAGACGCTTCGGTGTCAGCGGGGCCCCGTCGGGGTACGGACGATCAGTTTGTCCGCGGCACGGGCAGTGACAGCCATGATGGTCAGCGCCGGATTGGCACTGCCTTGGGTCGGCAGCACGCTGCCGTCTGTGATCAGCAGGTTGGGCACCGCAAAGGACCGGCAGTCGGAATCGACGACGCCGTGCTGTTCATCCGCAGCCATCCGCGCTCCGCCCACCAGATGCGCGTACCGCTGAATGGTGATGACTTCATCCGCTCCTGCTCCGCGGAGAATGTTCTCCATCGCGGATTGCGCGGCCTTCATCAGTTGGCGGTCGTTGTCGCTTTGCGAATAGCTGAAGTGCGCAACCGGCATGCCGCGCCGGTCCTTTTCATCCGAGAGGGTGACCCGGTTCCCGGCCTGCGGCAGGAATTCGCACAGCGCGCCAAGGCAGGCCCAGTGCACGTAGTCGCTCATGTACGCCCGCAGGTCCTTCCCCCAGTGTCCCTGCGCCGTCACGTGCTCAGCCCAAGTGATCGGCAGCGGTGACACAGTTTGGATCGAAAAGCCCCGTTTGTAGGGTTTGCTCGGGTCCGTTTCGTAAAATTCCTCGGAGCTGACCTCCGGAGGCGGCGCCTTCCACATCCGCACCTCGGAATCGAAGCGCCCACCGGTCTGCGGCGCGCCCTGCACCATGAGGTAGCGGCCCACCTGGTCGAAGTCGTTGCACAACCCGTCCGGAAAGCGCTGTGACACCGAGTTCAACAGCAGCCGCGGCGTTTCAATGCTGTAACCTGCGACGGCGACCATCCGGGCGCGCTGGAATCGTTCCAGTCCGTTGCGGGAATAATGTACGCCGGTTGCCTTGCCGGTGTTTTCGTCGATGCCGATCCTTGTCACCATCGAGTTGGGCCGGACCTCAGCCCCATTGTTCAGGGCATCCGGAATGTGCGTGATCAGGGGGGATGCTTTGGCATTGACCTTGCAGCCCTGCAGGCAGAAGCCCCGGTAGATGCAGTGCGGCCGGTTCCCAAAGCGTCCATTCGTGATGGCCGCCGGCCCCACTTTTGCGGTGATACCGGCCGCCCGGGCACCGCGCAGGAAAAGCTCACCGTTGCCTGACACCGGATGCGGGCGGTGCGGGTAGGAGTGCGGATCCCCCCAGGGCCAGTCTTCGCCCGCTACCGGAAGTTCCCCTTCGATGTCTTCGTAATAAGGCGCGAGGTCCGGATACTCCATCGGCCAGTCCGCGCCAACACCGTCGGCGCTGAGGGTATGGAAGTCGCTGGGGTGGAAACGCGGTGTGTAACCCGCGTAGTGCACCATCGAGCCGCCTACCCCGCGGCCGGAGTTATTGGAACCCAGCGGGACCGGATCAGCTCCCGAGATCACCCGAGGTTCGGTCCAGTACAGGTGGTGCGAGCCGGCCTCATCGCTGACCCAGTCCTTCAGTGGGTCCCAGAACGGGCCGGCGTCCAGGGCCACGGCGCGCCAGCCGGCGCGGGCCAGCCGCTGCAGCAGGGTCGACCCCCCGGCGCCGCAGCCAATAATCACGATGTCCACTTCGTCGTCGTCGTCGAAACGGCGCATATCGTCGCGCAGACCGTGGTTTGTTCCCGGGCCGGCCGGCAGCAGCCATGCGGAGGCATTGCGGTCTCGTACGGAAGCCATTATTTCCCCCCGCCGTTGCCGGAGGTTCCCGGTGACCGCAAGGGATCCTGCTGCGGCCGGGCGTCGGCAACCTCAAAGGGCTCCCGCTTATTGACGCCGATATTCTTGTAGCCGCGGGGGAACGCCGGTCCGGCGAAGCCAATTTCGTCCCAGGCCGCGGGATGGGAATAGAAGGCAGTGCAGGCGTAGCGCGTCCACAGGCTCCAGATGTGCGCGCCCGAGAACTCATGCCACTGGGTGGCGTCGTGAACGTCCTGAAGGAGTGCTTCCTGATCATCCCAGGGAACGACGGCGAAGCTGACGCCGTGCCGGGAGTAGGCATCCTCGTCCAGCGCCGACAGCGAGGAGCGCCAGGCTTCGCCGTCCGTGGCCATCGAGTCGTAGTGCCAGCCGTCGGTCTGGTTTTCGGCCAGCCGCGCGTCCACCATATTGACAATTGGCACCCGGGGGTCCTCGCGCTGGTAGAGCAGCTGGTCGAACAGGGCACGAGCCGCCGCCTCCTCGGTTGGCGAAAAGAACCTCAGGTCCGGCGGTAATCCGAGCCGTGCCATCACAACCGCGGAAGTCGCATCGTCCCAGTGGCCGATCTGCGACGTGGCCACGAACCCGGGAAAACGGCCTCCGCCGGCCTCCGGTTCTAGCGGCAGCGCCGTCACTTTTCCCTCCTCAGAACGGCCGCGAGCAACCCCATGCCACCCACCAGCGTCACCAGCAGCGGTGCCAGCAGCGGCGGGCCCATCTCCATGTTGTAGCGCAGGTTGGAAAATCCGCCGGGCTTTTGCGCGATGCCACGGGCGTGCAGATAGGTGCCCTGCAGACCGTTGGCAACAATTACGGCCGAAGCAAAGGGCAGCGCGGTCTTGGCCATCCGCTTACTGAAGAAGCCGGCCACCCCCGCCGCCGCTCCCAGCGGCCCCAGTGCCACCGGGACATACATCCATTTATTGCCAAAGCTCGCACTATCGTGTTCAAAAAAGATTTCCGCGGCTGTGATCAGCGACCCAATGGCCGTCAAGCCCGCCAGGGATCGTTCGAAGCGGCCCGTTTCAACATTGCGGAGCATCCGGTCAATGCCATGGATGGCAATGTCGGGCGCGGCTGCATTCTTCATGGAGCATTCTTCCTTTCGACGAACCAGGTCCAGAAAACGAACCCGGAAAATTAATAGCGATTGCGCAAGCATTGCATTTGCGCAATTGGGAGACGGATACTCGATGGTGTGACTGATGCAAAAAAAGAAGAATTACATCCTCCCGCAACCGATGGACCACAAGCGGGTAGTGCAGAACTGGTCAGCGATGCTCCGGTGGATCCGGACCAGGTAAACGCCGTTCTGGATGCCGCCAGCGCGCTGCTCGCCGTCGTGGCGCAGTCCGTCGCGGAGGTGGAGGACGTCGTCACCTCTCCGCAGCTGCGCGTCCTGGTGCTCATCGCCGCACGCGGTCCGCAAAATCTAGGTGCCGTCGCCGCGGATTTGGGTGTGCATCCCTCCAACGCCACCCGGCTGTGCGACCGATTAGTCGCCGGCGGCCTGATTGAACGGCGCGAAGATCCGCAGGACAGGCGCTTTTTGAAACTGCTGCTCAGCGAGCAGGGAAGGCGGCTGGTGGACCAGGTCATGTCCCACCGGCGCGAGGCCATAGCTGCCGTAATCGAAAGGCTTCCAGCCGCCACCCGCTCGTCGCTGGCTTCGGCGATGGGCGCCTTTGCTCGGGCTGCCAACGAACCCGGCTCGGATGACGGGCGGTTCGCCCTCCGGGCAGGGGATTGACCCGGTAGGTTTGGCGCGCTCATCGGATCCCCTGCCTCCGGTGGGTGGGCACGCGGAACGCGGCCACGTAGTGGCGCGCCGCCCGCAGTTCGGCCGCTGCAAACACGCCGGCGACGACGGCATCGGCCAGTGCCGCCGACCGTCGTCGTCGATCAAACACCGCGAGCAGCACCATGCTGGCCGAGTGCAAGACGTCCACGACCGAGCCGCAACGGTGCAGCATCGGGGACGCGGGAGCCAGTCCAAGCACCGCCGCCTGCAGCAGGTGCCGCGCGCCCAGGACGCGCACTACCGCGGCGGCACGGGAATCCAACCGCCGGCCGAGCACAATACCCGGTACCTCCTGCGGATATCCCAGCTGACACAGACCATAGCCGGCGCGGAAGGGCTCCAGCACCCTCACCGCCGGACCATCCGTCCCAGCAGCGATGCCCCCAGGCTAAGCGTTCCGGCCGCCACCACGGCTGCCGCGGCACCGACCAGCGGATGATGCTGTGAGGCCCACAATTGGACGCTGTGGCCTTTGGAACGGTTATCAAAGGTTCCATGAGTGCCAAAGTCCCGATCCTGGTCCGCCGGTTCCCACAGATTGACAGGCTGGTCCGGATCCTTGAGCTCGGGCGTCTGCTGGGATGAAAAGCCAGTGCGGGCCAGATACCTGTCCAACAATCCCGGTGCCACCGCGTTGGCGATCAAAGTACCGGCGGTGCTGCTGCCGACCCAGTATTCGCGGCGCTCGGGGTGTGCCGCGGCGTACAGCACACCTTGGGCTGCGACCTCCGGCTGGTAGATCGGTGGCACCGGCTGAGCCTTATGCGAGAGTCGGGACAGCACCCAGCCGAACTGCGGTGTGTTTACGGCCGGCATCTGCACCATGGTGTTCCGGATCGGGCTGCGCTCGTGCAGCAGCTCGCAGCGCAGCGACTCATTGAAACCCTGGATGGCGTGCTTGGCCCCACAGTAGGCCGACTGCAGTGGGATCCCGCGGTAGGCCAGGGCCGAGCCCACCTGCACAATGGTGCCGCGGTTGCGGGGCTTCATCCGGTCCAGGGCGATCATGGTGCCGTACACGTAGCCCAGATAGCTCACTTCGGTGACCCGCTTGAATTCCTCGGGCTTGATCTCCGTGAACGGGGCGAACACCGACGTAAAGGCGACGTTAACCCAGATATCGATGGGACCGAGTTCCTTTTCGACTTCGCTGGCGGCGGCGTCCAGGGCAGCATGGTCCGAGGTATCAACCTCTATGGTTAGTGCGCGTCCACCTGCGGACCGAATTTCCTCAGCCGCACCGGCCAGGCCCTCGTGGCCGCGGGCCAGCAGTGCCACCGACGCCCCGCTGCGGCCAAATCCAATGGCGCTGGCCCGGCCTATCCCGCCACTGGCACCGGTGACAACGACTACCTTGTTCTTGAAGCTGATCATCGTGCTCCTCCTTGCGGTACCGGCCCCGTGCGGTGCCGTCCGTTTTCTGTAGTGGGCGCAGGTCTCAGGAAGGCGCCCGGGATGTTCAGGTGTTCAGACTGTGCAGTGGCGACGGCGGATCGGCCAGTCGGCGTGCCGTTTCCAGCATCGCCGCATGGACGAAAGCCTGCGGGAAATTGCCGCGAAGCTGCCGTTGGTTGATGTCGTACTCCTCCGTGTAGAGTCCCGGCGACCCGCAGGCCGCGCGGTTTCGCTCGAACCAGCGGGCCGCCTCGGTCACCTCCCCGCTTTGATGTAAAACCAGGGCCAGGTTAAAGCCACAGAGCAGGAAGGCCCCCTCCGATTCGTCCAGCGGACGCTCATCGTGGCGGAAGCGATACAGGTAACCATCATGCGTCAGGCTGTCCCGGATGGCCTGCACCGTGGCCACCGAGCGCGGGTCCCCCGACGGCAATGCCCCGCGGATAACGGGCAACAACAAAGCCGAGTCGACCCGCTCATCGTCCGGAGCACGCTGCCAGCGGCCGCTGGGATGCAGGCTGTGCTTGGTGGTGTCGGCAACCAGAGTGTCCGCCAGCGACACCCATCGGGCTCCCTGCACAGCGGGAGCGTGCCCGGCGATGGCACGCAGACCCGCAGCGCAAATCAGCCTCGAATGCGCCCATTTGGCGTTGTGCAGTTCCCAGATTCCGGCGTCAGGTTCCTGCCATCGCTTCCCGATCGCGCCGATGCAGGCTTCCACGGCCTTCCAATGATCAAGATTCAACCGGTCGTGCTTGGCCGCGGCGGCAAAAAGCAGCAGTGCTTCGCCGAAGACATCGAGCTGGAATTGGTCGTTGACCCAATTTCCGGCTTGCCCGGAGCCGCCCGGGTAGCCGGGCAGCGGCGTGCGCCACTCGTCCGGCACCCGGCCGCCGTCGACCGTGTACGCGGGAGTGAGATTCGGACCGTCCGCCAGCAGCCGCTCGGACACAAAGCGGACCGAATCGTCGATCAGCGCATGGTCTCCGCAGGCCGCAACAGCCTGTCCGGCGAAGCACTGATCCCGGATCCAGGCATAGCGGTAATCGTAATTGCGTTTTTCATTGGCACGCTCGGGCAGCCCCATTGTGGAAGCTGCCACCATAGCGCCGCTGGCACCGGTCATTCCGCGCAGGACCGCATAGGACTGGCGGGCGTCGTCGGGGGCAATGGTGTTCTCCAACTGCGGCACGGCGAGCTTCCAGTTGGACTCGGTGGCCGCCCATGCCACATCGGGATTAACCAGGTCTTCGGGCAGCGCCTCGCTGGAAACCTCGAGGATCAGGTCATGCTCCGCACCCTCGTCCAGCTCCAACTGCGCCCGCAGCACCCCCTTTTCCAGTTTGGCGCTCCCGACCCCTGTAAGCCGCAACCACAGAGCTCCGGAGCGCGCTGTCCAGACACCGGCGTCGCAGGACAACGTGGTCATCTTGTGCTTTCCGAAGTTTGCCCGCGCCTCGAGCACAACGCGGACCGAAGCCGAACCCCTGACCGCCTTGATGCGGCGCAGCAGAATGGCACGTGCGGCATCTCCCGGGTAGGCCAGCGCCTCCCGACACTCAATCACGCTGTCGCCGGTGATCCACCGGTTGCGCCAGATCAGAGTGCCGTCCTCGTACAGGCCGCCCCAAACGGAGTGCTCATCAGCGGGAGCTACGGCGAAAACGCCCGGACCTCCCAGCAGTGAGGAGAAAACCGCGTCGTCGTGCCACTGCGGCGCACACATCCACACAACGTCCCCGCGCGGCCCGACCAGCGCACCGCGGGCACCATCGGCCAGCAGCGCATATTCACGCAGGACGTGCGGTGGAAATGTCTCTATGGCACCGGTAAGCATACTGACGAGTTTAGGTGAAACGATTGCGCAAGCGCAATGAATCAGCTGGGAAAATCCTGGCAATCTGGATCAGCCCCGCATTCGACCCGCAGTTGCCTGTCCCAGGTTGCCCCGCTGCTGTGCCGGTCCGCTGCCTACAGCGTGCGGATCATCCGGGTGTTGCCGAGTGTGTTCGGCTTGACGCGGGCCAAATCAAGAAACTCCGCGACACCTTCGTCGTGGGACCGCAGCAGCTCCGAATACACGGCGGGATCAACTGCAGACTGGTCGGCCATCACGGCGAAGCCGTGCCTGCGGAAAAACTCCACCTCGAAGGTAAGGCAGAAGACCCGGCTGACGCCGAGGTTTCGTGCCTCCGCCAGCAGGTGTTCCACCAGCGCGTGACCCAGGCCCTTTCCACGCCATTTTGCATCCGTGGCGAGGGTTCGCACTTCGGCCAGGTCCTCCCACATCACGTGCAGTGCCCCGCAGCCCACCACCTCGCCGGCAGACTCCGCAATCCGAAACTCCTGCAGCCCCTCGTAATAGGCCACGGTCTCCTTCGCCATCAGGATGCGCTCCTCCGCCAGAGGGGCCACCAGCTTCTTGATGGCTGCCACATCGGAGGTTCGGGCCGGTCGGATAAGAAAAGGGAAAGTCACTCCGTCATTATATGGTGCGTTACTTTCGCCCGGGCTAAGGTGCGCCGCTGCCGCTGCTGCTCCGCACTCCACGGACGGAAACGACGACGGCACCCCACCCGGAACGGGTGTGGCGCCATCGTCGAATGATCCGTGGCCGCTTTTCGAAGCCGCGGTCTGCGACCTGCTGGCCCTGCTAGGCTCCGGCGGGCAACGCCTCCGGAACACGCGGCTTAGCGGTTCCAGCGAAGGTGAAGACGGCGTCGTCACCCTCACCTTCGACATCAACGGCCACAATGTCGCCACCCTTGATTTCTCCGAACAGGATCTTCTCGGAGAGCTGGTCCTCTATCTCGCGCTGGATGGTGCGGCGCAGCGGCCTGGCCCCCATGGCGGGATCGTAGCCACGGGTGGCCAGCAGCACCTTGGCCGCGGGCGTGAGGACGATGCCCATGTCCTTGTCCAGCAGCCGCTTCTCCAGCCGGCCAACGAACATGTCCACGATTTCGATGATCTCGTCCTGCGTCAGCTGCGGGAAGACCACCACGTCGTCGACCCGGTTGAGGAACTCCGGACGGAAGTGCTGCTTGAGCTCCTCCGTGACCCGGGCACGCATCCGGTTGTAGCTGGTCTGGGTGTCAGTGCCGGATTGGAAACCGGTGGTGACGCTCTTGGAGATGTCGCGGGTTCCGAGGTTGGTGGTCATGATGATCACCGTATTCTTGAAGTCCACCACGCGGCCCTGGCTGTCCGTCAGCCGGCCATCCTCGAGAATTTGCAGCAGTGAGTTAAACAGGTCCGAGTGGGCCTTTTCCACCTCGTCGAAGAGCACCACGGAGAACGGGCGACGACGGACTTTCTCCGTCAGCTGCCCACCCTCCTCGTAGCCAACGTAGCCGGGAGGGGCGCCGAAGAGCCGGGACACGGTGTGCTTCTCCGAGTACTCGGACATGTCCAAGGTAATCAGGGCGTCCTCTTCGCCGAAGAGGAATTCCGCCAGCGCCTTGGCCAGTTCGGTCTTGCCGACGCCGGTGGGGCCGGCGAAGATGAACGAACCGCCCGGCCGCTTCGGGTCCTTCAAACCGGCACGGGTCCGGCGGATGGCCTGCGACAGGGACTTGATGGCCTCGTTCTGGCCCACCACCCGCTTGTGCAGCTCATCTTCCATGTTCAGCAGCCGCGAGGACTCCTCCTCGGTGAGCTTGAAGACCGGGATGCCGGTGGAATTGGCCAGCACCTCGGCGATGAGTTCCTCGTCCACCTCGGAGACGTCATCCAGACCGCCGGACTTCCACTTGCGCTCCTTCTCCGTGCGCTCGGCAATAAGCTTCTGCTCCTTGTCGCGCAGCGAAGCGGCACCCTCGAAGTCCTGGGCGTCGATGGCGGATTCCTTCTCCCGCTTCACCTCGGCAATGATGCCGTCCATTGCCTTAAGTTCCGGGGGGGCCGTCATCCGGCGGATGCGCAGCCGCGCGCCCGCCTCATCGATCAGGTCGATGGCCTTGTCCGGCAGGAACCTGTCGCTGATGTAGCGCTCCGACAGGTTGGCCGCCGCAGCCAGCGCCCCGTCGGTGATGGAGACGCGGTGGTGGGCCTCATAGCGGTCCCGCAGCCCCTTGAGAATTTCGATCGCGTGCGCCACGTTGGGCTCGGCGACCTGGATGGGCTGGAAACGGCGCTCCAGCGCGGCGTCCTTCTCAATGTGCTTGCGGTACTCATCCAAGGTGGTGGCGCCGATGGTCTGCAGCTCGCCGCGTGCCAGCATGGGCTTGAGGATGGAGGCAGCGTCAATCGCGCCCTCGGCCGCCCCGGCACCAACGAGGGTGTGGATCTCATCGATGAACAGAATGATGTCCCCGCGGGTGCGGATTTCCTTGAGCACCTTCTTCAGGCGCTCCTCGAAGTCACCACGGTAGCGCGATCCAGCCACCAGGGAGCCGAGGTCCAGGGTGTAGAGCTGCTTGTCCTTGATGGTTTCGGGGACGTCGCCGCGGACAATGGCCTGCGCCAGGCCTTCGACGACGGCGGTCTTGCCGACGCCGGGCTCGCCGATCAGCACCGGGTTGTTCTTGGTCCGCCGGGAGAGGACCTGCATGACGCGTTCCATCTCTTTTTCCCGGCCGATCACCGGATCCAGCTTGTTTTCCCGGGCAGCCTGAGTGAGGTTGCGGCCAAACTGATCCAGCACCACCGACCCTGCCGGGGTGCCTTCCTGCGGGCCGCCGCTGGCGACGGGCTCTTTGCCCTGGTAGCCGGAGAGCAGCTGGATGACCTGCTGGCGGACGCGGTTCAGGTCCGCCCCCAACTTGACCAGCACCTGCGCCGCCACGCCCTCGCCCTCGCGGATGAGGCCGAGCAGAATGTGCTCGGTGCCAATGTAGTTATGTCCCAGCTGCAGCGCCTCGCGCAGCGAGAGCTCCAAGACCTTCTTCGCGCGCGGAGTGAAGGGGATGTGCCCACTGGGGGCCTGTTGTCCCTGCCCGATAATCTCCTGGACCTGCTCCCGGACGCCGTCCAGGGAGATGCTCAGCGATTCCAAGGCCTTGGCCGCGACACCTTCGCCCTCATGGATGAGGCCGAGCAGGATGTGCTCAGTGCCGATGTAATTGTGGTTGAGCATGCGGGCCTCTTCTTGGGCCAACACGACAACACGTCGGGCTCGGTCAGTAAATCTCTCAAACATTTCGCCACACTCCTAGCTACTGCGTACTTTGATGCTACGCAGATCCCGATCACCGTGGGGCGATGTTCGCCACAGGGGAAATACGGTAGCCGGCTCTCAGGCTTTGGCCCGGTAGTAAGCTTCCTGGATCTCCGCCTGGATACGCCCGCGTTCGCGCACCTGATAGCCGTTCTCGCGGGCCCAGCTGCGGATCTGCCCGACTTCCTGGCTACGGGACGCCGCTGCCGCCGCCGGCCGGTTCTTCGCAGCCCGCCCGGTAACCCGCCGCGCCTTGGCGACGTACGGACCGAAGGCGTTCCGCAGGGCGGTGGAGTTGCCTTCGGAGAGGTCGATCTCATAATTGACCCCATCGAGGGCGAATCGTATCGTTTCCTCGGCCGGACCTCCGTCGAGGTCGTCTTCCAGAATGATCTTTACTGTTTGTGCCATCGGAGAATCCCTCTTTAGATATTGCTTAGCGGCGAACTGTTTCCAACAAGAGTATGGGGGTCTGTGGCTAAAACGTCAAAGGGTAATCAATCGCCTGTGCAAAACCAGCCGGACAATTACTCCGGCTTTTCTCCGGTTTCCCTTTCGGCGCGCGCCAAAGCCTCGCGCTCGGACCTGTCGGCGTTGAATATCGCCTTCATCACAAAGTAAAAAAGTGCTCCCACCGCAAGGGACGGGACGATAACTGCAACGTATTCCATGTATTTCAGCTTCTATTCGGGTTGGGACTGATTTTCACGGGTGGACTGGCTTTCGGGCTTCGGCTGATTTTCCGGCTTCATGAGCGGGAACAGAATCGCCTCGCGGATTCCCACCCCGGTAAAGAGCATTACCAGCCGGTCAATACCGAGGCCGAGTCCACCCATCGGCGGGGCGCCGTATTCGAGCGCACGCAGGAAGTCCTCATCGAGGGCCATGGCCTCCGGATCGCCAGCGGCCGCCCGCAGCGACTGGGCGCTCAATCGATCACGTTGGATCACCGGGTCAACCAGCTCGGAAAACGCGGTGCCAGTCTCCTTGCCGTCGATAATCAAGTCCCACGCCTCGATCAGCCGTCCGTCCCGGCGGTGCGGACGGGCCAGCGGCTGGGCCGACGGCGGATAGTCGCAAACAAAGGTGGGCTGGATCAGCGTCGGTTCGACGATTTCGCCGAAGAGTTCCACCACCAGCTTCTCCGCGTCCCAGCCCAGATCCACCGTCACCTGGTGCTCGGCGGCGATGGCGCGCAGCACCTCAGCGCTCGTCTCGGGCGTGACTTCCCGGCCAACGCCGTCGGACAGTCCCCGGTACACCGGCAGCCAGGGCCATTCGCCGTCAAGATTCACGGTACCGCGCGGCGTTTCCAAGCTCCGGGAGCCGACGGCGTCCGCACAGGCCAAAATGATCCGCTGCATGATCTTGGCCATGCTGAACTGGTCACCATAGGCTTCGTAGGCTTCCAACATGGTGAACTCCGGGCTGTGCGTGGAGTCGACGCCCTCGTTGCGGAAAATCCGGCCCACCTCAAAAACTTTATCCAGACCGCCGACGACGGCCCGCTTGAGGTAGAGCTCGATGGCGATGCGCAGCGTCATCGGCTGGTCGAAGGCGTTCAGGTGCGTGCGGAACGGGCGCGCCGAAGCACCGCCATGCACCAACTGCAGGATCGGCGTCTCCAGCTCGATGTAGTCCTCGCCGTGCAGGGCATCCCGGATGGCGCGCACAATGGCGGAGCGGGTCCGCACTTGGCTGCGCGCCTGGTCGCGGACAATCAGGTCAACGTAGCGCTGCCGAACCCGCATTTCCTCGGACAACTCCGCGTGCAGGACCGGCAGCGGGCGCAGGGATTTGGAGGCCATCTGCCAGGAATCAGCCATCACGGACAGCTCGCCACGCTTGGAGCTGATCACTTCACCGTGCACAAAGACGTGGTCGCCCAAATCCACCAAAGCTTTCCAGTCCGCCAGCGCCTCGTCACCGACCTTGGCAAGCGACAGCATGGCCTGCAGCCGGGTGCCGTCCCCCTCCTGCAGGGTGGCAAAACACAGTTTTCCGGTGTTGCGGACAAAAACGACGCGTCCGGTAACGCCAACGAAGTCGCCGGTGCCTTCGTCGGCCGCCAAGCCGTCATGCGACTGTCGGATCTGCGCAAGCGTGTGTGTGCGCGCCACTCCCACTGGATAGGCTTGCTCCCCCCGGGCGATCAGCTTGGCGCGCTTTTCCAGCCGGATCTGCATCTGCTCCGAGACTTCCGACGCGGGGACTTCCACGGCGGACTGTTGGGCGGGGGCGGCGGGGAGGATTTTTTCTTCGGTCACGGTAGCCCAGTTTAGTCGCTCAAGCTGGGCCCGCTTCCCAGCCTTCGGCAGCAGTGCCGGGTGGCTGGTGGAGGCTGGCTTGCCGTGGGCAAAGAGTGCGCCGTGGCAAAAGGGAACCGTGGGCAGAGGGTGCCGTCGGTGGAGTGGGACTCAGTATCCGAGGGGTGCATTATCGATCAGCCGGACGGGGCCCACCCGGGCCGCCACCAGCGCCAGCGCCTCACCGGTGAAGGGAGTCTCACGGCAGTTTTCGGCCCGGCTTTCCAGCGTCAGCGGATCCACCACCTCAAGGTAGTCCAGATCCACCAAGGGCTGGCTGTTCAGCAGGTCGACGGCGGACTCCGGGTCGAGCGGTTCGTTCCGGTCCGCGCGGTCCTTAAGCAGCCGCAGTGCCCTTGACAGCACCGCCGCAGCCTCCCGTTCGTCCGCGGAGAGGAACCTGTTCCGGCTCGACAGAGCCAGCCCGTCCGCGGCCCGGACCGTTGGGACCGCGGCGATCTGCACCGGAAAGTTCAGATCGGCTGCCATCCGGCGCACCAGGGTCAGCTGCTGCGCATCCTTTTGGCCAAAGTAGGCGCGGTAACCGGTGGGCCTGTCGTAATCGCCGGCCGGCAGGCACATGTGCAGCAGCTTGGCCACGACCGTCAGCGCGCCATCGAAGTGGCCCGGCCGGGCGGCTCCCTCCAGCTTGTCGCCCAATTTTCCAGCCGAGATACGCACCATCGGCTCTCCGAGCGGATACATCTCCTCCACCGCGGGCGCGAAGGCCAGATCCGCGCCCCCGGTCTCCAGCAGTGCCAGGTCCGCCTGCAGGCTCCGCGGATAGCGTTGCAGATCCTCGGCGTCTCCGAACTGCATTGGGTTGACGAAAATGCTCGCGACGACGACGTCGTTCTCGGCGGCGGCGCTGCGCACCAGTTGGGCGTGGCCCGCGTGCAGGGCTCCCATCGTGGGGACCAGCCCCAGCGAACCGGCACCCTTGGCCGCCAGGAGGGAGGCACTGGCTGTTTTAAGTTCCGTAATGCTATTGACGAGTTGAATGGCCACGGTCAGTCGTTGTCCTCATCGCGGGCAGTTGGATTTGGCAGCGCATCGGGCCGCAGGACTTCGCCGATCTCCCGTTGCTGGCTGGTGGTGATCGCGCCGCGGGCAGCGGCCCGGGTTGAGGTGGCGGCGGCCATCGCGGTGTAGGCTGCGCCGATGTCCCCCGCTCCACCGGAGGAATGGCTGTCCAAATGGTGCTCGCGCAGGGCCACGACGTGCGCGGCGACCGTTTCGGTGTCTCCGCGCGCCACCGGTCCGGTCAGGGCCGCCTCGCCCGAGGCAAGGGCGTTGTCCAGAGCTGCCTTCAGCAATGGTCCCAGCATCCGCGCTGGATCTTCCACCCCAATGTCACCGAGCAGTTGGCAGGACTGGGCCACCAGCGTCACCAGATGGTTGGCGGAGTGTGCCAGCGCAGCGTGATACAACACCCGGTCCGCCTCCGCTATCACCACCGGTTCGGCACCCATCTCCACCACCAGCGCCTGGGCGATGGGCAGCATGGCCGGGGCCGCAGTGACGCCAAAGGTGCAGTCCGGCAGCCGGGCAAGATCAATGCTCATGCCGGTGAAGGTCATGGCCGGGTGCAGCGCCAGCGCGATGCCGCCGCAGTCGCGTACCGGAGCGAGCACGGCCGTCCCGTAGCGTCCGGAGGTATGGGCCACCAACTGTCCGGCTTGCCAGCCCCCGGTCGCCGCCAATCCGCGCACCAATTCCGGCAGGACGTCATCGGGCACCGCCAGCAGGACAAGCTCGGAGCGCTCCACGATGTCGGGTATCTCCAGCACCGGCACGCCCGGAAGCAGGTTCTCGGCCCGATCCCGCGACGCCTCAGAGACGGCTGACACCCCGACCACGGCGTGTCCGGCGGCGCGCAGGGCCGCCCCCAGCACGGCGCCCACCTTGCCGGCGCCGATGATGCCAATGCCTAACCGGCCGGGTTTACCGGGCCTGCCGGGCCTGCCGGCTTCACCGGGTATGCCTGGTTCAACGCTCATGCTGGACCTCCGTGTCCTGGGCCGTGCCGTTTTTCGGGCAGGAAGTTGCGACCGGGTTGCTGCCGGCCGCGGTGCCGCCGTATGCCGGGTGGGTTAGTGACATCCAGCGGTCGGGCCGGCCAATCCGCCGCGCCCGGGCCGCTCGTGCCGACTGTTCCGTGAACAGCCGACGCGCTTCGTGGACGTCCATATGGTGCACCACGGGCGTGACGGGACCGGCCGTTGAATGCAGTTCGAAGTCCACAAGTCCCAGCCGGCGCATCAGCGGACCCTGGAACAGGCTCAGCGACTGGGTTCGCTCGTGCGGAACCACCTCCAGGCTGCGGAAAAACACCCCGCGCCGGCAGAGCAGCGCCGTTTCGGTGGATCGGTAGGCATTGCGGCGCCAGGCGAAAGGATCGATGAGCCGGGCGCGGCGGGGAGAATGGATGAACCCGGATCCGTCGCCGCTGCCCGCGAAACCGGCGCTGAAGATCTCTCCTGGTTTCCCGACTCCGGGGTCCGGGAGCACCAGCCCCAGGACGGTGAGGACCTCCGCCGCCGTGCCGACCGGCAACAGCACCGTGCGGCCTCCCCGGTCCCGACGGTCCGTTCCATAGCCGGCCACGTTGACCCTCACCCGGTACCAGCCGACCAGCCGCCAGAGCGGATTCGTCGTGATGCCCACGGCCTGGACACGCCCCGGCGGGATGGTCTGCGCCCGGGTTTCGAGCAGGCCGTAGTGCAGGCGCACGCCGTCCGGAGAGAGCGCAATCCGAAAATTAAAATCGGCGCTGAAGCTCTTCCAGTAGGCCGCGGCCAAACCTAGGATCATCGGGATCAATCCGGCCAGCGCAGCCCAGGACCGGAGCCAGAGGACGGTGCAGCCCAGCACGATGATCAGCACCAGTGCGGCTACGGTGATTCCGGACAGGAGAGTCGCCCCGACGATCCGGCCCGGGCTCAGCGCGAGGATTTCGCGCTCCGGGGCCTCCGCCACGGTTCCGGTAAGCGTCGGATCAACCGCCAGGCCTGAGGCACGGGCAAGAATAGCCGCGCGCAGCCGCTTGGCCTCGTCCATTTTGAGGAAGGACAGTTTCATGGCCGAGCGTCCGGCGTCCGCCACCTCAAACTTCAGCTCGGCCAGGCCGAAAATCCTCGCCAGCAGGGGCTGGACAACATCGATGGCCTGCACCCGGTCAATGCGGGCTTGTCGCTGCTGGCGGAAAAGGAACCCGCTGTTGATCCGCACCTGGTCATCCGTCACCTGGTATCGCGTGAAGTACCAGGACAGGAAGAACGCCACACCGAAAACGACGACGGCGGCCGCCACCACGGTTAGGATCAGCCACACCGGGGGGCCCTGCTGGCCGTAATCCCGTCCCGAGGAGGCCGACCGGAGCATGTCTTCAAAAGAATTTCGGCCGAACAAGACCATCACCCCCACTACGGCAACCCAGCCGCGGACCAGCGGGGAGACCGGATGCACCCGGTGCCATTGCTCGGCGGCGTCGGTTTGGAAGCCGGCGGGGGCGGGAGGGGAAAGGGTCACAATCCAGCCAGCTTTGCCTCGCCGCGGGCGGAGAGCTGCTCCCGAAGCCTGGCGGCCTCGTCCGTGGGCAGTCCCTCCAACGCGGCGTTGGTGCTGGCGGAGGCGGTGTGCATCTTCACTGATGCCAAACCAAACGCCCGCTCCAGCGGCCCCACCGAGACGTCCACGTACTGCATCCGTCCGTAGGGCACCACCATAACGCGCTGGAAGAAGAGACCGCGGCGGATCAGCAGATCGTCGTCGCGCTCGGCATAACCTATCGCCCGCACCTGGCGCGGAATCAGCGCAAGCCGCCAGCCCATGGCCAGCAGCGCCGCTATGGCCAGAGCCCACGCCAGCGCGCCGGGAAACTTTTGCCAGGATCCAAGGGTACGCAGCACCAGCGGAAGAGATCCGATCAGGATCACGACCAGCGCCCCGATCCCAAGAGTGATGAACCGCAGCGGGATCAGCTTCGCCGATACCCGGTGGAAGTCCAGCCCGGGCGGGTCAATGGGCTCACGCATATTCTTCGCCGCCGCTGCTGTTCCGTTTCGGGCTTTTTCCGGCAGGCGGTGGCCCGTCCTCGGGTGGAATGCGACAGAAACGCTCGACAATCAGTCCCACAACGATCATTATAATTCCGCCGCCCACCACGGCCAGCGCGAACCAGATCACGTTGAGATTGCTCCGCAGCGCCAGCGTCGGCAGCTGATCCACCAGAACACCCAGATGCCAGCCGCTCAGCAGCGCTCCGGCGTACGCACACGCTTGTGCCAGCACCACCGTCCGGGCGGCCAGGACTGCGTTCAGGGGTTTGTTCCGGTGCCCGTTGCGCCAGCGCAGCACCTGCACGCCAAGGGTCAGCGTCAGAACGACGATGATTCCCATGGTCAACAGCGAGCTCAGCGGCAGCACCGGCGTCGGCAGGCTGGCGCGGTTGGTCAGTTGGGTGGTCACCCATCCGGCCGCGCCGGCCACCAGGGCGATCACCACGAGCCAAACGGGCCGGATGGTCCGCAGAGTCCTCATTCTTTGCCTCATCCAACTTGCTCGCACCGCCGCAAGGCGGTTCCCGTCCCAGGCCGCCGGTGCCGACGGTCCTTAATCTACAGTTCCACGTCCGGAGTTTAGAGTCCGCTATGGCGCCGGCTGGACTGTGTGCTCCCGCCCGGCTTTGCCGCCGCAGGGCTCAATGCCCTCGAAATGGCCCACGCTTGGCATGTCGGCGGCCCGGGCTGCCAACTCCACGACGGAGACGCCGCCCAGCGTAGCCTGCGGGTCCATCAATGACCACGGGTAAAGCACGAAAGCACGTTCGGCCGCCCGCGGATGCGGCAGGGTAAGCCGGTCATCGCTGCTGAGCACCTCACCGTAGGTAATGATGTCCACGTCCAGCGTGCGCGGGCCCCACCGCACCGCACGAGTGCGGTGATGGGCGGCCTCCACCGCGTGGCAATGCTCCAGCAGTTCGTACGGTCCCAGCAGGGTCTCAATTTCCAGCACCATGTTCAGGAAGTCCGGCTGATCGGCCGGGCCGCCCACCGCTTCGGTCTGCACCACCGGGGAAACGTCACGAAGCCGCACCTCCGGCCGGTCCACCAGTTCGGCGACGGCGGCGGAGAGGGTTTCGGTCCGGTCGCCAAGGTTGCTGCCCAAGGCCAGCACCGCCCGGGTGAAAAGCCGCGTCATTGCCGCTCCCGGTAGATGGTGATCGTCACATCGCCGAAGGGAACCTGGATGGGCGCCTTCGGTTTGTGCACCGTGATTTCCACGGCCCCAAGGGCGAACCGTTCCAACAGCCGTTCGGCGATCCGGTCGGTCAGCGTTTCGATCAGGTCAAAAGGATCGCCGGTGATCAGTGCCGTAATTTCCTCGGCAACTTCGCCGTAGTGAGTGGTCCGGGATAAGTCATCGGTCGCGGCGGCGGCGCGGATGTCGGTGAAAAGAACCGCGTCGACAAGGAACGACTGGCCGTCGCGTTTTTCATGCTCAAAGACACCGTGCCGCCCAATGGCGGCAACCCCGGTGATGGCAATCCGGTCCAAGCGCCTTCCCGCGTTTCCGGCGTCCAGGTCCGAAGCCGCGCCTCCGGCGGCCGTCATCGCTTGCTCTGCCGCGCCGCTACCCGGGCGGCATCCAGATTAGCGGCCACGTCATGCACCCGCACACCCCATGCACCCTGGGCGGCAGCAAGGGCAGTGGTGGCGACGGTGGCGGAGTCGCGGTCCTTGGGCGGAGCCGCCTTGCCGGCAGTGGTCAGCAGCGTACCCAGGAAACGCTTGCGCGAGGTGCCAATCAGCACCCGGTGACCGAGCAGTTCGAAGCGGTCCAGATTGGCCAACAGCTCCCAGTTCTGGGTCGAATCCTTGGAAAACCCCAGGCCTGGATCCATAATGATCTGTTCCGGAGCAACGCCGGCGGCATAGAAGGTGTCGCGGAGCTCGACCAACTCTGCCAGCACATCTTCCACCACATCCCGATAGGTGCTGAGCGCATCCATCGTTCGGGCGCTGCCGCGGCGGTGCATCAGCACGTAGGGAACTTTGCGCTGCGCCACCAGAGCCACCATCGCGGGCTCCACGCTCAGACCAGACACATCGTTGATTAGAGCGGCCCCGGCGTCCAGGGCCTTGGCCGCGGTGCCGGCGTGCCGGGTATCGACACTCAGCAAGGCCCCGGCCTTGGCCAGCGCGCCGATCACCGGCAGGATGCGCCGCTGTTCCTCTTCCTCATCCACTTCCAGGGCGCCTGGCCGGGTGGATTCGCCGCCGACATCGATAATGTCCGCCCCTGCGTAAAACATCCGCAGACCGTGGGCAATGGCGGTGTCGATGGAATCGTATTCGCCGCCGTCGCTGAAGGAATCCGGCGTGCAGTTCAGAATGCCCATCACGACGGTGCGGTCGGTGGGCAAATCCTCGAATCTGGCCGCGGAGCGGGGCATGCGCAGGACGGGCAAAGGCGAGGTGGCCGGTCCGGTTCCGGGTGCTGCTGCGAGGGAATCCATTAAGTGCTTGTCTTACCTTCCGAGAATCAGGCTCATGGCTTCGGCGCGGGTGGCCGGCTCGTGCAGGAGCCCGCGGACCGCGCTGGTGACAGTCCGGGCACCGGGTTTACGCACGCCCCGCATGGACATGCACAAATGTTCACATTCCACCACGACAATGGCCCCGCGCGGCTTGAGGTGCTTCACCATCGCGTCCACGATCTGGCTGGTGAGGCGCTCCTGGACCTGCGGCCGCTTGGCGAACACGTCCACCAGCCGGGCAATTTTGCTCAATCCGGTGACGCGGCCGTCCAGGGACGGGATGTAACCCACGTGCGCCGAACCGTGAAACGGCACCAGATGATGCTCGCAGGTTGAGTAGAACGGTATGTCCTTCACCAGGACCATTTCCTCGTGCGCAATATCAAAGGTTGTGGCTAGCACATCCGCCGGGTCCTGGTGCAGGCCAGCGAAGACTTCGGCGTAGGCCTTCGCCACCCGCGTGGGCGTGTCGACCAGCCCCGAACGGTCCGGATCCTCACCCACTGCCAGCAGGATTTCGCGGACGGCCTTTTCGATCCGTGCCAAGTCAACGGCAGGCCCGGCAGTTCCGGATGTCCCGGCAGTTCCGGATGCGTCTGCAGTCAAGGCCGTGCCGTCGTCGTCGTAGTTGCTCACCTGTGGAATTCTAGCCGTTCTGGCTCGGCGGCGGCGGCTCCTCGTCCGAAGAACCCGGAGCGGATCCACCGCCGGAACGCTCGGCATCCGGTGAGCCGGGCAGGTTCGCGTGGGCCAGCTGATCCTGCGGGGCCACCGTGGCCGGATCGGGTTCGCGGGCGGCAATGGCCTCCCGGCGCTCCTTGTCGCTGACCACCGGAGGAACATTGGAAACCGGCCGGGATTCCTTGGACAGCCAGACGTCGCGGATTTCGCGCTTGTGAATGTCCGTGAAGATCTGCGCAATCTCCGCCTGGTTGAGGGTTTCCCGCTCCAGCAGTTCCAGCGCCAGCCGGTCCAGCACATCGCGGTTTTGGTTGAGGATCGCGTACGCCTCATCGTGGGCCTGGTCGATCAGCCTGCGCACTTCCTCGTCGATGACGTACGCCACCTGATCGGAGTAATCCCGGTCATGGCCGGCGTCGCGGCCCAGGAACGGCTCGCCGCCTCCGCTTCCAAGTTTCACCGCGCCGATCCGCTCGCTCATGCCGTACTGCGTCACCATTTTCCGCGCCGTGGCGGTAGCCTTCTCGATGTCATTGGACGCACCGGTGGAGGGGTCGTGGAAGACGATTTCCTCGGCCACCCGGCCGCCCATGGCGTAGGCCATCGTGTCGAGGAGCTCATTGCGGGTAACCGAATATTTGTCGTCTTCGGGCACCACCATGGTGTAGCCGAGGGCACGGCCGCGCGGCAGGATGGTGATTTTGGTGACGGGTGCCGTGTTGCGCAGGGCCGCAGCCACCAAGGCATGGCCACCCTCGTGATACGCGGTAATCTTGCGCTCCAGCTCCTTCATCACCCTGGTGCGCTTCTGCGGACCTGCCATCACCCGGTCAATAGCCTCATCCAAGGCACGGTCGTCCACCAGTTGGGCGTTGGAGCGGGCAGTCAGCAGTGCGGCCTCATTGAGCACGTTGGCCAGATCCGCACCGGTGTAACCGGGCGTCTTCTTGGCCACGGCGTTGAGGTCCACTCCGGGCGCCATTGGCTTGCCCTTGGCGTGCACGCGCAGGATCTGCTCGCGTCCAACCCGGTCCGGGGCCTCCACCGGAATCTGCCGGTCGAAGCGGCCCGGGCGCAGCAGCGCCGGGTCCAGCACGTCCGGACGGTTGGTGGCTGCGATCAGAATGACGTTCGTCTTTACGTCGAAGCCGTCCATCTCCACCAGCAGCTGGTTAAGTGTCTGTTCCCGCTCATCATTACCGCCGCCGATGCCGGCGCCGCGGTGCCGGCCGACGGCGTCGATCTCGTCAACGAAGATGATGGCCGGCGCGTTGGCCTTGGCCTGCTCGAACAGGTCGCGGACACGGGAGGCACCCACGCCCACGAACATTTCGACGAAGTCCGAACCGGAGATGGAGTAGAACGGTACGCCGGATTCCCCGGCCACGGCCCTTGCCAGCAGCGTCTTGCCGGTCCCGGGCGGGCCATAGAGCAGCACACCTTTGGGAATCTTCGCCCCCACGGCCTGGAACTTGGCGGGTTCCTGCAGGAACTCCTTGATTTCGTGCAGCTCCTCCACAGCCTCATCCGCACCGGCAACGTCGATGAAGGTGACCTGAGGATGGTCCTTGGTGATCAGCTTGGCCTTGGACTTGCCGAACTGCATCACCTTCGACCCACCACCCTGCATTCGGGAGAGCAGGAACCAGAAAATGGCGCCGAGGAAAACCACCGGGAAGATCAGGCCAATGATGCCTGACCAGAAGCTGCTCTGCACAGGTTCGTCGTTGAACGTTTTCAGGTTGGCTTCGTCGATGGCCTTGACCACGTCGTCGGCACGGGCGTCGACGTAGAAGAACTGGACGTCTTTGCCCACCTTGTTGCCGTCCGGGGTGGTGTAATCGCTCTTCAGCATCAGGTCCACACGGCCTTCGCCGTTGAAGATCTTGGCCGACTCAACCTGTCCCTTGTCGAGCAGGTCCAAGCCGTCCTTTGTCTGGATCTTGGCGGCACCGCCGCCGTTGAGCAGGCTGAAGGCGATCAGGAGAAGTACCACGACAGCAACGACCCAAATGATCGGACCCTTGAAGATTTTTTTGAAATTCATGTGCTCGAGGCCGCGCCTCGTCCCTCCTGATCAAACCATCAGTTAATTCAAACACCCGGACGAAGCTGCCCGTCCACCGTACTAGCTATACACCGTTCGCCAACTTTCACGCGCAACGGTGGACAATAGTTCCCTGACAGCGGAACGGAACCCGCGGCGGTGCGCCGGGGTCCGCTGCGGCACGCGGCCGCGCTTACTCGTAGACGTGCGGTGCCAGGGTGCCGATGAAGTCAAGATTGCGGTACTTTTCGGCGAAGTCCAGGCCATAGCCCACCACGAATTCGCTCGGAATCTCGTAGCCGACGTATTTGACGTCAATGTCCACCTTGGCGGCATCGGGCTTGCGCAGCAGCGTACAGATCTCCACCGAGGCCGGGCCGCGGGAAATCAGGTTTGCCTTGAGCCAGGACAACGTCAGCCCGGAGTCAATAATGTCCTCCACAATGAGCACGTGCTTGCCCATCAGGTCCGTCTCGAGGTCCTTCAAGATGCGCACCACGCCGGAGGACTGTGTTCCGGAGCCGTAGGAGGAAACCGCCATCCAATCCATCGTGACGTGGCTGTGCAGCGACCGGGCCAGATCCGCCATTACCATCACCGCGCCCTTGAGCACCCCGACCAGCAGGACGTCCCGGCCGGCGTAGTCGGCATCGATCTGTTCGGCCAGTTCGCGGACCCGGTCCTGGATCTGCTCTTTTGTGTACAGGACGTGCTTGAGATCCGCCTGGACGTCTTGTGAATCCACCAATTGCTCCCGGTGTTGAAGGGCTTGTCGTTTTTTATCCGCCGCGGGCGGCGCTGCCTGGAGACCTGCTACAGCCCATCCCGGCGTCTAAAGACTAGCTTCCCATAGCTGGAGGGGTCGTGGGGAACGGCCTGGCTTCGGGGTTGGCGGTAAACGCGGACTTTCCCGGCCAGCTCCACCGGCCCTGCCGAGCCGCGCCGCTGCAGCAGCGAATCGGCGGCGAGCAGGCGTTCAAAGCTGGGTTGCTGTCCACCCAGGGCGACGACGGCGAGCGCCACGACGCGCTGCCGGATCGGGTCCGGCAGCGCCGTTAGTGCCTTCTCCGGGAGCCGGATTTCGGAATCCGGCGCCGTTTCGTTGGCGTCCGGCTGGCCGTTATGCCCACTCTGGTGCTCGGCGAGGCGGGAATATGCCTCGGCTGCCAGCTGGTCAAGGTAGTCCGCGTCCTGGCCAAGGATCCGTGCCGAGCGGTACAACGACGGCGCAATGCCGGGCCCCAGCTCGGCCTCCAGGAAAGGAAGGACGCGGGTTCGCACCCGGGATCGGGCGAACACCGGGTCCGAGTTCGTCGGGTCATACCAAGGATCAAGGCCTTCCGCAGCGCAGATGGCCAGGGTTTCGGCCCGCCGCAGACCAAGGAAAGGGCGCAGGTAAATTCCCCTGCGTTTCGGCATGCCCGCCAGCGAACGTGTCCCCGATCCTCGGGCCAACCCCAGCAGCACGGACTCCGCCTGGTCATCGAGAGTGTGTCCCAGCAGGACTGTGCCGGCCCCCAGCCGGGCAGCCACCTCATCCAGCGCCGCATACCGGGCGTACCGGGCCGCCGCCTCAGGTCCAACCCCGGCGTGCAGCACCGAGGTGGTGCTGATCTCCACCGGGTCAAGGCCCATTCCGCGCAGCGCGGCGGCGGTGTCGAGGGCCACTTTGCCGCTGCCGGACTGCAGCTGGTGGTCCACCACCACCGCGCCGACGCGCAGCTGCCCACGGCGGGCAAAGAAAGCGGCAACGGCGGCCAAGGCCATCGAGTCCGGCCCACCGCTGCAGGCCACCAGGATCAACTCGGAGCCGTCCGGTGGCCTTGCGGAACTGGGCCAGGAGACGGGAATCCCCAGCGCGTCGGCAAGCATATTCCGGGCCTTACCAACTACCGGGCTCAGCCGCGGCCGCGGTCCATGCGGCACCGGAGTTAGAGCCCCATCCGGTCGACCCAGAGTTCCGGCTGGTGGATCTCCTGCTCGGTCGGCAGATGATCCTCACTGGTCCAGACCCTGTTGAACCCCTCCATCCCCACCTTGGCCACCACGGCACGGACAAACCGGGCGCCGTCGCTGTACTGGCGCATTTTGGCATCCAGGCCCAGCAGGTTGCGGATGAATTTTTCCACGGCCCCGCGGTCCTTGCCCCGGGCATTGAACCGCTGCCGGATGGTGCGCACCGTTGGCACGATGCTCGCATCCACGGCGTCCATGACGACATTGGCGTGGCCTTCGAGCAGGCTCATGATCGCTGTCAGGTGGGACAGCGCCGCTTTTTCGGCGGGATCCTGCAGCAGATCCAGGATTCCGCCCCGACTGGGGGCGCCATCGTGGGGGCCCGCACCGCCGCTCAGCCCAGCGTCCGGCCCGGTGAGTGCTTTCCCGGGGGACGTTTTCCCGGTCAGTGACCGGGCTGCGGAGGCCAGCCGCTCGGTGAGGTTCTCCGCATTGCCCATCAACAGCGAACTGAGCTGGTCAATCTTGGTGAGCATGTGGTGCCGGAGCCAGGGCGCCGCGGCAAATTGCACCCTGTGGGTCTGTTCGTGCAGGCAGACCCACAGCCTGAAATCGGAGGGATCAACGTTCAGCTCGCGCTCCACCGTGACAATGTTCGGTGCCACCAGCAGCAGCCGGCCACCGGGGAATCCACTCCCGGCGGAATTTGGGTCCAGGTCCAGGGCCGCGAACGGATCGTACTGGCCAAGTACCTTGCTGGACAGGAAGGCCAGAACGGAACCAAGTTGGGCACCCGTGACAGCCCCACCGACCGCCACACTGCCCGGCTTAAGCGAGGCGGCCTGTTTTTTGGCCAACTTTTCCATCGGCGCCCGCATCAGGACCGAAAAACTTTGGGTGTTCGCCTTGGCCCAGGACGCCCGATCCACGATCAGGACCTGGGAGTCGCGCAAATCCCGGGCGGCCTCCAAGCCAGTTATGTCGTGCACGTAGGGCACGGACCGGTCCGCCATAGTGCGAAGATTCGCCACCGCCGCGCCAATTTCGTGCCCGCTGAGCACCGGACCCGCCGGAGCCAGCCGCGCCGCGGTCGAGGCGGCGATGTCGAAATTGATCAGGCTGCCGTGGCCGCCGCCCGGTGCGTCCTGATCCGAGGTATGTGCATCCATAGACTCCATAACACCACACTATCCAGCCCGGGAGCCGGGAACGGAGTCAGCCGCTGCAGCCGCAGCTTGCCAGGATGGCGGCGGCCTTGTCAATGGCCGGCTTCGATCGGCTGCTGCCGGCCTGGAGCGAGTTGCCCAGAAAGGAGAAAACCAGTAATCGCCCGTCCGTGTCCACCACATATCCGCTCAGTGAGAGGACCGCGTTCAGGGTGCCCGTTTTGGCCCGGACCAGCCCCGCCCCACCCAGAGTGCTGCTGTCCAGATAGCGGTCCCCAAGGGTGCCGCTCAGGCCGGCAATCGGCAGTCCCAGCAGGCCCTGGCGCACATCCCGGCTGGGATCGGTCAGCATGATCTTCACGCTCTGGGTCAATTGCCGCGCACTGACCCTGTCGTTGACCGCCAGCCCGCAGCTGTCCCCCAGCACCAGCCCGTCGGTGACCAAACCCAGGCTGGACATCGTTTCGCTGACCGCAGCACTGGCTCCAATCGAGCTTCCCGCCTTATTTTGGGCGACGGCGCTCATCCGTCCCATCACCTCTGCCAGGTAGTTATCGGAGGCCTGAAGCATGTACTGAACCTGCTCACCGACCGTTGCCGAACTGACTTCCGCCAGCGTCCGGGCGCCGGCGGGGGCCTTGGTGCGGCGCACTGCAGCGGTGACAGCAACGCCGTCGGCCTTCAACTTGCCAACGAACGCAGCCGCGACGCTCATGGCGGCGTCCTGGGGCCGAGGCCCGCTGAGCTCCGCGGGATTAAGGCGGGCACCATACAAGGCCATCGGGAAAACCGGAGCTATCTCGCCGGCGGCGACATCCGCGGGCAGCCAGTTTGGGTTCACGGCCGGACCGGTAAAGAGCGTGTCATCGACCGCTATGCTCACCGGACCGGTCACCTTCGCCGCCTTCAGCGCCGCCGCTGTCCCGGCTGCCAGAGTTGCCACACCGGCATGTCCCATGACCTTGCCGTCGGCGCTGGCATCCTTACCGAGCAGCACATCGCCGCCGGCCTGCAGGACCAGCGCGCTGGCCGTCGCCCCGGTCAGCACGCGGGTGGAAAAACGCGCGTCGGCGCCCAGATTCTTCAACGCCGCGGCAACCGTAAGCAGCTTCAGGTTGGAGGCAGGAATTCTGGGGGCGGAGGCATTCCGGCTGTAAAGCACCTGGCCGCTGGCCCCATCCTGGACCAGGGCGGTGAAGTCCCCGCCACCTTTGGCCACCAAGGTGGCCTCCAGCCGCTTCGACAGCACCGCCGGATCGGGCATCGGAGCTTCCACGGAAAGTGTGCCGATGCCGCTCAGTGTGCTCAGGGTGCTGGGCGGCTGCAGGGGCTGCGCCAGCAGGGTCGCCGGCGCGGAGGGCTCCGTCGGCGCTGTCATGAAGGCCGGCGCCAAATTCAGGCTCACCGGCACGGCCAGCGCGCTCAGCACAACGGCCAGCAACATGGCCGACAGGACCTTGGATGTGCGGCTCATCGCGGATACGGTCCTTCGGCGGTGCGGAAACGGCAGGCGCGCAACGTCGACTGCCGTATGGAGTCGCCGCGCAAAAGTTTGGGCGCGGCAATTGCGCCTATATCCTCATATTAGACGGAAACAATCAGTACTGTTGAGGAGCATCAGATGAAGCACGACGTCACCATCGAGATCCCGCGCGGGTCTCGCGTCAAATACGAGGTGGACCACGAAACCGGACGTATCCGGCTGGACCGGGTACTTTTCACCTCCATGCAATACCCCACTCACTACGGGTACTTCGACAACACTCTCGGTGAGGACGGCGACCCGCTGGACGCGCTGGTGCTGCTGCAGGAATTCGACCTGCACCCGGGCGTCGTTGTTCAGGCCCGCCCCATTGGTGTCTTCAATATGACGGACGACGGCGGCGGCGACGCCAAGGTGCTGTGCGTCGTGGACGACAAACGCTTTGATCACATCCAGGAGATCTCGGATGTGGACGAGTTCCTGATTAGGGAGATCGAACACTTCTTCAGCCGCTACAAGGACCTGGAACCCGGCAAATGGGTTAAGGCGGAGGGCTGGGCGGACAGGGCCGCTGCCGAAGCCGAGCTGAGTGCCTCCATCGACCGCTTCAGCGCCGAAAGCCACTGACAGGCAGCAGCATTGACGGGCTGCTGCACTCACACGCAGCGCTCTTGACGCTCCGACGCTGCCCGCGCAGCGTCGGAGCGTTAACGGCGGCCGGGCTTAGAGCAGGCTGCGCAGGATGTGCGCGGCGCCGTCGTCGAACACCGACGCAGTGACCTCGTCGGCTGCCGCCTGGACCTCGCCGGCGGCTTGGCCCATGGCGACCCCACGGGCCGCCCAGCCCAACATTTCTATGTCGTTGCGGCCGTCGCCGACCGCGACAGTGAGCGAACGATCCATCCCCAGCAGCGTGCGCAGCTTCTCCAGCGCGGAGGCCTTCGTGACGCCAGCTGCCGCGATATCCAGCCAGGCGGTCCAGCCCACCGAGTAGGTCACCCCCTGCAGGCCGCAGGCTGCAATCGCCGCGGCAAAATCGTCCATGCTGGCGTCCGTGCTGTGCACCACCACGCGAACGGCTTCGGCATCGAGCAGGTGATGGAAGTCCACACCGCGGGCCTCGATGCCAAAACTCGCGTCCTGGAACCGTTCGGTCGAGAGGAAATTTCCCTGCGCATCCTCCAGGGCGTAGCGGGCGCCGGGCAACCGGTCGCGCAGCGCCGTCAGGGCCGGGCGTGGATTGAAGGTTTCCCGCTGCACCACCTGGTAACCCTCTTCCAAGTCCGGGTCCAGGCGCAGCGTGACACCGCCGTTGGAGCAGACGCCATAGCCGCGCTCCAGTCCGATTTGCTCTATGACGGGCAGCAACGCGCCCAAAGAGCGTCCGGTTGCGATGATCACTTCATGTCCGGCCGCCACGACATCGCGGGCCGCACCCCGCACCGCATCGCTCATTCGGCCGTCGTGATCCACCAGGGTTCCATCCACGTCCAGGGCGATCAGGTATTTCGTTGTTCCGTTCCTCTGGTCATCGGTGCCAGAGACTGGGGATTCAGTCAAGGTAGTCATACTCCAGTGAAACAGACGCGACGGCCGCTGCCTAGGATCCAGGCCGGATGCGGGGTGAACCGGGGATGAATTTCCACTCCAGACCAGCCCGCTGACGGACGGGTGGGGCCACGGTCGTGCACGCAAGCCGGGTCGGTGGGCCGGCCCAGCAGCGGATGAAGACAAATCAGAGGACGGGAAAGACTTCCATACCGCCGAGGTAACGCCGCAGCGCTGCCGGGACGGTGACGGACCCATCCGGGTTTTGGTGGTGTTCCAGGATGGCGACGATCCAGCGCGTGGTAGCCAGGGTGCCATTCAAGGTGGCCACTGCGCGCGTTCCGCCCTTGCCGCCATCTTCGGAGGCCTGCCGTTCGCGGATATTGAGCCGCCGTGCCTGGAAGGTGGTGCAGTTCGAGGTGGAGGTGAGCTCCCGATAGTCGCCCTGAGTGGGAATCCAGGCCTCACAGTCGAATTTGCGTGCCGCCGACATACCGAGATCCCCGGCCGCCGTGTCGATGACCCGGTAGGGCAACTCCACCTTGGCGAGCATTTCCTCCTCCCAGGCGAGCAGGCGCTGGTGCTCCGCTTCGGCTTCCTCCACGGGAACATAACTGAACATTTCCACCTTGTTGAACTGGTGAACGCGGATGATGCCGCGGGTGTCCTTGCCGTGCGAGCCTGCTTCCCGGCGGTAGCAGGAGGACCAGCCCGCGTAGCGCAGCGGTCCGTTCGAGAGGTCCAGGATTTCGTCCCCATGGTAGCCGGCCAGCGCCACTTCCGAGGTTCCCACCAAGTACAGGTCATCCTCAGCGAGCCGATAGATTTCGGCGTCATGCTGGACGTCGAATCCGGTGCCGGCCATGGTCTCGGGCCGGACCAGCGTGGGGGTAATCATCGGGACAAATCCAGCCGAGATGGCCTGATCCATGGCCAGCTGCAGAAGGGCGATTTCGAGTCGGGCGCCGACGCCGCGCAGGAAGTAGAACCGTGAACCGGATACCTTGGCACCGCGCGCCATGTCGATGGCACCGATCAGCTCACCGATTTCCAAGTGGTCTTTGGGCGCGAAGCCCTCAGCTGCGAAGTCGCGGGGGGTGCCCACGGTTTTGAGCACGACGTAGTCGTCCTCGCCGCCAGCCGGAACGCCGGGCGAGACCAAGTTGGCCATGCCGCGGACCAGGACGTCCTGGCCGGCTTGGGCCGCGTCCGCCTCCGCCGAGGCTGCTTTGACCCGGGAAGCAAGGTCCTTGACCTCGGCCAGCAGGGCCTGCTTTTCCCCGCCCGTCGCCTTGGCCACCCGCTTGCCAAAGGCATTCTGCTCGGCACGAAGTCCCTCGTGGAAGCTGATCGCGTTCCGGCGGCCCGCCTCGGCCGCGGCGATCGCCTCGACGACCGATTCGTCGGCACCGCGCGCACGCTGACTGGCACGGTATTTTTCGGGGTTTTCGCTGAGGTCTTTGACATCGATCACGGTCTAAGGGTATCGAATCCCGCGGACCTGCCGGAACGAGTCGAACGGGGGCAGCACGCGGTCGGGTGGCCTATGGTTGGCCGCTATTGTTAGAGAATCATGCCAACTTGGGTTCTGGTCCTCATCATCGTCTGCGCGTCGCTGCTGTTCCTGACGGCAAGCTGGTGGGGCGTGCGCAAACTGCAGCAGAAACACACCCGAAGCGCGGTAGGGGAAATACCGCACAAGGGCCAGACGGGCCAGCAGCGCGTCGCTGTCATCCTGAATCCAGTGGCGGCCGGGGCCGCGGCCGCCAAACTCTTCCTGCAGCGCTCCGCAGCGCTGGCCGGCTGGGAGGATCCGCTGTTCCTGGAAACGACCCCTGTTGATCCGGGCTACGCCCAAGCCCGTGCAGCCCTCGAATTCGGCGCCGACGTCGTCGTCGTCGGCGGTGGTGACGGAACCGTGCGGGTGGTGGCTGAGGTGCTGGCGCACACCCAGAAACCGATGGGCGTGATTCCGCTGGGCACCGGCAATCTGCTGGCCCGCAACCTCGATCTGGACGTCAATGACATCCATGGCAACGTCCAGACCGCCCTGTTCGGCCACCAGCGCCATATCGACACCGCGACGATGTTGATCGAAAACTCGGTCAGCGGAACCAGCTCACGGCATACGTTCCTGGTGATCGCCGGGGTGGGGATGGACGCCGAGGTGGTGGCCGACACCAATGCGGGGCTGAAAAAATTCGTGGGCTGGCTCGCCTACAGCGAGGCCGGCGTGAGGCATCTTCCGGGCCGCCGTAAGAAGGTCAACATCGCCCTCGATGGGGAGTCCCCGCAGCAGCGCAAGGTCCGCAGCGTCCTTTTCGCCAACTGCGGTCTGTTGCCGGGCGGCATCGATTTCATCCCCAACGCTCTGATCGACGACGGCGTCCTGGACGTGGTGGTGGTCAGCCCGCGCAGTGCCATCGGGTGGATTGCGGTGTCACTGAAAATCCTGTTCAAGCACAAGGGCAAACTTCCGGTGATCGATTATTACCGTTCGCGCACGGTCACCATCCGCACGGCCGTTCCCGAGGAAACCCAGCTCGACGGCGATCCGTCCGGCAAGGCGACAAAGGTGACCGTCGCCGTCGAGCCTGGCTCGTTGCTGATGCGGGTTAAGGCTCAGCAATTGGAGCCTGATGCTGGTCCGGATTTATTCGCCCGCGGCCGCTGAAGTGTCGTCGCTGGCCGAGGCGGGAGTCTGAGAACCTTCGCGCTCATGCCGCTCCCGGTCCAGGCGAACCTGCTCGTTGATCAGCTGCTGCTCCTCGCTGAAGCGCATGTCATTGGCGTCATCCGCGGCGTCGCCCACGGAGTCATCGCGCTGGTAGCCGATGTCTGGATTGACGATTGAGCCGTCCGGATTTTCTTCGGTGTTGCTCATTGGAGCCCCTTTCGTCGCTGTTCTTTCCCCATCAAGGGGTAAGGACAGCATACTTACTGCGGCGCAGCGCGAAGAATTCCACTTCGGCCGTTCACCAGAAGCGATCGGCCATGCGGCGTCCAGGCCGCCCTGGCGGCGGCACCCAAGGTGAGCGCCGGATCGTTCAGGACCCGGAACGGTCCGCCAGGAGTTCCTGCACCCACAGCTGCGCCTGCTGGAACGCGTCATCGCTCGTGTGCGGTTCGACCACCGGCGCCTGCGCGTCCGCACGCGGATAGGAGCCCAGGAACCGCAGGTTGGGGCTGATCCGGTGCAGACCACTGAGCGCATCCGCCATCCGCGCATCGGAGATGTGCCCGTCCGCATCGATGCTGAAGAAGTAGTGCCCCAGAAACTGCCCGGTGGGCCGGGATTCGATCCGGCTCAGGTTCACCCCCCGGGAGGCGAACTGGTCCAGGATCTGCATCAGGGCGCCGGGATGGTCCTCCGGCAGCGGGATGGCGACGGTGGTCTTGTCCGCCCCGGTCGCTGCCGGCAGCGGACCGGGCCGACCCACCAGGACGAACCGGGTCACCGCCCCGGCGTTGTCCTCGATGCCGGCTGCAAGCACCTTCAGCCCGGTGTGCCGCGCCACGATCGGGGCACAAATGGCGGCCTGGTAGGAGGACCCGGCGGATGCCAGCAGTTCGTACGCCGCGGCAGCGGTCGAATTTGCGGGCACGTATTCCACTGCGGGCATGTTCGCGCGGACCCAGCCGCGTGTCTGTGCCCAGGCGTGCGGGTGAGTGCCAACGCGCCTCACATCCCGCAGTCCAATTCCTTCAGCGGCCAGCAGCACAAACGTCACAGGCACGATAACTTCCCGCAGGATCCTCAGGTTCTGCCCGTTGGCGATCGCGTCAAGAGTGGCGGAAACCCCTCCCTCGATGGAGTTTTCGATCGGGAGCATGGCAGCATCGGCTTCGCCGGCGCGCACCTTATCCAACGCGTCGGCGGCGCTGCCGGACGGAATCCGGTGTGCCTGGGCTGCCCCAGGCACTTCCAACAGGGCTGCCTCGCTGAACGTACCCTCCGGTCCCAAAAAGGTGTAGGTCGGGCCTGCTTGAGGATGTGCGCTTGTCATGGTTGTGTACCTGTCACGGAAAGGGATTGAAGCCCTGGTGGCCCGCGTGCACGGGGTATACGGGGTGTACTGGCGGCCTGCGCCGGTTGGCCGCTATTTGACGGTCGGAGGTTGCCCATCTTCGGACACCATAGGCAGCCCGGCGTCCTGCCAGGCGCCCATCCCTCCGCTGACGTTGACCGCAGAGTATCCGTTGTTATTCAGCCATGCCGTCACCCGGGCGGATCGGCCGCCGCTGCGGCAAATGACCTGCAGATCCTGGTCCGGGTCCAGATCATCAAGCCGTTCCGGTATCAGGTCCACCGGGATGTGCAGGGCCCCTGGGATATGTCCGGCCTGCCACTCATAGTCTTCACGGACGTCCAGCACGCGCACTGCGCCGGCGGGTGCAGCTGCGCCCCAATGACCGTCCGCTTGCACGGCCGTCACTTCGACGTTGGTAATGTCTGTCATAGTCGGGTCCTCCTGCCGCTGAAACGGTTTTCTTCCCCCAGCCTATCGCCGAGGGCCCGCACCGCAGACTGGAAGAGGTAATAAATGACCGCGGACCAGCCCACCATCCTGGCTACCTCCGGCGGGTACAAGCCCGGCTACCGGACCCGGATCGAGTTCAATTCCCTGGTTCACCACGGCGTTGATCTCTCCGGCGTCTCCGGCCGCAGTCCCCGCGTCACCCACTTGGGCACTGCGTCCGGGGATCAGCGCTGGTTCAACAACGAACTGGATGAGGCCGCCCGGTTGACGGGATTCCAGCTCACCCACCTGAACCTCTTCCCGATGCCGAATTTGGATGACATGGAGGACCACCTGTTGAGCCAGGACCTGGTCTGGGTGAACGGCGGCTCTGTCGCCAACCTGCTGGCACTGTGGCGGCTGCATGGACTGGATGCGGTATTCCGTCGGGTATGGCAGGCGGGGGTGGTGCTGGCAGGCGTCTCCGCAGGGTCCATCTGCTGGTTCCGGGGCGGCACCACAGATTCCTTCGGACCCACACTGCAGCCTGTCACCAATGCTCTGGGCCTACTGCCGTTCGACAACGGCGTGCACTACGACTCCGAGGAGCGCCGGCGCCCGCTGGTCCACCAGCTGGTTTCCGCCGGAACGCTGGGAGAAACGCACTGCACCGAAGACGGCGTCGGCTTGGTTTACTCCGGCACCACGCTGCTGGAGGCGGTCACCGAAACCGCGGGCAAGGGAGCGTACATCGTGACCCGGACAGCCGGCGAAGGACCGGATGCCATGGCCTCGGAAAGGCGGTTGGAGCCGAGGCTGCTGAGCTGAGATTTGGGCTGGCAATACGTCCATCCGTGCCACTGATCGCCGGGAAGATGCAAAAATAGGGTAAGTGAGTACAACAAATACCTCCGCCCAGTCCCCTGGACCGTCCACCGACAGGTCCTTTTTTGGTCAACCAAAAATGCTCCTCAACCTGTTCAGCGTTGAACTTTGGGAGCGCTTCTCCTTTTACGGTATGCAGGGGATCCTTGCCTACTACATGTACTTTTCCGTCACGAAGGGCGGCCTGGGCATCGACCAGGGTGTCGCGCTGGGCATCGTCGGTGCCTATGGTGGTGGAGTTTATCTGTCCACCATTCTTGGCGCCTGGGTAGCCGACAGGTTGCTCGGAGCGGAACGCGTCCTGTTCTACAGTGCTGCGCTGATCATGCTCGGACATATTTCCCTCGCCGTGCTGCCCGGGGCCGTGGGGCTGACCGTTGGCCTGCTCATGGTGGGAATCGGGTCCGGTGGGCTGAAAGCCAATGCCACTTCGCTGGTTGGTTCACTGTACAAGCCCGATGATGATCGCCGGGACGCAGGATTCTCCATTTTTTACATGGGCATCAACATCGGTGCCTTGGTCGGTCCGCTGCTGACCGGGTGGCTGCAGGTTAACCTCGGCTTCCACTACGGCTTCGGTGCCGCCGCCGTGGGGATGGCGGTCGGCCTGACCCAGTACGCCTTGACCCGCAAGAACCTGCCCGCCGATGCGCACCACGTCCCCAACCCGCTGCCGCGCAGCAAATACAGAATGATGATCGGCATCGCCGTGGCCGCCGTCGTTCTCATTGTGATCGCCGTGCTCACCCATCTGGTGACTGTCTCCAACCTCAAATGGGTCATTGTCGGCATCGTGGTGCTGGCCACGATTGCCTACTTTGTCGTCATTCTTTCCAGTCCAAAGGTGGACAAGGTGGAGCGCAGCCGGGTGCTCTCATTCATCCCGCTGTTCATTGCCAGCGCAGCCTTCTGGTCACTCTTCCAGCAGCAATTCACCGTGCTGGCCGTCTACTCGGATGTGCGGTTGAACCGGGTCATTTTCGGGTGGGAGATGCCGCCGAGCTGGACCCAGTCCATCAACCCGGTGTTCATCATCATCTTTGCCGGCATTTTCGCGGCCCTGTGGACCCGTTTAGGATCCCGTCAGCCGCGCACCCCCACCAAGTTCGCCATCGCACTGGTCGTCATGGGCCTGGCCTACCTGAGCTTCCTGCCCTTGTCCGGCATGGCGTCCGTACCGCTGCTGGGCCTCGTGTGGATCCTGTTCCTGTTCACGATTGCCGAACTGATGCTGTCCCCGGTTGGCCTGTCGCTGGCAACCAAACTGGCACCCCGTGCGTTCCGGACACAGATGGTGGCGCTGTTCTTCCTGTCCGTCTCCCTCGGTTCGGCATTGTCCGGAGTCTTTGCGGGGTACTACGACGAGAAGAACGGTGCGCCATACTTCGCCTCGATCGGAATCATTGCCATCATCCTCGGCGTAGTGCTGTTGTTGTCGGCCAAGCCCATCAAGCGCCTGATGGCGGGCGTGCACTAACGGCGACGCGCCCAAAATAACGGGCGCCAAATGACGTTCCGGGATAATGTTCCCGGATCACCCGCCCGGGTCACGTTCCCAGATCGCGTTCCCGGGTCGCGTTCCCAGGTCAGGGGCACCAAATCCGATGCACCCTTTCGACAACGATGGCAGCGCTGCTCCCTGTTACGCGGAGCAACGCTGCCATCGGCGTTATCGGATTGCTGTTCCCGCTTCGATCCGGCAGCCTGGGTCTCTTCGCCGCAGGATCACTGGTTATAGTCGAAGTCGGGGTGGGAGGCCGCGTTCAGGACCGCGACGATAATAAGGATCCATAAAGCCGCGTAACCCAGCAACGTCAGATAGCCCAGGACTAACCCGGCGATGGCGAAGCCTTTGCCCTGCGGCTGTTCCCGTTTCAGCCCCATATGACCGGTGATGACGGCGGCAATCTGCGGCAGGATCAAGAAACCGAAACCAACAAAGGAAGCAATGCCCAAGATCATGCTGGTCAGGCTGAGCACCTTGGGCTGCGGTGCGGTGTAATACGGTGGCTGCGCATACGGTGCGCCGTATCCGCCCGGCTGCTGGATCTGGCCGTACGTGTCTTGTCCATACTGCTGTCCGGATTGCTGGCCGTACTGCGGCGCTGGTGGCTGAAACTGCTGTGGGTGGGCGTAGGGATTCGATGGCGGCACGGGCCGGTTGGTGTCCCGCTCAGAATCGGAACCGTCCAATGGCTGGTCGCCCGCCGGCGGCTGACCAGCTTTCCACGGATCGGGCTGGCCTGGCTCGTGCGTCACGGTAATCTCCCCTTTGTGGTTGTCTCGTGTCCCTCATAGTAGAGCAGTTCGAAGCCGGTGAAGCAGAGCAGTTCCAAGCCGGTGAAGCAGAGCGTGGATGTTTGCTGTGCAAGCGGCCCGGACGGCTTACGGCTGCCAATCGACCCGACACTCTGGCATGCTGGACCCATGGCTAGCCGCGCGGGCACAGTTGCCCTTCCTTCCGACCTTGTTGACGTCACGGCCCTGCTGGACGCGTATTACGACGTCCGGCCGGATCCAGCCGACCCCGGCCAGCGGGTTGCCTTTGGCACATCCGGCCACCGCGGTTCCAGCCTCCGGGCCTCCTTCAACGAGGCACACATCGCCGCCATCACGCAGGCCATCGTGGAATACCGCGCCGGGCAGGGTTTTTCCGGACCATTGTTCCTGGCCAAAGACACCCACGCGCTGAGCGAGCCGGCCCAGAACACCGCCCTGGAGGTGTTGGCTGGCAACGGGGTCCACGTGCTGATCGACGCCCGCCACGGCTACACGCCCACGCCCGCGCTCTCGCATGCGATCCTGCGCTATAACCGTTCGGCCGCCGCTGCCGCATCCGGCAAAGCCGATGGCATCGTGGTCACTCCCTCGCACAATCCACCGGCCGATGGCGGCTTCAAATACAATCCGCCGCACGGCGGTCCCGCGGATACCGACGCCACCGGATGGATTGCCGGCCGGGCCAACGAACTGCTGGAAACCGGCCTGCAGGGCGTCAAACGGGTGCCCCTGCCGGAAGCACTGAGCGCCGGGAGTACCGGCAAGTTCGATTTCCTGAGCAGTTACGTCGATGACCTTCCCTCCGTGCTCGACCTGGATGCCGTGCGCAGTGCCGGGGTGCGTATCGGTGCCGATCCTATGGGCGGCGCATCCGTGGACTATTGGGGGGAGATCGGCGAGCGCCATAACCTGGACCTCACCGTGATCAATCCCACCGTCGATCCGCAGTGGGCCTTCATGACCTTGGACTGGGACGAGAAAATCCGAATGGACTGCTCCTCCCCCGCTGCTATGGCCTCGCTGATCGAGCTGCTCGAATCCGGTGCCCGCTACGACATCGCCACCGGAAACGACGCCGACGCCGACAGACACGGCATTGTCACTCCTGATGCCGGACTGATGAACCCTAATTCTTACCTGGCCGTTGCCATCGACTACCTTTACACCCATCGGAAGCAGTGGCCCTCCTCAGCCAGCGTGGGTAAGACCTTGGTCTCGTCCTCGATCATTGACCGCGTGGCGGCCGATCTGGGACGCAAGCTGGTGGAGGTGCCGGTTGGATTTAAGTGGTTTGTTCCGGGCCTGCTGTCCGGCGAGGGCGTCTTCGGTGGCGAGGAATCCGCCGGAGCATCCTTCGTGAAGAAGGACGGATCGGTCTGGACCACGGATAAGGACGGTATTCTGCTGGCCCTGTTGGCCTCTGAGATAACGGCCGTCACAGGCAAGACCCCTTCGCAGCACTATGGCGAGCTGACCGCGAAGTTCGGCTCGCCGTCGTATGCCCGGATTGACGCACCGGCCAGCCGGGAACAAAAGGCCGCACTCGGACGGCTTGCCGCTGCCGATGTCCAGGCAACAACGCTGGCCGGCGAGGACATTACCGCCAAGCTGACCGAGGCACCCGGCAATGGCGCCGCTATTGGCGGGCTCAAGGTGACCACGGAGAGCGCCTGGTTCGCCGCCCGCCCTTCCGGTACCGAGGATGTGTACAAGATTTATGCGGAGTCCTTCAAAGGACCGGAGCATCTGGCACAGGTCCAGGCGGAGGCCAAGGCGCTGGTGGATCAGGTGATCTCAGGGGACTCAGTCAACGGCTAGGCACCTGGTCCGTGTCCGCAGCCCAGCCATTGGCCGATTGCTTGCCCGCCGGCGGACGGGCCGATGCACTGGTTAGGTGTGCACGCCGTGTTCGTGGCCCGCGTGGCTGGCCGGCTCCAGCTGAAACGTGGAGTGCTCGATGCTGATCTGGAAGTGCCCCGCCACGCACTGCTGCAGCTGATCGAGCAGCCGCGGCACATGACCATCAGTGAAGCAGCCGTCGTCCACCACTACGTGCGCCGTGAGCACGGGCAGTCCGCTGGCGATCTGGCTGACGTGCAGATCGTGGACCGACAGCACGTGCGGTACGCGAAGAATGTGCTCCCGGACGGTGGAAAGCTCAAGTCCGCGCGGCGTTGATTCCAGCAGCACGCGGATGGTGTCCAGCAGCAGCCGGAAGGTGCGGGGCAGGATCAGCGTTCCGATCAGCAGGGCGACGACGGCGTCCGCCTGCAACCAGCCGGTCAGGCCGATGACGACGGCGGCGGCAATCACTGCGACCGAGCCCAGTGCGTCGCTCAGCACCTCAAGAAACGCCGCCCGCAGGTTGAAGTTAGCGTGCCGGGCGCCGAACAACACGGCCAGGGACAGTATGTTGCCCAGCAGTCCCACCGCCCCGAACACGGCCATTTCGGTTGAGGCGATCGGGCTGGGATTGATCAGACGCTGAACCCCCTCCACCAGCACCACCAGCCCGACGGCGAGCAGCACCGCGGCCTGGGCGGTAGCTGCGAGGACTTCGGCGCGGGCAAAGCCCCATGTTCTGCGGTCCGAGGCCGGACGGACGGCGAGGCGCGCGGCGAGCAGGGCCATTCCCAGCCCGGCCGCATCTGTAAGGACGTGGGCCGAGTCGAACAGCAGCGCCAATGACCCTGTCAGCCATGCGCCCACCAACTGCAGCACAAAGACGACTCCGGTGATGCACAGCGCGACACTGAGCCGTCCGGGATGGGGGCTGCCGGTGTGGTGCGCGTGATCATGTCCGGCCATGGCTCAATCCTACGTGGCACGGCAGCCTTGGACCGGGGCCGATCCGCCCAGGGGTCAGGACCAGCGCCGCGGACGAACTGCCTGATTCCCGGGCCTCGCGTGCGGCGTCGAGCCGTGCGGAGCGGAGTGCACCCAGTCCGGGCAGCCCTACGACCCGGAGGAGTCCAGGGCGTCCCAGGCGAAGGACGCCAGCCAGTGCGATGAAACGAATTCCTCCGTCAGAACGGCGCGCAGCCCCAACTCCAGCAGTTCCGTTGCGGCACTGTCCAGTCGCCCGGCTTCCTCGTCGGCGCCGGATTTCCGCAGCGCCGCGGAAATTCGCCGCAGCGCCCCGGCGCGGGAGAGGTTGAGTCCATCCAGATGCACCATCTGGGCATCGGTGGGATCGGTGACCACAGCGGGTCGGAGGATAGGTGCTCCGGCACCGAGGCCGGGAAGGAAGGCCGCCAGCCAGGTCTGCAGTGCTGGAGCGGGCAGCACCCTGGCCAGCAGATCCGCCTCCGATAGCCCGGCGGAAAGAAAGTCCTGGCCACTGAGCTCCCACTCCTGCGCCCAGTTCCGGTCCGCACCGAACAGCCGGACCGCAGCACGGCCCAGGTCCTCCGCTTCCTTGTTCCGTCCCAGCGCTCCGGCGGCATCGATCAGCAGCATCAGGCCAAAGGCCGTATTGGAATGGACACCGTGGCGCACCGGGTGCGCAATCTTGGCAGCCCACGGAAGGGCCTGGGCATAGACCGCCTCAACCCGGGGTTCCAGGGCCGCGCGCCAACGCCTGCCGTCGTCGTCGTCGAACGTCTGGCACGCAGCCGCAAGCCGCGCCGCCCACGCCCAGCCGTATGGCCGCTCGAAGGTGGCGTGCCCGCGGACGTATTCCGCTTCGACCGTAAGGTTTGCCTCGGTCAGGTTGGCTCCAAGCAGCCGCCGCAGCGGTGTTTCGGACTCCGGCGGCAGGCCATGGTCCAGCAGCCGGACGCCGAGCCAATGCATGTGCACGCACGAATGCCAGTCGTAGGACGTGTGGAACGCTGGATAGAGCTCCTGCGGCAGAGCGTTGTCCGCCGGACCGGAGACAAGGTGCTGCACGTGGTACGGGTACTTCTGCGACAGATTTTCCCGCACGATACCGGCATACACCGGAGCCAGTTGATTTTTTGAAGCCGTGAAGTCCATAGCCGCCTACTTTGGGAATCCGAAGAAGAACATGATTGCAATGTTGGCCACCAGCATGCATCCGGCGGTGGGGAGCTGGGCCCTGATCACGCCGTAGCGGTTCTTCATTTCCAGCAGCGCCGGCGGTACCAGGTTGAAGTTCGCCGCCATCGGAGTGGTCAGAGTACCGCAGAAGCCGGCGAGCATGCCCACGGCAAAAACGGTGGCAGGGTTGCCGTGGAACACCAGGATCAGCAGCGGCCAGCCTATCGCCGCAGTCATGATGGGGAACGCCGCGAAGGCATTGCCCATCAGCACCGTGAAAAGGGCCATGCCCACGCAATAGGCGATCACGGCGAAGATGAGCACCCCGTCCGGGACGATGGCGCCCATCACCTTTCCCACCGCCGTGCCCACACCGGCCTGGGTAAAGAGGATGCCCAGGATGGAGAGCATCTGCGGCAGGATCGCGGCCCAGCCGATGGTCTCCAGGATCCGGCGGCCCTCGAAAAGCGGGGCGGCGGACGGCTTAGGCTTGAGCAGCCCCAGGCCTACCAGCAGGGCGACGACGGCGCCCAGTCCCAGCCCGATCAGCGTGCCGCTGGTGGGATCGATGAGCGGAGTTCCGCCGATCTTGACCACCGGCGCCAGCAGGGTCACGAGCACGGCCACGACGGGAATGCACAGGGCCGGGATAAAGAGCTTGTTGCCAAACTGCTTCGCTGACGCTTCGCGCTGCGGCACCGATGTGGTGGGTACGACGCCGGCGGTCAGCAGTTTTCGGCTGGAGCCCAGGACAACCATCGCCAGTACCATTGCGCCCAACGTCCAGGCCGGCACCTGCTTCGCCTGCACCCATGTGCCGTAGATGAAGGAAAAACCTATCAGTCCCCAGAAAGCCGCGCTGGTCCACCGCTTGGGGTGTTTGGCATCGGCGGCGATGAGGGTGGCAAAGGCCAGGAACAGCAGGCCGATGAGCCAGAAGAGCGCTTCGGAAGTGATCATGGCTGGACGCCTCCGGCCTGCGCGGCGGCTCCGGCCGGTCTCGATGCCGCCACCATCCTGTTCAGCTGGCCGTCGAGGCGCAGCAGCCGGAAGCCGTGGATCAGGAAAGCTGCGATGGCACTGGGAATGGCCCACAGCGCCAGTTCCAAGGGCTGAAGTTGGAGGTGATACGCCGAATCCACGAAGGAGGTGATCAGCAGGATCGAACCGACGGCCACGAAGATGTCTTCGGCGAAGAATGCGCCAACGTTGTCCGCGGCTGCGGCGTGGCCTTTGATCCGGTCCTTTATCTTCTCGTCCAGCTCACCGTATTTTGCCTCTGCAGCACCTTCGGCCATTGGATAGATCAGGGGTCGGACCATTTGCGGGGTACCGCCGACGTTGAGCAGCCCCAGTGCCGCCGTCGCCTGCCGTGCCACCAGGTATCCGGCCAGGATGCGACCGGCCGTCAGCCCCGCCAGTTTGGAGATCAGCCGTTTGGCCTGCTGCTGCAGTCCGAGCCGTTCGATCAGCCCAATGATGGGAAGCACGATGACGAAAGTCGTCACCGACCGGCTGCTCGCGAAGCCGGAACCGAACGAGTTCAAAATTTCCAGCGGGGTCAGGCCGCCTATCAGCGCGGTGACTATGCCCGCGATGGTAACAACCAGCAGCGGATTCATCCTCAGCGCAAAACCGATTATCACCAGGGCCACACCTATGAGCACCAGCATATTTCTCCTTTCAGACAGGGAAAAGCACAGCAAACTGTGATCGAGACTACATCTTGTTGAACAATCCTTCAATCCTAGGAATCTGGGATATCGTTACGGAACTAATCGAGGAGGCACTGTGGGCACCGAAGTGGACGCGGAAGTGGACTTTGCTCAGTTGTTCCGCCGCAAACGGCCCGAAATCCGCCGCACGGGTACCGGTGAGATGGTGGCCGAGGTCCTGCGGCAGGGGATATTCGACGGCGACATGCCCCCCGGGACTCAGCTGGCGGAAGGGGCGCTGGCGGAGTCGCTGCAGATCTCGCGCAACAGTCTGCGGGAGGCCTTTCGGCTCCTGGCCCATGAGCGGCTGATTACGCACACCCTGCACCGGGGCGTATTCGTGCGCCGCCTTAACCGGCAGGACGTTATGGACGTCTACACGGCGAGGATCTTCATTGAGGTGGCGGCTGCCCGGGACTGCCCACCGGAGCATCCGGGAATCATCACGGCCCTGACCGCGGTCCAGCGGGCGGAGGAAGCCGCCCTGCTTTCGGACTGGAGCCAAGTGGCCGGATGCAACCTTGCCTTCCACCAAGCCCTGGTCTCCAGTGTCGAAAGCCGCCGCGTCTCCGAGGTTACCCGTGAGCTGCTGGCCGAGGTTCGGCTCGCCTTCCACGCGATGGCGGACAGCCGCGCCTTCCTGGAACCTTACATCGCGCGGAACCGGCTGATCGCCGAAACCATCCGCACCGGCGACAGCGCGCAAGCGGCTGCCCTGATGCGCAACTATCTGTTGGACAGCCGGGACCAACTGGCCGCGGCGGTCGAACCCTACTGATGTCGAACCCGGCCGGGCTGAATCCCGGCCGGCCTGGCGCTATGGACCCCAAGCCTGCCGGAACGGGGCGGACCGATGAGCCGCCTGTCGGCGCCCGGAACCGTCCAGAGTGTTGGCAGGTCGCCGGTAGTCTTAGCTGTGATTACCGGCTGAGGGAGACATTGAAATGGGCACGTTGGGCACCAAATGGGCGATCCACGGAGACGGTAAAACGATCAAACCCGGGGAGGTCGTCGCACCCGGGGAGCGATTAAGCTGGCCCCGGACCATAGGGATTGGCCTCCAGCACGTAGTGGCAATGTTCGGGGCTACGTTCCTGGTTCCGATCCTCACCCACATGCCGCCTGCCACCACGCTCTTTTTCTCCGGAGTCGGCACCATACTTTTCCTGATTCTCACGGCTGGCAAGGTGCCGAGCTATCTTGGTTCCAGCTTCGCCTTTATCGCCCCGATCGCGGCCGCCCAGAAGCAGTTCGATGTTGGCGGCGCGCTTGGCGGGGTGGTGATGGCGGGCGTGGTCCTGGCCGGCGTCGGCTTGGTGGTCCAGCGGTTCGGAGCAGGTTGGATAAACCGGCTGATGCCGCCAGCCGTCACCGGTACCATCGTGGCGCTGATCGGACTGAATCTGGCACCGGCAGCCAAAGCCAATTTCGACGCAGCCCCTGTCACTGCACTCGTTACCCTGCTGGTCATTCTGCTGGTCAGCGTGCTCTTCCGCAGCATACTGGGCCGGCTGTCCATCTTGGTCGGAGTGGTGGTGGGATATCTGGTGGCCCTGCTCCGTGGCGAAGTCGATTTCAGCGCCCTGGCCGCAGCCTCGTGGATCGGGTTGCCGCAGTTCCAGTTTCCGGTCTTCCACTTGGCCGTGGTTGGACTGTTCGTTCCGGTGGTGCTGGTGCTGGTCGCGGAAAATATAGGTCACGTCAAGTCCGTGGCACTGATGACTGGGCGGAATCTGGATCCAGTGGCAGGCCGGGCACTCTTGGCCGATGGGCTGGCGACAACTCTGGCCGGGTTCGGCGGAGGCTCCGGTACCACCACCTATGCCGAAAACATCGGTGTCATGGCCGCAACCAAGGTTTACTCCACTGCCGCCTATTGGGTCGCTGCAGCAGCAGCTTTGATCTTGAGCTTCTCGCCCAAATTCGGAGCGCTCATTGCCACAGTTCCGGCCGGGGTGCTCGGCGGCGCCGCCACCATGCTCTATGGCATGATCGGCGTCCTCGGTGTCCGGATCTGGGTGCAGAACCGCGTTAACTTCTCCAATCCGGTGAACATGACCACTGCAGCGGTCGCCCTGATCATCGGCATTGCGGATTACACCTGGACCGTGGGCACCCTTCAATTTGCCGGCATTGCACTGGGTACTGCTTCGGCGCTCGTGATCTATCACGGCATGAATGCCCTGGCCAAATGGCGCGGCACAGCAACCGATGCGCAGGCTCCCGACGGTCCGGCACCCGACGCCAAGGGCCCTGATTCCTTCGGCGCTGAACTGTGAGCCGGGCAGCGCCGACCGGTCCCAACCCGATCAATGCGGTCCCAACCCGGGTTCAGATTCCGTTCAGCGCCTCGGCGGTGGCCAGCGTGACGTACCGGGCAGCGTGGAGCTGTGCCAACTCCGATGAGCGAGCCACATCCGTGGCACTGACCGCCGAAACGATGCCGTGGCTGGCCAGTTCCCCCTGTGACACGGCAATCCGACCGGCAACCGCAACGACGGGAATTCCCAGGCTACGGGCAGCATCCGCCACCCCAATGGGGGCTTTCCCGGCCATTGATTGGGCGTCCAGCGATCCTTCGCCTGTGATGACCAGGTCCGCTTGACCCAGAGCAGCCCTCAGCCCGGTCAGTTCAGCCACCAGGTCAAAACCGCCCTCAATGGTCGCTGGCGAATAAGCCAGGAACATCGAGGGAAAACCACCCGCCGCACCGGCACCGGGGGCGTTGATGTCATTTCCTGTGGCAGAGCAGACCACCGATGCAAGGTTACGCAGGCCGGCATCGAGTAACTCCACACCTTCCGCGTCCGCGCCCTTCTGCGGAGCAAAAACGTAAGCCGCACCGTCGAGGCCGTACAGCGGATTATCCACGTCGACAGCGAGCCGGATTCGGGCCGTGGCCAACCGTGGATCCAACGCCGACGCGTCGACTGCGACGACGTCGACCAGGGAGCCACCGCCGAGGGGAACCAGATTTCCGTTCACATCCAAGAGCCGCAGCCCCAGCGCCCGCAGCGCGCCCGTTCCCGCATCCGACATGGCAGAGCCACCCAGTCCGACGATCAGCTCGGTGGCGCCGGCATCCAAAGCTGCGGCTATCAACTGCCCACAGCCGTATGAATGGGCCCGCAGTGCGTTCTCCGGCGTCGGTTCAGTAAGCAGATAGCCGCTAGCCTGAGCCGATTCGATGACGGCAACGAATCCAGTCGGGTTGAAAGCCCACACTGCAGCGACGGGCTTCAGGATCGGTCCGACAACGGCGTTCAGCTTCTCCTCAAACCCCGCAGCCACTGCCGCTTCAACTGTTCCCTCGCCGCCGTCCGCAACCGGGATTGTGGTGACGGTGGCCTCGGGGTAAACCCGCAGCGCGCCTTCCGCCATGGCAGCTGCAGCCTCGACAGCAGTAAGGGTGCCTTTGAACTTGTCCGGCGCAATCAGAATCCGCATTCCTCCATCCTGCCAGCCGGGCAGTGGGATTAGGCATTAGCGACCATCCCTGCCGCTGTGTGAAGGCCTTTCCCGGCCAGACCCTCCAGAGAGCAAGGCACAGGGTAAGTCCTCCCGCCCTGGACCCACTCCAGCAGGATCCATATCGGCAACGCCATCGCCGGCCGCGGAGTCGCCACAAATACGGTGCATATTTCCGCGTGCCATCGAGCCATCGGGAATTCTGGCACGCCCCGGCTTAGGTCCAATACCCGCGATCACGCATGCCATCGGCCAGAAGGTCCGCCCGGTCGGTCATTACACCGTCCACACCCAGGTCGAACAGGGCATGCATTTGTGCAGGCTCGTTGATGGTCCAGACGTGGACCTTCAGGCCTAACGCGTGCGCCCGGGCCACGGATCGGCGCGTAACCAGGTGGAAGGACTTGTAGCGCAAGGGCAGCTGCAGACAATCGACATCGCGCAGAATCCGACCCAGCAGCGTTTTGGGCAGCCACGGACCCAGCAGCGCGAAGGCGGCGGTCGAGGTCCTTCCGGCGGAGCTGGCAGTGGGTCGTGAAAGCCTTCGCAGTACCGCCCGACGGCGTTTGTCGGAGAACGATGCGACGCAGATGCGGCTGTGAAGGCCATATTCCTCTATCGCAGCCACCAACGGCTCCACCGAGGCAACATCCTTGACGTCCAGGTTGATCCGCACGCCCGGCAGCGCCGTGACCAGCTCGGTCAAACGCGGAATGCTTTCCCGTCCATCGATCCGAACCTGCGCCAGCTGGGCCGCTGTCAGCGCGGCAATCTCCCCATGGCCATCGGTCACACGGTCAAGCCGCGCGTCGTGGAATACCAGCAGCACGCCGTCCGCGCTCGTGTGGAGGTCGGTCTCCACGTAGGTAAAGCCAAGGTCGACGGCGGCACGGAAGGCAGCGATCGAGTTCTCCAAGCCGTCGCGTGAATAGCCGCGGTGCGCGATCGCGACCGGTACCGGCGAATCCAGATAGGTCAAGGGGAGCTACAACCCGGCGAGCCGGGCCTCCAGAATCTGGGCAACGCCGTCGTCGTCCAATTGCGGTGCCCGCAAGTTTGCCGCAGCCAGCGCCTCCCCGTGGCCGCTGGCCATGGCGTATCCGGCGCCGGCCCAACACAGCATCTCAATATCGTTGGGCATGTCCCCGAAGGCCACCACGTCCTTGGCGTCGATCCCCAGGGATGCAGCGAACTGCGCTAGGGTAACCGCCTTATTAATGCCGTGCGGACCCATCTCGAGCAATGCAGTGGTAGGTGCGGAGTGAGTCACGGACATCAACTGCCCCACGGCAGGCCGGATCAGGGCCATAAATTCATCAGCGCTGCCCTCTCGGGTCGTGGCCAGGAACTTCACCACGCCGCAGTCCTCCTCGATCGAATCCTCCAACGGTCCAGGGAATGTGTCCCCGAGCAGCTCCACCGACCCCGGCTGCAGGAAACCGGCTTCCAGATGGAAGCCGCCCAGCGTTTCCGCGGCGAAACAGGCAGCCGGAACCAGCTTCCGAATGATGGCGCGCGCCTCAAGCATGGTCCGCCGCGGAACCAGGTGAGAGGAAATGACCTGCTCCCGGGCCAAGTCATACAGCACGGCTCCGTTGGAACAGATCACGGCGCCCTCGTGGCCTATCTGGTGGCGCAGCGGGTCCAGCCACCGCGGCGGACGACCGGTAACAAACACTATTTCTATGCCGGCAGCCTGCGCGGCATCAAACGCGGCCACGGTGCGCGCACTGATCTTCCCATTCCGTCCCAGAATAGTTCCGTCCACGTCACTGGCGATTAACCGCATTGGTCTAGGCTAGCGTCCCGGGGCGACGGACCGATGCGGGAGGAAGATTCCGAGCGGCGCAGCCGAAGGCCAAATCAGTCCGTTGCACCCCGACAGCCCACCGCGTGGCCGGCGCCACGAGCACGCAGGATCGAGCGCCAAAACCGGGCCATCGGCTGGTGTCAGCGACCGAATGTGCCGGTAATCCGGGCCCGGGCCAGGGTATGGGTGAAAAGATTGAATCCCAGGACCGCAGGGGTGGCATCGGCTGGAATATCAAGGCTTTCCACGCCTACGGCGTGCACCGTCACCATGTAGCGGTGCTCGTGATGCCCAGGCGGCGGCGCGGCACCCATGAAGCCGGGAAAGCCGCCGTCGTTCTTAAGCTGCTGGGTGCCATCGGGCATCCCGGATGCATCATGACCACCCGCGCCGGCGGCCAGCGAGGTCACCGAGACTGGGATATTAAATGCCGCCCAATGCCAGAATCCGCTCGCTGTGGGCGCATCCGGATCGTACATTGTCACTGCGAAACTCTTAGTCTCCGGCGGGAAGCCGCTCCAGGAAAGCTGCGGGGAAACGTCCTGGCCCTCGGCACCAGCGTTGCGCTGCGCTGCCGGGAGCTCCCCACCATCCTTGAACGATTCGCTGCTGACGCTGAAGTCCGGAACTGCGGGGAGGTCGTCGTACGGGTCATGTAAGGGCATCTGTGGTCTTCTTCCTGTTCTCTCAACGCTGGAACTTAGTTGTCCCGGGACTGGTTTTGCTGGGGTAGGGACTGCTGCAATTGGTGCTGCTGCCGGGAATGCTGGGACTGGTGCTGAAGCTGGAGATCCGCACGCCGGGGCGGGTCGGCGCCGGCCCGGGAGACCGTAACGGCCGCGGCCGCCGCGGCGTATCGAAGTATCTCAGTGAGGTCCCCGGCGCTCAGCGACCTGAGCGCTTCGCGGCGCTGCGCACCATCAAGTTCCCGGTCCACCAGCGTGGAAAGCAATGCGGCCATAAAGGAATCGCCGGCCCCCACCGTGTCCACGACCTCCGCCGGCGGTACCTTGGTGTGCGTTTCCCCCGCCGCATTGACAGCCCACGGTCCGTCCGCGCCCATGGTGACGACGACGACGGCGGGCCCATCGGCGGCGCCGCCAATGCGCAGCCAGTTGCGGGCCGCCTGCAGCGGATCCAAGGCCGGGTAGAGCCAGCGCAGGTCCTCATCGGAGGCCTTCACCACATCCGCCAGCCGGACGAACTGCTCGGCCTGGTTGCGGGCGTAGTCCACATCGGCCACGATGGTCGGGCGGCAGTTGGGATCATAGGCAATCGTGGCATGGGGACGGGCGACCAGCACCGCTTTAAACACCTGGCTGCAACCAGGCTGGAGCATGCTGGCGATCGATCCGGTGTGAAGCAATGTGGTGGCCTGCAGCAGGCCGCGGTGCGTTCCGTTCGGCTCGGGATCGAAGCCGGGCAGTTCCCAGTCAAGATCGAAGTCGTAGCTGGCCGCGTGGTCGGCTCCCAATGACGCCCGGGCGACGCTGGTGGTCCCAAAGACCCGGGCCAGGGGCACCAGCACGGAATTGCCGTGCAGGTGCGCCGAAATCAGCGTGCCATACGGATCCTGACCTATGCGGCCCAGGAACTGCACGGCATGCCCCAGCCGGGCAAGTCCCACGGCCACGTTCATCGGGCTGCCGCCAACGTGGGTTTCAACGGCTCCGGACCCGCGCACCACTTCGTCAATCAGAGCCTCACCGATGACTGTCAGCATTGTCCCACCCTACGGTCCGGCTGCCGGATCGCTGCACTGCGGGAAAGGCTCACGTGAGAATCCTTGCCCAGAACCGCTGAACAGGCAAGGGCCGGAGCAGGCTATGACAGACACTTTTGAACGAGTTCGCGGCATACGGCGTAGGCGGCGCTCCGAACGTCGATCAGATCGAAGTGGTCCCCCGGCACCCGGACGAGTTCCGCCGTCGACCATCCGTCTCGGGACCCGCGCCCACCGTCTTCGCCCCTGGCGGCGGACCTCGCCGCCTTGTCCGCTTCGACATAGGCCTTGGACTGGCTGGGCGGGACGGTGATGTCCTGCGCCGCGTAGACGGCAGAGACCGGCACGCGCAGGGGAACCGCCTGCAGCGGATCGGCCATCCGGTAACGCTGTGGGTCCTTGGCCGGGGAGCCGCCCAAAAAATTCAGCACCGCTCCGTTGCTCAGGTTCAGCGCCATCGCCTGCCGCAGATCCAGCACGCCGGATTGGCTGACGACGGCGGTCAGCGGCACGCTGCCCGCGTTCCGGTCCGCGGCTCCCGGGGCTTCGGGAGGCAGCTGGCTTCGACCTCCCGCCCAGACCGCCAGTTGACCTCCAGCGGAGTGCCCCAATGCCACGACCTTGGACAGGTCCAGGCCATGTTCGGCTGCGGCATCGCCCAGTTTGTCGATGCCTGCCGCCACATCCTCAAAGGTCTCCGGCCAGCCTCCGCCATTACCGGCACGACGGTATTCCAGATTCCAGGCGACAATCCCGTGCGCAGCCAAATCCTGTGCCAGCGGCGCACCAAGGTCCGCCGCATACCCGGAGCGCCAATAGCCGCCGTGAATGACCACAGCGACGCCTTGGCAGCGCTGCCTGTCCGGCAGATACAGGTCGGCGTACTGGCTTGCATCCGGGCCGTAGGTATAGCGGTGCATCTGATTCAGCCTCCTGGCCGGTAGGAGTGATTCGGCGCATCCATTCAGGGACGACGATACCTCTGCACAAAATTCCGCAGGATCGCCCCGGGCTGGTCCACCGCCGCGGATCGGGCGGTGGCACGCACTTGTTCCACCTGGTCCGGCGGAAAGTAGCCTGCGTTCCGGTAGGCGTCAATGCGGGTCAAAAGTCCCGCGACGTCCAGCTCCGGATGAAATTGGGTGGCGTAGAGATTGTGTTTGATCCGGAACATCTGTACCGGGCAGGTGGCTGAAGAGGCCAGCAGGGTGGCGTGCGCTGGCAGCGCCGAGCAGGCCTCCTTATGCCCAACGAAAGCCTGGAATGCTCTGGGCAGCCCATGCAGCATCGGGTCCCGGACGCCGTCCTCCGTCAGTGTGATCTGAACCGGGCCGATGGGTTCGCCGAACAGCCGATCCACCCGGGCACCCTGGTGCGTTCCCAGCGTTCCAACGCCATAGCAGGCTCCGAGGAACGGAAAATCCTGCCGCACAATCTCATCCAGCAGGCCCGTTAGATACGCTTCCACCCGCAGCTGCACGGCGCTCTTCCCGTCGGCGGGATCGCTTGAGTTGAAGGGGCTCCCGCCGACGATAACACCGGAGAATTCGGCAAGGTCCAGTTCGGGCAGGGAACCCGCTTCAAGCCGGATCCGCACCAGCTCCCCCGCCGTCAGGGCACCGGCCCGCAGAAAAGCCAGGTATTCGTCGTCGGCCGCGGCCTCTTCTGCACGAGTGGCCAGCAGCAGGAACGGTTTCATCCTTAGAGCCTATCCAGTCGAAGCCTTCAGCTGCGGTGTTAGCGTAGGTACACCGCAGAGCACAGATCCGGAAAGGCAGCATGAGCAGTCATTGGGAAAGGCTGGACGAGCAGCTCCGCCCTGCCGTGGCCGCAAGCAGCGCCGAATACGATCGCCTCCGGCCGCATCTGGAATTTGTCACCCGTGAGGTGGAATCCAGCATCCGGGATATTTTTACTGATTCGGGAACCCATCCGCTCTTTGTCACCAGCCGCACGAAGTCCGTCGAATCGTTCCGCGAAAAGGCCTCCCGGATGGTCAAGGCCGTCCCGGGTGCGCTGCCTGCGCTGCAGTTTCCGGAACCGTTGCGCAACCTCACTGACATGGTCGGCGTGCGCGTCATTACCACCCTGCCCGGAGACAATGCGCAGGTGGCGAACCTGATCAAGCGCCAGCGCACGATCTTCGATTGCCGCGGTGATCGGGAAAAGGACATCGGTTCCATCGAGTCCGGCACCTACGGCTACTCCAGCCGGCACCTGATCCTGCGCACCATCCAGAACGACGTGGTCAAGGCCTTCCAGAAGATGGTGGATCCGGCGGGAAAGCCCAACGGCAGCTACTTCTTCGAATGCCAGATCCGCACCGTTTTTGCACACGCCTGGAGCGAAATCGAGCATGATATCCGCTTCAAGGCACAGGACCGGCGCGCCTGGAGCCCGTATTTTGACCGCCAGTTCACGGCCACCGCAGCAATGCTGGAGACGGTGGAATCGGCGTTTTCCGAGCTGCACGACCGCTATGAGACAGTCACCAGCTTCTGGGACAACGACGGCGAGGGGGCAGTGCCACTGACGCCGAACCGGATCAAGCAGGTCTGGCAGACTCTGCTGCCACACGTGGACCGCAAGTCCGACGACGATTGGGGCTGGGCCGCGGAGCTGCTGGCCGCCCATGGCCTCACCCGGACCATTGAACTGGTGGATCTGCTCCAGTCACAGACCATCAGCGCCGTCCGCAGGGCCCTCGATCACCGCTATTCGCCAGGGCCGGACCGGCTGCTCGATGACCTGCTGCTGTGGCGCTTTGGCACCGAACACATCGAGCTGACGGCGGAACCGCTCTCCGCGGACAGCAAACCCCGCCGGGAGAGCCTGCAGCGGCGCTTCCAGCAGATCAACCGGTACCGCCAAGCTGGGCGGGCGGAGGCGCAGGGCTGACGGAAACGGGCGACATATTTGCCCTCCCGCCGGTCACCTTTTGCCCGGCCGACGGGCGCCGATGCCACTATTGATGCATGCTTGAGGCAACTAAAACATCCCCTGAATCTCCACTGAGACCTGACGCGGACGCCCAAACCCGCACGGCACGCTGGGCCGTCACCGTCTTCCCCATCCTGGTCATTGTGGCAGGCGTCCTGGGTTTTTTGCTGCCGGGCGCCTTTAAGCCTGCGGCGCCGGCGGTCCCCTATCTGTTGGGCATCATCATGTTCTGCATGGGCCTGGCGCTGACCCTGCCGGACTTCTCATCGGTGGCGAAGCGCCCGTGGGCCGTCGGCTTGGGGCTGGTGGCGCACTACGTCATCATGCCGGGCGCCGGCTGGCTGATTGCCGTTGTTCTGCATCTGGAACCCGCCTGGCCGCCGGCGTCATTCTGGTGGGCTGCGCACCGAGTGGCACCGCGTCGAACGTGATGGCGTTCCTGGCCAAGGGCGACGTTGCGCTCTCGGTCGCCGTGTCCACGGTGTCCACGCTGATAGCTCCGCTGGTCACCCCGGCGCCGACCCTGTTCCTGGCCGGGTCATTTCTGCACGTCGACGCCGGCGCCATGGTGCTGGACATTGTCAAGACCGTCCTGGTGCCGGTTGTGGCCGGATTGCTGGCGCGGCTCTTCCTGCAGCGGTGGGTCCGCGCTGTACTGCCCGCCTTGCCGTGGATATCCGCCGTCGTGATCTCCGTGATTGTGGCCATTGTGGTGGCTGGAAGCGCATCGAAAATCCTCGCAGCCGGCGGCATCGTCTTCCTGGCCGTGGTCCTGCACAACGGATTCGGACTGGGCCTGGGTTACCTAGCGGGCAAGCTGGGACGCTTGGATGCCCGGGCCCGGCGTGCCCTCGCGTTTGAGGTGGGAATGCAGAACTCGGGTTTGGCTGCCACCCTGGCCACGGCACATTTTTCGCCGCTGGCCGCCCTCCCTTTGGCCGTCTTCTCCGTCTGGCACAACATCTCCGGAGCTGCCGTCGCGGCCTGGTTGGCACGTCGGCCGCTTGCAGAGAAGTAAGCACGCCAGTGCAGGAAAACCGGTTCTGTCAGCTGGGAGCACCGATGCCGCACTGTAGCCATCAGCGGGCGTTTGCCGGAACATGGGTTGCGGGAGCGTTGCCGTCCGCTTCGTTCCATCCGGCCGGCAGCACTACAGGAGGAATCCATGAACGACAGGCAGCAATCCAGGAACGGCTCCGACGAAGGTGTCCTGGGTAATTACCTTCACAGCCACATTGTGGCCGCGGCATCGGGTGTGCGGTTGTTTGAGCAGGCCACCAAGGTGTGGAAACACTCTTCGCACGCAAGTACGCTGGCTCGACTGACCCAGGAGGTGGATGCGGACAAGACCGACCTCGAGTCTTTGGCCGCCCGGCTGGGTTTGGCGATGCCGGCCGGAAAGCAGCCGCTTGCTTGGATCGGCGCGCAGCTCTCCAAGGTCAATCCGCTCAATCCGCTTCGCTCCCGGGGGAGCTTTAGCGGTCAACTCGAACTTGAAACGTTGGAGACAGCGGTGCAGGGCAAACGCCTGCTCTGGGAAACGCTGCTCCTGCTGGCCGCTGCGGACAGCAGGCTGGATGCCAGTGAGCTGGAAAGGCTGGACGGACGCGCGAAAGAACAGATCAGCGAGATCCATAAAATCCTGCTCAGCACTGTCCCCGAACGATTTCGGGAACAGGGACGCTAATCCGCGGTACGCTGATCGCCTCCGGCGGTGTCCTCCTGTCCCGACTCGGAGTCCGCGCCGGAATCTGTCCGGCCGGACAATGGATCGGCGGCGGGGTCGGGCTCCAATGAAGGATTCCACAGTGGATCGGCGCTGGGATCGTTGAACAGCACCTTGTCCTTGGCTCCATCTGGTCCCGCGGCGACCTGGTCCGGATCCAGGTGGGCCAGTGGATTCTCTTCCTCGGGCCCGGCGCCGGCCTGCCCTTCCGGACCGCCGCTGGCCTGCTGACCGGACGTGTCGCCCTGCTCATCCGACTCGTTTCCTGCATCTTCCATGTTTTTCGTGCTGTCCATGTTGTTCGTGCTGTCCATCGGTTCAGTTTCTCCTTCTCCCTGCGCCATGCCGTCACTTGCCTGGGACCGATCCACTGTCCCGTCGTCGTCGCCGGCCGTCCATTCCCGCCAACGTACCAGCGGACTGGAAAAGATGGAACGCCGGATGCATGAGCAGCCGTTTCCCGGCACTGCAGTCACGGTCTCGCTATGTCCCGCCGCGCAGGACTACTCTTGCCTCATGGATGCTGAAGAAGATGGCCGCGAAGAGGCAAATTCCGCGCCTTCCAAGCCCGGACCCGGGAGTGAGCGGACACAGGAGCGAGCCACCGGGGAGTCAGGCTCGGGCGGCGCCGAATGGCATGGCGATGCCGCACCGGCAGACAGCGGAAAGGCATTCGCGCGAACCGTGGACCGCCAACTCAACGAAGAGGCCGCTTCCCCCGCACAGAAGGGCGGAACCGCGGTGCAAAGCGACGAAGCCGGCAACGGCTCCGCCGGAATTGAGGCGGACCGGCAGCAGGAACCTGCTTTAGAGGAAGACGAGGCCAGCATCGTTAAACCGGACAACAGCTGACCGTGCACCGTCGTCCAATGGACCGCCTGGACAAAAGTGTCGGGCCCCCCGCGAGGACAGCCCCAACATACGTTGACCGCAATCCGCCAAACGGCCCAGGCGTTTTCGCAGGTCCATGGTGTATTCAAGGTGCAAGGTGTATTACTGAACCACCGAATAGGAGACGTCATGATCACCTCGGAAACACATAAAGCGCCAAGCGCTTCCAAACGCTGGCCCGCACGAATCATCGCCACCGGCACGGGAGCCGCCCTTATCGGCGCCGCAATTTTTGGCGTGACGTCCGCATCCGCTGCTACACGGGGACCCTCGGCACCCGCGTCGGGGACGCCGTCGTCGGCCGCCGCCGGAATCGGGGCTGCGGCAGCTGCAAAGGCAGGGGCCGGGGCAGGGGCAGGGTCCGCGGCAGCCAAGTCCTCCGCCAAGGCGGCGGGAAAACACGCCAAAAACGGCTACCTCCGGCATTTGGCACGTGAGCTCCGGGTTGAGGTTCAAGCTAAGGACAATTTCGGTGATCGCGCCCATGTTCTGGCCTTCGCTCTCATCTCGCACCCGCAGGCATTCGCCAAATTGCCCCAGAACCTGCAAGCGGATCTCAAGGCACTCGAGGCAGCAGCCGCACCCGATCGGGATTCAGCCGCACAAAAGATTAAGGACACCGCCCTGAATGGCGGCTACGGTGACAAGATCCAGAAACGGGCAAAGGCCATACTGGCTCGGATAGCCAAGGCACCGGCCCACCCCTAAGCCGGCGACTGCGGCTGGGGCAGTGGCTGCGGCTGCGGCTGCGGCTGCGGCTGCGGCTGCGGCTGCGGCTGCGGCTGCGGCTGCGAGCCAGCTTAAGGCCGCTCGCTCTTCGGCCCGCCGGTCCGGGTTGGCGACGGCCAGCTAACGGCAGTGGTTTCGGCGGCGGCCACGGCATGCGCCGGACGACCCAGTCGGGATGGCCACCAAATGACCGGACCCAGATCGTAGGCCAGCGCCGGAACCAGCAGCGAGCGCACGAGGATGGTATCCAGCAGCACGCCGAATGCCACGATGAAAGCGATCTGAACCAGGAAGAGGATGGGGATTATACCCAGCGCGGCGAAGGTGGCTGCCAGCACGACACCCGCTGAGGTAATCACGCCTCCAGTCACTCCCAGCCCGTGCAGGATTCCGGGCCGGGTACCTCGCCCGATGGATTCCTCCCGCACCCGGGTCATCAGGAAAATGTTGTAGTCCACACCCAGTGCCACGAGGAAAACGAACCCGAACAAGGGAACGGCTGCGTCGGCTCCGGGGAAGTGGAAAAGGTGATTGAAGACCAGGGCGGAGACGCCCAGCGAGGCCGCGTAGGAAAGCACCACACTGAGAATCAGCAGCACGGGCGCAACCACGGAGCGCAGCAGCAGCATCAGAATCACCAAGATCACCGCCAGCACCAGCGGGATGATCTTCAGCAAATCGCTTTGCGCCGTCGTGTTGGTGTCCAGCGCTATGGCGGTCACGCCGCCCACCAGTACTGAGGGGTCCGACGACGGCAGGGACTGACGCAGGTCCGTCACCACTTGTTCCGCTGCCGCGGAGTCCGCCTGGGCGCTGAGCGTGGCGTTGATCAGGACCTTGCCATCCCTGACCACTGCCGGTTTCGCAGATTTGGACCCGGCCGCGTCTGGGGCGGGCGCAGGTCGTCCACCGGAGGAATAGAGGGCCGCCGAAGTAATGCCGTCCTGGCCCTTGGCCGCGGCCAAAACTTGGGTCGCCTTGGCCTGGTCGGCAATAATGACCACGGGACTGCCGCTGCCGGCATCGAAATGCTGTGCCAGGGCCTTCTGTCCGTCCACCGCGTCGCTCTTCGCCAGGATGACATCGGACTGGGGGACGCCGTTGGCGTGCAGCTGCAAAACCCCGGCACTTGCGGCCAACAGGATCACCAGGGCCACAATCCAGGTCGCTCGGGGTCGGCGGGAAATCAGTGTACCGACTCCCCTCCAAAGACCGCTGATCCCCTGCAGTCCGCGCGGGGTGTCCAACTCAGATGCGCCGGCCCGGTGTTTGCTGCCAGGGCGTGCCGAGCCGACCTGCCCATTCGCCTGACCGGGAAGTGGGCGGAACGGCCAGAATGCCACCCGTCCAAAAACCACGAGGAGAGCGGGAAGGAAGGTCAGTGAGGAAAGCAGGGAAAAGACGATGCCGATGGCTGCAATCGGGCCCAGACTCCGGTTTGAATTCAGATCGGAGACCAGCAGGCACAACAGGGCAAGAATGACAGTGGTCCCGGAGGCCAGAATCGGCTCCCAGGCCGCCCGCATTGCCCGGCCCAATGCCGCCCATCTTGACTGCACCTGATGCAGTGCCTCCCGGTAGCGGGAAACCAGCAGCAGTGAGTAATCCGTCGCTGCACCGATGACCAGGATGCTCAGGATGCCCTGACTCTGGCCACTGAGTTTGATCCAGTCCCAGCTGGCAAAGGCGTAGACCAATAGAATCGCCGCGCTCAGCGCGAAGACCGAGGTCAGCAGGACCAGTATCGGCAGCACCAGTGATCGGTAGACCGCCAGCAAAATCACGAAGACAGCCACCAGTGCCACCAGCAGCAGCACGCCGTCGATCCCGCTAAACGAACTAACCAAGTCGGCGGTGAGCCCCGCCGGACCTGTCACATATGCGGTGTCGCCGGCCCTCAGGTTGTCCGCAACCACTGCCCGCAGATCCGCCACGACGGTTTTGATGTTGTTCGTATCCGCCACGGGAACAAGGAATTCGACAGCCTTCCGATCCGTGGAGGGAATAGGGCCCGCAACGACAGTGGCAGCGGGAGCCACCGGTTTCTCAACGCCCGCTACGGCACCCAGCTTCTTTTCCAACCCGGCATATCCGGCCAATGTGTCACGGGACATTTCACTATCCGAGGTCACCAGGACAATGGCGGGTATGGCACTGGAATCGAGGAATCTTTGCTGCCACTCGCGGGCCTCGGTGGACTCGGCACTGGCTGGCAGGAAACTCGCCTGGTCGTTGCTGGAAACTGCCGAAAGTTTGCCGAAGGTGGGCCCACCGAAGCTTGCGGCGCCGAGCCAGGCGATGATCAACACCAGAGGCAGCAGGATCCGCAGCCAGCGTTTGGGCATCCAGTCCTTGCCATTCATCGGGTCCACCGTTCCCTTTAGCTAAGATATAGAACATCTTTATCATGGAGATACTACAAGGATGCTGATCAAAGTCCAACCGTAGGAAGATGGATACATGACAAAGGCAAGGCCCAACCTTGAACTTCTAACCTTGCTTCAGGAGTTCACCGTGGAAACGGAGCGCTACGTGGAGCAGGTCAGCAGCACACACGCACTGCACCGCACGGATTTAAATGCCCTGGCCTTTCTGGTGCAGGCGTCCCGATCAGAGGGCCCCGTGACTCCCGGACGGTTGGGTGAAGCACTGAATCTGAGTTCTCCAGCGACGACGGCACTGGTGGATCGGTTGGACCGTGCGGGCCATCTGACCCGGCGGCGCAGCGAAACGGACAGGCGGCAGGTACAGCTCAGCATGACAAGTCATGCCCGAGAGGTGGGCAGCGCCCTGTTCAGTCCGCTGGCCGCCCGTCTGGACGCGGCGCTGACGGACTACAGCCCGCAGGAGCGGCAATTGGCGGAGCGCTTTATGCGCGACATGGTGCGCGCAACCGTTCAGGCCCGGAGCGAGATTCCAGACCCGGGCCCTTTCCCCTCCGCCGAAACCCCACCAACTTCGGACCCACGCTCCGCCGAAACCCCACCAGCCCCGTGAAACCCGAGCAGAGTTGCTGGGGTTTAGCGGCCTAGATGCGGTTTCGGGAAGTGGGTTAGCGGCGGCCGCGCTTGCCCTGACCAGATCTTGAATTCCCGGACTTTGCACCGCCAGACTTCGCACCGGTCGACTTCGCACCAGAGGACCTCGTCCCGGATTTGCCACCGCCGGCGCCACGCTGGACTGCGGACTTTCCGCCAGTTCCCGCTTTGTCGCCTCGAACCTTTTTGGGGGCAGCATCTTGGGCAGCCTGCACCGAGGGTTGGCGCGAGCTCAGTGCCGACCGTCCGCGAACCACGCCAATAAACTCTTCGAGCACCGGATCGGGCTCCCCGGCCGGCCACGCCAGGCCGACCTGCGACGGTGCAATACCGGTTACCGGCCGATAGCGCAGGGTCTTGCGGCTGAACTGCCGGGCGACAGACATTGGCAGGATCAGGATGCCGGTTCCGGCTTCCACCAGGTCCAGGGCTTCGTCCAACGAGCCAATCGGCGGTAATGGAAGGCGGGTTCCCGAGTGGATTTCGTCCGAGATGTCGCGCCATTCGGGAAACAGTTCCGGGTCCTGCAGCAAATACTCGGCGGCCAGCTCCGTGACAGGCACCTCATCAAAAACGGCTACCTCGTGGTCCTTCGGTGCAACGACGACGGGAATTTCGGCATACAACGGAATCAGGCTCAGTCCCTCGCGATCCACCGGGAGCCGGACAAAACCCATGTCTGCCCTGCCGGTGTGCAGCACCCGCACCTGCTCGGCCTCGCTGACGGGTACGGCCACGAGGGGAACCTGAGGCATCCGTTCTTCCCATCGGCGGACCCATTTTCCGGGTGTGACCCCCGGCACAAAGGACACGGTCAATACACGGGATTCAGGCACGTGCTTACAGTAGCGCACCGGCGTGGGCCGCGACCCGGCACGGGCGGACGGAACCGGCACCCCGGCAACAGCCGCCATCAGGCATGAGGGCATGAGGGCATGAGGGCATCAAGTGCATCAGTGCATCAGGGAATCAGCAATCCTGTGCCAGCGGCTACTCTTGATTTATGAGTCCCGAAACCTCGCCGCAGGCCATGAAGCCGGCCACAGCCGCCAAGAAACTGGGAATTTACCTCCCCGCAGCCCCCACGGAATTCCGGGACAAAGACATCAGCCGCGAAGACTTTCAGGCCCTGCAGTCTTCCCCGCCCGAGTGGCTTGAAGAATTGCGGCGAAACGGTCCGCATCCCCGTCCGGTCGTGGCGCAGAAGCTGAACGTCTCGATCGGTGGCTTGACCCGTGGCGGTGTCACGGAACCGCTCACGACGGCGGACATCACAGCGCTGCTGCAAGCTCCGCCACCGTGGTTGGTCACCGAGCGTGCCGTGCATGCGAAGGCGCGCGAGGAGGCCAAGTTGGCCCGGAATCGTGACTCCGCACGCCGACCCCAAAGCTGACGGTCACGGATCTGTATCACGAAGTCCCAGCGGAACAGCGCACCCGGCGTTGTTGCGGGCGCCCTGCCTGCCGGACCCTGCGGCCCTACGCCCTACGCCCTACGCCCTACGCCCTACGCCCTACGCCCTACGCCCTACGCCGATGGTCAGTTGCCGATGCTCAGTTCCCGACCGGATAGGAGCGCCGATCGTCGGCTTCCACACATTGGGTATCTTCGACGGCGTGAACGTCGGAACTGCGGGCTGACTCGGCCGCCACGATGCGTGCGGCCGTGATCTGCCCCATCCGCACCGCTCCGTCCACGTGCTGGTATCCCTCCGCGGCGAGATCCGAACTGGACCAGTAGATCGGACCCACGGGTTTGCGCTGGTCCGCGCCATAACGATGCAGGCCGCCGAGGTCGTAGCTGGAGGCGTAGGCGCCCCGGGTCCATTCCTCGGAGCCCCAGTCGGACTCGTAGTAGACCTCCGGCGTCAGGGCCGCATCCCCGAGGAATCCAGCCAGTGAGTGCAGGATTTCCGCGCGGCGCTCGTCCGGGGAAAGCGAGAAGGCATAGTCAGCCTTTTCGTCGGAGATGAATCCCACCAGCGTCCCGCGGACGTCCTGGTGGTTCGTGTTGTCATAAACCTCCTGAACCAGCGAGGAGGCACTGAACCCGGTTCCGGAAAGTCCATCCGAGCGCCAGAATGGCGTGCTGTAGACGGCGTGGACCTTGATCACCAGACCCAGTGACTGATGCTGGTGCATCTGATGCTGGCGGCGTGGCAGTGGGGGCTCGAAAGATACGCGCGAGTACAGGTTCGGCGGCACCGCCATGATGGCGTAGCGGGCGTGCACCGTGGCGGCGTCGGACACGGCGGTGACACCGCTACCGGGTACGCTGACAGCGCCCGAGGTTCCGCTGCTGCTTCCGGCCGTACCGCCGTCGTCGGCCGTCTGCGCAGGCGCCCAGCGAAGGGTGCGGACTGGGGAATTGAGCACCACGTCCTCACCTATTTGCGCAGCCATCAGTTGGGAGACCTGCTGCATGCCGCCCACCACCCGTTTGTCCAGGATGAAATCCTCGTCGACGAGGTTGGAGAAAGAGCCAGCGGAAGCGGCCATCAACACCGCCTGCAGTGCTGAAAACGCGTGGGCGGGTTTGGTGAGCATGCCGCCGGCAATAAACAGGCCGATGTTGTTGCACGCCTCCTCATCATTGGAATACTGCCGGAGCCAAGCGTGGAACGAGACAGTATCCAGCTCACGGGCTTTGGGATGCGCCCACGGCTCTTCCGCGCCGATCTCCGCGGCCAGCGCGTCCAGTTTGGCGATCAGGGACTCCATTTCCCCTGCCGTCCGGGCCCCAACCGGAAACATGTCACCGGTAAAGCGGGTCCGCGTGCCGTCCGCGGCGATGTAGACCGAATCCCCGGTTCGGTACCGCTCGAACGTCTGCAGCCCCAGTTCGTCCAGCAGGCCGATCAGGCCCTCCTGGTCCGGGGAAACCCATTGTCCGCCGATTTCCAGCGTGGCGCCGTCGATGACGTTGGTCCAAGTACGCCCGCCGACCCTGTCGCGTGCTTCCAGTACTGCCACGCTCAGGCCGGCCTTCCGCAGCTGCCAGGCCGCGGTAAGGCCAGAAGGGCCGGCTCCAATGACGACGACGTCGCGTTCCAAGGTGCGCATGATGTCCTTCCCGTTGATCGGTCCTTGACCGGAGTGCCTAAATGAATTTCGTTCATTTCTTGTCGACTCTAGCGCCAAAGTGGCAATTGCGGAAGTGCCCCGGTGGAATAATGTCTGCCAGCGGCAGATTCCCGCACGTGCACGTTCGGCCACCAGCCAGCAGGAGACCATTGATGACCGCAGCTTTCCCGGCAGCGACGCAGCATGACGGCGCGGACTCTCCCCCGGCCCGGTCGCGCCGACAAGAACCGCCTGTTCCGCCGGTGATGCCACGGCGGCGCGCGGGCCGGCCGTCCAAGGCCGTCCTGGATACGGAACAGATCACCCGGGCCGCCCTGAAGCTCATCGAATTGCAGGGGTATAAAGGGCTCACCATGTCCGCGCTTGCACGCCGGCTGGGCGTCGCTCCCTCGGCGCTGTACAACCACGTAGCGGCCAAAGCGGATGTCCTGGTTTTGGTGGAGGACCATCTGATGGCGGGAGTGGATGTCAGCGGGTTCGCCACTCAATCATGGGAATCGGCCGTGCGTCGCTGGGCCTGGTCTTACCGCGATGTTTTTGCCCGGCATACCCCGCTGATCCCTGTGATCGCCGTCCTGCCTGTGACGAACGCGCCGCGCACCGTCACCATGTACGAGGCCGTCACGGCGGGGTTCGTGGCCGAGGGATGGCCGCAGGAACGGATAGTGGATGCAATCGTGGCGCTGGAATCCTTTATTTTTGGCTCCGCCTACGATGTCACCGCACCCGAGGGCATCTTCGACACCGGCGCTTTGGCCACCACCGCCCCACTGTTCAGCACCGCCGTCGGCCGGCGCACGGCAAGCGCGAATGGAGCCGGGGACGAAAAAGGGAATCGAGTCCTGGGACCCAGCGACAGCGCATTCTCGCTCGGCCTCGACGCGCTCATCAGTGGTCTGGCCGGCAGTTGGCCACGCACTCGAAGTTGAGCTGCCACGGCATCCAGGCGCTTTCGCCGGCAGCTTATTTTTCTCCCGAAAGGGGTAAAACGATTAGGAAGCGGGCAGGGCAGCATAGATAATGTAGCTAGGTCTCGGGGGAAACGACCCTGGGACGCCCTACCTGTCTTCCCGCGGTCAACCGCGGAGACAGCACCCGAAGGAGCCCGACGAAGCGTGTTTGTCAAGACTTTTGGCTGGTCGATGGCGATCTCCGTCGTCGCGCTGGTTATTGCTTTCCTTTACGGTGGCCCTAACGCCCTGATTCTTTGCGCCATTCTCGGCGTCCTGGAAGTCAGTCTCAGCTTCGATAACGCGGTGGTCAATGCCCGCATCCTCGAAAAAATGAGCGATTTCTGGCAAAAGATCTTCCTGACCGTCGGCATTGTTATAGCCGTGCTGGGCATGCGTGTCCTGTTCCCGCTTCTCATCGTCGGCGTGACGGCCAAACTGAATCCCGTTGAGGCCGTGAACCTTGCGCTTGAAAAGGGTGATGTCCACACCCCGGGATCTTACGGCTACCTGCTGCACGAAGCGCATCCGCAGATCGCGGCTTTCGGCGGTATCTTCCTGTTGATGATTTTCCTGGATTTCATGTTCGAGGAACGGGACATCCGCTGGCTCGGATTCCTGGAAAAGCCGCTGGCAAAGGTGGGCAAATTCAACAGCGCGGCGCTGGTCGTGGGGCTGGTTGCCTTGGTTGTATTCGCTCAGCTTGGTGGCGCGAAGCAGGGGCAGGTGCTGGTCTCCGGAATACTCGGGATGGTCGCCTACTTCCTTGTCACGGGGCTGGATTCGCTGTTCAACGTCGAGGACGACGGCGACCGGGAGATTGAGCCCGAAGAAGTGGAGGCCGCCGCGGCCAAGATCGCCGGCAACAAGGGTGCGGTGAAGGCAGTGGGAAAGGCCGCTTTCGCCCTTTTCCTCTACCTTGAAGTTATTGATGCTTCATTCTCCTTCGACGGCGTTATCGGCGCCTTTGCCATCACTTCCGATCCGATCATTATTGCCTTGGGTCTTGGTCTGATCGGCGCAATCTTTGTCCGCTCACTGACCGTTTACCTGGTCCGGCAGGGCACCTTGGACGAGTATGTTTTCCTGGACCATGGAGCGCACTGGGCGATCGGGGCTTTGGCGGTTATTCTTTTGCTCACGATCAGCATTGAAATCAGCGAGGTCATCACCGGGCTGATCGGTGTCGTCTTCATTCTCGCGGCCTTGCTTTCATCGATTGCCCGCAATAGGCGCCTGACCGGGGAGAAGGAATCCCCGGACGTTAGAGTTTCATCCTGAAAGACCGTTCCACACCGACAGAAGAGGCGGAAACCATGGCATTGAGTTTGCAAAAAGGCCAGTCTTTATCGTTGACCAAGAACGACGGCGGTGCCCTGACGAAAGTGCGGATGGGGCTGGGTTGGGACTCGGCCGCTCCCGTTAAGCGCGGGCTCTTCGGCCGCGCCAAGACGGCTGAAGTTGATTTGGATGCTTCCGCTATCTTCTTTGACGCAACCGCCAAGGCCGTGGACGTGGTCTGGTTTCAACAGCTTGCCAGCAAAGACCGCTCCGCCACGCATACCGGAGATAACCTCACGGGAGCTGGTGAGGGTGACGACGAAACGATTCTGGTGGACCTTTCGGCGGTATCGCAGGCCGTGACACAAATAGTGTTTGTCATCAGCAGTTACAGCCAGCAGACCTTTGACCAGGTGGAAAACGCCTTCTGCCGGCTGGTGGATGACTCTTCCGCCGGAACTCCGGAAGTGGCACGTTATCAGCTGACGGATTCCGGCAGCCACACCGCGATGATCATGGCCAAGGTTTCCCGCGAAGGTTCCGGCTGGTCATTCAAGGCCATCGGGGAGCGGGCCAACGGCCGCACCGCCATGGACCTCATCGGCCCGGCAGCCAAAGCCCTTTAGCCTCAATGGTCTCCAACTCACGGTCCCCTCAACTCCCGGATGTAAAGGAACCCCTCCAGTGGTAAGTCTTACCCTGACCAAAGGCAACAACCTGTCTCTCACGAAGGCCGATCCCGGTCTCCGGCGTGCGATGGTGGGTCTCGGCTGGGACCCCCGCACCACCAGCGGAGAGCCCTTCGACCTGGATGCCTCCGCGCTGCTGGTGGGATCCAATGGAAAAGTCCGGTCCCAGGACGACTTCATCTTTTACAACCAGCTTCAGACCAAGGACGGTTCGGTGGTTCACCAGGGCGATAACCGCACCGGCGAGGGGGAGGGCGACGACGAGCAGATCCTGATCGACCTGAGCCTGCTGGCGCCCGATGTGGAACGCGTTGTCATCGTAGTCTCGATCGACCAGGCGGACGCCCGGAACCAGAACTTCGGCCAGGTGCGCGATGCTTTCTGCCGGGTCGTCAACCAGGACTCCGAGCAGGAAGTGGTCCGTTATGACCTCAGCGAGGACGCCGCGGCCGAAACCTCGATGATCTTCGCTGAGATCTACCGCAACGGCGCAGAATGGAAGTTCAGGGCCGTGGGCCAGGGCTACGCCACCGGTCTGCATGGCATCGCCACCGATTTCGGCATTACCTTAAGCTGATTTGCCCGTTTCCAGACCTAATGTGAAGGAGTGGTTTCAATGGCAGGACTGACACTCGAAAAAGGGAACAATCTCTCCCTGACCAAGGCCGACCCTGGTTTGGCGCAGGCGCTGGTTGGTCTTGGCTGGGATCCGCGCACCACCAGCGGTGAGGCCTTTGACCTTGACGCTTCCGCCCTGCTGGTCGCGGCCGATGGGAAGGTTCGCTCGTCGGCGGATTTCATTTTCTACAACCAGCCGCAGGCAGCGGACGGCTCCGTGGTGCACAAGGGAGACAACCGTTCCGGCGAGGGCGCCGGTGACGACGAACAGATCCTGATCGATTTGACCAAGGTGGCTGCCGACGTCGAACGCGTTGTCATTGTTGTCTCCATCGACAAAGCCGATGCCCGGCGGCAGAACTTCGGCCAGGTCCGTGGCGCCTACTGTCGGGTGGTCAACGAAACCACGGACGATGAAATCGTCCGGTTCGACCTCAGCGAGGACGCCGCACCGGAAACGTCGATGGTGTTCGCGGAAATCTACCGCAACGGCGCCGACTGGAAATTCAAGGCCGTCGGCCAGGGTTACGCCACCGGGCTGGCAGGAATCGCCAACGACTTTGGCGTGGTCCTGGGCTGACCAGCCGCCCGCAGTAACCATGCGGCTGCCCGTGGCCCATGCGGCAGAGGGCGGCCGCCGCTACCAGTAGAACAGGCTTGTAAATCATGACTTCACCGCTGACTCCTCCGGACACCAATGACGCTGCCCTGGTGCTGCGGGCCCCCGACGCGCCGGCCATTGTGGAGCCCGACGACGCCCCGGGAATGGTTCCGGTTCCAGCCGAGCGGCAGGCGGAAATTGCCCGCCAGGCCCGCGATTTCGTTGCCGACATCGCCAAAATCGATCCGCGCAGCCCGGAGTTCACATCCAAAGTGGACGGCATCTCCAAGCTGGGCGGTTCGGAGATTACCGCGTCAAGTGGCTACTCCAGCCGCCTGTTGGAACGCTCCTCGACGTCCGTGGCCGGGGCCAAAAAAACCAAGAATAATGCGCAGATGTCCGTCGCCAACACCCTTGGCGAGCTTCGGTCCACAGTGGAGGACCTGACGCCGAACCAGGCGGACCTCGGCGTTGGCCGCAAGATCCTGGGCTTCATACCAGGTGGAAACAAACTGGCCAAGTACTTCCAGAAGTACGAATCCGCGCAGACCCAGCTGGACAAGATCATTAAGTCGCTGATGACCGGGCAGGACGAACTGCTCAAGGACAACGCTTCGCTGGCGGGCGAGAAGGTCCAGTTGTGGGAGACCATGCAGGGCCTCAGTGAGTATGCGGTCTTCGCCAAGGCCCTCGACGCCGCCTGCGTGGAGCGCATTGACCAGACCCGGGCGGCCGGGCGCATCGATGAGGCACAGAAGCTGGAGGCGGACGTGCTGTTTCCGATCCGCCAGCGCCACCAGGACATCCTGACCCAACTGGCGGTCTCGGTCCAGGGCTATCTGGCCATGGACCTGATCCGCAAGAACAACCTGGAACTGATCAAGGGTGTGGAGCGGGCCCGGACCACCACGATCTCGGCGCTGCGGACCGCCGTTATCGTGGCCCAGGCGCTGGCGAACCAGAAGATGGTATTGGACCAGATCGACGCCATCAACACCACCACGAACAACATGATCCTGAGCACCAGTGAGATGCTCAAGGACCAGACTGTGCGCATCCACGAACAGGCGTCCAGCTCCGGCGTCAGCGTCGAAACCCTGCAAAAGGCTTTCGACAACGTCTTTGCCACCATGGATGCGATCGATACATTCCGGTCCAAGGCGGCGCAGAACATGGAAGGGACTGTCCTCGCGCTGGAGTCGGGGCTGCAGAAAGCCAAGCCGTACCTGGACCGTGCCCAGCAGAATCAGACCGGCTAAAATTTCCCGTATCCACTAGTAGGCGGTCAACGGTGATTGGCAAGATTGTTGGTTCCCTGTTTAAGAACGCCCCGGCACCGCCGGGCGTCGTGGCGGCGAGCCATGAAGCAGAGGTGGAGTCGGAGGACGCGCAGACGGCGCGTGCCCTCGACGCACTCCGGTCCGAGGTCCGGCGGGCCGGTGCGCAGCTGCCCGCGCTGATTTCCTCACAGCTGCGGCAGGTCGACGACGTTCTGCGCACCGTCGTCGCCGCCGTCGCGGATCAGGGCGCGTCCACCGAGCAGCGGGTACTGCTCAGCGCGATCATCTGCAGCTATATCCCCACGCCGCTGCATGCGTTCCTGGCGCTCAGCGATAAGGAACGCGGCGCCGATTCCCGCGGGACGCAGCTTTTGGCCGAACAGCTGACTACTTTGGAAGCAATTTCACGGGACCTGCTGAACCAGGTCCGGGTCGGTGCCATTGCCGAGCTCTCCACGCATGGACGCTTCCTTAATGACAAATTCGCGCCCTCATCGCTGACCCTGGACGGCCGCTGATGGGGAACCTGGTGGCCGGGGCCAATGCGGCGCTGACGGCTGAAAATCCCGGACTGAAGACACTCTTGGTCGGACTGGGGTGGACCAGCGTCCACGGCAGGGGCCCGCAGGCGGAACTGGTGCCGCTGGCGGTAATGTGCAACGCGGCCGGGCTCGCCGTTTCGGACGACCATCTGGTCTTTTTCAACCAATTGGCCAGCCCGGACGGGTCTGTGATGTTCGCTGGGAATGAAGACCAGGAGCAGATCGACGTGGACCTGGGACTTGTGCCGGAGGAGGTCGCCAAGATTGCATTCATCGTTTACGTTGATCCGGAGATCCGGGGACCAGGGACGTTTTCGGCCGTGCGGCAGGCCTACATCCGGGTAGCCACCGGAGATAACCGTGAGCTCGTACGCTTCGATGTTCCCCTCAATCCAGGTGGGAACATCACCGCCATGATGTTCGGCGAACTGTACCGCCACCGCCAGGACTGGAAATTCCGGGCCCTCGGTCAGGGCTACACCACCGGACTCCGCGGTGTGGCCGCCGACTTCCGGATCGGCCTGTAGCCGGTGCCGCTGAACCGGTCCGGCACCCGTGCGGACCTTCGCTACCTGCGGCGACGGGTGAAGTCCGTCCCGTCGTCGCCCCAACCGTCCGCTGCGTCCCAGCCGGACCAGACGCGGCCCGTCGCCGAACCCTCCGCTAAGTCCCCGGGCGCCGGACTCAGCCTAAGCCGCCCTCAGAACAGCTCGCCCGCGGCGGACACCGGCACATCCACCGGCGCCGGACTCAGCCTAAGCCGCCCTCAGAACAGCTCGCCCGCGGCGGACACCGGCACATCCACCGGCGCCGGACTCAGCCTGAGCCGCCCTCAGAACAGCTCCCCCGCGGCGGACACCGGCAGATCCACCGGCGCCGGACTCAGCCTGAGCCGGACTCCGCCCGGCGCCACTTCACCGGGCACACGGCCGCACGCCCCAGCTTCTAACTCCGGGATGAATCCAGCCGCGGCCTCCGACACCGTCCTCAATGGCCGCGCGGACACTTCGGCTGGGCGGCTTTTCCCAGCGCCCGGCATCGCTGAAGTGAAGCAGTTGGACGGCGCCCATCCCGTGATCCGGCTTAACGCCCGGCAGTCCGCCGTCGGCAGTTTGATCATCACCGGAACGTCGGCCCTGGTCTGGGAAGGCAGCGATTTCACCACCGGCGCGCTCACCGTCGATGGCAGTTTTGCCGGCACCCCGATTGACACTTCCGGCCACCGGCCCCTGGTGGGATATGTCGAGGCGGATGCGGTGGTGGCCCTGCGGCATGTCCGCGATCTGCGGCGGGCCCTTTTCATCGGCCGCGGGCCGCAGCCGCTGGGAGTGCAGTTGTTCGACGGCGCCACGGCCAGCGTGGCGGCGCCCAACCACGACGGGATGTTTGTGCTGGCGCTGCTGCAGGTTGGCGGCTTGCTTGAACTGCGTGCCGAGGCGGTCCCGGCAGATTCGCCCGACGCCGCGCTCTGGCAGGAGTTCGGTTACACCATGACGGCCCGAGCTGCCCGGCAGCGGAACCGGAGCTGAGGATTTCCATGCGGCATTTCGCCTTCCTGTCCGAGGAACAGACCAGCCGGCTGTTCCACATCCGCCCACGGACCTTGAGCCCGGAATCCGACCCGGCATTGTTGGCCACCGCTTTGGGCGCCACCCTGTACTGCCCCGCGGACCGTCCGCAGCTGGCGGCGGACATTCGCAAACAGGCGCTGCGCGGCTGCATGAGCATGGTCCTGTGCCTGGAGGATTCCATCGCGGACAGTGCCGTTGACGATGCCGAAACCAACGTGGTTCAGACCCTGTCCCAGCTGCATCGCCGCATGTTGACAGCAGCGTCGGACAGCACCCCGGATTCAGCCCAGACGCCGCTGCTCTTCATCCGGGTCCGCACACCGGAGCAGATGGTGCGACTGGCGCAGCGCTGCGGCGAATCCTTGAACGTCCTGGCCGGGTTCGTGGCGCCAAAGTTTGAAAATGAGTCAGGCATCGCCCAGCAGTACATGGATGCTCTGCACCGGATCCACAACGAGCACGGCCAAGGCCGAACAAGCTCCCGCCGCCGGCTTCGGCTGATGCCCATCCTGGAATCCCCCGTAATGATCCATGCTGAAACCCGATCCGCTGCGCTGGCCAACATCCGTCGGGTTTTGCAGGCCAACCGGGAGGACATCCTGGCAGTTCGGCTCGGTGCCACGGATATGTGCAGCGCCTTCGGCCTTCGCCGCACCCGGGATCTGACCGTCTACGACGTGTCAGTGGTGGCGTCGATGATCGGCGACATCGTCAATCTGCTGGGACGGCCTGAGGACGGATTCGTGATTTCAGGTCCCGTCTGGGAGCACTACGCCAACACCGAGCGACTGCTTCGTCCCCTGCTGCGTGCCACTCCCTTCGCCGCGGCCGAGGACGTGGAACTGCGACAGCGCCTGCTGCTGGGGAACCTCGACTCGCTGATGCGCGAGATTGCTCTTGACCAGGCGAACGGCCTGTTGGGCAAGACCGTCATTCACCCCTCGCACGTGCCGCTGGTGCACGCCATGTCCGTCATCAGCCATGAGGAATACCTCGACGCCGGAGAAATCCTGGGCCAGGGCGACGGCGGGGCGAAGGCCTCGCCATACCGGAACAAGATGAATGAAATGAAGCCGCACCAGGGCTGGGCAGCGGCCACTGCGCGGCGGGCCGCCGTGTTCGGGGTGGCCGCCGAGAACATTACGTACGTTGACCTGCTGGAAGCGGGGATGTCATGAGTGGGCGCAGCTGGACCGGGGACTTCGTGCACCGGGAGCTGGGGGTGGCCATCGAAACGGACGCCGCCGCAAGTCTGATTCCGGTGCAGGAGCTGGTCGGCCTGGCATTGCGCCGGAACCCCAAGCGCGCGCATCTGCTGGTCTCGCGCGTCCTTGCCAAGCACGTCCCCACCGAACCCGCGCTGGCTCTGGCAGCTGGCGAACTGCTCGGTGTCCTCGTCGCCGAACAGCTCGACGCCGTCGCGGATGTGCCCGCCGATGCTGCCCGCATCCTGCAGGCCCGGAATTCTGCCGCGGAGCTTTCGTCCATTCTGCGTCAGGTCGACGACGCCAATCCTGGCTTCGCGGACGACGGCGGCGCGAACGGGAGCGGCCTGGACGGCGGCGCGAACGGCGGCGCGAGCGGTGGCGGCGGCGCGAGCGGGGGCGGCGGCGCGAGCGGGGGCGGCAATGGGAGAGTCGCGAACGGGGGCGGCCAGGGCCACCCGAATGCCGCTGGCGCAGGCGGGGGCGGCAATGGGAGAGTCGCGAACGGGGGCGGCCAGGGCCACCCGAATGCCGCTGGCGCAGGCGGGGGCGGACCGGGCAACCCTGACACCGCCGGCTGGAATCGAGTCACCGGCCGAACGATCCGGGATAGGCTGACCGCGCTCCGGCAGACCCTGGCGGGACTGCGGCGCAGTTGCCCTGAGATTGTGACCATTGGCTATGCCGAGACCGCCACCGGGCTGGGCCGCCTCGTCGCGGAGTCCATCGGCTCCTATTATCTGCATTCCACCCGACACCTCGCCGAAGACGCCGAAGCGTACGCCGGCTTTGAGGAAGGGCATTCGCACGCCACTGCACACCGGCTACTGCCCATGGACACCGTTCCGCTGAGACGGGGCGGAGCGGTGGTCTTGGTCGATGACGAGCTCAGCACGGGTTCCACCGTCATGAATACCATCCGGGAGTTGCATGCGGCGGACCCGCATCCGGCGTACGTCGTCGCGGCCCTGGTGGATCTCCGCAGTGACGAGGATCGATTCCGGCTGGACGGACTGGCCGCCGAGCTGGGCATAGATGTCCGGGTTGTCGCGCTGGGGACGGGACGCATCCAGCTTGAGGCGGACATTCTCGCCCGGACACAGAGCCTGCTGGACGACCTGCACCCGGTCGGATCCGTTGCCCCGCCGCCGTCCGCCGCGCCCACTTCCGAGGCTAGGCAACAACGTGGTCGGATCCGTTTCCTGCAGCCTGCAACGAGCTCTGTCACCCTGCTGCGCAGCGACCGGTTCGGCAACGCGGCATCCTCGGCAGGGGATGCCGAGCCAGCCGCGGCGGCCCTGGCGGGGCAAATCGCGGCACACCTCGGTGCCCACCCTGCGGTTCTGCCGGATTCCGGCACCGAACCCGTGGATCCGTCCATTCTGGTGCTGGGAACCGAAGAGTTCATCCATCTGCCCCTGCTGGTGGCACAGCAGCTCAGTGCGGAACTGCGAAATGCGCGGGTGCGCTTCTCCACCAGCACGCGGTCGCCCATAGTGCCGATGGACCGGCCCGACTATGCCGTAGCCACCGCCATAAATTTTTCCAGTCTCGACGCCACCGAGGACGGAGCCGGGACACGGTTTGCCTACAACCTCAGCCGGTCCGGCAGCCATTTCACAACCATCGTGCTGCTGCCCGAACCGGGAACCGACCGTACGGCCCTGACCGGGCCGGGCAGCATCACCGATGCCCTCAGCACCCTCTGCCGCCAGGTCGTCGTCGTCCTGCTTCCGCTGGCCGCATCCGCCCGGACGCCCCGAGCCACGGCGGCCACTCCGGTTCCAGGCCTCCCCCAACCCCTGACGGGCCCGCAGTTCGGCTCCTACCCGCCCGAGGACGTAAGCTGGCTGCTGAAGGACTTGGGCGATCTGGCCTTGGAGGCGCCGACGGCCCAGCGCGAACACGCAATCCAGACCGGGGCGGCCAATTACGCCGAGTCCCTGCCGGTGGAGTACACCCCGTCCGCTGAGTATCAGGAGCTGTACCGCGAAGCGCTGGCCCGCTCCTCCGCCCGGATTGCGGAGGCGGTGGGCGTCGTCACGGAACTCGCTCTGGCCGCACGGCGCCAGCGCCCTGTTTTTGTGTCGCTGGCGCGGGCCGGGACACCCGTCGGCATACTGATGCGGCGCTGGGCCCGGACGGTCCACGGCCTCGACATTCCGCACTACACCATGAGCATTGTCCGCGGTGTTGGCCTGGATCAGACTGCACTGCGATACCTGGCGCTCCGGCATGACCCGGCGCAGGTGATTTTTGTGGACGGCTGGACGGGGAAGGGCGCTATTGCGCGTGAGCTCTCCGCCGCGCTGCAGTCATTTGCGCAGACGGACGGCATCAGCTTCGGTGCCGATTTGGCGGTGCTGGCCGATCCGGGGCACTGCGCGGGCATCTACGGTACACGGGAGGATTTCCTGATCCCGTCCGCCTGCCTGAATTCCACCGTCTCCGGTCTGGTGTCGCGCACGGTCTATAACCGCGATTTCATTGCCCGGGACGATTTCCATGGCGCAAAGTTCTACCGGGAACTTGCCGACAGCGACGTTTCAACGGATTTCCTGGACGCGGTAAGCAGGCATTTTCCCGATGCCGTGTCCGCCGTCGAGCGCGGCCTGCGGCGGGCTGCGTCCGAGGACCGCTCGCCCAGCTGGACCGGATGGGACACGGTGCAGCGGCTGAGCCAGGAGTACGGCATCAACAATGTGAATCTGGTCAAGCCCGGCGTCGGGGAAACCACCCGGGTGCTGCTGCGCCGGGTGCCGTGGAAAGTGCTGGTGAACCCGGACGCGGGCACGGATATTGCCCATGTTTTGCTGCTTGCCGGGCAACGCGGTGTGGACATCGTGCCGGTGCCGGGGCTGCCCTACAGCTGCGTGGGACTGATCCACCCCGTGCTCACGAAGGGAGCTACTGGCGTGGATGGCAAGGCCGTGGTGGCCGCACTGTGAGGAGCACACCGTGAGATTCGCGCCGCGCTGTCGCGCCGTCAGGAGCGCGCCATGACGGCCGGCCACGTCGTCGTCGCCTGCGATCTGGACCGTACCCTGATCTATTCACCCAAAGCGTTCTGGCTGCAGACCCCGGACGAGCTGGCCCCTTCCCTCGTGGTGGTGGAGCTGTACCAAGGCCTTCCGATATCGTTTATGACCCTGACTGCGCAGCAGCTGCTGCGCAGTCTGGCGACTGAGGCGACCTTCGTGCCAGTGACCACCCGAACCATGGCGCAGTACCGGCGCGTGCAGCTGCCGGGACCACCGCCGGAGTATGCCGTCACGAGCAACGGAGGCGTACTGCTGTACCGCGGTGAACCGGATGCTTCCTGGCAGTCGCGGATCGCGCGCCGCACCGCCGCTGACTGCGCGCCACTGCCGGTGGTGCACGGTTTCCTGTCCGACCCTGCCTTCGGCGCCTGGATTCTCAACCTGCGCATCGCCGAAGACCGTTTCGTCTACGCCATAGTGGATCGCGAAACACTGCCCGCGGAATTTGTTCCTGCGCTGGAACAGCGTTGCCGCACGGTCGGCTGGCGGGTGTCGCTGCAGGGGCGGAAGCTGTATTGCGTGCCGGAACCGGTGAGCAAGCAGGCGGCAGTGGCGGAAGTACGACGGCGGACCGGCGCGGCTTTGGTGATCGCGGCTGGTGACTCGCTGCTGGATCAGCAGATGCTCGATGACGCCGACCTTGCCATCCGGCCGGCGCACGGGGAACTGGCGGAACTTGACTATCGCGGAGCGAATTTGCATGTCACCGCCCTCGGCGGGGTCCTGGCCGGAGCCGAAATCCTGCAGTGGATAGCAGAGCAGGTTTCCGAATCGGGTTCCGCACTGAAAAGCAGTGTGCTGGGCGGCTAACCTTTGTAGGGTGGAATAAGCGCGCAGGTAATTCAGCCGCCCGGAATCCATCACGCAAGGAGCACCCATGCCAATCAACCTCAGCCACGCCGCCATGCGCCTGGCCACCGGAGCCTTTATCCTGAATTCGGGCATCGGCAAATTGCATCTGGACCACGACAACGCCGAGGGCCTGAAGTCGATGGCGGCGAATGCCTTCCCGGCACTAAAGAACATGGAAGCCGACCAGTTCGGCAAGCTCCTGAGCCTGGGCGAAATTTCAGTCGGCGCAGCGCTGCTCACCCCTTTTATCCCCAGCCGGCTCGCGGGACTGGTATTGGCCGGGTTCTCCGCCTCGCTGTTGCGGATGTACTTCAAGACCCCTGCCCTGACCGAAGCGGACGGCATCCGCCCCTCACAGGCGGGCACCCCGGTCAGCAAGGACGTCTGGATGCTCGGCATCGCCGCAGCCCTGATTCTGGATCGTAAACACAAGACCACTTCCGTTTCCACCCCCGCGTGAGCGGTCCGGGGCGCATCGGCTACGCCTCGTGGTCGCGGCTCCGGGATACCGTCCAGTCAACATTCTGGCTCGTTCCGGCCGCGTGCGTCGTTATCTCCATTGCGCTGGCCATTGGCCTGACCGCACTCGATCATTCACTTGCAGGCCGGGGCGGGGGGTCGTTCCTTTTTCCCGGACCGCCCGAGGCCGCCAGGGCATTCCTTTCCGCCATTACTGGTGCCATGATCTCGTTCACCGGGCTGGTTTTCTCCATCACCATCGTGGTGCTCCAGCTGACCAGCGGCCAGTTCTCACCACGTGTGCTGCGCATTTTCCTCCGTGACCGAACCGTCCGTTATGCCCTTGGTATCTTCATTGCCACCTTCGTCTTCGCCATGGTGGTCCAGCGGGCAGTGCTGGGGACCAGCGCGCATGAAGGATTCGTCCCGCGGATCGCGGTGAGCGTGGCCTTCGGATTTGTACTCGCCAGTGTAGGCCTCTTCATCGGCTACCTTGCCAGGATCTCCAACATGATCCGGGTTTCCACGATTCTGGCCGAAATCGGCGCCGAGGCGCGTTCGACGCTGGACCGGCGCTATCCGGCCGAAACGGACTCAGAGCCGGCCAACGGACAGACTGCCGCGCCCGAAACGGGGCGGGAGCGGGCCATCCCGCAGGCCACCGCGGAAGAAACGGAGCCGGCCCTCCCGGAGACCGTCGCGGAAGAAACGGAGCCGGAGCCGGCTCCCGGGCCTGCGTGGACTGTTGCCGCGCCCAGGGCCGGAGTGGTGGTGTCGGTCAACGAGTCAGCGCTCGTTCGGCTGGCCGCAGAGGCCAGCTTGGAACTGAAGCTCACGCTGCGGGTCGGCGACTTCCTCCCCGCCAACGCAACCTTGTTCGCGGTCAGTCCTGCACCCGGTTCACAACGGCCCGATCCGGACCGGCGGCGCGAACTTCAAGCGGAGATCCTCGCGCACCTCGCGCAAGACCATGAACGCACTACCGAACAGGATCTGGCCTTCAGCTTCCGGCAGTTGGTGGACATCATTGAACGGGCACTGTCACCAGCTGTGAACGATCCCACCACCGCCTGCCAGGGGCTGGACGTGCTGCACGACCTGCTCCGACAGCTGGGCAGCCGCCACCTGCCGACTGGGCGCTGGCTGGACGACGACGGCGTTCTGCGTCTGACCGTCCCGCAGTACAGTTACGCGGACTTCCTCGACCTGGCCGTAGGGGAAGTTTGGCACTATGGATCTGACGCCGCGCAGGTGCCGGCCCGGCTGGTTTCGCTGCTGGCCGACCTGAACCATTCTGCACTGCCGGTTCACCTCGACGTCGTCCGCCGTTGGGCACGCACCATCGGTGCGGAAACGACGCAGGGAGCCACGCCGCTCGCTCCGAATAGTGCGCTGCCAGGCAATCCGCTGCCAGCCAGTGCGCTGCCAGGCAGTCCGCTCCCCGCTCAGACCGGAGGGGAAGGCAAGCCGCGGATATAGGCAGCCTGTCCGGCGTGTTTCAGGCAATCGCCCACGACGCTGATCAGCCGCACTCCCAATGTCACGGGAGGATCCCACCGCTCATCCACTATCCGGTCCAGATCAGCGGCGCCGAGACTGCGCACAAATCCCAGCGTCTGGTCCGCCACCGCCCGGTGGTAGTCCAGCAGCAATGTTCCGGAGTCAACGGTGACGGCGGAAACCTGGCTGGCACTGTGCCCGTAGCCGGTATCCGCCACGCTGAGCCTAAATCCGAAACGGTCCACGAAACCGCCGGCGGTCCAAACCTGCTCCTGTCCGGAAACTTCCGCCACGTGGTCATCCTGCACACGGGTTAGGTGCCAGATCAGCCAGCTGATTGAATTGCCGCTTCCCCCGGGTCTGCGGTTGAGGTCATCCGGGCCCAACGTGTCCAGCACGGAGACAACGGAATCAGAAATCCGGCGAAAGGCATCGCTGAGCAACTCGGAAGGCAACATGTCTGCCATGCTCTCACGCCATTCGGACACGGGGAAGACACCAGGCAGGGGGTGCCCGGGCTATCATGCAGTTAACACCCGCGCCTAACACGCGCATCTTTATCTGCATCGACAAGAGCCACGGAGATTCCCATTACGGACGAAACCGCCCAGCACGACGTATATTTCGGCAGCCCTGCCCTCGGCGACGACCGCGACCTGGTTGAAGAGACCTCCCCTGCCGCCGTCGTGCGGCTGACCAACCGGCCGGACGTCATTCAGTATCAGGGCCGCTATGCACTTCGGAACTTGGACCGCACCCCGTACCAGGCCATCGTGGAGGATCTGCTGTTTATCCGCGCTGCGCTGGAGGATGCGGGGATCACCTACCTGCTGGTGCGCGGCAATAACGAACGCCCGGTGATTGCGGTGGACTGGAAGTCGCGCAAAAAACTGCGCCGGGCGTTGGCCGCGGCCTGCGTGAACGAGCCGTTCTACGCGATTACGGTCGACGCAAAGAAAAAGTCCTCGCTGCTGGTGGCGGACGGCGAACTGGCACGCAACCGGAAGGCGCGCATCCTGCGGCTTTACCGTCCCCGGGTGGAACCTGAAGGCGGGCTGGCATACGGTCCGTCGCTGGGTGTCCAGCTGGAACTGTGGAGCTTTGAGGGCGAAACCCTGGTACTGCCGATGGAGAATTCCCTGACCCGGCGCATCCTGCCCAACGCGGAGGCGGTGCGCGGTACGGTGGAACGTTACGGCCACCAATGGCCCACCATCGAGAACATGTTCGCCGACCATGCCACGGACATCCGCTTTGACATCGATCTGGTGTTCAGTTGGGTTGACGGCAGCTCGCCGGAATACCAGGCCGCCCGCCTGGCCCGGCAGACCGGCGTCGTGCTCGGTGAAGGCGACGACAACGAGGCCCGTTTCCGCCAAATCGACGAACTCAAGTACGCGCTGCGCTCCATCTATATGTACGCCCCGTGGATCCGGCGGATTTTTATCGCCACCGACTCCCCGGTGCCGGCCTGGCTGGCCGACCACCCCACCGTGACAGTGGTGCGCAGCGAGGAGTTCTTCGCGGACCCGTCGGTGCTGCCGACCCATAATTCACAGGCGGTGGAGTGCCAGCTGCACCACATTGAGGGCTTGGCCGAGCACTTTCTGTATTCCAATGACGACATGTTTTTTGGCCGGCCGGTCAGCCCCGATATGTTCTACACCCCGGGCGGGATCACCAAGTTCATCCAAGCCGATACCCGGATCGGTCTGGGTGAGAACGCCGCAGAGCGAAGCGGCTTCGAAAATGCGGCGCGGGTCAACCGCAAACTGCTGTGGAACAGGTTTGGCCGGATCACCACCCGGCATCTGGAGCATGCCGCCGCGCCGCTGCGCCGCAGCGTGATGTTGGAGATGGAACGGGAGTTTCCAGCCGAATTTGCCGCCACGGCCGCGAGCACCTTCCGCGCCGCTGACAATATATCGGTAACCAACTCGCTGTATCACTACTACGCGCTGCTCACCGGCCAGGCCGTCACCCAAACCGATGCTAAGGTCCGCTACATCGACACCACCATGCGCTCGGGCCTGACCTATCTTCCCCGGCTGCTGGCCAAACGGAATGTTGACTTCTTTTGCCTCAACGATGGCAGCTTCCCGGAGGTCGCCGCGGATGAACGGGCCGTGCTGGTGACGGACTTCCTGGAGAAGTACTATCCGATGAAGGCGCCCTGGGAACAGTAGGTGCAGACCTTCCTTCCGTACCCGGATTTCGCCCGCTCAGCCGCGACGCTGGACCGGAGCCGGTTGGGCAAGCAACGGGTGGAAACGCTGCAGATCCTGCGTGCCCTGGTGATACCCGACTACGGCTGGCGCTCCCACCCGGCCGTTCGGATGTGGATGGGCCACATCCCGGCACTGACGCTGTATGGCGTCGCGATGGCCGATGAATGGACCGACCGGGGCGGAGCGGACAGCACGAAGGGGAACATCATCGAATTCGCACCACAGGCGTCGGAACCGGGCGCGGTGATGCCGCCCTGGCTGGGCGATCCCGACGTGCATCGCAGCCACCGCTCCAACCTGATCCGGAAGGCGCCGGAATTTTACGGCCCGCTGTTTGCGGACGATCCCGGTGTACTGGACTATGTCTGGCCGGAACCCCCCACGGTGATCCTGCCCCGAGACCCCGAAGCGGAGCGGATCTGGGTTCTGCGGATGGCGACCGGGAACGCCGGGGACGCCGGCAACCTGGACCCTGCCGATGGCATCGAGGGCGAGACGTTGGAGCACATTCCGCTGGCCCGGCTGGCACCCAATGGACGCTCCTCGCCGAAGTGGCAGCGCCAGGTGTCAGCGTTCATCTCCTCGATGGCGGCGGGCGATACGGTGGCGGTTCCGCTGCAGGGAGGCCTGCGGTTCGCGGCCGGCATCATCACCGGTCCCACCGAGGAAACCAGTCCCGGCTTGCTGACACGCCCGGTCGATTTCAGCGGCCTGCTGGAGCGCTCCGCCTTCCGTTTTCCGGCCTTGCTGCAGGATCCGCGCAGCCTGTTCCCCGTCCCCGCTCCGGCACTCGGCGCGATCCGTAAGTCTTAGGGCCAGATGAGCGCGGCGGTCACCGTTCAGCGCGAGGTCACGATCGAATTCCGGGCCTCGGTCTTGGCCCCAGCGGTACGCCCGACGCTTTCGGGTATGTGGATGCCCGCCGCGGTCAGCCGCCGCTGAGTCTCCGCCGCGCTCACCTGCTCTCCCACGGTCGGGGCACTGCCCAATGGAACTACCGAATGGACCACGGTGTGCTCGTAAACATGCACCAGATTGAAGGCCTGCGCGCCGTCCTGACCCCGTGTGCCACCGACCGGAACGTTGAGGTCCTGGGTGTAGCAGGCCGCCGAAGCTACGGACACCAAAATGCCGGCAAACATTGCCGTGGTCGAATAATGCAGGTGGCCGGCCAGGATGGTGCGCACATCTGATCCGCGCAGCACCTTCGCCAGCGCGGGCTGTCCCCGCAGCTCCACCAGTACGGCCAGGTCCAGCACACTGGGCACCGGCGGATGGTGCAGGGCCAGGATCGTCCCGTCCGGCGCCGGCGTGGCCAGTTCGCCGGCCAGCCATTCCAGCTGCGCGTCGCTGAGTTCGCCATGATGGAAGCCCGGCACCGAGGTATCCAGAGTGATGATCCGCAGACCATTGAGATAGTACGTCCGGTCCACCGGTGTGGTGTCGGCCGGCTGGTCCAGCAGGCCGGCGCGGAAGTGCGCCCGATTATCGTGGTTACCCATCGCCCAGATGATTTCCGCACCCATGGCGCGGCAGGCCGGTTCCAATATGGCCCGGAGCTTGGCATAGGCGGCCGGATCCCCTTTGTCCGCCAGGTCCCCCGTCAGGATGACCGCCTCCGGTCTGGCTCCTGAGGCCTGGACCTCTGTCAGCAATTGCCGCAGCCGGGCCTCACTGTCAACCACTCCGTGCAGCGGATCAGAACCGCCCACCAGATGGGTATCGCTTAGATGTAGTAAGAAATGGCGTGGCCGGGGGTGTTCGGCCTCGATGAATTCCATTACAGCCTTTGTGGTTGGGTGGAAGCGGTGCCTCCAGTGTCCCTCTCAGTAGTACCCATCCAACCAGACAACAGCCGAACGCAGGGGAAACTCCGGTCGGCATGTTGGAAAATCATCCAGTGAGCACTTCATGCTCGTCTCAGCGCTGTATTGCGCACGAACCGCTCACTGGATCCGAAGGGGTCGGGCGATCCGAAGAAAGCGGGGTCGGGCGATCCGGCCTTACTCGGTCGTGTCGCGGCCCGGGCGCCACAGCAGCGTCAGCCCCAGGGCGACAACGCTCAGCAGCAGCATCACTACCACCATTCGCCCCCAATTGGCCGGGCTCACGCCGCTGCCGTAGAAGATTCCGATCATCACTGTTGCGGAGATGGCGCCCAGGTAGCGGAAAGTCTGGAAGATTCCAGCCGCCACTCCCCGATCCTGCGGTCGTGCCGACACGAACATCCCCTGATTGGAGGCGATGCTGACCACGCTGTAGGGGATGCCCATCAGCGCGGTCAGGCCCAAAACCAGCGGAATGGCCGCGGATAGTGTCAGCAGTCCGAGCACCCCGGCGGCAACTCCAAGGGCGACGACGCCGGCAATCATCACCCTGCGCACACCCCAACGGTCAATGGCGCGCACGGCGAAAGGCGTGGCGACCACAGAAACGGCGGCGAGCGGCAGCATCAGTACCCCCACCACACCGGCGCTGTAACCGGCGGACTGTTGCAGAAGTTGCGGCAATCCGAAGAAGGCGAAGTAATAAACGCCATTGAAAACCGCAAAGCTGACGTAGACCAGCAGCAGCGGTCTGTTCCGGCCCAACAGCCGCAGGTTCAGAAAGGGTGTGCGGGTCCGCAGTTCACGCCAGGCAAAAAGACCGGCGACGGCGGTTCCGGCCGCCAGCAGCAGCCACCGGAGTCCTGGCAACACATCCAGCAGCGACATCATTACCAACACGAGCGCCCCAACGAAGGACAGGATGCCGGGTATGTCCGAGTCGCGCAGCAGTTGGCGGAACGGACCTCGTTCGCGTTCGCCGTCGGCCGGAGCGAAACGGCGGACGGCCAGCAGCGCGGCGGCGGCCAGTGGAACGTTGATGTAGAACAGCGCTTGCCAGCCCACCAGACTCACCAGCAGACCGCCGACGACGGGGCCGATGGCAGCGCCGGCGGTATTGGCCATTTGAATATGTCCGAGCGGACGGACGGGGCTGATGCCGGCCTGTCGGCACAAGACGGAGACCATCACCACCGCACTGGGGAACGCAGTCGCCGTTCCCACCGCCATGAAGACCCGGGCTATGCAGACCAGGGTGAAATTGGCGGAGAACGGAGCCAGCGCACAGGTCACGCCCACCAGCACCATGCCGAAACTGAACAGACGCCTGGGGCCAAACCGGTCCGCCAACCGCCCCATCAGGGGCTGGGCGGCAGCGGAGGCCAGGTAGAAAGCCGTGATGACCCAGGTGACTGTGGCCACATCCAAATGGAAATCGCCGCGCAGCACCACCAGGGCCACGGCGATCATGGATGAGTTCAGTGGATTCAGTGCCGTGCCAAGGCTCAAGGCGGTGGTGGCGAGTCCCGTGGCCCGTGAAGTGGTCATTGCATCAGTCTTCCCGGCCGGGGCCGGGCGTCCTAATGAGGCCGTCCGCTCAGTCCGGCACCGGGGCCTTGTACTTCATGGACCATTCGAAGGCCTCGGCGTTTGATCGGGCACCCTGCAGTGCGCGGGACCTGTTCGGCTCATCGAGTTCGGCCAGCAACTGCTCGGACAACGTCACCAGATCGCCGAAGATCGCAGGGCTAAGCCAGGTTGGGCGGGTGGCGAAGAGCAAATCCTCACTGGAGCTGTTACCGCTCGCGCCGGGCGCGAAGGGGCAGCCGCCCAGGCCGCCCAACGCACCGTCCACCATGGTGGCTCCGGCGGAGATCGCCGCGAGTGAGTTAGCGACCCCCTGTCCCCACGTGTCATGGCCGTGGAAGACTATCTCCCGTTGCGGGGTCTCGGCCTTAACCCGGGTGATCAGCTCGCTGACCTGTGTTGGTGCTGCCTGTCCCAGCGTGTCGCAAATAACGACGTCGGATGCACCCGCCGCCCGGGCATCGTTTGCGATCCGGATGACCTTGTCGGGTGGAATCGCCCCCTCGAAAGGGCAGGTGAATGAGGTGGCGATGCAGAGCTGGATATTGCCTCCGGCCTGCCGGCTCAACTCCACGGAATCCGGCATCGCCGCCAGGCTCTGCTCGGTGGTCCGGCCGATATTGGCCAAGTTGTGTGAATCCGAGGCCGAAAAACAGTATTGGAAATTCTTTGCCCCCGCAGCCGCCGCCTTTTCGACGTGGCGCGGCGTGGCAACCCAGATCCAGCACTGCTGCAGTTCTGCCTCGGTCAGTTCGGCGATGACCTCCAAGGTGTTAGCCATCGGCGGGACCAGGTCCGGTCTGGCCATGGACCCGATTTCCAGAGCGGGTACGCCCACGTCCAGAAGCCGGCGGATGATCTCGAGCTTGCGCCCTGTGGAGAGCATCTTCCCGGTGAGTTGCAGCCCGTCACGCAGTGTGACGTCACGCAGGGCGGCAATGGGTTCATAGCTGAATGTCACAGCAGCACCTCTTCCGTTTCCGCCACCAAGGCGTCAATCTCCGCCTCGTCCATGCCAAGCAGTTCGGAAAATACCTCCCGGGTATGTTGCCCTAAATCCGGGCCGAGGCTCCGGATCGGCAATGACTTACCGCCGATGACCGGCACAATGCCCGGGAACCCGACATTTTCAAAGATTTCCGTTCCGCTGGAGACGGGAAATCGCTGAATCATGTTGCGGGCAGCATACTGTGGATCGGCACAAATATCTTCCGCTGTATAGATTGGTCCACCCGGAACTCCGGCGCTCTCCAGGATTGTCAACGCCTCGGCCGCCGTATGCCGGCCGGTCCATTCACCGATCGCTGCATCCAGTTCGTCCCGTCGTTCCCATCTGGCACGGTTGGACCGCAGGCTGGGATCCGCGGCCAGGTCCGGCCTGCCGATTACTTCCATGTAGCGCTGGAAGATCGAATCCCCGTTGCCGGCAATGACTATGCTGGCGCCACCGCGGCAGACGTAGGCATTGGACGGCGCGATGCCCTCCATCCGGCCTCCGGTACGTTCCCGCGTCCGGCCGTAAGCCTCAAAGTCGGGGATCAGCGACTCCATCATCGAAAGCATCGATTCGTTCAGCGCAACGTCAATGACCCGCTCGTGCAGCGCCAGGGCGTCTTCGGTGTTCCCTCGGCGCACTTCGCGCTGGAACAGTGCCATCACCGAACCAAAAGCCGCATAGAGACCGGCGATGGAATCTCCAATGGACACTCCAACCCGGACCGGTGGCCGGTCCGGATCGCCCACCAGTTCCCGGAAGCCACCCAATGCCTCGGCTACGGCTGCGAAGCCCGGACGCTGCGACAGCGGACCGGTCTGTCCAAACGCCGAAACACGGGTGATGATCAGGTCCGGATTAGCCACACTGAGCACCTCCGGTCCAATCCCCCACTTTTCCAGGGTTCCCGGTCGGAAGTTTTCCAACAGCACGTCGCAGTGTTTCACCAGTTCCAGCACGTGCCGGCGCCCGGCATCCGTCTTCAAATCCAGCACGATCGACTTCTTGTTGCGGTTGATGGTGCGGAAGAGCATTGAGGTGGTGCCGGAGTAAAGCCGCCAGTTCCGCAGCTCGTCACCAGTTCCCGGCCGCTCCACCTTGATGACCTCGGCCCCGAAGTCCGCAAGCATCCTGCCGGCCGTCGGGGCGGCAATGTAGTTGCCCAGTTCCAGCACGCGGATACCAGCCAACGGCGCAATATCATTTTCAGCGCGCATCTTGCTCCTTTACAGAATCTGACGTCTAATTCCGGCTCCTCCGGAGGGTCGGACGGTGCCATGTCCAGCGGCGGCAACGTCCGGGGGTAAAGCTCAATTCGGCAGGCGGCCACCAATGAGCCGCGTTGCCTGCTCCGCAGCCGCCGCCAACGGATCAATCCATTCGTGCCACTTTGCGTCGGTTACCCGGAACGAGGGACCACTCACGCTCAGGGCCCCCATCAGATCACCCATGGAATTGAAAATCGGCGCGGCGATTCCCGTGGCTCCTTCGTCCCGCTCATCGGAAGTCACCGAGTATCCTTCCCGCCGGGTTTGGTCCAGCTCGGCCCGCAGCCGCGCCGGGTCCGTGATGGTGTGCTCGGTCAGACGCTCCAGCGTGGCGGCCATGGCTGCGTTCGCCACTGCCGGGTTCCACGCCAGCAACACCTTCCCGGCCGAGCCCGCATGCGCAGCCATGATCTTTCCGACATGCATCTCCCGGCGCAGCGAATGCCGGGTTTCAGCCATCGCGACGCAGACCCGGCGGTTGCCTTCCAACCGGAAAATCGACGTCGTTTCCCCGGTCGTATCGCGCAGCGCGTTCAATACCGGGCGAATCACGTCCAGCTCATCGAGCCCACGGGTGGCGGGTGCGGCCCAATATGCAAAATTGACGCCAATGCGGAACTTGTCGCCCTCCCGATCCAGGAACTCCTCGGCCACCAGATTCGCCACCAGCCGCTGCACGGTGGAGGTTGGATATCCGGTGGCCGTCCGGATTTCGGATAGTGTGAGCGCCGGCCGGGTCAGGCTGAAGGCATCCAGGATGCCGCGGATTTTCCCCAGCACCAGCAACGGCTTAATGCCTGCGGACAATTTGCGCCCCGCATCGCCCTTTTCCCCGGACTTATCCGCCGACCATCCGGGTGTCATTTCGGCCGTTGGCATTGCCTCCAGCTCAGGCAGCGGCTCATCCAACACGGTCATGAGCTGTTCTCCTATATTCCGCATCGGTTGGTCAGGCAAAAAACGTCCCGCAGGCAGTTCCCTGGGAAGAAGCTACTGCGTGAACTCATTGGTGTAGGTGTCTGCCAGCTTGATGTCCTTGTCCCCCACCTCAGGATTGGCCACACGCTGGGTCTTCAGCACGGCCTGCGTGCCGGCTTCGCTGAAGACGCCATCCTTGCTCAGCGTCTTCTTGAGATCCTCAATGACCGAGGCATACTGTTCCATGTTTCCGCCCGCGAACGCCTTGGGCATCTTGGCGGCAATTTCGGCGCCCGAGTGCTCATCGATGTACTTCAGCGTGCGGGTGATGGCCTTGGCCATCTTGGCCGCCGTGTCACCGTTCTTCGCCAGCCAGTCGGTCTTGACATACAGGCTCGACGACGGCCATGCGTCCGTGCCGAAAACTGCCTTCAGGCCTTCAAGGGTACGGACATCCTGCAGCACCACCGGCTTCTTGCCGATCCGCGTCGCCAGGACGGTCAGATCCGGTTCCAGCATGACGGCGGCATCCACCTGTCCGCGCTCGACGGCGGCCACGGCGGAGGAACCCGCCCCAATGGCTGAAACCGACGCGTCGGTAGTCTTCATGCCGTTTTTCGCGAGCACGTATTTCACGAACATATCTGTCGAGGAACCCGGCGATGTCACACCGACGTTCTTTCCCTTCAGATCCGCAATGGATTTGATGGTTCCTTCATTCTTCGGCGCAACCACCAGGGCCAGGCCGGAGGAGAGGTTCATATTCACAAATGCTTTGATGGACTGGTTCTTCGCCTGCATCTGGATGGTGTGCTCGTAGTAACCACTGGTGACCTGCGTGCTGCCCCCGATCATCGCCGTCAGCGCCTTGGATCCGCCCTGCAGATCCTGCAGTTCCACGTTCACGCCCTCATCCTTGTAATAACCGAGCTGCTGGGCCAGCGTGGTGGGCAGATAGGTCAGCAGCGTCTGGCCACCGACGCCAACGACCACCTTGTCGCCGCTTCCTTCGGCGGCCGCGCTGCCACCTCCAGCCTGCCCGGGCGGAGCGGCCGACGGCGAGCCGCAGGCCGACAGCGCCAGGGCCAGACCCGCGATGAGCGCGAGCGGCTTGATCGAACGGACAAGGCGTCCCCGTCGGTTGTCGCATTTTTTCATGATGGTCCCTTTCAAGGCAGGTGAGTGGTCCAGCAGGTGAATATTGAGTAAAAGTGGATCAGGCGTTGGGTCAGGCCGAACGGCTTGGACGCCACTTGAGCAGGTGTTTCTCAAGGCGGTTGACCAACAGATCGATGACCAGCACTGCAAACATCAGGATGAACATCCCGGCGAACACGCCACGGGTATCGAAAACGCCCTGCGCCTGGGCAATGGCATAACCGACGCCGGCCGAAGCGCCAAGATACTCCCCCACCACGGCGCCGGTGATCGCGAAGCCCACGCTGATGTGCAGACTGGAGAAAATCCAGGTCAAGGCGCTGGGGATGAATACATGGCGCAGCAGCTGCTTCTCGGTGGCTCCAAGCATCCGGGCGTTATCCACGAGTACGCGATCCACACCCTTGACGCCTTCGAGGGTGTTGAAGAAGACGATGAAGAAGACCAAGGTGAATCCGAAGGCCACCTTGGACCAGATGCCCAAGCCAAACCAGAGCAGGAAGATCGGAGCCAGGACCACCCGGGGCAGTGCGTTGAACATCTGCAGGAAGGGATCGAGCAGCCGCTCCAGAAAACGGACCCGCGCCAGCAGGAATCCCAGGAACAGACCCACGCCGGCACCGACGATGAATGCCAGTATCGATTCCTCCATCGTGATCAGCAGGTGCGGAAACACGTAACCAGTGGAGATCCAGACCCAGACGGTGGCGAGGATGTCGGAGGGAAGCGGGAAAAAGAACTCGTCAATTATGCCGGCACGGCCCAACAGCTCCCAGCCACCCAATACTACCAGCGCGAGCACCAGCTGTGCTGTCCGCATAGTCAGCGCCGACATCCCCGGCTTTCGCCCGGCGCTCTTGCCGGAGCGGCCACGTGTCAGCTGGCCCCTGGCGCCGTCCGGAGAGGTGTGCACCGATTTGGGACTTTCCTTCGATCCAGTCATAGTCATGCGACTTCTCCGTCTTCTGCCAGTGCCGCCTCGTACGTCTTGGAAACCTCGATCTTCAGCCGGCCCCAGATCTCGCGGTGCAGCTCGATGAATTGCGGATCGTCGCGGATGTCCAGCAGGTCCCGCGGCCGCGGAATCGAAATTTCGTAGCTCCCCACCACCGTGCTGCCGGGGCCGGCGCCCAGGATCACCACCTCATCGGAGAGGGCAATGGCCTCATCCAGGTCGTGGGTAATGAAAACCACCGCCTTACCCGATTCCTGCCACAGCTGCAGCAGCTCGTTTTCCATGATCTGGCGGGTCTGCACGTCGAGTGCGGAGAAGGGCTCGTCCATCAGCAGAATGTCCGGATCGACAATCCAGGCCTGGGCAACGGCCGTGCGCTTGCGCATGCCACCACTGAGCTGATGCGGATACCGGTCGGCAAAGTTCTTCAATCCCACCTTTTCGAGCCACCGGCGGGCCTCGGAGTAGGCCTCGGTTTTGGATACTCCGGCCATCGTCAGGCCCAGGCTCACGTTGTCGATCACTGACTTCCACGGCAGCAGGGCATCCTGCTGGAACATGTACGACGCGCGCCTGTTCACACCCTGGACAGGTGTTCCGTAGCTGCGAACGTTCCCCGCGGTGGGTTCCAGCAATCCTGCAGCCATACTGAGAATCGTGGATTTACCGGAGCCGGTGGGCCCCACGATCGACACGAAGCGCCCCGGCTCGACCCTGAGATTGATGTCCCGCACGGCGAAATAGCTTCCGCCACCCGGCATGGCAAACTCTTTGGTGCATCCGCTCAGTTCCACCGCGTACTCATCCACCGCGTACTCAGACGGCCCTGAAGCCACAGACTCTTTCATTGGTACTCTCCCAAGCACATTTGACTGAAGACCTACCGTGGACTGCGGGGGCCGGATCGCGGCCACTTGATGCGGTCGTGCACTCCCCTTGGGGAGAGGACCTGTCCCTGATGCCCACATCGTGGGTTCATCATCACTTTATGAACTCGACGCTAACAGTAATCTGCGTCACGTTCAATGGATTCTTTGAAGTTTCTGGGTGCCAGCTGGGGCGCCGAGGACCGGATCGGAACGGTTCGGCCCGCACCGGCGGACCTACCCGTACCGGCGGCCCTACCCCGCTTACGCGGTGGTGGGCCGGGCAGCACCGCATAAGCGGGGAAGGGCGGCCTGGCCGGAGCTGGAGGTGCGGATCGGGCGGTAAGGACGGATAGTTCCTAGGTACGGATCAGTCCGGGGCAAGCATGGTGCGAAGATCCAGCCGCCGCAGCACCCGGTCCACCGCTTCCGGGTCAGTTCCCGCTTCACTGCGGGCCTGCACCATTTCGTTCCGGGCAGCATCCAGGGCCAAAGTCTGCACAGCGATGGCCCAGTCGCGGAATTCGGCCTGCTCCTCCTTGACCGGCTCGCTGTGCATGTCCACCAGCTCCGTATGCAGGTGCAGCAGCCTGGATTTGATCCAGGTAATCCGTTTTTCCGGCACATCGTCCAGTAAGTCGGAGTCCTCGATGGCATCCATCGCCGCCTTCTCGGCCCGGCTTGCCAGTTCCCGCTCAGAGTCCTGCGCCGCCTCCGGCCCTTCGGAAATCCGAAGGATCCGCATAAGCCATGGCAGCGTCAAACCGGGCAGTACGAGCGTGGCCAGCAGGACCGAAACCGCCAGTACGACGATCTCCCCGCGTCCCGGGAATGGCGTTCCGTTGGAGAGGTTCGCCGGCAATGCAAGCGCCAGCGCCAGCGTGGCCAGACCGCGCATCCCACACCAGGTCAGTACCACAACGTCCCTCGCATCGGATGGCGGCGCGTGCGCTCCACGCCGCCTGCTCGGCAGCACCAGCAAGCCAAGCCACGCAGCCCGGACGGCGAAGGTCAGTGCGCACAGAAGCAAGGCGGGGCCGAGCAGGGTGCCCAAACGCGTGCTCTCGTCCTGGAGCACCTGGCGCACCTCCAACCCCACCAGACCGAAAGCAATGCCGGTCACCAGCAGTTCCACGACATCCCAAAAGGCATTCCCTGTCACCCTTTCCTCGGCGGCTTCGGGGTGGGCGTTGCGGCGGATTTCGAGGGCCGTGACGACGACGGCGACGACGCCTGAGGCATGTACCGAGTCGGCGGTGATATAGACGGCAAACGGGACGACCAGAGTCACCGCGCTCCGGCCCACCGGAGCGGTGATGAAGTGCATGAGTTTCTTGGTCAGCCAGCCCGCCACCAGTCCCACCAGCACGGCGCCGACAGAACCGGCCAAAAGCAAACCCAAAAGAAGGAGATTGAGGTCCTGGCCGGCGAGTGACGCCGCCACCGCAGCCTGGAAAATTACGATCGCCATGGCATCGTTGAAGAGGCCTTCGCTTTGCAGCACGCTGCTGAGCGCGCGCGGCATTCGGACCCGGCCGGCTATGGACGCCACCGCAACCGGATCAGGCGGTGCCACCATCGCACCAAGGGCGATGGCTGCCGGAATCCCGATGCTCGGGATCAGCAACCAGGCCGCACCGGCGATCGCCGCCGTCGTCAGCACCACCAGCGCAATGGCCAGCAGCACAATGCTGCGCCAGCGTACCCGGAAAACCGACCACGAAGTTTTCAGCGCGGTGGCAAAAAGCAGCGGAGGCAGGAACAGCGGCAGAATCAGTTCGGGATCGATTCGCACCTCGGGAAAACCGGGAATGAAGGCGGCACCCGCAGCAAGGATGATCATCAGCACCGGATACGGCAATCGGATACGGTCCCCCAGACCTACGGCTAGCACAGTGGCCAGCATCAGGCCAATGATCACCGTCAAAATCTCCATGCGCACCGTCCGCTTCCGGCTTGTATTGCGGCCGCTCGAGCCAGCACCAGCGTATCCGCTCGAGGCATTGTTCCGCGCTTTGGGGGAAGGGACGGGTGAACTTCGCCATACAGCTGGTGGCGGTGGGCACGCCGCTGGAGTTGAGAAAGGTCCTTTGCCGCAGGTGGCCAGCCAGGATGCCGGAGGACCAAGGGACTAGTAACCAGCTGCCGGGTCCACCAGCCCCTCAAGCTCCTCCCCCGCTGCCCATCGCCGGACGTTTTCCTGCACCCGGGCGGCGATCAGCGGCCGCGCCATCTCCTGCGTATTGGCCGTGTGCGGGGTGATAAGCGCGTTCGGCTCGGCCCACAGCGGATGCCGATCCGGAAGGGGTTCCGGATCTGTCACATCCAGGCCGGCCCCAGCCAAAGCGCCGGCCGCGAGCGCCTGAACCAATGCGTCGGTATCGACGAGCGCGCCGCGGGCGATATTGATCAGGACGCTGCCCGGCTTCATCCGGCCCAGCTCCGCAGCACCGACCATGCCCCTGGTCCCGGCCGTAAGAGCCGCTGCCACCACAACGACATCGGCGTCGGCCAGCACCTCGCCCAGTGGAACGCCGTGCTCCGCCGCGCCGATGCCGGAGTTAGGCGGCTCCGCGCCTGCTGACGCATCCGGCAAGTCCGCATTGGCGGCCGGAGCAGCCATCGATATCGTTCGGTCCGCCTCAACCACCCGCTCTGGCCCATTCCGAACCACCGTAATGCGGACACCGAAGATGCGGAACAAACGGATGATTTCGATGGCAATGCCGCCGGCTCCCAGGACCACCACGTGGGCGCCAAACAGCGACACTCCCGCTTGCGTGCCCCAACTGCTCGCCCGGACCCTTTCCGGCAGCCGGCGCAGCAAAGCCAGCGTCAGGGCCAGCACGTGCTCTGCCACCGGCCGCGCGTAAGTACCCTTGGCACTGGTCCATGCCAGTTCCGGGTGGTCCGCGATCGCCGCGGCATATGCCTCAATCCCCGCGGACGGCAGCTGCACCCATCCAATCCCCGGATGTTCCGTCAGCTGGCGCGACAGTTCCGCTGCACTGATCCGTCCTCCCACAATCAGACCCGTTGTCGCCTCCGACAGCGGACCCAGGTTCCCACCTCCCGCCGCGGCAGCCTGCGCCAGATTCTCGTTGGGTCCGGGAACTATCGCAAGGTCAGGAGTGGTCACTGCGCGTGTCATCCGTTTGCCTTTCCATTCGGCGCCCAAGGTGGGTGCGGCCACAAAATTCCGCTTCCACCCTACCCCGCCGGATAGACCGGGAAGCCGCCGCCAATTTCGTATCGGAGCGGTGTGCCAGGAGGGGATGTGACAGCGGACCGCATTGACCACATCGAACAGCATTTGACTCGCTAAGATCAAACCCATGCTCGGAAAGTTCGGCGAACGGCTTTGGATCACTATGGCCATGGTCGGAGTGGCAGCAACGTTGGGGGCGGCACTGGGCGGGTGCGCCGACCGGCCGGGGAACAGCCCGGGCATCACCAGCTCTCGTCCAGTTGTGGGCAGCACCAACTCAGGTCCCCCGGCTGAGAGCCCTACCAGCCCAAATATCCCGCCGTCGGGTCCGTCGGGGGCGGAGTCCTTTAACCCTTCGAGATACCAGCTCTTGCCAGTGGAAGCAGCCGGCCCGGAACTACGTCCTGACGAGGTGTCCCTGCCGTGGCGGCTGTTGCACGTCGATCCGGACACCAACCGAATTTACCTTTCCAGCACCATCCGGGCCTGCAACGAGCCGGTGCGGTTCCGGTTCGAGGAAGAACCGGACACGATCGTCATCACCGTCGCCGGCACGGCTATTCCTGCCGGCGGACTCTGCCCGCAGCACGTAACGGTCCGGACGGGGTATCTGCAGCTCCCCGGATCCCTGGGCGGGCGCGACATCGTGCCTGCACCGATCACCGGGGAAACCAAACGGTAGGTGGGCCGCCGGCCGGCCGCGGCGGTCAGCCGGCCGGAGTCAGCGTTCCTTGGACCGTATGCTGGCACAGGGCACGCAGAACCTCACTTCTGGCCGTACGGCCAGCCGCTCACGGGGGATGGGCTGCCCGCATCGTTCGCAGCTGCCGTAGGTCCCCTTGGCCAATCGGGACTGGGCCTCGATCAGCTCCGCAACCTGGCCTTCGGCGCTGAGCAGAAGTGCCACATCGTGCTCCCGCTCCAGGGTTACCGTTGACCCCTCCGGGTCGTGCTCATCGTCCGCAGGAGTGTCCCGACGGGCCAGCGTCACCTCCCGGATTTCTTCGTTCAGGCGTGCCACATGTGCCCGGGCGTCGGTTAGCCGCTGCAGCAGCAGTTGGCCGAAAACATTCTTCGCATTCGGGGACGCAGCGACTCCATTGTCCAACATTTCGCCCATGGGATGGACTTCCTATTCTCTGGTTCAGGAGTACATGCTAGCCCCGATGTAGGGTGCTGTCAGTATCATTTGCGCTGCAAAATCCAGCACCGATTGTGCGCCCGGGGAAGGCAAGCAGTTTGGATTCCCGGCAATGCCATCCCGGGGCGGATATTTCGCCCGTTCCCCTTTTCGCCTGCTGCGCCTGAGATTTCCGGAATGCCCTAATTCCGGACGAACAGACCACGGGGAACAGGGCAGGCGCATGCACGCTTCACGTGATTAAGAATCTGCAGCCGTTTCGTGTCCCAGAATCGGTTCCGGACCTATATCCTGTTGCTAATCGCAGCACACTTTATTGGGGGAAAGTTGAATCAATTACGCCTGCCATCTGGCCGCACCAATTTCAACCAGGCATTTTCCGGTTGGAAATCCGCTTCGTTGTCCGTCGGACTGCTCCTTTTGCTGACCGGATGCGGCGGGTCCGGGGCCGCCGCCGTGCGGGAGGCCGCGATAACGCACGATACCGGCGCAGCCGCCGCCAGCCCGGCCACCATACAGGGTCACCAGACCGCCGCCAATCCGTCGGCGGCACCGGCAGCCCAGGATTCGTCGTCGTCCGCCCCGTCCGCTCTGTCGCTCGCGACGGCCCAGACACAGCCGCCGGACACGGAGCCACTGGACTCCGATACCGTTGCGGTCGCCCAGGTCGGTGCCGCACCAGTCAAAAACCAGCCTGCCTACAGCACCACCGCGCTGAACCTGCTGGCCACCCTGCCCGTTAAGGGCCGCGCACCCAAAACCGGCTACTCCCGGGATCAATTTGGCCAGGCCTGGGCCGATGTGGATCACAATGGATGCGACACGCGCAATGACATCCTCCGGCGGGACCTGAAGTCGCTGACCGTTAAACCCGGGACGCACAACTGCGTCATCTTGACCGGCACTCTGCATGATCCCTACACCGCAACGATCATCCCCTTTCAGCGCGGCGTTGCCACCAGCAGTGCCGTACAGATTGATCACGTCGTTGCTCTGAGCGATGCCTGGCAGACGGGCGCGCAGCAACTGACCCCGGGGCAGCGCACCTCACTGGGCAACGACCCGCTGAATCTGCTCGCCGTGGACGGTCCGGCCAATCTGCAAAAGAGCGACAGCGACGCGGCCAGCTGGCTGCCAGCGAACAAGTCCTACCGTTGCCCCTACGTGGCGCGGCAGATTTCGGTCAAGGCGACCTACAAATTGTGGGTCACGGCAGCCGAGCATGATGCCATGGCCCGAATTCTGGCCAACTGCGCAAACACCCTCGCGCCTACGAATCAATCGGCGCCCGTCGTAGTCGCACCGATCCCCGCACCCGCCCAGCCGGCCCAGCCGGCCCAGCCGGCACCGGCTGCGCCCGTCCAAGCGGTACCGGCCCCGGCACCGGCTCCCGCGCCGCCGGTCGCGCAGCCTGCTCCCGCACCGCCGGTCGCACAGCCTGCCCCCGCGCCCGCACCGGCACCGTCGTCGGTCTACTACAAGAATTGCACCGCGGTGCGAGCGGCCGGAGCCGCCCCGATCCACGTGGGCGAGCCCGGCTACAGTTCCAAGCTGGACCGCGACGGCGACGGCGTGGGCTGCGAATAGGCAGGCACCAGCCGCAGTGGCCGTCGGCGCACACCCTCAGGAACCACACCGCTGCGGCGATTGTCCTACTCAAGTCCGTCCGGGATTAGCGGTTTTCGCCGCCGGCCTGACACCGATTGGAAGAAGTTCCGAAATAATACCCCTGGTCCAATGCGCATTCGGTGACCGTCAATGTGCCGGTCACCTGCTGCGGACCGGGACAAACACGATTACCGCCGCCGAATCACGTCACGACTACCACTCGATCGACCTACAGCGTCAGTTTTAGTATGACCGCTGCGGTCACAGTCCAGTAAGGCAGGAGGTCGGCCCGCGGTGGCGACCCGGATCTAACCGGCACCTACCCGGCGAACCGGCTGAGGTATCCGGTCCGGGAGCGATGCACATGCACGCCCATGACTTGCTCCGCCTCTGGTACGTTCCCTGCGTCAATGGCAGCCATCACGGTGCGGTGTTCACCCCAAGACTGTTTTCCCCTCGAATTCAGGTCAGAGGCGTACAGCCACTCGATTTTTCCGGCAATCTGGCGCAACAGAGCAGTCAGTGAGGGGCTGCCACTGAGCTCGGCGATCCCCAGGTGGAAGCGGATGTTCAGTTCGGGCAGCAGGTCGGGGCGGCCATTGCCAATCGCAGCGTCACCCTCGTCGAGGATTGCGGCCAGTTCCTTTCGGGTTTTCCACCACTGCCCATCCGGGGCTCCGGCGCTGAACTGCCCGGCGGCACGCTTCGCCGCCCGCCGGGCGGTGGCCGCTTCCAGCGCCTCGCGGACGGCGAACAGATCGTCGGCGTCATCGACCGGGATCGCACACACGGTTGATCCCGCATACGGCTTCGATTCGACGAATCCTTCCGCCTCCAGGGCGTGCAGCGCCTCCCGGACGGGCACCCGTGAGATCCCGTATTTCGTAGCCAGGGCTGCCTCCGTGATCCGGGCTCCGGCGGGCAGCGTGCCGAAGATGATGTCATGCCGGATGGCGTCCTGGACCCGCTGCTTCGGGGCGGCGTCCGGGTTAGCTGGCGAATGCGGCACCGGGGATGGCTCCAAGTAGTTCCTTCGTGTAGTCGGCCTCCGGAGCCAGGAATACCTGGTCAGCAGTACCGTCCTCGAGAACCTTACCGGACTTCATCACCACCACATGGTGCGCGATCTGCCACACCACGGCCAGGTCGTGGGTAATGAACAGGTAGGTCAGCCCCAACCGTTCCTGCAGGTCCGCAAGCAGGGTCAGGATCTGGTCCTGCACCAGCACATCCAGGGCGGACACTGCCTCATCACAGATCAGCAGCTCCGGTTCCAGCGCCAGCGCGCGGGCGATGGCCACGCGCTGGCGCTGTCCGCCGGACAGCTCGTTTGGCCGGCGCTGGGCCACCGTGCGGGGCAGCGCCACATGATCCAGAAGTTGGGCGACGCGGTGCTGGCGGCTGACCCGGCTGCCGACCTTGAAGACGCGCAGTGGTTCGTCAATCAGCCGTTCAATGCTGAACGTCGGATCCAGCGAGCCGTACGGGTCCTGGAATACGGGCTGGACCTTGCGGCGCAGCGAGCGCCGGCTTGCCCCGCTGCTGGCCGTGATGCTCCGTCCGGTGATCAGCGCTTCGCCGCTGGTGGGCTCCTCCAGCCCCAGGATGATTCGTGCCACGGTGGTTTTGCCCGATCCGGATTCGCCGACGACGGCGGTTGTAGTGCCGCGCGCGACGCTAAAGGACACGTCGTCCACGGCACGGACGGTGCTGCCGCGCTGCCCACGCAGATTGAACTCTTTGACCAGATGGTTCAGCACCAGGATCGGTTCCGGCCCGGTGGCAACAGCCGGCACCCCGGGCCCATTCCCCGTCAGCGTCGCTGTCCCTGACGCTGTCCGCCGTTCCGTCCCTGAAAGCGTCCCTGAAGGCGTCCCTGAAGGCGTCCCTGAAGGCGAAACGGATTCCGCACTGGAGCCGGTTCCGTATGCCAGGTCCGGAAGGACCGGTTCACGCGCTCCTGACGCGGTGACCGAAGGTGCCGCCGCGACCAGGCGCTTGGTGTAATCCTCTTGTGGGTCGAGCAGGATCTGAGCCGGCGTTCCCATCTCCACGATGCGCCCGTCCGCCATGACAATGATCCGGTCTGTGCGATCCGCCGCGAGCCCCAGGTCGTGTGTGATGAACAGCAGCGAGGTTCCGCGGGCATCCACTAGGGTCTGCAGGTGGTTCAGGATCTGCCGCTGCACCGTCACGTCCAGGGCGGAGGTGGGCTCATCGGCAATCAGCAGGTCCGGCTCGCCGGCAAGCGAGATGGCGATCAGCACGCGCTGGCGCATACCGCCGGAGAATTCGTGCGGGTACTGTCCATAGCGGCGTGCCGCGTCCGGAATGCCAGCTTCGGTCATCAGTTCCACGGCCCTGCGCTTTACGGCCGCGCGTCCCTTCAGACCGTTGCTGGCCAGGGTATCCGCAATTTGAGCCCCCACCTTCATGGCCGGATTCAGGTTGGACATCGGGTCCTGCGGAACCAGGCCCATGCGCTTGCCTCGGATTCCCCGCAGCGAGGCGTCTGTGGCGGTGGCAAGGTCCTGGCCGTCGAGCAGAATGGCGCCGCCGGATACGCGCCCATTTCCGGGCAGCAGCCCCAGTATTGCGCCGATGGTGGTGGATTTACCGGAACCGGATTGACCGACGATGGCCACCCGTTCGCCGCGCTGCATGTCGAAACTGACTCCGTGCAGCACAGCCGGCGCGGTCTCGCCAAAGCGCACCTGAAGATTACGGACCTGGAGCAGGGGCGCCTGCTCCGGGACTGCTTGCTTCTGCGCGCCGACAGTAACCGCACTCTGGCCGAAGTTTCCCGGCTGCCCTGTCATCCCCATACTTCCGCCATCTCCGCCGTCTCGGGCGTTTCCTGACTTAGCGTCCTGCTGCATATCCCTGCGCACCTCTCGGATTCGCTGATGCTTTCAATACCCCGGTTTCCGGGTCGCGGACCACGGAGGAGAGCCGGCCCAGCGCCCAATCGCCGGCACGGGTGATGACATGGCCCCGACGCTCCAGGTCGGCAATGACCTCTTCGCCCAGCCGGTCCTCCACCACGGCACCGCCGGGGGTCCAGGTCCGGGGCCAGAAGGATCCGGGCACCGAGGTGGTGTGCAGGGCCGGAGCGTCTACGGCCTGCTGCGGGGTATAGCCACCCACAATGGTGCGCAGCAGATACAGCAGCTGCCACTGATCCTGTTGGTCACCGCCAGGGGAGCCGACGGCGGCAACAGCCTTCCCGTCCTTGAGCACCAGGGTGGGCGTCAGCGTGGTGCGCGGACGCTTACCCGGAGCCAGGGTCGAGGGTGCGCCCTCCTCCAGCCAGGTCATCTGCAGGCGCGAGCCCAGGCAAAAGCCCAGTTCGGGAATGGTTGGCGAGGACTGCAGCCAGCCGCCCGATGGGGTGGCCGAAATCATATTGCCCCACTGATCCACCACGTCGATATGGCAGGTGTCCCCGCGGGTCTCTCCGGTAGCCATGACGGTTGGCTCACCCACGCCGGCGAAGGTGGTGTCACCGCGGCCGGCGAGCGCCGGGGGCAGGTATTCGGTGCGCAGCGGCGGAACGAATGGACGCTGACCGGCCACCGTTCCCGGCCGGTACTCGTGCGAGGCCTGCTCGGAGATGAGCGCCCGGCGCTCGGCCGCGTAGTCCGCGCTGAGCAGGTAATCCATCGCCACGTCCGCGTCACCGTAGTAGGAGTCACGGTCCGCGATGGCCAACTTCTGCGCTTCCAGGATGGTGTGCGCGCCCAACGCGGTGGAGGGGTCCAGGCATTCATCCGGGAAACCGTCCAGAATGGCCAGCGTCTGCAGCAGCGCCGGGCCCTGGCCCCACGGACCGGTCTTCGCGATGGTGCAGCCTCGGAATTCCAGCGTGGTGGCCGGTTCATAGCCTGCCTGGAATGCCGCGAAGTCGGCTTCTGTCATCACGCCAACGTGGTCGGCACCGGAGGAGTGCCGGTGCGGTTTCTTCAGGAAGTCGACGGCGGACTTGGCGACAAACCCTTCGCGCCACTCCCTGCGTGCCGCATCGATGCGCGCTTCGCGGCCCGCCGACGAGCCGCCGTCGATTGCCTGCACTGGTCCATTGCCGTCGGTCGTCTGCACCGTCGTGCCGCCGTCGTCCGCTTGTACTGGCGCATGGACACCCGCGGCGGACCCGGCAGCACCGCTGTCACCGGCGGCAATCAACCGGTCCAGGACGCGTGCATAAGCTTCGTTGCGCACCATCTCGCCCTCGGCCGGAATACGGCCCTCGGGCATCCACAGCGCCGCGGAAGTGGGCCAATGTTCCGCGAAGAGTTGCGCCACCGTCGCGATCGTGGTCCCCACCCGCGCCAGTACCGGGTGGCCGTTGCGGGCGTAGCCGATGGCGAAGGCGAGCACGTCGGCCAGCTCCCAACTGCCGTGGTCGCGCAACAGCAGCAGCCAGGCGTCCACCGCCCCCGGAACTGCAGCGGCAAGCGCGCCGGCACCGGGCACCAGCTCCAGCCCCTCCGCCAGGTAGTGCTCGCGGGTAGCGGCGGCCGGGGCCGGTCCCTGCCCCATCAGCACCACCGGTTCGCCCGGATTTTCCGCTGTTGTGAAGACCCCTGTCATGTCCCCGCCTGGACCATTGAGATGCGGCTCCACGACGTGCAGCACAAAGGCTGTCGCCACGGCTGCGTCAAACGCGTTTCCGCCGCGCTCCAGCACGGCTTGCGCCGAGGCGGTGGCCAGCCAGTGCGTGGAGGCACTCATGCCAAAAGTGCCCTGCAATGTCGGGCGGGTGGTGAAGGAATCGGGCACTGTATACGTCACGGGGATTACTTTCGGCTGGTGTTGGTCGGATCGAAGGCGTCGCGCAGGGCGTCGCCGAACAGGTTGAAGGCCAGGCAGATCAGCGCGATGCCGATGCCCGGGAAGATGGCGGCGGTGGGTGAGCGGAAAATGTACTGCTGCGCGTCGGAGAGCATGATGCCCAGGCTGGGCGTAGGCGGCTGGATGCCGAGACCCAAAAAGGACAGCAGTGCCTCACCGATCACGGCCACCGGCATAATTACCGTGGCCTGGACGATAATGGCGCTGGCCGCGTTGGGCATCACGTGCTGGAAGATGATCCGCACCCCGGAGGCGTCCATCGTCTTGGCGCCCAGGACGAAATCGCTCTCCTTGATCCGCAGTGTTTCGCCGCGCACTACCCGGATCATGGTGGGAATGTGCGCGATCCCCAGGGCCACGGCCGCGTTGGTCAGGCTGGGCCCGCTGATCGCGGCCAGGCCGACGGCGATGATCAGGAACGGGAAGGCGAGAGTGACGTCGGTGAGCCGGGAGACGATGGCATCCAGCCACTTCCAGTAACCGGCCAGCAGCCCCAGCGGGGTGCCGATCAGTACCGACAGCAGCACGCACAACGCCCCAACCTCCAGCGAGGCACGCACCCCAAAGACCATTCGGGAGAAGATGTCCCGGCCCAGGTCATCGGTGCCCAACAGGAAACCCACCGTTCCGGGCTTCTGGAACGGCGTGGCAAAGTGCACCTCGGCGGGTCCGTAGGGGGCAATCAGCGGCGCAAAGACGGCCACCAGCACCACCACCGCCAGCATAATTCCGCCGGCCATACCGAGCGGATTGCCGCGCAGTGATTTCCAGATTCTTCCCCGGCCCGATCCCAGACCGGCCCCGTCCACGTTGATGCGCGGATCAACTACAGTAATGGCCATTAGTTGTTTCCTCCGACTCGGATGCGGGGATTGACGACGGAGTAAAGCACGTCCACCGCTAGATTGATCACGATGTAACTGAGGGTAATGATCAGCACCACGGCTTGGATCACCGGATAATCGCGGGTGAAGACGGCGTCCAAGGTGAGCTTACCGAAGCCCGGCAGCGCAAAAATACGTTCGGTCACCACGGCTCCGGAGATCAGCCCACCCAGCTGAAGCCCTACAATCGTCACCACCACAATCAGCGAGTTGCGCAGTCCGTAGCGGAACAGCACCCGCCCGCCGCCCAGACCCTTGGCCTTGGCCGTGCGGACATAGTCGGTGCTCATGGTTTCAATCATCGACGCCCGGGTCTGGCGCATGATCACCGCCGCCAGCGAGGTACCCAGGATCAGGGCCGGCAGGGTCAGGTAATACAGCCCGCGCAATGGGTTGGCGATGACGTCAACATAGCCCGAGGCCGGGAACCAGCCCAGAGTGACGGCGAGGTACAGGATGGCAAGAATGCCGAGCCAGAAGTTCGGCACGGACAGCCCAATCAGTGCGAAGCCGTTCGTCAGCCATTCCGGCCATCGGCCGCGGAAGCGTTCCGCGATCACGCCAAAGAGGATGCCGACGAGGACGGCCACCACGATCGCGTAGACGGAGAGCCACAGCGTCACCGGCAGTGTGGTGCCGATCAGGTCCCTCACGGCAGTCCCGGTGCGGGTGGAGTTGCCCAGGTCCCCATGCAGCATTTTGCCGACGAAGGCGAAGTACTGGGCGGGAATGGACTGATCCAATCCCAGCTGGGATCGGATGGCGGCCAGCTGCTCCGGGCTGGCCTCCTCCCCCGCCATCGCCAGCGCCGGATCGCCGGGCAAGGCCCGCACACCGATGAAGACCACGACGGAGGCCAGGACCAGGGTCAGGGCCGACTGCCAAAGTTTGGTGAAGATGTATCGGATCATGGTCGGCGTCAGCCCTTCTGCTGCTGCACGAAAGCGGCGTCTCTGAGGTGCACCACGCCGTCGGCATAGGTTTCAATACCGGCCACCTTCTTGCTGTAGGCGGTGAGGCTGCGAACCCGGTACAGGTAGATGATCGGATTGTCCTGGGCAACCTTCTTCACCACCTGTCCGTAAAGCGCGGCCCGTTCGCCGTCGTCGTTCGTCTGCGCCGCGGCCTTTAACAGCTTGTCCGTCTCCGGACTGCTGTAACCGGCCACGTTGTTGCCACCGCCGGTGGAGAGGAAGTTGAACATGTTCCCGTGCGGATCAACCCGGCCCGACCAGCCCAGCTGCAGCAGCGAGAACTCGCCACGGTTCTGCAGGTCCAACAGGGTGGAATATTCAACCGGCTGGACGGTCAGCTTGAATCCTCCCTCCGCGACGGCCGCCTGCAGGGCCTGGGCAAACCGGAGGGTGTCGGGAGTATTGCTGACCAGCATCTTGAGTGGGTAGGGCGTGCTTACCCCTGCCTGCTTCAATAACTCCTTGGCCTTGGCCGGATTGAACTCCGGGCAGGCCTTGCTCGCCGCCGAGGCAAAGGGACTGGACGGCGCTATGGGCGAGCAGGCGGCCTGGTACCAGTTGTTGAAAACCGTATTCACCAAGGCTTTGCGGTCAATTGACATGGACAATGCCCGCCGCACCGGGGCGCTCTTGGCCAGCGGCGTATCGATGCTGCCGTAAGGCATCCCGACACCGTCGGTGTTGCCAATGTTAACGGTCAGACCCTGGTAACCCAGCGACCCAACCTGCAGCACGCCGATGTCTTCTTGCTGCATCAAAGCGTCGACGTCCTGCGGAGACACCGAGTCGGCCACCTGGACGTCCCCCGAGCGCAGGTTCGCGGCACGGATGTTGGAGTCGGTCATGATCCGGTAAGTGATGGTGTCCAGATGCACTTTTTCGGCATCGTAATACAACGGGTCCCGCTGCACCGAAATGGAAGTCTGCGGGACTCGGTTCACAAACTTGAACGGCCCAACGCAGACGGGATGGTCACCGAACTTGGCCCCCTCGTCGGCGAGGGCCTTAGGCGAAAGAATCATGCCTGCCCTATCCGCAAGCGCCGCGGTAAGCGGAGCGAAGGGCTTTTTGTAGGTTATCTGGACATGCGTCGGATCGGCGGCCCTGATGGTGCTGATCGGGCCCAGTTCGCTCTTGCGCCCCGATCCCTTGAGGTGCAGTCCGCGGTCCAGGGTGATGCGGACGGCTTCGGCATTGAATTTGGTTCCGTCCGCGAAGGTGGCGTCGCTGCGTATCGGGATGGTGACAGTCAGCCCATCCTTGGAGATCGACGGAAGGGCGGTGGCCAACTGCGGAACCAAGGTGCCTTTGGCGTCTATGTCATAGAGCTTCTGGCACATGGTCTGCATGACGTAGCGGGTGTACAGCGAGGAGGAGGTGGTGGGATCGAGACGGTCCGGCTCGGCGGAAAGGGCCATAACAAGGTCCCCTCCGTTGACGACCTTGTGCCCATCCGAAGGGACGGAGGTGATGTCGGCCCGCTCCGGAGCAGCCTGCAGCGGTTGGATGGCCTGGCAGCCGCTGGCTCCGACAGCCAGAGCGGCGGTGGCGGTCAGCACGGCGAGGCACCGGGCGCTCCGGCGGCGGCCTGGATGATGACGGCGTAAGGACGGCATGCAATTCCTATGGTTAGGTGACAACTGTGCGGTGCCGGGAACGTATTGCATACAATCCCAAGTAGTAACCTAAGCTTTGTATACCTTTATTACAAGAGTGTGAAGGAGGAATTTCCCATGAAATCAAAATATTCCATCTCCACCGGGCGGCTGCACCTGGTGCTGATGCTCATCCTGACCTTCTCCACCGGGGCTGTGGATGCCGTCGGCTATTTGGGATTGGATCGGGTCTTCACCGGAAACATGACGGGGAACGTGGTGCTGCTGGGCATGGCCTTTGCCGGCGGCACCAACCTGCCGATCCTGCGTCCGGCCCTGGCGTTGGTTTGCTTCATGCTTGGCGCGGCAGGCGCCGGACGGGTGCTGCGCAGGGCGCCGGACGGCTGGTCGCACCGCACCTCGGCCGCACTGCTGACCGTGACCTGCGGCATCACGGCACTGGCCGTGTTTGTGGGCGTCGTGGCCGTGCCTGGGAACCTGCTCCGGGAGAGCATCACCACTTCGGTGCTGGCACTGATGATGGGGGTCCAGGCGGCAACCGCAAGGCACCTCAAGGTCACGGATGTGACGACGGTGGTGGTCACCTCCACCATTACCGCTTTGGCCTCCAATTCCCGGCTTGCCGGTGGGAATTCACAGTTCTGGCTCCGTCGTGCTCTGGCCATCGCGCTTATCCTGCTCGGCGCCCTCGCTGGAGCGGCGGCGCTCCATGTCCATCTTTGGCTGGGGCTGGCAATTTCTGCTCTACTGACCGCGGTCGTGACCTGTTTCGGACACCTCCGCTGGCGGCACGAAAACCGGGAACTGACAGCGGACCCGGCTGAAGAACCCGCAAGAGGCTGACCTCCAGGACACAAAAAAGATGGTCCCCCTTTTCGCACTTGGGGGGTGTGCAAAATGGGGGACCAATCCTGCAAGCATAAACGGGATACTTCTCTGGGTAAAATCAGAGGGCAGCAATCTCCCAACCGCCGAGGAAAACACCCATGTCCGTGCCCGCCAAGGCTTTCCAGCAGTGGCTGAACGTCGTGACGCCCGGGACCACCATGACAGCGGTTTCTTCCATGGCCGGCATCAAGCGCTCCACCCTGGCGCAACAGCTGGTTCGGGGCAAGGTCGCCGTCAGCACGGTTATCAGCATCAGCCGGGCGCTTAAGCTGGATGTCCTTCAGTCGCTTGCCGGATTTGACCGATACCGGGAACTTTCCGCCGGTTCCCGGCCGCCCACCGACGCGGAGCTGATCAGCCAGATTTCCGACATCGACCTGCTTCAGCAGATTCTTCTCCGCAATGCCGCGGCCCAATTCCAAACTTCGGCACCAGCCCAGCCACTGGGACCGTTGCCGCACGCGACGTCCGTCCGCAACTGGATCGCAGCCATCGACACGGTGGACCTGCGGCCAAGAATACTGACGGATCTTCGGATGGCGGCACAGAACTTCTCCGCGCAGCTGAGCGCCAACCGGCTGCGGCCCGACATCGCCTTGGCAGCCGCCCGCCTGTCCGGCGTCGGCCTCGCGAACGGGCTGGTGGTCACCGGACTGCTGACACCGGAGGAAGCCGGCTGGCCTCCGGGTGCCCGCGCGGACGCGCTGTGCAGGCTGCCGGATGCCGAATTGGTGACGCTGTCCGTGATCCGGCTGGAAGCGTTAGGTAAAACGCTGCGGCGCATTGATCAAGACAACGAACAAACCATGGCACTTTGGGAGAATCTCGGATGATCGCAGCACTTCAATGGGTGGCCCTGGCGGCCTGCCTGATCTGCGCGGTGTCGCGGCTGCCAGCTGCCGTCAACGGCAAAAATGTGGGCCTGTTCTGGGCCTTCGTGCTCGCGGCCGTCGCCGTCGGGCTGAGCCTTCGCGTTATTTATCTTCCGGTGGATGCCGTGCTCGGTGGCCATAATCTAGCCAATCTAGTGCTGCGATTCGCCCTTTATGCGATTTTTTTCGTGCTGGCGTCAAAGCTGGCAGTGGCCTATGGATCGCTCCGCAGCCAACGTCTCATCCGCGGCTCACTCGGTCTGTGCATCCTGATTGTGATCTCTGCCGGCACCCTCGTTCTGTTCCTGCTCAGCGACCTGCCGGTTTCCAGCACCGGCTTGGCCGCCTACACGGGGCAGCGCACAGTGGCGGACTACGCCCTGCTCGGCAAGCTTTACCCCGTTTACGCTGCGGCGTGCCTGATTGTGCCGACGGGACGGGGTGCGAGGACTGGTGCCACCGGAATGCGGCGCACCGCGGCTGCCCTCATCTGCGCCGGCCTGTGTATGGTCGTGGCGGCAACGGCGCTGGAGCTGCCCTCACTGCCCGTCACGACGCTCGGTCACTTCCTCAGCTACGGTTCCGTCATCGCCTTGGCTGGAGGCCTCACCCTGGTCTGGATCGCGCTGCGGACGGACCGGCGGAAGGCTGTCCGTCCCCGTTCCATCGGCGGACAGCACTTCTAACGCCTGCTCGGGCGGTCGTATCGGTGGCCACGCCGCCCACATTTTCATTAGTTCGTGCAATAATCATGAATATGTGAACCTGCTGCCGCTGACGTCAGCCGGGATACACGTTTCTTGGGGGGTGAGTGGTGGTTGGCGGGGGCCTCCACCACTCAGCCGTTTAAGCACCGGATCCTCCGACCGCGTCGTTGCGAACCACAGAAGGTGAAAAACCAGGCGCAAGCGTCACCACCCGAAGGCCCGACCAGGCGCAAGCGTCACCACCCGAAGGCCCGACCAGGCGCAAGCGTCACCACCCGAAGGCCCGACCAGGCGCAAGCGTCACCACCCGAAGGCCGGACCAAGTGAAAACGGGTATGCCGGTCGCCGCACCGGGAGGGAGACGAGGTCAGGCGGAGCCGGGACTCTCCCGGTTCCGAAGCCGTCGGCTCCTGGTCAGCCGTTGGCGAGAATCGAGTTGACGAGCTTGACCAGTTCCGCACTGGCCGAACTCGAAACAGCAGTACCGGTTTTAACTGCCGTGGCCGCCAAATTTCCCTTGATGCCACTGACGCTGAGCGTCGTTGCCTTCGCGCCAGCGGCTGAGGTTTCGGTGGTTAGCGCGCCCAGTGAAACGTCCCCACTGGTGCTGACGTCGACCGGAACGATCCTGCTCGTAACTTTTTTTCCGGCAATGCTGATGGTGACTACGGAACACTGTGACACGGCCTTCTTCGACGCCGACATCTGGCTCGCCATAGAGGCGACATCCTTCACGGCGAAAACCGTCACCGTGGTGACAGTCTTGTCCGACGCGGACAGGCTCGCCCCGGCCGCGTACGTACTGCCCTCCGGCACCTGGGCATTATTGGTCGCCAGCACCGCACAGGCCTTCGGCGTGATATCGGCCGTTTTGAGCACCTTTCGGGCCAGCACCAACGCCTGGTCCAATTGCGCGGCCGGAATCACCGCAAACGCCCGCCCCTTGGCATCCTTTAGCTTCGTCACCATGGCCGCCAGCTGCTCGTTGGAATACGGCTTTGCAGCCGTCGGTGCGGAAACGGGGGCCGTGCTGCCCGTGGTGGCCGACGCTGCGTCCGAGGACTTCGCTTCAGGAGAGGCCGACGGAGCGGAACTGGCAGACGGAGCTGAGCTGACCGACGGAGTGGTGGCCGGTGCGGCGGCGTCCCGGCAGCGCCGGAGCCTCCGCCGCAACCTGCAAGGGCTAAGGCCGCTGCCGCGGCCAAAATAATCCCGCGTGGAGCAGTCCTGTTATTCATGCCGGTCCCCAATCACCCGTGATCCGCGCTGCGAAAAGACGCAGTGCCGGGCCGCCGTCGGGCCCTGTGCCATCATCCTGTGTTCTGGCCGGCTCGCCGTCTACAGGTGTCGGTGCCCGGAAAACAAGTAGCACACACCGGTGAACTCGTTCGAGCCAGTGCGAGCCAATCCCAACCAGCGCCGACCGGTCCCGAGCCAATCCCAACCAGCGCCGACCGGTCCCGAGCCAATCCCAGCCAGTTCGAGCCAATCCCAGCCAGCGCCGACCGGTCCCGAGCCAATCCCGACCGGTCCGGACAGCCGCTGTCCCTCGACAGAACGGGCCCCCGGCGGGTAGACCTAGAGCGTGCCGCATGCACGACGAGAGTGAGGACACATCGTGAAGATCACCGACACGTCCGACGTCTGGTGGAAGAACGCCGTTATCTATTGCCTGGACGTGGAGACCTTTTTTGACTCCGACGGCGATGGCTGCGGTGATTTCGCTGGTCTTGCGCAACGCGTGGATTACCTCGCCGAGCTCGGCGTCACCTGCATCTGGCTGATGCCGTTTTACCCCACCCAGGACCGCGACGACGGTTATGACATCACCGACTTCTACGGCGTCGACCCGCGTCTGGGCAGCTTCGGGGATTTGGTCGAGTTCGTGCGCACCGCACAGGACCGCGGGCTGCGGGTGATCGCCGATCTGGTGGTCAACCACACCTCAAACCACCATCCGTGGTTCGTATCGTCGCGGAAGAGCACGGATAGCCCGCACCGCGACTTCTACGTGTGGCGTTCCGATCCGCCGCCTGACACCTCGGCTCAAGTTGTCTTTCCCGATCAGGAACAATCGATCTGGACGCAGGACGATGCGACAGGTGAGTGGTACCTGCACCGGTTCTACAAGTACCAGCCGGACCTGAATGTGGAAAACCCCAAGGTCCGGGATGAGATCGCCAAAGTGATCGGATTCTGGCTGCATCTGGGTCTGGACGGGTTCAGGGTGGACGCCGTGTCCTTCTTCCTGGAGACACTGGGCGAACGCAGCGAAGAGTTCCCCAATCCACACCAGTATCTGAAGGCGCTGCGGCGCTTCGTCGGCAGACGCGTTGGCGACGGCGTCCTGCTTGGCGAGGTCAATTTGCCTTACCCCGAGCAGCAAAAATTTTTCGGCGGTAAGGACGCGGACGAACTGAGCATGATGTTCGACTTTAATGTGATGCAGCGGATGTATCTCGCACTGGCCCGCCAGGACGCCCGGCCGCTGGTGGCGGCGCTCAAAAGCCGTCCGCCCACTGATCACGACAGCCAATGGGCCAGGCGAGTTCTAGCGAACGTTGCAACACCCCCGACTAATCGGGAGTTGCAGCACCCATGGAATCAGCAGCAGTAAGTAGTTCATCGTTTTTGGGGAAGGGTTCGTCTTTTACGCAAGGGTCGGGTTTCCCGGTCAGGTCACGTCCGGTA